>JALUTY010000084.1 GCA_027021615.1 bacterium | reverse complement strand
GCCCGGCTCGTCCGCATCCGATCCTCCTCGTCGACTTCCCGGCAACCTCGCCGCAACCTTGGTCGCCGGTCGAAACACTGTGAGCTCCGGGTAGGCGCCGAAGCCTCGAGGCAGAACCCGGCGCTTTCGATCCTCCTTGACGGCTGTCGTCAAAACGCGCCTCCCACCCCGGCCAGCACCCGGTACCGCACCTCGTTTTGGTCGCCGTTAAGATTTTGGAACACCGGCAACCCCGCGGACACGTAGGCGTTGGCCCGGGGGTGCATCCGCCACCTCAGCCCCGGCGAAACCAGGAGGACCCGCCCCCCGCTGTCCGGATCCTCAACCCCATCCCGGCGCTCCCGGTCCTGCCACAGGCCGTTGGCCTCCATCACGAGATCCACCCTGAGGGGAGGTGGAACCCGATACACGAACGCCAGGTCGTAGTTGAACCGGTCGCCCAGGTCGGTATCCAGGACCCCCTCGTTGACCCAGGTGTACCGTACCGCCCCGTGGAGAGCGAACGGCCCGTAAGCCTCGGACACAGCAAGCCCCACTGTGGGATCCCAGGAGCCCGACCCCGGCTGGAACTCCGCGTCGAACCGGCTGCCGGCGTCGTCCCGGACCCGGGTCTGCCCCGTGGGGGCTTTGAGCGCCACGATCCCCGTGGCCTCGACCCCCCACGCCTCCGAACCGAACAGCCGGACGTGGGCGTGAGCCGAGGCGTCACCCAAACCGCTCGAGTCCCCGTGGCTGTGGATCTCGTCCGGAGGCTCCGACTCCTCGATTCCCCGGCGCACCACGTAGGGCACCGCCACGTGAAAGGTGGCGAAACGCCCGGCCCCATAGCTGACCGAGACCGAGTAGGTGGTCACGCTCTCCAGGTTGTGGATCTCCCGGTCTTCGGCTGCGAACTCCAGCAGCTCGCGCTCGGAAAACGTGTTGAAGGCCTGGTAGTCGACCTGGAAGTTCACGGCCACCGTTCCTTTCCCCAGGTTCCCGGCCGCAGGCGTCACGATCGGACCCGCGCCCTTCCCGGACCCACCGCCCAGGACCGGATGAGTCGCACCGGCGGGGGCCGCGACCAGGCTCACCCCAAGCAGGAAGGCTACCGGTCCGCCGATCCTCTTGCCCTCACGAGCCATCTTTCCACTCCTTTCTCCGCATCGCGCCCAAGCCGACGCGCTCGACATCTGCCGTGGGGCCTGCAGCCACGGAAACTCGCCCGCCTTCCGCCGACTCGCCAGCTGAACCCACCGGGGAGGTATCGTCCTCAGGCGCGGTGGGCTTGACCCGGGGATAAACAAGCGGCCCCAGCCCGCATGATTCATGAGCGTTCGTCGCGAAACCGTCGAGTGTGCGGCAGATCGGGGCAACCGCAGCAACGAGGGGCACAGGCGTACGGGACGGTACGTCGAGCCCCGAGGCGCGAGCACGCCCCGAGATGGCGTGCAATCGGCGGTTGCAGCAGAAGGATTCATGAATCATGCGGGCTGGCTCTCCGGTCCAGGGCACGGGGTCTGCGGAGGCCCTGGCGACGGCCCGGACCGCCTCGCGGCTCACGGGTGTTCGACCGGCCACCGAGGTCAGCGGGTGCACCGTCCCAGGCGGCGGTCCACCCGCACCCACACCCCCCCCTTGGGTGCCTCGGCCAGGGAAACCCGTAACGTGAACGTCCGCCAACGCCTCCCTCGACCCCGCCTTGCCGACGGGAACACCTTCGCGCAGGTGGTGCGGATCAACCTGCCCCCGGGGCCAAACACGCTCGTCTCCAGCTCGGTGCGCAGGCGGGAGCGGAAGAGCTGGCCCACTTGGCCCCGCAGCACCAGCGTGCTCCCCTTCCACTCCGCCCGAAGGCTTCGCACGCTCGTGTCCCCTGGAAGGAAGGTGACGGGAGGGCCCGAATCGCCCGCCCAAGCCACCCCGCTCCATAAAAAGGCCAAGGCCAGCACCGTGCCCCTCACCCCCCCTCTCCACCACCGGTCACCGGTAACACGCAACCGCACGCTCGTACGCCTTCTGAACCCGTTTGAACGCACTCTCCACCTCCGCACGCAACCGGGCCGCCTCCGCCCGGGACCGGCGGGCGGCCGCCAGCTTGGCGCGCAGGTCCTCTCGCAACGTCACGTACCTCCGGCGCTCGATGCCGAAGGCGCACCTTCGGAGCGGATCCTCCCCCAATGCCCGGCGGGTCAGCTTGAGCATCTGGCCGTCCAGGTTCGCCAGTGCGAACTCGATCTGGACGAGGTAGTCGGTCGGAGCGTCGGTAGCCAGCGCGAGGGACCGCCCTTCCGTTGCCGGGCCACCGGGAGCCCAACCGACCCCAAAAACCGCCCACCCAAGCACCGCCACCCACCAGAGTCCACGTCGTCCTGACATCGTATCGCCTCCGGTCACCCTTGTGGGATCTTGTCGATGAAAGAAAACCTCTTCCACCGAATAGGGGACTATTCTTCACTTCATTGGACCTTTTTCTCCATGCCCCCCGTAACTTCGGTTGTCGATCGTCAGCCGCCAGTCGTTGATCGAAAACTCGCCCCGGCATCGGAGCCGGGGGGCATGGGGCCTGTTGGAGAGCTGCGTGCGGCTCCTTGGCTCGGTCCGCGAACCGTCCGTCCCCGGCCCCACGGTCCGGGAACCATTGTTGCTGTCCCGTGCCTGCACGGCCTCACGCGCGGCCGGAAACAGACCCCATGCCCTGTCGCCGAAACTGCGGGCTCGGGGCGGTGCAGATCACCTTTTTGCAGGCAGGCCACCTCACGGCTCACTGGAGGGGAGGGCTCCTTCTGCCGTTCTGCCACGCCCCACGCACCTTGGGCCCGGGAATCGACTCTACCACTCATTGCGACCGCCACCAGTCACGGTTGCGGGCTCCCGTGCCGGTGATAGACTCCGCCACCGGTCCCCATCCCCCACCGAAGAGGAGGAAGAGAGCCTATGAGCGACAAGGCCCTAGAAGGGCACGACCCCACCTCCGGACTTCCGAGAAGGACCTTTCTAAAGACCGGCCTGGCAGTGGCCGGCGCGGCCGCTGCAGGGCTCGCGACCAAGGCTGAGGCGGCGATTCCCAAGTCACCTCCCGGGGGGGAGACGCGGTTCGTCGCCCCCCCTCTCCTCACCCCCTCCGCAGCCCCCGACCCCGGGCACCAGACTCCCCTGCCGGCCCAAGGGCGCACCATCGAGGCCCCTTTGCCCGGTATGCCCGCCGTGGTGGAGCCCCCCGGGGCCCCGCGGGACGACCAGGTTGACTACAAAACCTTCGACCTGGACCTGCAGATCACGCGCCACACCCTGCTCCCCGGGGTGGAGGCCCACATGCTGGCCTTCAACGGGAGGGTCCCCGGCCCTACCATCCGGGTGAAGGAGGGCGACTGGATCAAGGTGCGGTTCAAGAACCGCACCGAGCTCCTACACACCATTCACTGGCACGGCCTGGACGTACCCTACACCATGGACGGGGTGCCTTGGGTCACCCAGGATCCGGTGCGGCCGGGGCAGACGTTCATCTACCGTTTCCAGGCCCGACCCGCCGGCACACGCTTCTACCACTGCCACTTCGGCACGCTGCTCCACATGCAGTCGGGCATGCACGGCGCGTTCATCATCGAAAAACCCAACGACCCGATCCGCCAGCGGTTCCCCTACACCCGGGACTACGTCCTGTTGCTGACGAGCTGGGACCTGAACTTCATTCGCGAGGAGCTCAACGCCATGCTCCGGCGGATGAAGGAGCGGATGCTCCTGATGGAGCTGGGCAAGCTCGACGCCCAGACCATGGGAGTGTTCCGGACCTACGAGGAGTTCCAGAGGGCCTTGGAGAGCGGATACATGCCTCCCTACACCACCCAGAGGCTGGCCGGCGGCGGGCGGGCGACCTTGGACTTCAACTTCTTCGCGATCAACGGCAAGTGCTACCCCGCCACTGAGAACCTGTGGATCCGCGAGGGCGAGTGGATCCGGGTCCGGCTGATCAACGCGGGCCAGCTGGAACACTATATGCATCTTCACGGTCACCAGTTCTTCGTTGTTGCCGAGGACGGGAACGACCTGCCCGAACCGATCGAGCAGAACACGGTACGGGTGTCGCCGGGCAAAACCGCAGACATCGTGATCTACGGCAACAACCCGGGGTACTGGACCTTCCACGACCACGACACCCGCAGGGTCACCAACAACGGGATCTACCCTGGCGGCATCCTCAATGTGCTCGCCTACGAGGGCATCGACGGCCCCTACGCCCCCAAGGTGGCATTGGATGAGTGATCCCCAAGAGCTCGGTCTGGGATCGACGGTCATCGATCCGCGGTCAGAGATTCACCACCGACCCGCGGGTACGCGGAACGCCTGATGTCCCGTCGGAGTTTTTGTTTCGCAACCAGGCCGCGAAGCGGCCTACCACAAGGAGCGGACATGCGTAGATGGGCCTTTGTGATCCTCGGCGCGCTGGCGGCACCGGCCCTGGCTTCACTGGCCTCGGCGCGGGACGTGGGCGCCGACGTGGTCCCCCGGATCACCATCGGGGGACGGCTGATCTCCACGTTGAACGCCACCTGGCTGCAGGGGGACGGCAGGGACGACGACGACCTCTACGACGTGAGCATCGCCGACACCAGCATCCTGGCCCGGTTCGACCGGCGGCTGTTTGACAGGAGCGTAGGCGGGGCTGTGGTCGGGCTGGAGTTCCCCGACCCGGATGCCGACCTCACGGAGTCGGTGTTTTACCACCGGGTGTTCGCATTCCTATGGGACCGGAACTACCAGGTGGAGCTTGGCCGGACAAAGCTCCGGAGCTTCTTGGTCGAGTTCCCCACCCTGAGGGATGACGACCTGCTGCGGTTCACCGAGGTGTTGAACGGCTTCTCCAACTCCAACACCGAAGAGTACCACCAGTTCGGAAACCATCTCGCGCTGGATCTGTTCTGGCCCCGGCGGTTCTTGCAGGTGACAGGCTACCTGGCCCAACGGGTCGAGACCGATCTCAACGGCAGCGTGGAGGACGAGTTCGACCTGAACTCAGGGGGGCT
Organism: bacterium; assembly: GCA_027021615.1. Lineage (GTDB taxonomy): Bacteria > Desulfobacterota > Deferrisomatia > Deferrisomatales > Deferrisomataceae > Deferrisoma. Next base: position 24,919 of record JALUTY010000084.1, on the reverse strand, counting down.
GTTCGTTCAACGCACCGTGCCAGGTCCCCTCAAATTTTCGGGCCGGTTGCGGCAGCTCGGCGTCGGCTGGGACGCCCAGAAGGTGGACGTGGACGGTGACACATGGAAGCACGCGTTCGTGGCGGGCGGCGTGATCAACCTCACCATGGATCCCCTGGACCACTGGGAGGCCATGGCCCAGGTGCTCTACGACACCGGCGCCGGCGACCGGGACCTGACCACTGATCAGGGCCGAGCGCTCGCGAAGAGCGTAGCGGTGGCGGCCGCCGTCAACTACCGACACAGCACGTTCCAGGTGCTGCGCTGGAAGGCGGCTCTCACGGCCGCCTACAAGGATTACCGAGACGAGGATGCGGCTGAGTGGAGCGTGGTGCCCACGTTCCAGTACCGTCTGGGCGACGGCATGGGCCTGCTGGCCCAGTATCAGTACACCCGCCGGTCCGGCGATCTGGCCACGGCCGTGGGGTTCGACCAGGAGCACACGGTGCAGATCGGCCTCAGCTTCGATTTCGAGACAACCTTCAATGACTACATCGGGGACCGCCAGTCCATCCTGAACATGGAACACGGATATGTGCGTTAGACCCCCCACCACCAAACCGGGAGGAACACCATGAGAGCTGTATGGCCCCGGGCTGCCTTGTTCGCGATGGCGACCCTGATCGCCGTGCCCCACGCCACCCTCGTCCAGGCGGCCCTGGGCCAGGTGAAAAAGACCGGGGTTCTGGTCGTAGGGGTGCCGGAGGACGACCCTCCCCTCGCCTTTCGCGAGCCGGGCTCAGGAAGGCTGGTGGGCTATGACGTGGATGTGGCGACCGCCATCGCGCGCATGCTCGGGGTGCGGCCCAGGTTCCAGGCCGTGAGCCCTTCCAACCGACTGGCCGCCCTGATCGATGGCCGGGTGAACGTGGTGACCGGGCTGACCCATACGGAGCCGCGGGCGGCCGTGGTGGACTTCACCGAGCACTACCTGGTGTCGGGACAGAAGCTCCTGGCCCGCACGGGAACCATCCGTGCTCACAAGGACCTGGAAGGAAAGAGGATCGGCGCCGTGGTAGGGACCTTCTCGGAGAGCTGCGCCCGCGACCGGTGCAAGGTGAGCCAGATCGTGCCGGTGGACGATTACATCTCCGGGGTGGAGGCCCTGCTCAACGGCGAGATCGACGCGTTCACGGCGGACGAGGCCATATTGGTGGATCTTCTCGCCGGAATCCCGGGGCGGGGGTTCGAGATCCCAGACGTCACCATCCTGCGGCAAGAGTACCACATGGCGGTGCGCAAGGGTGACACGTCCCTACGCCAGGCGATCGACGAGGCGCTGGCGCGGCTCAAGGAGTCCGGGCGGCTCGCCAGAATCCGAGACGACTGGTACGGCCCCAAGGAGGCGACGCAACCCCCTGCCTACGGCGCCATCGTCCGAAATGCCGCGACGCGCCCCCGATTCCTGGGCATCTTGTTGAACGGGGCGATGTATCCCGGCGCCTCGGTGGAGGTGTACGCCCTGGACGGCCGGCGCGTGGGGCAGGGCAAAGTCTCGGGGGTCATCGGCGACGAGTTCTACCTGGACGTTGACCCCGAGATCTACGACTACGTGCGCCCGGGATACCTGGTGGCCATGAACATGACCCCGGAGATGGCCCTCGACGTCCTGTTACGGGGCCGTGGCTCCCTGAAGGCGGTTCAGACCGAGTCCAAGAAGGCGTCGAGTCAACTCCAGGCACAGAAGGAGCGGGAGGCCCTGGAGAAGCTCCAGCGGGCCCAGAAGCTCGACACCTTGCGGGAGCGCACCCGGATCTCAGTCCAGGGCGATCGCGCACGCTATTTCTACTATTACCGCCGTTACCGTTATCGGTAGGGGACACCCCGGAAGGCGGCCGGATCCGAGAACGGAGTCATCCATGAAGCGATCGAGGGACTGGTCCCTGGCCACGGTGGTCTCGTTCCACTGCACCTGGATCGTGGCGTTGTTCATGGGTGTGTATGGTGCGGTAGAGACCTGGGCGCTCGGCGGCGCCTGGACGGACGCCCTCTTTCGTCACGCCTTCCACGTGGCCCTGATCTCCCTGGGTCTGCTGGTGATCCTCAACATCGTTCTCCATCGAACGGTGGCCCGCCCCATCGCCCGGATCAGCGCGCAGCTGTACCGGCTGGGGGCTGGGGCAGAGGAGATGGAGCCGATCGAGACCTCAATCCGGGAGATCCAGCAGATCGTAAGGGGCATTGAGCTGATGCGCAAACGCAGGCGTGCCGGGGAAACCGGCTCGCTCCGGGAGAGCGCCCAACCGGCGTTGGAGGAGCTTCGGGAGCAGGCGAAACGGATCCACTCGCTCGACCCCGAGACGAGTCGGGCGGTTCTGGAGACGACCGCACGCCTCCAGGGGATCTTGGACTCGGCATCCTGAGCCGAGGTCGAGAGGGGCCCCTTGGACACCCCCTCCCCTGCCGCGCCAGATCGGGGGCGGACGGGGGAGGGACGGTGGCGCAATCGGGAGACCTTAAGGCGACGAAGACGACACGAACCGCAGAAAAAAAGGAGAGGACCATGATCCACATCGTCGAGACCGACAAGGACGTGGAGACCGCAGCGGCCGACCTGGCCGAGGCGGTCAAACGTCACGGGTTCGGTGTGCTCCACACGTACGACCTCCAGGCCAAGATGCGGGAGAAGGGGGTGGAGTTTCCCCGTGCGTGCCGGATCCTGGAGGTGTGCAACCCCCACCGGGCCTCCGAGGTGCTCACGGCCGACATGACCATCAGCCTCGCCCTCCCCTGCCGAATCACGGTGTACGAAGAGCACGGGAAGACCCGGATCGGCACCCTGCTCCCCACGAAACTGCTGCGTGTCTTTCCCAACGCCCAAGCCGTGGCTGGCGTGGCCCACGACGTGGAGCGCGAGATCCTAGCCATGATCGAGGAAGCGGCCCGATAGCCCGTTCCGGCCTCCTCCCCGGGAGCACCTGCGAAGCGTCCCCCTCACATCCGGGGCACCTTCGTGCTAGCATACGCTCCCTTTCGCGTTCCCGAGGGAGGAGGCCCCATGCCCCACAGCCACGTGTTTCCGTTCTCGGCCTTGGTCGGCCAGGAGCGCATGAAGCTCGCCCTCGTCCTCAACGTGATCGACCCCACGATCGACGGGGTGCTGATCCGGGGAGAGAAGGGAACGGCCAAGTCCACGGCCGTGCGCGCCCTGGCCCAGCTCCTGCCGGAGATCCCGGTGGTGGCCGACTGCCCCTTTTCGTGTCACCCCACTCGGCCGGAGGAGATGTGCGAGCGGTGCCGGGAGCGCCGCAAGGCCGGAGAGAGCCTCCCCGAACTCCGAAGGCCCATGGCCGTGCTGGACCTTCCGGTGGGCGCCACCGAGGACCGGGTGGTGGGGTCCATCGACATCGAGCGGGCCCTCAAGACGGGGGAGAAGGCCTTCGAGCCCGGGGTGCTCGCCCGGGTGAACCGGGGCGTCCTATACGTGGACGAGGTGAACCTGCTCGACGACCACATCGTGGACGTGCTCTTGGACGCCGCAGCCATGGGCGTGAACCACGTGGAGCGCGAGGGGGTCTCCGTCCGGCACCCGGCCCGCTTTGTGCTGGTGGGCACCATGAACCCCGAGGAGGGGGAGCTCCGTCCCCAGCTCCTCGACCGGTTCGGCCTGTGCGTGGAGGTGGTGGGCATCCGGGACCCCAAGGACCGGGTCCAGGTCATCCGCCGGCGCCAGGCCTACGAGGCCGACCCCGAGGGCTTCCGGCGGCAGTGGGCCGAGGCCGACTCCCGGGTCCGGGAGGCCCTGGTGCGCGCCAAGCAGCTCCTGCCCCGGGTGGAGGTAACCGAGGACGACCTGGAGGTGATCGCTACCCTGAGCGTGGACCTGGGAGTGGACGGCCACCGGGCCGATCTGGCCCTACTCAAGGCCTGCCGGGCCGTGGCCGCCTACCGGGGCCGCACCCGGGTCACCGACGGCGACATCGCCGAGGCCGCGGGCCTCGTGTACGCCCATCGGCTCAAGAAAACGCCCTTCGAGGAGCGGATCCTCTCGGAGGAGGAGGTGGTCTCCTCGATCCAGCGGACCCGGGAGGCCCAGAAGGCCCCGAGGCACAATCCTCCCCATAAAAAAAAAGAGCCCACCTGAGCCCAGAGAAAAAGGCCGGGGATCGCCTGGTGCCGGAGCACCGGGTGTATGCCCCCGCGGGCCGGTTTCGGGTCCGGGGGATCCTGGTGAACCGGGCGGTGCAGAAGCACCTGGCCCGGGGCCGTAGGGTCCGCAACCGTCTGGCACCCGACGCCGGGCGCTACATCCGGGCTCGGATCCCCCGCCACAAACCCAGGGCGCTCGCCGTGGACGCCACGCTCCGAGCCGCCGCCCCCGAGCAGGTGCGGCGGCGGGCCATGGGCCTCGCCCCTCCCCGCGGCATCGCCGTGCTCCCGTCGGACCTCCGGGAGAAGGTGCGCACCCGGCGCTCCGGCGTGAGCCTTCTCTTCGCCGTGGACGCCTCGGGCTCCATGGGCGTGGAGGAGGTGATGGCCAAGGCCAAAGGCATCGTGCTCACGCTCCTCACCGACGCCTACCAGAAGCGTGACCGGGTGGGGCTCCTGGCGTTCCGGGGCACGGAGGCGCGGCTGGTGCTCCCCTTCACCACGAGCGTGGCCCAGGCCCAGCAGCGCCTCCAGAACCTCCCCACGGGGGGGAAGTCGCCCCTCGCCCTGGCGCTTGCCAAGAGCCTGGAGGCGTTCCACCGGGAACTCACGAAGCACCCCGGCCGCCTGCCGCTCCTGGTGCTCCTGACCGACGGCAAGGCGAACATCAGCATGGCGGGCCGGGAGCCGTTCGAGGAGGCCCTCGATCAGGCCCGCCGCATCCGCCACGCCGGCATCCGCAGCCTGGTGGTGGACACCGACCTGACCTGGATCCACTCCTACGCCTACGCCCGGGTCCTGGCCGAGGCCATGGGCGCCCCCTGCCTGGGCATCCGCGACCTGGAGCTGGGGCGGGTGATCGACTTCATGACCCTGGGAAGCGGGGAGGCTGGGAAGCTGGGAAGCTAGGAAGCTGGGAAGCTGGGAGGCTGGAGAACCTTTTGGCCACAGATTCACTCAGATCTACACGGATCTTTTATCCCCGGGGTGGACCCGGCTTGCGTCGTTCTCTCCCCCCCGGCCCCTTGACCCGGGGATCTCCCAGCCCCCTGTCTGTGTGCATCCGTGGCCGAGATGGACGCGGGTGCGGACCCGTGGCTCCTCAGATCCCCCCGCGGACGTTCGCTTTCTCCCAGGGACCGTCGAGCGAGCGGCGGATCCATTCGGTGGCGCAGAAGGTACATTGAACCCGGATCTCGCCCTTCTCCTCCAGGAGCCGGCGGGCCTCGTCCGGCCCCAGGGCGGCCAGGGTGGCGTCGAGGCGATCCTCGTTGCAGCGGCACCGGAGCTCGGGGGTCCCCAGCTCCGCCACCTCGTACTCCAGGCCTGCCAGCGTCCGATCCAGCACCGCGCCGAGCCCCCCCTCCCGAAGGAGCTCGGTGACCCCCCCAAGCTTGGAGAAGTTCTCCACGAGCCGGTCGAGGTCCCGGTCGGTGGCGTCGGGCAACGCCTCCACCAGCACGCCCCCGGCCGCTCCCACCTGGTAGTCGGACGCCACGTACACCCCCAAGGCTACGGCAGAAGGGAGCTGCTCACTGGTAAGAAGATAGTACGCCAGGTCCTCGGCGATCTCTCCGGTCTGGATCGGAGCGGTCGAGACGTAGGGCTCCTTCAGCCCCAGGTCCCGCACCACCACCAGCTCGCCCTTCCCCACCCCGCCTCCCACGTCGAGCTTGCCGTCCCGGGAGGGAAGATCGGCCTGGGGGTTCTGGACGTAGCCCCGTACGGCCAGGTCGGCCCGGCCCTCGGCCACGACAGCCCCCAGAGGCCCGTCGCCTCGCCATTGGAGAAGGACCGAGGCGTCACCCTTCCCCAGGCTTCCCAGGAGGGCTGCACCCGTGAGGGCCCGGCCGAGCGCGGCCGTGGCGGTGGGAGAGAGATTGTGCCGCCAGCGGGCCTCCTCCGCCAAAGCCGTGGTCTCGGCCGCCCGCACCAGGAACCCGCCCCCCCGGGGGAACGCGGCCACGAGCCGGTCTGCCATCACTCGTCCTCTCGGTGGCGGGGCAAGGTCACCCGGAAGGTGGTCACCTCCTGGTCCGGGTCCAGCTCCACGTCAACGGTGCCGCCCATCGAGCGCACCAGCCGGTACACGATGCCCAGCCCTCGGCCCCTCACGTCCGCCTCCCGCAACGCCTCCAGCTGCTCGGGGTCCAGACGGCCGGGGTTCGAGATCTCCACGCAAGCCCGGTCGCCCTCGGCGTAGGTGCGCACGGTGAGCGTGCCGCCCGTGGAGGGAACCGCCTTCGTGGCGTTGTTCAGCAGGTTATCCAGCACCCGCTCCAGGGCCAGCCGGCGCACCCGAACCCAGAGATCCGGCTCCAGCTCCCCCACGTCGGTCTCCACACCGGTGCGGCGCTGCTCTTGGATCGCCTCGGTGTTGATGGCCACCCGATCCTGGACCACCCGGGTCAGGTCCAGGGACTCGGGCCGGCTCACCGGGTAGAGGCTCAATGCCATCTCCTGGATCCGCGTCCCCTCCCGGATCACCACGTCCAGGTACTTGAGCATCTCGTCGTGCCGATCGTCCCCGGACTCGAGCATCCGGCGGACCCGGCGGGCGAAGCCGGCCACCGCGATTGCCGGGTTCTTGAAGTCGTGCAGGATGTCGTCGAGCCGTTCGATCTCGAGCACCTGGGTGAGCTGCTTCCCAAAGAAGGTCAGGATCTCGATCTCTTCGTCCGTAAAGAACCGCCGGCGCTCCACCGCATCGAACACGAGGATGTACCGCACCCGATTGGCCAGCCGCAGGGGCACGTACAGGATCGAGTGAATCCCGTGGGCCCGGCAAAACTCCCGAAGCTCCGCGGTCACCAGGTAGCTCTTCTGGGGGGACTTGATGAGCAGGTAGGAGGGGTGAACCCGCTCGTTCTCGAAGTCCCCGGCGGGCAGGCCTTGGCGCACCACCGCGTTCAGGTAAGGGTGGTCTGAGAGGAGAAACGACTTCCCCACCGTGTGATACCCACCCTCGCTGGGCCACCCGGCCTCGAGGACCGCGTGGGTCTCGTCCTCGCTCACGGCGAACAGGCTGCAGCTCTGGATCCGGATGATGTCCTGTAGCTCATCCAGGGCGGGCTGGAACAGATCTTTGAGCTTGATTCCGCGGTCCTGGGAGAGCTTGGCGAAGATCCGCTCGACGATCCACTCCTTCTTCTCGTTCATCCGGCGCAGGTCCAAGATCTGCTTCCGGGCCACCACGTAGCTGACCCGTTGGGCCATGAGCTGGGCCACCTCGATCTCGGTGCCGGAGAACGCCCGGTTGGCCTCGGCGTAGTAGATCTGGATCGCGCCCTGCACGTCGGGGGCCCGGGGATCGAACCGGGGGATGGACAAGGGCACGGCCAGCAGGGATCGCAGCCCCTGCTCCACCACCGACTTGTTGCGGTACGAGGAATCCGACGCGATGTCCGAGACGGTGTGGGCCCTCTGGGTGGCCACGACCCGGCCGGCCACCGACTCCTCGAACGGAATCGCCACCTCCCGCTCGGCCTCGGACATGTGGAACGAGCCGAAGGAGACCATCTGATTGAGCCCCGGATCGTACAGACGGATCGAGGCCGCCCGGGCCCCCAAGAACTCCACGATGACCCGGGCCGCGTCGTACAGGATCTTCCGCCAGGACTGGTTCGGGTCGATGTCCATCAGGCGGCTGAAGGTCTCGAACACGCAGCCCAGGGCCCAGGGGAGGTCCGGGTGGTCGAGGCGCCGCAGGATCTGGGGGAGGGTGCAGGAACGCTCGCTCATGGGTTCGACCCGGCAGAAGACGTTTATTCGTTGTATACGGGAAGGCCGGGCGTCGGTCAAGCGAGCCCCGCCCCGGCGGCTGCACGGGCGCTGTCCGGTGCCGGAGCCCGTTGGGCCGCCACGGTGAGGAGGCCCCCAATCGCGAGCCGGGCCCTCTGGTGGCGCCAGGGGGCCGGCTCCCGTACACTCTGCGCCGAGCGTCCGTCCTTTTCTACGGAGGAGCCCCATGGATCGAATCGCGGACTTTCTGTTCGAGGCGGGTATGCTCAAGCGCACCCCCCGCACCGGTTGGCAGTTCCTCGGGTCGGGGACCGAGAGCGTGGCCGAGCACACGTTCCGTACCGCCATCATCGCGTTCGCCCTGGCCCGCCTCAGCCCCGAGGTGGACGCGGACCGGGTGCTGCGTATGGCCCTCATCCACGATCTGCCGGAGGCGCGCACCGGAGACCTCAACTACCTGAACCAGAAGTACGTGCGGGCCGACGAGGAGACGGCTGCGGCCGATCTGACTCGGGGGCTTCCGTTCGGCGAGGAGATGGCCGAGCTGCTGGCCGAGTTCCGGGCCCAGCAGACCCCGGAGGCGATGCTGGCGAAGGACGCCGACCACCTGGAGATGCTGCTGCAGCTCAAGGAGCACCTGGACGTGGGCAACCGCAACGCCGAGGAGTGGATCCCCTTCAGTCTGAGACGGCTCAAGACCGACGTGGCCCGCGACCTGGCCCAACGGATCCTGCAGAGGGACTCCTCAGCCTGGTGGTTCGACAAGGACTCGGAGTGGTGGGTCAGCGGGGGGAAGACATAGGCCCTTTGTCCCCTTGCGCTCCCCAAAAACCCTGGCACCCTTGACCTGGCTCAATGGCCAGGAGGATCGAACCGGGTATCATCGCTCCCGCTCAAGGGAACGAGATTCCCAACCCACTCTCTTTCGAGGAGGCATGCCATGTTCTGCAACCAGTGTGAGCAAACCGCCAAGGGAACCGGATGCACCAAGTGGGGGGTCTGCGGCAAGTCCCCTGAGGTCGCAGCGCTTCAGGACTTACTGACCTACGCCGTGCGCGGCCTGTCCCACGTGGCCACCGAGGGCCGGCGGGTGGGTGTGGTGGACGCCGATGTGAACCGGTTCACGGCCAAGGCCATCTTCGCCACCCTGACCAACGTGGACTTCGACCCGGCCCGGTTCGAGGCCTGGATCCGCGAGGCCGTGGAGCGGCGCGAGGCCCTGAGGGCCAAGGTGGCAACGGCCGGGGGGAAGACCACGTTCGACGATCCGGCCGCGTCGTTCCAGCCCGCGGCCGACCAGGCCGGCATGGTCAAGCAGGGTGAGGAGGTGGGCCTGCCCATCGATCAGGACCGGGACGAAGACCTGAAGAGCCTTCAGGAGATCACCCTCTACGGCATCCGGGGCGTGGCGGCCTACGCAGACCATGCCGCGATCCTGGGCCAAGAGGACGACTCGGTCTACGCCTTCATTCACGAGGCTCTGGCGAAGCTCACCGAGAAGGGTCTGGGGCTCCAGGACTGGGTGGGGCTGGCCCTGAAGACCGGCGAGGCCAACCTGCGGGCCATGGAGCTCCTGGACGCCGGCAACACGGGTCGCTTCGGCCACCCCGTGCCCACCGAGGTACCCCTGGGCCACAAGAAGGGCAAGGCCATCCTGATCTCGGGCCACGACCTCAAGGACCTCGAGGACCTTCTCGATCAGACCCAGGGCAAGGGCATCCACGTGTACACCCACGGCGAGATGCTCCCGGCCCACGGGTACCCGGAGCTCAAGAAGTACCCCCACTTCTACGGTCACTACGGCACGGCCTGGCAGAACCAGAAGAAGGAGTTCGCCGCGTTCCCGGGGGCGATCCTGATGACCACCAACTGCCTGCAGGAGCCCAAGGAGGAGTACAAGGGGAATATCTTCACCACGGGTCTGGTGGGCTGGCCCGGCGTGACCCACGTGAAGAACGGCGACTTCGGACCGGTGATCGAGAAGGCCCTGGAGCTGCCCGGTTTTGCCGAGGACGAGGACAAGGGCACCGTGATGGTGGGGTTCGCCCGCAACGCGGTGCTGGGCGTGGCCGACAAGGTGATCGAGGCGGTGAAGGCCGGCGCCATCAAACACTTCTTCCTGGTGGGCGGGTGCGACGGCGCCAAGCCCGGCCGCAACTACTACACCGAGTTCGTGGAGAAAACCCCGTCCGACACGGTAGTTCTCACCCTGGCCTGCGGCAAGTTCCGGTTCTTCGACAAGAAGCTCGGGGACATCGGCGGCATCCCGCGGCTCCTGGACGTGGGCCAGTGCAACGACGCCTACTCCGCGGTGCAGATCGCCGTGGCCCTGGCCAACGCGTTTGACTGCGGGGTGAACGACCTGCCCCTGTCGCTGGTGCTGTCCTGGTACGAGCAGAAGGCGGTAGCGATCCTGCTCACCCTGCTCCACCTGGGCATCAAGGGCATCCGGCTCGGACCGACCCTGCCCGCGTTCATCACCCCCAACGTGCTGAACGTGCTGGTGGAGAACTTCGACATCAAGCCCATCTCCACCCCGGACGAGGACCTGCAGGCCATCCTGAGCGCAGCCTGACCCCTTCACACAAGAGCCGTCCACGTAGAAACGCCCCGCCGGCGTACTGTCGGCGGGGCGTTTTGTTGTACGGCGTGCGTCCCGAGTCCGCGGCACGAGGCCCCCCAACCGCCGCCGACTCCTGGCATCAGCTCCCCAGTGCCTCGGACACGGCCCGGGCCAGATCCCGACTGACCACCGGCTTGAACAGCAGAACCGACGCCCCGACCCCCGCTGCCGAGGGCTCGTCCAAAGCCTCGGAGTAGCCGGTACACAGGATCACAGGAAGATCTGCCCGCACCTCGCGGATCCGGTGACACAGCTCGGTTCCCATCAGGCCCGGCATGGTCTGGTCGGTCACCACCAGGTCCCACTCCTTGGGGGCCGAGCGGACCAGCTCCAGGGCCTCGTCCGGATCGGTGGCCCACCGGGTCCGGTACCCCAGCCCCTCCAGGACCGCTGCCGTGGCCTCGGCCACCCCGGGCTCGTCGTCCACCACCAGGACCCGCTGGCCCGCCCCCCGGGGAACCCCGGCGGGCCACGGGGCCCCCCCGGCCCCTTCCTGGGCCCGGGGGAGCCACACTGTGAACCGGGTTCCCCGGCCCGGCTCGCTGTCCACCTCGACGGTGCCGCCTGCGGCATCCACCATGCCCCGGACGACGGCCAGCCCCAGCCCGCTTCCCTGCCCCACCTCCTTGGTCGTGAAGTACGGCTCGAAGATCCGCGGGATCAGCTCCTCAGAGATGCCCGGTCCGTCGTCCTCCACCACCAGGACGACCCCGTCCCGTTGCCCTTGCCGGGCCGACCCCACGGTCACGGTGACCCGCCCGCCGGAGCCGCGCACGGCCTGGTAAGCGTTGGTGACCAGGTTCATCACCACCCGCTGGAGCCCCGCCGGATCGGCCAACACCGCGCCTGCGTCCGGGGCGATGCTCTCCTCGATCTGGACGTTCGCCGGAATGGCGGCCCGCAGGAGCACGAGGGTGTCGGCCACGGCCCGGGCCGCGTCCACGGGTCGCCATGACCCCTCGGTCTTCCGGCAGAACGCCAGCAGCTGGGCCACCACCTGCCGAGCCCGCTCCGACGCCTCGAGAATCCGTTCCAGCCGCCTCCGCAGCTCGGGATCAGCCGGCTCCCGGCTCAGGACCAGCTCGGCGTTACCCAGCACCACGGCCAGAATGTTGTTGAAGTCGTGGGCGATTCCGCCGGCCAGGGTGCCCACGGCCTCCATCTTCTGTGCCTCTCTCAGGCGGGCCTCGAGGCTCTTTCGCTCGGTGATGTCCGTGGACGTCTCGAGCCGCACCAACCGGCCGTCCACCCATCGGATGGCCCGGTCGCAGTTCAGGTAGACCCGGCCGGTGACGGGGTTTCGCCCCTCCCACACCACCGGCGAACCGATCTTGCCGTCGGGCCCGACCAGGCGAGGGTTCGTGCAGTGGTCGCACGGGCCGTCCCTGTGGCGGAACACCTCCCAGCAGCGTCGTCCCACGGGGTCCGTGCCGAAGGCCTCACGCATGCGCGCGTTGGCAAACAACACCTCGTGGGTCTCCATGTCGGCGACGAACACCAGCGCGTCCATGCCTTCGAGCACGGCGGTCAGGATCTGGCGCGCCGTCTCGGCGTCGGCCTCGGCCCGACGCCTCCGGGCCAGCTCCCCCTCCAGCTCTCCCGTACGCTCGCGGACCTGCCGTGCGAGCGAACGGTTCCACACGATGACCGAGGCGAACAACAGACCCACCGCGCCCACCACTCCGACCGATGTCCACCATACCGCAGGCCAAAGATAGAAGGGCTTCTCGATCAGCCCGATCCAGCGACGCTGCATGGCCTCCTTCTCGTCCCCGGAGATAGCGGCCAGCGCCTTATCCAGGATCCGGGCCAGCTCGGGCCAATCGCTGCGAATCCCGAACCGCAGGTTCCACTCGAACCCGGAGTAACCGGCCACCCGCAGGTTCGTGATGCCGAGCCGGCCGATGAAGTAGGACGCCACGGCCAGGTCCACCAACGCCGCGTCCGCCCGCCCCAGCGACACGGCCTGGAGCGCTTCGGGATCGTCCCGGGTGGGAACGACCACCACCTCGGGATAGTTCCGCCGCACCCACCCCACCGTGGCATACCCGGCGGGCACGGCCACGTGCATGCCGGCCATGCTGGCCAGCGTGAGATCCCGGTCCAGGTCCTCCCTCGTCAGGATCACCACGGGGATCGTGATGTACGGACGGGTGAAGGTCAGGTACTCTTCCCGGTCGGGAGTCTGCTCGATCGCGGCCACCAGGTCGAGCCGCCGATCCCGCAGTTTCTCGAGGATCTCCATCCAGTCCCCGCACGACTCCACCCGGATCCGGAAACCCAACATCTCCTGGATGCGGGCCAGATAGTCCGCGGACAGGCCGGCCGGTCTTCCGTCGCCGTCCACGAAGTCGATCGGGGCGTAGTTGAGGATGGGGCACCACCGCACCTGGTTCTCGTGAGCCTGGAGCCAAGCGCGCTCGTCGGGCGTGAGCAGCTCTGATGCGCCGGCAGGCAGGGACACGAGCATCCGCCCCAGCAGAAAAGCGGTGACCAGCCAACGTGTGCGGGCCATGGAACCCTCCCGGCCCCTGTTTCGGCCGTGGCCGCGGATCTTTTGAAAAGTCGGCGAGAGATCCGGTTCAGCCGAAAATTTATCACCGTTTTGGTCCTTGGCCACCTTGCGCTCCGGGCACAAGACCCCGGCCCGCGTTCGCCCCGCTTGACAGGCGTACCGCGGCTGGGCCACCGTGACGTTCATGGAAGCGGAATCTCGGAAGTCCCCGTGGCCGGCGTTCTCCTGCGTGGCCGCCGGGGTGTTCATGGCCACCCTGGACTCCAGCGTCGTGCACGTGGCCCTGCCCGCGATCCGCACCGACCTGGGGGCAGGCCTTGCGGTGGTGGAGTGGGTACCCAACGCCTACCTGCTCGTGATCACGGGGCTACTGCTGGCGTTCGGTCGGCTCGCCGATCTGCTGGGCCAACGGCGGGTGTACCGGTGGGGCCTCGGCGTGTTCACGGCCGGATCGGGGCTGTGCGCACTGGCCCCCGGCGCGGGAGCCCTGGTGGCCGCCCGGGTGGTGCAGGGAACCGGAGCGGCCATGCTCATGGCCTGCTCTCCCGCCATCATCACGGCGGTGTTTCCCCCCGAGCACCGGGGCCGGGGCCTGGGCCTCGTGGGCACGACCGTTGCGGCCGGCTTGACGGCCGGGCCTGCGGTGGGCGGAGCGCTGTTGGGGGTGTGGGGTTGGCGCAGCCTGTTCGCGGTGAACCTGCCCCTGGGAATCGCGGCTTGGCTCTGGGCCGGACGCGTCCTGCCACCCCTCCGGTTCCAGAGACGCCCCGAGGGCTTCGACCGGATCGGCGCGGCGCTGCTGACGACCGGCCTCGTGGGGGTGGTGCTGGCGGTGAACCGGGTGGGGATCTGGGGGGTCGGGGCCCCCCGGCTGTGGGCACTGGCCTCGGGGGCGGGGGCGGCGTTGGGAGCCTTCGTCTGGCGTCAACGCTGGGCCCCTTGGCCGCTGGTGGATCTGGGGCTGTTCCGGAGCCGCTCCTTCTCCGCGGCCGTGACAGCGGCCGTGTTCGCGTACCTGGCCGGGTTCGTGGCGGTGTTCCTCCTGCCCTTCTATCTGGCGGATCTCCGGGGCCTGTCGCCCCGGGCCATGGGGCTGGTGCTCACGGTCCCGCCGCTGGTGATGAGCCTGGTGGCGCCGTGGGCCGGCGGGCTATCGGACCGGATCGGGTACGGCCGGCTCACGGCCGTGGGCCTGGGGGTGCGCAGCGTGTCCCTGTTCGGTCTCATGCTTCTCGGTGCCCGAACCCCCATGCCCGGCTTGGTGCTGGCCCTGGGCCTGCTCGGCGCGGGGAGCGCCCTGTTTAGCCCGCCCAACACCTCGTCGATCATGGGCAGCGTGCCATCCGACCGGCTGGGTGTGGCCGGGGGGGTGGCCGCCGTGGCCCGGAACCTGGGCATGGTGCTGGGCATCGCCGTGGCCGGAGCCGTGTTTCGAAGCGTGGCCGGCGACCCGACCGGGGTGACTCCGGCCCGGTTCGTGGCCGGCTGGCGGGCTGCCATGGCTGCAGGCCTGGCGGCCTGCCTCCTGGCTCTCGTGGTCTCGTTGGCCCGGGGCCGGGATCCTCGGAGGGGGGAGGGCCGATTCACACCGACCCAACCGGCGCCCGCTGGCCGCCCCGACAGCGAACCGGAGCACGTCGTCCCGACGTCCCAGCGTCCTAGCGTTCCAACTCCTGAACGAGGGAATCCATGCAGAAGATCCTTGTGTTCCAACGAGACGGAATGGGAGCCGAAAAGGTGCGGGCCGTGAGGGAGCTGCGGCCCGACCTGGAGCTGCGGGTGGTCGACGTGGACGGGCCGTTCCCCCCCATCGTGGACGATCCCCGGGATCATTTCCCGCCGGACCTGGAGGAGCAGCTCGCCTGGGCCGACCTGGTGCTCGACCACCTCTACCACCCGGACCTCACTGGGTTCCTGCTCGATCGGTGCGACGCCGCGGGCAAGCCCGTGGTGGCCTCGGGCCGGAAGCTGCCCCGGGCCCACACCCCCACCACCTGTTGCACCCTCGGCCGGATCGCCGAGCTCGGGGAGTACGCCGAGTCGTTCGGTGCGCCCGAGTTCTGCGTGGAGGTCCGCGACGATCGGATCGCCGCCGTGGAGGTGCTCAGGGGGGCACCGTGCGGGGCCACATGGAAGGCCGCCCGCAAGGTCGTGGGGCTCCCGGTCGAGGAGGCCGTGCCCCGGCTCGGCCTGGAGACCCAGTTCCACTGCTATGCCAAGGCAAACCCCAACGTGTTCCTCACCAACCCCCTGCACGTGGCCGGCGAGGTCCACGCCGCGGCCCTGCGAAAGGCGCTGAAGGCGAAGACCGGGGATGGGTGATCCCGGGCCGCCCCCCCGCCTTGCGGGGCTGGCGCCGCTCGCCGGACAGACGCCCTCCTGGAGCAGGGTGTCGGCTCAGAAAAAGGGCCGAAGCTGCCGGGCCAGATCCTCGGGCCACACCGCGCACACCGGCTCCTCCAGCACCGCCTGGAAGAAGTTCAGGTCCGGGGCGAAATCGCGGAGGTTCAGGTGGGTGCGGGGCACGATCCGGAGCTGCGCCGGAAGGGGCTCGCCCGCGTCAGGGCCCACGAACAACGCGGCGTTGAAGCTGTGGATCCCGGCGTCGGCAAAGCAGGCCAGCACCCGCCCCAGGCCGTCGAGCAGGGCGCCCCATCCTGCCGACTCCAAGGCCTCCAGGTGCCCCAGGCCGGGGGCCAGGGCCCAGACCTCCCCCCAGATCCCAACCGGTGCAAACGGCACGAACCACTCCCATGGCCCGGTGCATCCCAGGTACCTTTCGCCCCGGGCCCGTTCCGCCTCGACCAGGGCGGCCCACACCCCCGGACGTCGAGCGGAGGCATCGAGCACCTCGGCCAACGCCCGGGGTGGGATGTCGAACCGGAAGAACTGGATATGGGGATGGACGAGCCCCCCGCCCGAAGGGGGCATGTAGTTCCAGGCCATCACCGGGTACCGGTGGGGCGGGTCGGCCCGAGCCACGGCCTTCCAGTAGGCCAGGCCCAGCCCCAGGCCGTCGGCGAGACGCCGGCGGGTCAGCCCCTCGAGCCCCACCACGTGGTCGCGGGTCAGCACGCACACGGCGCCGTGCACGTCGTAGGGAAACAGGTTCGGCGCGAGCAGGCCCTCGCCCGCCTCGAGCCGGCCCCCGGGGATCACGGTGGGATCGAACCGCGGAAGCTCCCGCTCCCGGCTCCCGGGGCAGAACGGGCAGTGGCCCTTGACCTCGGGCGCCGCGTACCGCTCCAGATCCAGGGGCACGGGCCGCACCGCTCCGAAGTGCCCCACGCGCACCGTCCGGCCCGTCACCGGGTCGCGGCGCACCTCCACCGGCGCAGCAGCAGGCGAAAACCCCTGCCGCGGGTCCAGGAGCCGGCTCGCGGCCGACCTCCGCTCGAACAAGACCTTCCCGCTCACGCCCCGACCTCCACCCGGATCGTCACGGCCTGCGCGGTGAGCCCCGCCCGCCGCCGTACGCCGCGAACCCCCTCCTGCCATCTCTCTGCCTCCTCCACCCTCCCTTTTGCGCAAACATAGTTTACTTTTCCTCCTTGTAAACCGAGCCGGACCCTGTTGCCAACTCCCGGGTTGACAAACCCACCACCCTACGCCTAGGCTCTGCTTCGGGTGTTTGAGCTGGAGAAAAGGGCGTTTTGTTACCACGCGGCAAGGAGGGTTGTCATGCGGAAAGCTCTGGTGTGTGCGCTCGCCGTCGTTTTCGCCCTGGCCGCCGGTCCCGGCTGGGCCGGCAAGGTGGTGAAGCTGGGTCACGTGGCCCCTCCGTTCCACGGCCAGCACCAGGGGCTGCTGAAGCTGGCGGAGGTGGTGAAACGGGAGACCGGCGGGCAGTGGGAGGTGAAGGTGTTCCCCCTGGGCCAGCTGGGCGGGGAGCGGTCCATGGCCGAGCAGGTCCAGATGGGCACCCTCCAGGTGGCGGCCATCACAACGGCCGTGCTCTCCAACTTCGTGCCCCAGGCCGCAGCCCTGGACTTGCCGTTCCTGTGGCCCGACCGGAAGACCGCCTACGCGGTGCTGGACGACCCGGAGTTTCAGAAGGAGTTCTTTAAGTTCTTCGAGCCCAAGGGGTTTGTTGCGATCGGGTTCGCGGAGAACGAGTTCCGCCATCTCACCAACTCAAAGCGACCCGTTCGGCGGCCCGAGGACCTGAAGGGCCTGAAGCTCCGGCTCATGGAGGCCCCCATCTTCCTCGACACCTTCAAGCTGCTGGGCGCCACGCCCGTGCCGATGCCGTTTCCCGAGGTGTACAACGCCCTGCAGCAGGGGGTGATCGACGGCCAGGACAACCCCCTGCTCACCTCGGTCCTCATGAAGTTCACCGAGGTCAACAAGTACGTGACCCTGCTCAACCACACCCTCACCGAGACCGTGATCGTGGTGAACGCCGACTTCTGGAACAGCCTGCCGTCCGACGTGCAGAAGGCGTTTCGCAAGGGCGCCCGCGAGTGCATCCGCACAAACCGGCAGGTGAACGCGGCCCTCTACAAGAAGCTGCCCAAGCTGGGCATCTCGGTGGAGGAGTACTGCAAGAAGAACGGGATTCAGGTGATCGACCTCACGGCCGACGAACGGGCCGCGTTCCGCGAGGCCGTGGCCCCCATCTACGACAAGTACCGGCCCCAGATCGGGCCGGGGTTCATGGACTTCCTGCTATCGAAGGTCAAGGAGCACCAGGGCGAGTAGCCCCGTGCGGCTTCTGAGACTGGCGGAACGGATCGAGGAGGCCCTGCTCGGGTGGGGCCTCCTCGCTTTGGCGCTCCTGGGGTTCGTGCAGGTGGTGCTCCGTTACGCCTTCGGCACCGGTATCGACTGGGCCGAGGAGGCGGGCCGGTATGGGTGCATCGCCCTCACGTTCTTGGGGGCCAGCGTGGGGGTTCGCCACGGCACCCACTTCTCGGTCGAACTCGTGGAGCGCCTGTTGCCCGAGGGCGGCCGGCGGTGGGTCAAGGCCTTCGCCAGCCTGGCCAGCGCCGTGCTCTTCGGCCTGGTGGCATGGTACGGCTACGCCCACGCGGCCAAGCTCCACCGGTTCGGGGTCACGAGCGCGTCGCTCAAGCTGCCCATGTGGGTCCCCTACGCCGCGATCCCCCTGTTCTCGGGCACCATGGCGGCCCGGTTCCTGGCAGACGCCGTGCTCCGTGCCGCCCGGGGCCGGGGGCTCGCCTCGCATGAAGGGAGGGCGTGAGTCCGTGCTCGCCACGGTCGTCGTCACGTTCACGGCCCTCCTGCTCCTGGGGCTCCCCATCGCCGGGGTCATGGTGGGGGTGACGGCGCTGGCGCTGAGGCTCCACACCTTCACGCCGCTTCTGATCATCCCCCAGCAGCTGTTCAACGCCCTCGACAACTTCGTCCTCCTGGCCATCCCGTTCTTCATCTTGGCCGGCCGGATCATGACCGAGGGGGCCATGGCCCGGCGGCTGGTGGACGTGATGCGGGCCCTGGTGGGCACCAAGCGGGGGGGACTGGCCGTCACGGCCGTACTGGCCTGCCTCTTTTTCGCGGCGCTTTCCGGCTCGAGCCCGGCCACGGTGGTGGCCATCGGGTCGATCATGATCCCCGCCCTCGTGCGCAGCGGGTATCCCGAGGAGTTCAGTGTCGGCCTGATCACCAGCGCGGGCTCCCTGGGCATCGTGATTCCCCCGTCGATCCCGATGATCCTCTACGCCCTGGTCATGAACGTGTCGGTGGCCGAGCTGTTCATGGCCGGCATCGGGCCGGGGCTGCTGATCGGGGGCGTGTTCACGGCCTACGTGCTGTGGAAGGCCCGGCGGGAGGACTGGCGGATCGAAGGGGGCCTCACCTGGGCCGAGGCCCTGCAGGCGGTGCGCCACGGGATCTGGGCCCTGTTCCTGCCGGTGCTGGTGCTGGGGGGCATCTACTCGGGGGTGTTCACCCCTACCGAGGCGGCGGCGGTGAGCGTGGTGTACGCCCTGTTCGTGGAGGCGGTGGTCCACCGGGAGCTCACATGGAAGGGGCTCCACCGGGCCCTGGTGGAGTCGGCCGTGCTCTCCGGGTGTCTCCTTCTGATCCTGGCCTGCGCCATGGCGTTCGTGTGGCTGCTCACGGCCGAGGGCCTGCCCGCCACCGTGGCCGAGTGGGTCGTGGCCCGGGTGGAGAGCCCCTGGGCCTTCCTCCTGTGGGTGAACCTCTTGTTCCTCGCCCTGGGGTCGGTCATGGACGACGTGTCGGCCATGCTGATCCTCTCGCCGATCTTCGCCGAGACCCTCCGGCGGCTGGGCATCGACCCCGTGCACTACGGCATCGTGATGGTGCTCGTGATCGAGTTCGGGTTCCTGACCCCTCCGTTCGGTCTGAACCTGTTCGTGGCCATGGGGCTCACCCGCAAGCCCATGGGCTACGTGGCCCGGGCCACCCTGCCCTTTCTGGCGCTCCTGCTCCTGGCCCTGGCCGTGGTCACCTACGTGCCGTCCGTGAGCCTGTGGCTGCCCTCGCTGTTCTACCGATGAGGGAAAAGGCTGGAAGCCGGGCGATGGAAGAAGGGGGGCCCGAACCGGGCCCCCTCGTCGGACCGCCGCTGGCCTATCGCTCGCGCTCCTCGGCGTCGAGCCCCTCCTCCTTCATGCACGCCACCAGACCCGAGGCGTCCTCCGCGTCGATATGGATCAGGAAGTCCCGCTCCCCTCCCCGCCGGCTCGGCAGGTAGGCCGCGTTCAGCACCCGATGCCCCATCTTGGCCACGCACTCCAGGGCCTTCATCATGAGCTCGGGCGTGTCGCAGTGGCGCACGATGACCCGGGCCCCCTTCTCGCCGATCCCCAGCAGGGGATTCAGCACCAGGTAGAAGAAGTCGTTGGTGGTGAGGATGCCCACCACCTCGCCGTCCTCCACCACCGGCAGGCAGCCCACCCTTTTCTCCTGGGCCAGCCGTACGGCGTTCTCCACCGTGGTGTCCGGGGTCACGGTGACCACGTTGCGCTGCATGATCTCTTTGACGGTCAGCTTGGCGAACAGGTAGTGGATCTCGTGGAGCGACAGGCTGGTGGCCATCGAGGGCGACGCCCGCAGCACCCGGTCCTTGGTCACGATGCCCATCAGCTTGCCGTCGTCCACCACCGGCAGCCGCTCGATTCTCTTTTCCTTCATGAGCTTCGCGGCCTCCAGGACCGGGGTGGTGCTGGGCACCGTGACCACGGGGCTCGTCATGATGTGGCGAACGCGCATGGGCTTCCTCCTTCAGGCTGGGGAACAGATCCACGATGTCAAACGGAAAGTTAGTATACACAAAATTTAGGCGGACGCTACGCACCAAGGAGCGCGAGCACCGCCTCCTGGGCCGCGGCGGCGGCCTCATGGAGCCGCCAGGAACGCCGGTCCCGGGGGCCCACAGGGTTCGAGATGCCCCGGACCTCTCCAAACGGCACGCCGAGCGCCAGGCAGGCGTGGGCCGCGGCCGCCCCCTCCATGCTCTCGCACACGGCCCGGTGGCGGCGGGCCAGGCGCGCGGCCCGCTCGGCCGTTCCCGTGACCGTGGACACCGTAACGAACCCGCCCCTGCGGCACGGAGCCACCTTCCGGGCGGCGGCCGAGAGCCGCCGGCACAGCCCCGGGTCCACCGGCAGGGTCTCGTACCACTCTCGGTCTTCGGCCCGCCACACCGGCAGCCCCAGGGCCTTGAGCCCCCGCAGGCCCGCCCGGGTCTCGGCCCCCTCGTCGCCGTACGCCTCGCGGGTGGCCACGGCCAGGTGGCCGGACTCGAGCCCCGATCCCGGGTAGGCCCCCCCCACCCCCACCTGCACCACCGCGGCCGGACGCAGCACCGGAACCAGGGCCCCCAAGGCCAGCGCCGTGTTCGCCTTACCGACACCGGTGACGACCACGTGAACCGCGGTGTCCTCCACCTCGCCCTGCCAGACCCGCCAAGGACTCTCGGCCCGCACCCTCTTGAGCCCCTGGGTCAGGCGCGAGGCCTCGGCCTCGGTTGCCGCGATCAAGAGGATCGTGCCCGGAACTTCGGTCGCCGGTCGTCGGTCGTCGGTCGTCGGTCGTTGGTTAGGGCCCCCACCCAACGCCGGTGACCCGCAGGCACGGGGCCGGTTCATGCCGCCTCCCGGGCCTCCCTCGGCTCCATGGGCCGGCCGCAGCAGATCAGCTCGGGCGCCCCGTCGTCCTGGCGTAGCACGGCCACCTCGCTGCCGCACACCGGGCACCGGTACACCGGCACCACCCGAACGGCCTCCATGGGCTGGTTGCAGCAGTGGGGCTCCAGCGCGGCCGAGGCCGCGTTGATCACCACCACCTCGGCCCGGCACACCGGACACCGGTACACCTGGCCCACCCGCACCGGCCGGCTCATCGCTTCGGCTCCACCGCGACCATGGGCTTCCCGTGGCATCGGGGCTCCAGGGTGCCGGTGCCGCCCTTGATCACCATGATCATGTTTGCGCACTCCTGACACCGGTAGGCCGTGCCCACCCGGATGTGCCAGGCTTGGAGCCAGTCGTCCACGGTCCACTCCGGGCTGGAATACCGATCCTGCATCCCGCTCCTCCTCTCCGCGTTCCGGTCGATCCCCACGCCCGCCGGCCGGTCTCCCCACCGAGGCTGGGGGCCCGTCCCCTGCGGAGGGGATACGCCCGCCCCGCCCCCTAGGGGAGGTTCAATCCAGCAGCGGTGGAAGAATATACCACGCGACCCTCCCCTCCTACACTCACCCTCACCGGCCGGACCGACAACAAAGTACCCGCTCCTGGCGCTGGAGGCGCGCGGGTCGCGGAGTTCCCCTTGCCCTCCTCGGTGCGAATCCGGTAAATAGGGCGCATGGGACACCCAGGGGGGGCACCAACCCCGATCTCGTCTCCCCCCGGCAACCGCTTCTCGCCCAGCCGTCGAGCCGCCCAGCCGAAAGGGGGGGACATGCCTTCCGGCCAGCTCGTTCGCCAGTGGACCCTGCTCCAGGAGCTCGCCGTCTCGCGGCTCGGCCGCACCGCCGCCGAGCTCGCCCGGGCCGCCGAGGCCTCGGCCCGCACCGTCCGCCGCGACCTGGCCGACCTGGAGGCGGCCGGATTCCCGGTCGAGCGCCTCCGCGACGGCCGGGAGGTGCGCTACCGCCTGGCCCACGCCAAGGCCCTACCCCAGATCCCGCTGGACCTCCACGAGGCCCTGGCCCTGCACCAGGCCGCGCTCACCGCCTCGCTGTTCCACAACGCAGCCTTCCACGAGCCCCTCGAATCGGCCCTGCGCAAGATCCTCCGAACCCTGCCCCAAGGCGTGCGAAACCACCTGGGCCGGGTCTCGGCCGCCTGGTCCCACCGGTCGCCAGCCTCGTCCCGGGCGGGCCTTCTCCACACCCTTCGTTTGCTGTCCGAGCAGGCTGCGGACCGCTGCCGGGTGCGGATGCGCTACCACAACCTGGAGGACGAGCTGCGCGACCGGGTGGTGGACCCCTACCTCCTGCGCCAGCACAACACCGACGTGTACCTGCTGGCCCACTGCCACTTCCGGGGTGAGGTGCGCTTGTTCCACACCGAGCGGATCCTCGAGGTCGAGCCGTTGGACGAGGAGTATCAGATGCCCCCCGGGTTTGACCCCGACCGGGTGTTCGCCGAGAGCCTGGGCGTGTTCCTGGGCCCGGCCGGCCACGCCGTGGTGCGCTTCACCGGCTGGGCCGCCCGGTACGTCATGCACCGGCCCCTCCACCCGGACCAGCAAGTGCTGGAGCGCTCCGACGGCCACGTGGTCGTCCGGGTGCCGGTCCGGGGCCACGCCGAGATCACCCAGGCCGTGCTCCGCTTCGGAGACCGGGCCGAGCTCCTGGGCCCGCCGGACCTGCGCGCCCACGTGGCCCAACAGGTTCGCACCCTGGCGGAGCGGTACGACAGCCCCTCCTGACTTCTGTCTTCTGACTTCTGTCCCCTGAAATGGACAGGATCTGACCGGAATAGGGGGTAAGATGGCAGCGTGCTGGTCCGCTCCAAGGCATCTGGGAGGTCGCCCATGAAACGCAGATCCTTTCTCAAGCTCGTTCTGAGTCTGCCCGCAGCCGCCCTGGCCGCCGGTTCTGCCAAGCGGGCCGAGGGCGCGGTGCTCCAGGAGTCGCCGGTGGCCGGGTTTCAGTTCCACCGGGGCGAGGCCGTGTGGCCCCTCCTCCGGAGGGGGGCATCTCTGCGCATGGTCCGGGAGCCCAGCAACCCGTACGACCCCAAGGCCGTGGCCTTGTACTTCGGCACGGACAAGATCGGGTACGTGCCCCGCAGGGAGAACGCGGTGGTCGCCCGGCTGCTCGACCAGGGCGTGCCGCTCCGAGCCCGGATCACCCGCCTCCGGTCGTCCCCGGACCCCTGGGAGAGGGTGCGGTTCGAGGTAAGGCTGGGGTAGGGATCCGCGTGCAAAGAGGGGGTGCCATGCACTACGCTCACACGTTACCGGGCCAGCCGCCCACGAAGTGGCAGCCGCTAGCGGACCACCTGATCAACGTGGCGGAGCAGGCAGGCGCGTTCGCGGCGGAGTTCGGAGCCCGGGAGTGGGGGTATCTCGCCGGCCTTTGGCACGACCTGGGGAAGTTCTCTTCGGCGTTCCAAGCCTATCTGGCGTCACAGGGCGATTACCACAACGACGAGGTGGAACTGGGGGGCGGCTCTGGAGACGCCGCGGCCAAGACAGACCACACCAGCGCCGGTGCCCAGCACGCCGTTTCCGCGTCCCGGATCCTGGGGCATCTCCTGGCCTACCCCATCGCCGGGCACCACGCTGGCCTGCTCGACGGGGTTTCGGACGGAGCGTGCTTGGACAAGCGGCTCAAGAAAGCCGTGGCCCCCTGGGGGCACGGGCTCAGCGAGCTACCCCACATTGAGCCGCCCACGGACCTGCCCGAGTTTCTCCGGAGATCCCTCGACCTGAGAGCCTCGGATCCAAAGGCGGCCGCCTTTTCGTTCGCATTCTTCGTGCGGATGGTGTTCTCGTGCCTCGTGGACGCGGACTTTCTGGACACCGAGCGCTTCATGGAGCCGGAGCGGCATTCTGCTCGACCCCGGTGGCCGGGGGACATCTTCGAGCGTATGGCCGGGGCGCTCGACCGGTACGTGGAAGGGCTCAGGGGAACGGCAGCTCCCGTGGACGAGGAGCGCCGGCGCGTCCGTGAGGCGTGTCTAGAAGCCGCCGGCATGGAGCCTGGCCTGTTTTCCCTCACGGTTCCAACCGGAGGAGGGAAAACGCTTTCTTCCCTCGCCTTTGCGTTGCGGCACGCCCGCATCCACGGGCTCCGGCGGATCGTGTACGTCATCCCGTTTACCAGCATTATCGAGCAGAACGCGGACGTGTTCCGGCGGGTGTTCGCGCCACTGAGAGAACGCGGCCTGCCGGATCCGGTGATCGAGCACCACAGCGCCCTCGACGCCGGCAGGGAGACCCTCGAGAGCCGGCTCGCCGCGGAGAACTGGGACGCCCCCCTGATCGTGACTACCTCGGTACAGTTCTACGAGTCCCTTTTCGCCAACCGCCCCAGCCGGTGTCGCAAGCTGCACAACCTGGCCCGATCCGTGATCATCCTGGACGAGGCACAGAAGCTCCCGGTGGAGCACCTCCACCCGTGCCTCCTCGCCCTGCGTGAGCTCGCGAAGAATTACGGGGCCTCGGTGGTGCTGTGCACGGCCACTCAACCGGCCGTGGAGCGGCGCGACGACTTCCCCATCGGGCTGGAGGGAGTGCGGGAGATCGTCCCCGACCCTCCCCGCCTGTACGTCGCCTTGAAACGGGTCGAGATCCGGGATCTCGGGACCTTGACGGACGGCGATCTGGCAGAGCGGCTCCTCCAGGAGAAGCAGGTTCTCTGCATCGTCAACACCCGCCTCCACGCCCGTACCCTGTTCGAGAGGATCCTGGAGCGTGGCGAAGCCGTGCACCTCAGCGCCGCCATGTGCCCAGAGCACCGGAGCCGG
>JALUTY010000083.1 GCA_027021615.1 bacterium | reverse complement strand
CGGCCGCCCGCGCCCGGGGAGGACCGGGAGCGGCTTCGGCTCCTCGACCACAACCAGGAGAGCCTGGCCCGGCGGTGGGACGGCGGCCACCGGATCGTGGCGGGGCCTTCGGGCTGCGGCAAGACCCTGGTCCTCGTCCACCGGGCCCGGTTCCTGCGGAAGTACAACCCCAAGGTCCAGCGGGTCCTCCTGGTCTGCTACAACGTGGCCCTCGTGCCGTACCTGAAGCGGCTGTGCGTTCGCCAGGGGCTGGGGCTGGGGCCGGGCGGCGGGGTCGAGGTGTGCCACGTGTTCGAGCTGTGCCAGCGGGTGGTGGGGGAGCCGGTCGCGTTCGAGAAGGAGGACCCGGAGTACTACGATCTGGTGGTCGAGGAGGCGCTCGGGCGGCTGGGGGAGTTTCCGGAGCGCTACGATGCGGTGCTGGTGGACGAGGGCCAGGATTTCTCGGATGCCATGCTCCGCCTGGTGGTCGGGCTTTTGAACCCGGACACGGATCATCTGCTCATCGCCCTGGACGAGCATCAGGACCTGTACCGGCGGGGCGGCCGGGCGCGGTGGTCGGATCTGGGGATCCGGGCCCGGGGCCGGGTTCACCGCCTGCGCACG
Organism: bacterium; assembly: GCA_027021615.1. GTDB lineage: Bacteria > Desulfobacterota > Deferrisomatia > Deferrisomatales > Deferrisomataceae > Deferrisoma. The sequence goes on along the minus strand of JALUTY010000083.1, from coordinate 103,000 downwards.
GCCTACCGGAGCACCGAGGAGCTCGCTGGCTTTGCCGGGCGGTTCCGGGGCCTCGAGACGTCGGCCGAGCCCAGCCCCGGCGCGACCCAGTTGGAGCTCTTTTCGGGGTATCTCACGGCCCGCGGGCCCGATCCGGCCCTCGTTCGGTTCCCAGACCCGAAGGAGGTGGTGGCGTTCGTGGCCGAGGCGGTGGCCGAGCGGGTCCTGGAAAGGGGGGTGCCCGCCTCGGAGGTGGCGGTGCTCTACCCCACGAAGCGCCCCTACGACCCGGAGGGGCCGCCCCTTCCCAAGAGGCTGGAGCAGGAGCTCCTGGCCCGGGGCGTGCTGGCCCGGTGGGCTGCGGAGGACTACCGGAGCAAAGCGGGCCACGACATCACCATCGACTCGGTCACCATCTCCACCGTGCACACGGCCAAGGGCATGGACTGGTCGGTGGTGTTCGTGGTGGGCCTCGACGCCCTGGAGCCGGGGAACCGGTGGAGCAAGGAGCAGCTCAAGAACCTCGCCTACGTGGCCATCACCCGGGCCCGGTACGAGCTGGTGGTCCCGTACGTGGCCGAGAACGGCCTCGTCCGGAGGCTCCGAAGGAGCCTGGGGTGAGCCGTTGTCGGGCCGGGCCACGGGGAAGCCGGAAGCGGGGGAAGCCACACCGACCGGGGAGGTTGCGGTCTCAGCGGATTCGTGATAATTGAACATCGAATGTTCAATCGTCACGGAGCCCGCATGATCCCGCGCACGCTCGCCCCAAAACTGCTACGGGCTGCTGGGGCGTTCCCGGTGGTCAGCGTCACCGGCCCGCGCCAGTCCGGCAAGACCACCCTGGTGCGGGCGGTGTTTCCCCACCACGCGTACACCTCCCTCGAGCTCCCCGACCAGCGGCAGTTCGCCCTCGAGGACCCGCGGGGCTTCCTGGAGCAGTTCGCCGGGCCGGTGATCCTCGACGAGGTGCAACGGGCCCCGGACCTGTTCTCGTACATCCAGGTCATGGTCGACGAAGACCCCCAAACGACCGGGCGCTTCGTGCTGACGGGGTCCCACAACTTCCTCCTGCTGGAGCGGATCTCCCAGTCGCTGGCCGGCCGGTCCGCGGTGCTGCACCTGCTTCCGCTCTCCCTGGCCGAGCTTCTTGGCGCGGAGCCCCTTTCGTTCGACGCCCTGGGCCGGGAGGTCCCGGCCAACAGGCTCCCGGCCCCGGACCGCGGCCTGCTCGAAACGCTCTACACCGGGTTCTATCCCCGGATTCACGACCGGGGCATCGAGTCCCGGGATTGGCTTGCGAGCTACTACCAGACCTACCTGGAGCGGGACGTGCGGACCGTGGTGAACGTGGGGGACCTGGAGACGTTCGGCAGGTTCGTCCGCCTCTGTGCCGGCCGGACGGGCCAGTTGCTGAACCTCTCGGCCCTGGCTTCGGACGCCGGCGTCACCCACTCCACCGCGCGGCGCTGGATCTCGGTGCTCGAGGCGAGCTTTCTCATCGCGCTGCTGCGGCCCCACCACGAGAACTTCGGAAAGCGGCTGATCAAGAGCCCCAAGCTGTACTTCCTGGACACGGGGCTCCTGTGCTACCTTCTGCAGATCCGGTCCCCCGAAGAACTCTTTCACCGGGCGGAGCGGAGCGCGGTGTTCGAGAGCTTCGTGGTGAGCGAGCTCCTGAAGGCGTTTCTGCACCGGGGCGAGCAGCCGAGCCTTTACTACTGGCGCGACGCAGCCGGCCACGAGATCGACATCCTCGTGGACCTGGGCGCCCAGCGGATCCCGGTGGAGGTGAAATCGGGCCAGACCGTCACCCCTGAGTTCTTCGCCAACCTCCGCTACTGGCGAAACCTCTCCGGCGACCCCGACGGACCGGCGGCCCTGTTCTACGGAGGCGACCGGGCCTTCCGGCGGTCGGGCGTGGTGGTGCTTCCCTGGTTCGGGGTGGCGCAGAGATCCCCGTGAGCCGGGGATGGCGGGCGGGTGGCATGACGATCGAATATCCGATATTCAATCGTCATGAGCCGGGGGCCCCGCGGCTGCGGTTCCCCAGCCGGGATCTCTACCCGGCTTCCACAGGACTCGGAGGACAAGAACCAGATCCTGGAGCGCCTGCGGCGGGAACGCTCCCTGTGCCTGGCCGACGCCCTCACAGGGTGAAGGGGCCGGTGGCCGCCGGGAAGGAGCAGCTCAAGAACCTCGCCTACGTGGCCATCCCCCGGGCCCGGTACGGGCTGGTGGTTTCCGTACGTGGCCGAGAACGGCCTCGTACGGAGGCTCCGAAGGAGCATGGGGGGAGACGTCGTGGGGCCGGGTGAGGGGGAAGGGCAACCTGTCCCGGCCCCCGGGTGTAGGAGCGACCTCCTGGTCGCGATCCCGGGTCGGAAGACCCGGCAGGGTCGTTGTCGGGACCTGGAGACCGCTCCCACAGGTGAGAGCGAGCGGCTGAGCCGGGAGCAGTCAAGCCACCCAAAGGACCGAAAGCCAGAAGCGAAGTCGTGGGGGCCAGGAGGCGAGCGGTGCGGATCCGGGTGATCACCACGGGGGGCACGATCGACAAGGTGTACTTTGACGCCAAGAGCACCTACCAAGTGGGCGAGCCCCTGGCCGGGGAGGTGCTCCGGGAGGCGGGGGTGGCGTTCGAGTACGAGGTGGAGCCGGTGATGCGCAAGGACAGCCTGGAGATCACGCCCGAGGACCGGGTCCGGATCCGCGAGGCGGTGGAGCGGTGCCCCGAGGGCCGGGTGGTGGTGACCCACGGCACCGACACCATGGCCGAGACGGGGCGGGCTCTGGCCGGGATCCCCGGGAAGACCGTGGTGCTCACGGGCGCGATCCAGCCGGGCCGGTTCCGGTCCACGGACGCGCCGTTCAACCTGGGGTTCGCCGTGGCCGCCGTGCAGATCTTGCCCGCTGGGGTGTACCTGGCCATGAACGGCCGGGTGTTCGACCCGTTCCGGGCGCGCAAGAACCTCAGGACGAACCGGTTCGAAGCGATGGAGCCCCGGCCCGACTCCGGGTGAGGGCGATGACTGCCCCCACGAGGCCCGCCCCGAGCCAGAGGGAGGGGGCCAGGCGCTCGCCCAGCACCAGGGCCGCCCCGGCCGCGATGGCCACGGGGTTGTTGGCGATGATAAGGGCTGCCCGCCCGGCCTCCACCGTGCGAAGACCGGTGAAAAAAAGGAGGTTGTACCCGGCCACCCCTGTCGTCCCCAGAAGCAGGAGGATCCCCAGGGTGTGCCGGTCCCGGGGAAACGCGCCCTTCTCCTGACGGGCCAGCACCACGAGCACCGCCCCCGCCAGGGCGAACCGCACGAAGGCGGCCGGGAGCGGCGAGACCTCGGCCGCCAGCACCCGACCCGCGATGAAGGTTCCCCCCCCCCACAGCACCGCCGCCCCCGCAAGACGAAGATACAACCCTCGGTTGATCTTGAAATCCGCTCGCCGGCCATCAGTCATCGGTCTTCGGTCTCGAGCCTGCGGCCCGCTAGCCCGCATGATTCATGAATCATGCGGGGCGGCCTGGCGGCTCCCGAGCGGCCATGGGCCATGCCAGGTGGTGTTCCGATGTCGGGTTTTTCGGGCCCCCGTTCCCCCGGGCCTTGACAACCTTCCAGGCGTGCGGTCCATTGTCGCATCTTGGTTGGGGTTTTGTCGATGTGGACAGCATTCAGTATTTTCAAAAAACCCTTTGTCCTTGCCAAACGATCTGTCCCTGTGGTACCCAGGGGCCCTTCGCTCACGGGGCGCAGTGCCGCCCGGAAAGGAGGAGGATCATGATCCTGCGACGAATCGCCACCCTGACCCTCGCCGCGGTCTTGGCCGCGGGTCCGGCCCTGGCCGGAAAGACCCTGGACGCCGTGCGCGCCCGAGGATACGTGATCGTGGGTGTGAACGGGAGCCTTTTCGGGTTTGGCAAACCCGACGAGAAAGGCGTGTGGAAGGGGCTGGACGTGGACACCGGCCGGGCCATCGCCGCGGCCGTGTTCGGTGACGCCTCTAAGGTGAAGTGGGTGCCCTTGACGGCGGTGCAGCGGTTTACCGCTCTCCAGTCGGGGGAGATCGACGTGCTGTGCCGCAACACCACCCGCACCCTGAGCCGGGACACGGCCCTGGGGCTGGACTTCGTCCACGTGAACTACTACGACGGCCAGGGCTTCATGGTGCCCAAGAAGCTTGGGGTAAAGAGCGCCAAGGAGCTCGACGGCGCCACGGTGTGCGTGCTGCCAGGCACCACCACCGAGATGAACGCGGCTGACTTCTTCCGCAAGAACAACATGGCATGGAAGCCGGTGGTGATCGAGAGCACGGCTGAGCTCGCCAAGACGTTCTTCTCGGGCCGGTGCGACGTGCTCACCTCCGACGCCTCCCAGCTCGCCGGCACCCGCGCCGTGGCCCCCAACCCCGACGGCTACGTGATCCTGCCTGAGATCATCTCCAAGGAGCCCCTGGCCCCGGCCGTACGCCACGGCGATGAGCAGTGGCGCGACATCGTGGACTACGCGGTGATGGCCATGATCGCGGCCGAAGAGATGGGCATCACCTCCAAAAACGTGGACCAGATGCTCAAGAGCAAGGACCCCAAGGTCCAGCGGTTCCTGGGTGTGACCCCGGGCAACGGCAAGGCCCTGGGCCTCGACGAGAGGTGGGCCTACAACGTGGTCAAGCAGGTGGGCAACTACGCGGAGGTGTTCGAGCGCAACGTGGGGCCCAACACCCCGCTGGGGCTGGAACGGGGCCTCAACGCCCTGTGGACCGACGGCGGCCTGATGTACGTGCCCCCGTTCAAGTAACCCGAGCCCCGGGGCCGGGCGGCCGGGTTTCGCCCGGCCCCGCTGCGTTCGTGCGAGATCCATGACCCAGGCTTCCGACGCGCCGGCCGGCGCCACCCGCTTCTGGAACGACCCGGCCAACCGGGCCTTGGCCTTTCAGGCCGCGGTCCTGGCCGTGGTGTTCGCCGTGGGGTGGTACCTGTTCCACAACGTTCAGGCCAACCTGGCCCGTCAGAACATCGCCACCGGGTTCGGGTTTCTGGGCCGGGAGGCCGGGTTCGAGATCGGGGAGTCTCCGATCCCTTACTCGGCGGCCGACACCTACCTCAAGGCCCTCTGGGTGGGCGTGCTGAACACCCTGCGGGTGTCGTTCATCGGGATTGTCCTAACCGTGATCCTGGGTGCCTTCGTGGGCATCGCCCGGCTCTCGACGAACTGGCTCGTCTCTAAGCTGGCCGGGGCGTACATCGAGGTGCTCCAGGACGTGCCCGTGCTCCTGCAGCTCTTCTTCTGGTACGCCCTGTTCAACGAGATCCTGCCCTCGCCCCGCCAGGCCCTGAGCCCCCTGCCCGGGGTGTACCTGTGTAACCGCGGGTTACTGCTGCCGGTTCCGGAGGGGCACCCAGCCTACGGCTGGGCAGCCGGAGCGTTCGTGGCAGCGTGCGTTCTGATCTGGGCGGTTCGGCGGTGGGCCCACAGGCGCCAGGAGGCCACGGGAAAGCTCTTCCCCACGTTCCGGGTGGGGCTTGCCCTCCTGGTGGGGCTTCCGGTGCTGGCTTGGTGGCTTGGCGGCGCCCCCACCGCCCTGAGCGTGCCCCACCTCAAGGGGTTCAACTTCCGGGGCGGGCTTGGCCTCAGCCCGGAGTTCGCGGCGCTTCTGCTTGGGCTCGTGCTCTACACCTCGGCCTTCGTGGCCGAGATCGTGCGGGCCGGCATCCAGTCGGTGAGCCACGGCCAGACCGAGGCGGCCATGAGTCTGGGCCTCACCCCGGGCCAGACCCTCAACCTGGTGATCCTGCCCCAGGCCCTTCGAGTCATCGTACCACCGCTCACCAGCCAGATGCTCAACCTCACGAAGAACAGCTCCCTGGCCGTGGCCATCGGGTTCCCGGACTTCGTGTCGGTGGCCAACACCACCATCAACCAGACCGGCCAGGCCATCGAGGGGGTGCTGCTGATCATGGTGGTCTACCTCATGTTCAGCCTGTCCACGTCGGCCTTCATGAACTGGTACAACAAGCGCATCGCACTGGTGGAACGGTGAGCTCGACGACCCCTGCCGAGACCGTACGCCCGCCCTCGACCCGGCTCGGGCCCTGGGGCTGGCTCAAGGTGAACCTGTTCAGCTCCTGGTTCAACTCACTGCTGACCCTGGTCACGGTGGGGGGGTTAGCTTGGGTGGTGCCCCGGTTCGTGCGCTGGGCCTTCTGGAACGCCCTGTGGTACACGCCGGCCGAGGCCTGCCGGGCCGGGGGTGGGGCCTGCTGGTCGGTGATCACGAAGAACCTGCGGTTCATCCTGTTCGGGTTCTACCCCCATCCGGAGCAGTGGCGGCCGGCCGTGGCCATGGGGCTCCTGCTCGCCCTGCTGTGGTACTCTAAGGAGCGCACCCGCTGGTCGAAGCGTCTGGTGTGGCTCTGGCTGGTGGGGCTTCCGGTGATGGGGCTCCTCATGCGCGGGGGCGTGTTCGGGCTCCCGGTGGTGGAGACCGAGAAATGGAGCGGGCTTCCCCTCACCCTGCTCCTTTCGGTGTTCGGCATGGTGGCCGCCTACCCCCTGGGGGTGATCCTGGCCCTGGGCCGGCGGTCCCGGATGCCGGCCGTGAAAAGCCTGTGCGTCGCCTACATCGAGCTCATCCGGGGCGTGCCGCTCATCAGCCTGCTGTTCATGTCCTCGGTGATGTTCCCCCTGTTCCTGCCCGAGGGAGTCACCGTGAACAAGATCCTGCGGGCCCTTGCCGCCATCATCCTGTTCACGGCGGCCTACATCGCCGAGGTGGTACGGGGTGGGCTCCAGGCGATCCCCCGGGGCCAGTACGAGGCGGCCGAGTCCCTGGGGCTCAACTACGTGCAGACCATGCGGCGGATCGTCCTGCCCCAAGCGCTCAAGATCGTGATCCCACCCACGGTGGGGGTGTTGGTGTCGGCCTTCAAGGACACCTCGCTGGTGGTGATCATTGGTCTCTACGAGATCCTGAACACCACCAAGTCCACCCTGTCGAACCCCCAGTGGATGGGGTTCAGCTCGGAGGCATACCTGTTCCTCGCGCTCCTGTACTTCCTGGGCTGCTTCTCCATGTCCAGTTACAGCCGCCGGCTTGAGCGGGAGCTTACCCCCGGCTCGGCCGGCCGCACCCGGTAGGAGGCCCCGATGTCCCGTGCGTCTGAGGCGTCCGCGCCCGTGAAACCCCCCGAAGAGGCCATCATCCAGATGATCCACGTGCACAAGTGGTTCGGGGACCTGCACGTGCTCAACGACATCAACCTGGAGGTGGCCCCCAAGGAGCGCATCGTGGTCTGCGGGCCGTCGGGCTCGGGCAAGTCCACCCTGATCCGGTGCATCAACCGGCTCGAGAAGCACCAGCGCGGCCGGATCATGGTGGACGGCATCGAGCTCACCAACGACGTGAAAAACATCGAGCGGATCCGGGCCGAGGTGGGTATGGTGTTCCAGCACTTCAACCTGTTCCCCCACCTCACGATCCTGGAGAACCTGACCCTGGGCCCCATCTGGGTGCGCAAAACGCCCCGCAGGGAGGCCGAGGAGATGGCCATGCACTTCCTGGAGAAGGTGCGGATCGCCGACCAGGCCAAGAAGTACCCGGGCCAGCTCTCGGGCGGACAACAGCAGCGGGTAGCCATCGCCCGGAGCCTGTGCATGAGGCCCAAGATCATGCTGTTCGACGAGCCCACCTCGGCGCTCGACCCCGAGATGGTCAAGGAGGTGCTCGATGTGATGATCGAGCTCGCCGAGGAGGGCATGACCATGCTCGTGGTGACCCACGAGATGGGGTTCGCCAAGAGCGTGGCCGACCGGGTGATCTTCATGGACGCGGGCCAGATCGTCGAGCAAAATACCCCCCACGAGTTTTTCGACAACCCCCGGCACGAGCGCACCAAGCTGTTCCTGAGCCAGATCCTGCATTAGGGCCGGTCGTCGGCTTCGGGGCTGCGGCCCGCCGGGCGGCTAGCCCGCACTATTCATGAGCGTTCGTCGCGAAACCGTCGAGTGTGCGTCAGATCGGGGCAAGCGCAGCGCCGAGGGGCGCAGGCGTACGGGACGGTCCGTCGAGCCCCGAGGCGCGAGCACGCCCCGAGATGGCGTGCAATCGGCGGTTGCAGCAGAAGGTTCCATGAATCATACGGGCATCTAGGCAGCAAGGCGGCCTGGCGGCTCCCATGCCGCGTTAGCACTGCCGGTGACCTGCGGGCGCGCGGCAGCCCCAAGGCCGAAGTCTCTGTTTCGCAAACAGGCCGCCCCGCGGCAGACTAAGACCTTCAGGAGTATTGCCGGGGGGGTGGAGGTTGGTTCCGGCCGGGTGCGAGGGCAGCATCCGATCGCCGCGCCTTCTCATGCCGTTGCCTGCCCGTCGGTCCCCCCACCCCGCACGCCGCGAGGGAAAAGGCGCGACTCTGGCAATGCTTTCGTTGGGGTGAGGAGCAGAGCTTCCAACCGGAAAGGGGTCGCATTGCCCGTCAGAGTGCAGACCGTTTCCACCCCGACCAAGCCCGTGCCCCCGGAGCTCTGGGACGGGGTCTGGGCATGCCTCCGGACCGCCGGGTGCACCGAGTGCGCGGTCTGCCGGTACCTCTGCCCGGGGCTTGCCATCACTCGGGACGCCGAAGGCCGCGTGGCGATCGACCTCGACTGGAGTAAGGGCGGCGACATCTGCGCCGCCTTCTGCCCCTGGGGTGCCGTTCGCATGAAGGCCGGGCCATGAGACGGGGAAGGGGGGCACCGCGGTCCGGTCTGGTCTCCCTCTTGCGGGAGGTGGCCCGGGACTACCAGACTGGGGCGGTGATTCCCCGGTGCGAGACCTGCCGGAACCCCTGCTGCCGGCTCGACACGCTGGTGCTGGGGCTCGACTGGCCCCGGCTCCGGGCCCTGTGGGGGCTGGACGAGTCCCAGGCGGCCTTCGACCAAAGGCTTGCCCGGGGAGAGGGGCCTCCCGAGATCCGGGCCGACGGGGGCATGTACTACGCTCATGGAATCGTCTGCCCGGCGTTCCGAAACGGCCGGTGCGCGGTGTACGACACCGAGGCCAAGCCCTCGGGGTGCACGGACTTCCCCGTGTACGAGGAGGAGGGCCGGCTTGTGGCCGACCTCCGGTGCGAGGCCGTGGATCCAGACGAAGTGGAGGCCCGGCTCCTGGACGCGTTTCTGCCCCCGGCTCGCTTTCGTCGCCGGCCGGACCGGCGGTTTCCTTTCCTCGTGCGCTGGACCGTGCGCACGGGGTAGATGTCCAGCCCCACGGGCGGCCCGACAAACGGATGGGCCGGACCGTACCCCTCCGAGAGGCCTTCCGCCCAAACCAACGGATCTCGCGCCGAGGAATCGAAGAGAGTTTTGCCCTATGGTTTTCCAGCCTTCCATCACAAACCACTGACACGCCATGATCTGGATCGCCGCGGAGACCCTGTCGCGAGTTCTGGCCTACGGGGACCTGGTGGACGCCTTAGAGCGGGCGTTCCAAGAGGACTGCCAAGTGCCGGTGCGCCACCATCACGCCCTGGGGGAGGTGGACGGCCAGCCGGCCACGCTCCTCCTTATGCCGGCCTGGCAGACCGGACGGGCCTTGGGGGTAAAGGTGGTGAGCGTGTTCCCCGCGAACCGGGACCGGGGGGAGCCCTCGGTGTACGGCACCTACCTCCTCCTCGACCCGGCCAACGGCCGGCCGCTGGCCCTCCTGGACGGCACCGAGCTCACCCGTCGCCGGACCGCCGCGGCCTCGGCCCTGGCGAGCCGGTTCCTGTCCCGGCCCGACAGCCGGCGGCTCCTGGTGGTGGGCGCCGGCGCCCTGGCCCCTCACCTGGCCCGGGCCCACGCCCGGGTGCGGCCGATCGAGGCGATGCGGGTGTGGGGGCGCACGCCCGAACGGGCCAGGGCCCTGGCGGAACGCTTGGCGGCCGAGGGATTGCCCGCGGCCTGGGAGCCGGACCTGGAGGCCGGGGTGGGGTGGGCCGACGTGGTGACCTGCGCCACCCTGGCCCGGGATCCCCTGGTGCAGGGCCGGTGGCTCCGGCCGGGAGGCCACCTGGACCTCGTGGGCGGGTTCACCCCCCAGATGCGAGAGGTCGACGACGAGGCCGTCGCCCGGGCCGAGGTGTTCGTGGACACCCGGGAAGGGGCCCTCACCGAGGCGGGTGACCTGGTCCGGCCCATCCGGGCCGGCGTCCTCAGCCCCGAGGACGTCCGGGCCGATCTCCGTGACCTGTGCCGCCGTCGTCACCCCGGCCGCACCGACCCCTCCCAGATCACGCTGTTCAAGTCCGTGGGCGCGGCCCTCGAGGACCTGGCCGCCGCGGTCCTCGCCTGGGAGCGGGTCCGGGGCAGCGACTGACCGGGGCTCCAACCCGAGCCCCCGGTCCGCCGAACGGCCCGCCGTTCACCCGCCGGCGCGAGGCTGCGCTCCAGGCCCGGGGCGTGCTCGCCAGGTGGGCCTCGGAGGACTACCGGGGCAAGGCGACCTTCGACGTGACGACTGACGCGGTGGCGATCTCCACGATCCACACGGCCAAGGGCATGGACTGGTCGGTGGTGTTCGTGGTGGACCCGGACGAGCTGGAGCCTCCGCCACAGGACCTCGGTGCGAAGCCCCTGTTCCGCCGGGAGCCGGAGCTTTCGCCCTCCCAGGCATCGTAGATGGTGAGGAAAAAAGGTGTCCCGGGGAATGTACCAGGCCCGCCGCTCCGCCAGTTTCACCGGGAACGGCACGACGAAGAACCGGCCCATCGCGGGGGCGCCCGGTCTCCAGGCCGTCGAGAAGGACCAGAAGGCTGCGTCGGGGTGGGTCAAGGAGCCGCGCCCGGCACCCCCCGCGCCCCAAGCGCGTCCATTTAGTCACCGGAGTCATAACGTTCTGACTTCCCGTCGTCCTACGGGCCGATGCCCCGCGTTTGCTTTCCCCGCCGGTTCCCTGTAAGGTGACGCGGCCTCGCTTCCGAGCCCCCGCCTGAAGCTTCTCTGAATAACTCTGATCTTTCTTCAAAGAAAAGGACAATTGTTTGAGCTTCGCATCGTTTGGCCTCCATCCGCGGATCGCGGACGGGGTGGCTTCCTGTGGCTTCGTTTCCCCCACCCCCATCCAGGCGGGCTCGATCCCGCCGGCCCTCGAGGGCCGCGACGTGCTGGGCCTCGCCCAGACCGGCACCGGCAAGACCGCGGCGTTCGCGCTGCCCATCCTCCACCGCCTTAGCCGCGGCTCCCGGGGCCGGGTGCGAGCCTTGGTGGTGGCCCCCACCCGGGAGCTCACCGAGCAGATCCACGAGTCGTTCCAGACGCTCGGCCGGCCTACCGGGCTTCGCTCGCTCACGGTGTACGGAGGGGTGGGCATGAGCCCCCAGATCCGGCGGCTCCGGGCCGGGGTCGAGATCGTGGTGGCCTGCCCGGGCCGCCTCCTGGACCACCTGGGCCGGGGAACCTGTGACCTCTCGGCCGTGGAGGTGGTGGTCTTGGACGAGGCCGACCGCATGTTCGACATGGGCTTCTTGCCCGACGTGCGCCGTATCTTGGACCGGCTGCCGCGGGAACGGCAGACCCTTCTGTTTTCGGCCACCATGCCCCGGGAGCTCGGACGTCTGGCCGTGGAGATGCTCCGCGATCCGGTGACCGTGCAGGTGGACCCCACGGCCCCCGCGGCCACGGTAGCCCACGCCCTGTACCCGGTGCTCCCCTACCGGAAGACGTCGCTCCTGCAGGAGCTGCTGCGCCGCACCGAGGGGGGGGCGATCCTCGTGTTCACTCGGACCAAGCACCGGGCGAAGCGGCTCGCCGAACTGCTCGCCCGGGCCGGGCACCGGGCCGCGTCGCTTCATGGGAACCTGTCCCAGAGCCGGCGGCAGGCCGCCCTCCGGGGGTTCCGGGACGGGAGGTTCCGGATCCTTGTGGCCACCGACATCGCGGCCCGGGGAATCGACGTGGCGGGCGTATCCCACGTAATCAACTACGACATGCCCGACACGGTGGACGCCTACACCCACCGGATCGGGCGCACGGGCCGGGCCCGCCGGTCCGGCGAGGCCTTCACCCTGACGACCCCGGAGGACGCCGGCATGGTTCGGGCCATCGAACGCGCCCTGGGTGCTCCTTTGGAGCGGCGCCGGCTGCCCGGGTTCGACCGCGCAGCCGGGGCCGGGTCTCCCCGCGGCGGTGCGGCCCGATCCCGGGCCAGGGCCCGACGCCGTCCCAGGGATCGGTAGGCCCATGGCTCTGGCCTGGATGACCCTGGACTCGGTTGCCACCGGTGAGGGCCCCCTGGAGCTCCGGTGCCGCGGGGGGCGGGACTACCTGATCACCGTGGCCGGACGGGTGCTCATGTCGAGCGCCGCCCACCGGTCCGAGGTGGCCCTGGGCGAGCTGGCCTGTGCCGGTCTGGCCGGACGCCGGAGTCCCAAGGTTCTGGTGGGAGGGCTGGGCATGGGGTACACGCTCCGAACGATTCTGGACCTCCTGCCCCGGGGGGGACGGGTTCGGGTGGTCGAGATCAACCCGACCGTCGTGGGATGGTGCCGGGGTCCCCTGGCGGGGCTGACGGACCGGGCCGTGGCCGACCCACGGGTGACGGTGGAGGTGGCCGACGTGGCCCACGTGGTCCGGCGCTTCGCTCGGGCCGGGGGCGAGGCCTGGGACGCCGTGGTGCTCGACCTGTACCAGGGGCCCCACCTGAGCTCCCGCCGCCGGGACCACCCCCTGTACGGTACGGCCGCGGTGGAGGCGACCCGGAGGGCGCTTCGACCGGGCGGGGTGTTCGCGGTGTGGGGCGAGGACCACGACCCCGGGTTCGAGAAGGCCCTGCGCCACGCCGGGTTCTCGGTGCGGGTGCACCGGCCGGTCACAGGGGCGCGTCGCCATGTGGTCTACCTGGGCCGGGCCCCTGGGGGCCGCCGTGCCCGGCGCGGGTCCCGCAGGGGATGACACCTGGCTTGCGTTCCGGTCGAACAGTGGAATACTAGGGCGTTTCTTGGACCCGTATCCCCAGGGAGGTGCCGTGTGCGAAAGCTCGAAGGGATTCTGCCCCCGGTGGTGACCCCGTTCCGGGCCGACGAGGTGGACCTGGACGCGTTCCGGACGAACCTCGGCCTGTGGAACCGTACCGGGCTCGCCGGATACCTGGTTCTCGGGTCCAACGGCGAGGCCGTGTACCTGGACGACCGGGAGCGGGACCAGGTGCTGGCCGCGGCCCGGGAGGCGATCCCTGCCGACCGGATCCTGATGGCCGGCACCGGCCGCGAGTCCACCCGGGATGCGGTGCGTGCCACCCGCCGGGCCGCCGAGCTCGGGGCCGACTGCGCCCTGGTGATCACGCCCCACTACTTCAAGGGCCAGATGACCGCCGACCGGCAGGAGGCCCATTTCCGTCGGGTGGCGGACGACTCGCCGATCCCTGTGCTCCTCTACAGCGTGCCCCAGTTCACGGGGGTGGCCCTGTCGCCCGAGACCGTGGCCCGGCTGGCCGAGCACCCCAACATCGTGGGCCTGAAGGACAGCTCGGGCAACGTGGGCTCGCTGGCCGAGACCTGCCGCGTGGTCCCCGAGGAGTTCGCGGTGTTCGTGGGGAACGCGGGTGTGGCCTACCCCGCCCTGTGCGTGGGGGCCGTGGGCGCCATCCTGGCGGTGGCCAACTGCGCTCCCGAGGCGTGCGTGACCCTGTACGAGGCGTTTCGTCGGGGGGACCACCAGGAGGCGCTCGCCCTCCAGCGCCGGATCGCCCGGTTGGCCAGGCTGGTGACCGTGACCCACGGCATCGGGGGGCTCAAGCTGGCCCTGTCCATGCGGGGGTACAAGGGCGGCGGAGTCCGGTCCCCCCTCACCATGCCCACGGTCGAGGCGGCCCACGAGATCGCCAAGGAGCTGGAGGAGGTACTGGAGGGGCACGTGTCCGAAACCGTTTCGTAGGCTCGGGAAGGCCGCGAGGCAGAGGTTGGAGGCCAGAAACTGGAGACTAGAGACTAGAAACTAGAAACTAGAACGTATGGGAATTCTGGAGGTTTTCATGCGTCCTAGCGTCCCAGCCTCCTAGCGTCCTAGCGGAAAATACATGGAGGAATCCGAAAGATGTCTTCGTTCCACCCCCCTCAGCGGATCCTGATGGGGCCCGGTCCATCGGACATTCATCCCCGGGTGCTCCAGGCCCTGGCCCGGCCCACGGTGGGCCACCTGGACCCCGAGTTCGTCCGGATGATGGACGAGCTCAAGGAGCTGCTGCGCTACGCGTTCCAGACCCGCAACGAGGTGACCTTTGCCGTGTCCGCGCCGGGATCGGCCGGCATGGAGGCGTGCTTCGTGAACCTGGTGGAGCCAGGGGACACGGTGGTGGTGTGCCGCAACGGCGTGTTCGGCGAGCGCATGCGCCAGAACGTGGAGCGGTGCGGCGGCCGGGCCGTGGTGGTGGACGACGAGTGGGGCCGGCCGGTGAATCCGGACAAGCTGGAGGAGAGCCTCCGGCAGCATTCAGAGGCCAAGATCGTGGCGTTCGTGCACGCGGAGACCTCCACCGGCGCGGCCTCCGACGCCCAGACCCTGGCCCGGATCGCCCGGGATCACGGGTGCCTGACCATCGTGGACACGGTCACCTCCCTGGGCGGCATGCCGGTGCGGGTGGACGAGTGGGGCCTCGACGCGGTGTACAGCGGCAGCCAGAAGTGCCTGTCGTGCGTGCCCGGGCTGGCGCCGCTCACGTTCGGGGAGCGCGCGCTCGAAAAGGTACGGTCCCGCAAGGCACCGGTGCAGAGCTGGTTTCTGGACCTCAACCTGGTCTTGGGTTACTGGGGGGGCGACGGCAAGCGCACCTACCACCACACCGCGCCGGTGAACGGGCTGTACGCCCTGCACGAGGCCCTGACCCTGCTGCGGGAGGAAGGGACCGAGAACGCGTGGCAGCGCCACCGCCTTCACCATCGGGCCCTACGGGCCGGGCTCGAGGCCATGGGCCTGGGGTTCGTGGTGGACGAGCCCCATCGGCTGCCCCAGCTCAACGCGGTGTTCGCCCCCGATGGGGTGGACGAGGCCGCGGTGCGGCGCCGGCTGCTGGAGGACTACAGCCTGGAGATCGGTGCCGGCTTGGGGGCGTTCGCCGGCCGGGTGTGGCGGATCGGGCTCATGGGGTACGCGGCCAGGCGGCAAAACGTGCTGGTGTGCCTCGGGGCCCTGGAGGCGGTGCTGGCCGACGCCGGGGCCCCGGTGGACCGGGGCGCGGCCGTGGCCGCGGCCCTGGGGGTGTACGGGACGCAGAGCTGAGGGGAATGCCGAAGGCGCGAGGTCAGCAGCCTCCGCCGCCCTCGCACCCGCAGGTGGGGGAGGCGCCGGTGAGCCAGCTCTTGATGATGGCCCCGGCGCACCCCACGCCGGCGCTCACGCTCAGCGCCTCCACGGGGCAGTTGCGGGCGCAGGCCCCGCACTCCATGCAGCCGTCCCGATCGGTGATCTGGGCCTTGCCCTCGGACACGGCCAGCACGCCGTGGGGGCACACGGTCTCGCACAGGCCGCACCCCACGCACCGGTCCACGTCCAGCTCCAGGGTGGCCACCCCGTCGAGGTAACGAAAACCTTCCATGTGACTTCGGTCTCCGGTCGTCAGTTGTTGGTCCTCGGTCTGGGGTCTTCGGCCCGCTGGGAGGCTCAAAGGCTAGGAATCTGGAAGGCTAGGATGCCAGAAGGCTTGAAAACCTCTGTGATCTCCCAGCGTTCCAAGCGTGACCACGCCTCTTTGGCGTCACCTTACGGTCTCGGGGGGCATGGACCCTGATAAAGCGCCTGCCCAACGGTCCGAAGTCCCCGGTTCCCCTAGTCTCTAGTTTCTAGTCTCTAGACGGTGGGGCCTTCGGACCGCTGGGCAGGTGGGCGGCCGTTTCCCGCCGGGTCCAGCCCCTAAAAGCTCCAGGCCGAGACCATCCAGGCCACCAGGGCCAAGCCGGCCGCGCCGATCTGCCAAGGGAGGGCCCGACGCATCTCCCTTTCCACGCCCGAGGGCGAGGTGAACGGCGTGGACCCCGTGAAGTTCATGGCGCAGTAGGACGAGGTCGTCGTCACGGCGAGCGCCAGGGCCACGACCCCCCACCCGTTGAGGCGGGTCCCGAACCGAACGGCAAGCACGAGCGTCACCGCCAGCCCGGTCCACACCCCCTTGGCTGCGAACATTCGGCCCGGAAGCCGAGGGAGCAGCGCCGGGGCGACCACGGCTCCGGCCAGGACCCCCGCGGCCAGGGCGCCCGCCGCGGCCCCGCCCCGCTGGAGCGCGCCGGCCAGGGAGTAGCCGCCCGGGCCGATGCCGCCCAGCACCAGGAGCAGGACGGCCAGGGTCAGGCTGGGCCGCATCAGGATCACCCGCAGCTCCACCGGGGTGAGCACGAGCCGCTCCCCCAGCGAGAACGTGACCCTGCGCATGCTTGGGGAGGCCTTCATGCCCCCCCGCAGGAACGCGGGCAGGTCCCGGCTGCGTATCGGCCCGTACACCACCCGGAACCCGCTGCGACGGCGCACCTCGTGGGCCGCCACACCGGTGGCCCCGAGCTGGGGCACGACCAGGGTGCGATGGCTCACTACCCGGTCCAGCCCCACCCTTTGGACCCGGGCCACGAGCTCGTCGGTGCCGAAGGTGCCCTTGCCGGCCGCGCACCACACATTGATGCCCAGGGTCTCGAGCACCAGGATCCACGCGTCCACCCCCCGCAGGTCCTTCCGCACCAGGTCGAAGGTCATCTTGTAGTTGGCCGTGACCACCACCGGGGAGTCCGGCGTGGGTCGGCCCACCGCGTACAGGCCCGGCGCGATCCGGTACCGGTCGCGGCCGATGCCCCAGCGCATGGCCCACCGACCGAGCACGTCCCCCCAGCCGAGGCGGGCCGACACCACGGGCACGGCGCCGACCGCGGTCTCGATCCAGTCCTCCACGAACGGCCAGACCCGGTAGCCCGGCTGCTCCCGATCGGCCCACCTGGGCCCGGCCGCCTCGGAGGCCGACCCGCAGCAGGGCTCGGCCGATCGGTCCGGCCCGGAACAGATCTCGGCCGTGGGCCGGACAGTGGATTCCGGCGGGGGACAGCACGGCTGCGCCATGGGAAGGGGGCCGCTCGTTTCCGATGCAGGGCAGCAGGGGCCGGTCTCGGTCATGGAAAAGTCCCTCGGCGAGTGGAGCCGGTCCTCGGTCGGTTTTTAGATGCCTGTGTTTTCCTGTGGTTACCGGGAAAACGCCCGGGCGGCTTGGTCACCGGCACCCCGTTGCCTGCGATCCTAAACCGACGGTCGCCGGTGCGCCAGGCGGCCCACCAGGTAGCCGTCCATGAGCAGGTGCGTCAGGTGGTGCACCACGCACACCACGAGGGCCTGCCCCACCCCGGGGAACAGCGAGGTCTGGAGGAGCACCGCCAGGGGCAGGGTCTTCTGGCCGCCCATGAAGATCGCGGCCTCCCTGCGGCCCGGCCCGATCCGGGCCAGATGCACCAGGCCGAACAGGCAGGCCAGCACCGTTGCGTGGAACGCGGCCGAGAGACCGACGGCCGTGGCCAGATCCTCGGGGTGCGCCAGCAAAGCGTCCCGGGACCCGGCCACGGCGATACCCACAATGGTGAGCACGAGCCCCAGGCTGGCCCGCCTGAGCCCCGGTCCGGCCCGGATGAACGCCTCCGGGGCCCGGCTGCGGACGGCCATCCCCAGGGCGAGGGGAGCCAGCACCAGGCCGGCGATCCGGGCCGCCATGGCCCCCCGCTCGAACAGGTCGGGGGGTACGGCCCGGGCCGCTCCCAGGAGCCCAGGCAGAATCGCCGGCACGGCCGCCACGGCCAAGGCATTGGCCGCCAGGGTGATCACCAACGCGGTGGCCTCGTTGCCCCCGGCGGCCGCGGTCATGACCACCCCGGTGGTCAGGGTGGTGGGCATCGAGGCCACCAGGAAGAGCCCCACCACGAGCCCCGGGGCCAGGGGAAGCACCGAGAACCCCAGGGCCAGCAGGGGCGAGACGACGAAAATCCCCGCGAACCCCAGGGCCACCACCGGCAGGTCCGCTGCGCCGGCCAGGGCGGAGCGCACGGACAGCCGCAGCCCCGACAGCAGGAAGATCGCGGCGATCACCGCGTCCGGAGCCCGGTGAGCCTTGAGCCACAGGCCCAGGGCCTGGGGCAGCCCCCCGGGGTTCCACAGCACCAGGCCCGCCACGGCCCCGAGCCCCAGCACGAAGGCGTGGCGACGAAGCAGCGCGGACGGGCCCACGGGGTGCGGCTACTCCACCCACTCGGCCACGAAGATGTCGGTGACCCGGGGCTTCCGGGGGTTCCGGTTCGAGGCCCACACCAGGCGTTTCCCGTCCGGGCCGAACATGGGGAACCCGTCGAACACCCGGTTGAACGTGATCCGCTCCAGACCCGTTCCGTCCAGGCCGATCAGGTACAGCTCGAAGTTGTGGCCGTACCTGTCCAGCTCGGGCCTCCAGTCGTCCATGTTGCTCGAGAACACGATCCGGCGGCCGTCCGGGTGCCACGAGGGGGCCCAGTTGGTGGCTCCGTTCGCGAGGATGCGGCGCTGGTTTGAGCCGTCGGCGTCCATGACCCACAGGTCCAGGGGCACGGGCACGATGTAGTCGTTCTCCATGCACTCGCGCCACAGGTCCTTCTCCTCGGGGGTCTGGGGGTGCCAGGCCCGCCACACGATCTTGGTACCGTCGGGGGACCACCAGGGGCCGCCGTCGTACCCCACCCAGCGGGTCAGGCGCCGGACGTTCGAGCCGTCGGCGTCCATCACGTAGATGTCGAAGTCTCCGTCCCGCTTCGAGCCGAACACGATCTTGGTGCCGTCGGGCGACACGATCGGTTCGGCGTCGTAGGCCGGGTTGTCCGTGATCCGAACCGGGTTCGAGCCGTCCGCATCGGCCACGAAGATGTCGTAGGGGAACAGGGGCCACACGTACCGCCGGCCCGGTGGGGGAGCGGGCCGGGGCGGGCAGTCCCCGGCCGGGGGGGCCGTGGAGGCGTACACGATCTTCCGGTCGCCCGGGAAGAAGAACGAGCAGGTGTGGGCCCCGCGGGCGGGGCTCACCCGGCGCTTGCCGGTGCCGTCGGCGTTCATGACCCAGATCTTGTCGCACCCGGCCCCGCCGCGGTTTGACTGCCAGATCAGCCGGGTGCCGTCCCAGGAGAAGTACGCCTCGCCGTTGTCTCCATCAAAGGTGAGCTGGCGGATGTTGCGCAGGTGAGGGCCCTCCGCCGGAAGGGGCTCTCGAGGGGGCAGCGACCGGCCGGCGCAGCCCGAGAGGAAGAGGAGAATCGTGGGCAAAACAACGAAGGTGCGATACATGACCCTCGGTTTCCCGGGAGTTCCTTCACCCGTCACGGACTCACAGCACCGTGATCACGCCGTCCAGCTTCCACAGGGCGGCGTACACGGTCTTGAGCTCCTCGGCCGAGTCGATCCGCGCCGTGACCGTGGCCGACACGTACGCGGCCCTCCGGCTCAGCCGAGTCCGGAGCTCCACGTCCCGATCCCCGCCCACCGCGGAGCGCACCGCCTGGTACGCCGAGGGGGCGAACTCGCGGGTGTGTGGTGCCCGATCGCCTTGAACGAGAACCGCGTGGGGAACTGGATCAGCTCCTCCACCGGAATGCGGCGGTCCTCCACCTCAGTCCCTCATGCCCGTGCATCGGACGCAGGCCAGATCGTCCTCGCCCAGGTTCTCCTTCGTCTCGGCCTGCATCGCGATCGTCCGCACCCCGCACAGGGACCACAGCACCCCGTACTCCCGGTGTGCCTCGCTGTGCCATCGGGTTTTCCCGGGCAGCCGAAACCACGATCCCCGGTGCGAGGTGTCGCGGCCTTCGGAGACGTCCCTTTCGCTCATGGCTGATCTCTCCTCCCAGACAAGCGAACGGCCCCCATTGTAGTCCAGGGGGCCGGAAGGGGAAAGGATCAGGTTTGGACGGCGGGGCCCCGAACACCCTTGGAGGCGGCAGCCCGGAGGGCCCGGGCGCCCCGGCCACCGAGGGGGGCCACCGAGGACCGCGAGGCCCCCGGCTATCCACACTCGGAGTACCCGCAGCTGCGGCACAGCACGCATCCCTCCTCGTGCTCCAAGGCGTCGCCGCACTCGGGGCACGCCCCACCCACGTCTACGTGCTTCTCGATCTCCTGCTCCGGGGCCAGGTGCTGGTGCACCGCGATGGCGAGCGCGTCCGCACACGACATCACTCGGTTCGGCCCGAACCCCGCCGGCTTGTGGCACGAGATGCCCCGGAGCTGCCGCACCACCGGCTCGGGCGGGACCCCGGAGCGCCAGGACAGCGAGACCAGGCGGCCGATGGCCTCGCACTGGCTCGCCGCGCACCCGCCGGCCTTGCCCATGGTGGTGAACACCTCGAACAGCCCCTGGTCGTCCTCGTTGATCGTGACGTACAGCGGGCCGCACCCCGTTTGCATCTGGTAGGTCTTGCCCGCGAGCACCCGTGGCCGGTCCCGTTTTCGCACCGGCTCCTCGGCCGGCTTCTTCGGATCGGAGGAGGGCGTGACCAGGACCTGGCTCTCCCGGCTCCCGTCCCGGTAGATGGTGAGCCCCTTGCACCCCAGCTCGTAGGCCAGCCAGAACGCCCGGGCCACGTCCTGCCGGGTGGCCGCCCGGGGGAAGTTCACGGTCTTCGACACGGCGTTGTTCGTGTGCTCCTGGAACGCCGCCTGCATCTCTAGGTGGGCCTGGGGGTCGATGTCGTGGGCCGTGACGAACACCTCCTTCACGTCCCCCGGCACCTGGGCCACCTCGGAGAGGGACGCCCCTTGGGCGATCCGTCGTAAGACCTCGGGGGCGTCGAACCCCCGCTGTCGGGCCGTCTCGGCGAACACCGGGTTCACCTCCACGAGCTCCTCGCCGTCGAGCACCCGGCGCACGAACGCCAGAGAGAAAACCGGCTCGATGCCCGACGAGCACCCGGCCAGGATCGAGATGGTGCCGGTGGGGGCGATCGTGGTCCGGGTGGCGTTGCGAAGCGGCCGGGTTCCCGGCCGGTCGTACACCGAGCCTTGGAAGTTGGGGAACGGCCCCCGCTCCGCCGCCATCTCCTCGCTGGCCTCCCGGGCCACCCGGTCCACGAACCCCATGAGCCGGCGGGCCAAGGCCACGGACTCGCCCGATCCATACCGAATGCCGAGCCGGAACAGGAGGTCGGCCCACCCCATGACCCCCAGGCCGATCTTGCGGTTGGCCCGGGTCACGCGAGCGATCTCCTCCAGGGGGTAGCGGTTCACGTCCACCACGTTGTCGAGGAAGTGCACGGCCAGCCGCACGGTCTCCTGGAGCTTCTCCCAGTCCACCTCTGCGTCCTTGACCATGCGCGCCAGGTTGACGCTGCCCAGGTTGCACGACTCGTAGGGGAGGAGGGGCTGCTCCCCACAGGGGTTGGTGGACTCGATCGCGCCCACGTGGGGCGTGGGGTTGTCGCGGTTGATCCGGTCGATGAACACGATGCCGGGCTCCCCCGACCTCCACGCCTCGTCCACAATACGGTCGAACACCTCCCGGGCCCGCAGCTGGCCCGCCACCCGGCCGTCTCGGGGGTTCACCAGGTCGTACTTGCCGTCGGAGCGCACCGCCTCCATGAACGCCTCGGTGATGGCCACCGAGAGGTTGAAGTTGGTGAGCACGGTGGGGTCGGACTTGACGGAGATGAACTCCAGGATGTCGGGGTGGTCTACCCGGAGGATGCCCATGTTGGCGCCCCGCCGGGTTCCCCCCTGCTTGATCATCTCGGTGGCCGTGTCGAACACCTTCATGAAGCTGATGGGGCCCGACGAGACCCCGCTGGTGGAGCGCACGATGTCGTTCTTGGGCCGGATCCGCGAGAAGCTAAACCCGGTCCCCCCGCCCGACTTGTGGATGAGTGCCGTGTTCTTCACGGCCTCGAAGATGCTCTCCATGCTGTCGTCCACGGGCAGCACGAAGCACGCCGAGAGCTGGCCCAGCTCCCGGCCCGCGTTCATGAGCGTGGGGGAGTTGGGCAGGAACTCCAGCCGGGCCATGGCCTGGTAGAAGGCCACGGCGGTCTGCTCCACGTCGGCCTCTGGGTCGTAGCCCCGGTCGGCCTCGGCCACGGCCCGGGCCACCCGCCACAGCATCTCCTTCGGGGTCTCCGCCGGGGTGCCGTCCGGGTGCTTTCTGAGGTAGCGTTTCCGCAGCACCACCAAGGCGTTGTCGGAGAAGGCGGGCTCGATCTCCAGGGGGATGACGCGGGCGGCCGATTGGGGCATGGGGACGACCTCCTGAGGGGTGGGAGCCGGTCTAACCCGCATGATTCATGAAGCCTTCTGCTGCAACCGCCGATTGCACGCCATCTCGGGGCGTGCTCGCGCCTCGGGGCTCGACGTACCGTCCCGTACGCCTGCGCCCCTCGTTGCTGCGCTTGCCCCGAGCTGACGCACACTCGACGGTTTTGCGACCAACGCTCATGAATCATGCGGGCTAGCGGGAGCGTTGCGAGCCGGATGCAGCGGACTGCAACGACATGTAGTGGAGTGGGTACATACAACTTCAAGATCTAGTGGGTCAACCCCGATTTTGTAGACAAAAAAGAGGCGGCCCGTCCGGCCGCCTCCATTCGGGAGCATTTTCGTCTGCTTACGATTTTTCTTCCTTCTCTGTCTCCCCCTCCCCCGAGGGGTGGCCGGGGTCGGTCCCCGGTGGGGGGGGCACGGCCGGCTCCTCCTCTGCCTTCACCTCGTCCGGGGCCGGTTCGGGCTCCAGCACCGCCTCCTGGCCCTTCTCCTCCGGGCCGGCCTCCTCGACCACGGGGGCCGCGGCCGCCGGCTCCGCCTCGGTCACGGGCGGCTCGCCCGGGCCGGCTTCCGGGGCCTCGGGCCCCGGCTCTGCCCTTTCCTCCTGCTCGGGAAAGTGCTTGCGGGCGCGGCTCAGCCGGGCGATGGCGTCCCGCAGATGCTCGATCTCCTCCCGGTTCTTCCGAATGCTTTCGACCAGAAGCTTCACCTCCTCTTCCTCGAGGATCCCCGGCTGGTCGTTGATCACGGCGTTGTACACGAGGTTCCCCAGGTCCCGGAGATCCGCTTTGATCTCCTTCTGGAGGGCCGCGATGCGCATCCGTCGCTTCAGGATCCGGCTTTGCTTGGTGGTCTCGAACGCCAGAACCGAAATTCCCTTCTGGGTCTTTCGGATGAGGCTCTCACCCTGGCTGGCCATGGCCGCCTCCTTTCCCCAGAGCTCGTGCGATGAACGGGTTTTTACCAAGTTTGAGGCACGCGAATGTATCGGCAACACCGGGAGGTGTCAAGGAGTCGGGGGGCCAGCCGCGGGAAACGCCGGGGCCGTCTCTCCCGGCCGCGCACCGTCCCCTGGTCTGAAGGCTCCGGCGTGGTATCTTGGCCCCATGCCCGTCCGGATCCTCTTTGCCCTGATGGTCGTTTTCACCCTGCCCGTCGCGGCCGGCCGGGCCGTGGTGGTGCCTCTGGTGGAGGTGGAGGGGCCCATCGGACCCGTGGCGGCCGAGTACGTGGAGGATGCCCTGGCCCGGGTGGACCCGGTGCGGTCGCCGGTGGTGATCCTTCGGATCGACACCCCCGGGGGCTTGGACGCCTCGATGCGGCGGATCGTCCGGGCCGTGCTGCGCAGCCCCGTGCCGGTGGTGGCCTGGGTGGGGCCGGCAGGGGCCCGGGCCGCGAGCGCCGGGCTGTTCGTCGTGGCCGCGGCCCACGTGGCGGCCATGGCGCCGGGCACGAACTTGGGCGCGGCTCATCCGGTGGCTATCGGGGGGGGCGATGGCGGGGGGACCCTTGCCCAAAAGGCCGAGGAGGACGCGGCCGCCTACCTGCGGTCCCTGGCCCGCCAGAGGGGGCGAGATCCCCGGTGGTTCGAGGAGGCGGTGCGGGAGAGCCGGAGCCTGGCCGCGCAGGAGGCCCTGGAACGGGGGGTGGTGGACGTGCTGGCTCCCTCTGTGGACGCCCTGCTGGCCGACCTGGACGGCCGCAGGGTCCGGTTCGGTACGGCCGAGATCGAACTCCGATTGAAGGGCGCCCGGGTCGAGCCGGTGCCCATGGGGCTCCGGCACCGGATCCTGCGGGTGCTGTCCGATCCCAACGTGGCCTACCTGCTGTTGCTGCTGGGGTTCTACGGCCTCTTCTTCGAGTTGGCCAACCCGGGAAGCATCTTCCCAGGGGTGCTCGGGGGGCTGTGCCTCATCCTGGCCTTCGTCGGCCTTCAGACCCTGCCGTTCCGGTACGGAGGGGTGCTGCTGATCCTGCTAGGGTTGGTGCTCCTGGTCCTGGAGGTGAAGATCACCTCGTTTGGGCTCCTCACCGTGGGGGGGGTGGTGTGCCTCGTGCTGGGGAGCCTGATGCTGTTCAAGTCCAGCGCGGCGTACTATCGGGTGAGCTGGTCCGTGCTGGTTCCCGCGGTGGCCGGGACCGTGGCGTTCTTCGCGTTCGCGGTCGGCAAAGGGCTGGCCGCGCAGAAGGCTCGACGCCTGGGGGGGCAGGAGGGTCTGGTGGGTGAGAGGGGCCAGGCCGTCGAGCCGTTGGAGCCGGGTCGGGTGGGCCGGGTGTTCGTGCACGGGGAGTACTGGAACGCCCGAAGCGCCGAGTCCGTGGATGCGGGGACCCCGGTGGAAGTGGTCCGGGTCGAAGGGCTCACTCTCACGGTGCGGCCGGCCCAGGAGATCGAACCCGAGGGGCGGTGAGCGGAGAGCCGCAGACCCCACGGCGGCGATCCGGCCGCCCAGACGACCGAGGAGGAGTTGTCATGCCCAACGTCCTTTTGTTCCTTCCGGTGTTCATCTTCGTGCTGCTGGTGTTCGTGGTCTCGGCCATCCGGATCCTTCGGGAGTACGAGCGGGCCGTGGTCTTCCGGCTCGGGCGGGCCATCGGGGTGAAAGGGCCGGGGCTCATCCTGCTCATCCCGTTCGTGGACCGGATGGTGAAGGTGAGCCTGCGTACCGTGGCCCACGACGTGCCACCCCAGGACGTGATCACGGCCGACAACGTGTCGGTCAAGGTGAACGCGGTGGTGTACTTCCGGGTCATCGATCCGATGAAGGCGATCGTGGAGGTGGAGGACTACCTCTACGCCACGAGTCAGCTCGCCCAGACCACACTACGGAGCGTGTCGGGGGAGGCCCAGATGGACGAGCTCCTGTCCCATCGGGAGAAGATCAACCAGAAGCTCCAGGAGATCCTGGACCGGCACACCGATCCCTGGGGGGTGAAGGTCTCGACCGTGGAGCTTAAGCACATCGACCTACCCACCGAGATGCAGCGGGCCATGGCCCGGCAGGCCGAGGCCGAGCGGGAGCGGCGCGCCAAGATCATCGCGGCCGAGGGTGAGTTCCAGGCCGCCGAGAAGCTCACCGCCGCCGCCCAGACCATCGGGAAGGAGCCCACCGCCATCCAGCTGCGGTTCCTCCAGACCCTGCTTGAGGTCAGTGCCTCCAGCGGTGCCAAGACCGTGGTGTTCCCCGTGCCGGTGGACCTGCTCAAGGCCTTTGCCGACCGCTCAGCGGAGGAGGGATGAACCTTCCCCCCAGACCGGCGGGCGAGGCGCGTCGGGCGCTGCTGACCCTGCACTCCCGGATCGAGACGTTCTGGGACCGGGTGGTCCGCGTATTGGGGGATGCCGTGGGCTGCCGGCCGGGCTGCGACGCGTGCTGCGACCAGGTGCTGCACCTTCGGCCGGTAGAGGCCGCCTACCTGTGGGAGGGCACCCGGGAGCTGCCCCGTGCGGCTCGAGAGATGGTGCGGAGCAATCTGGACGCGGGACCATCCGGGTGCCCCCTGCTCCATGGCGGGATCTGCCTGAGCTACGGCCATCGGCCCGTGGTGTGCCGCACCCACGGCCTGCTCTTGCTCCGCCGGGAGGCGGGGCGGGCCGTCCTTCACCACTGCCCCGAGAACTTCCAGGGGCTGGCCGGCGCGGACGTCCCCGGCACCCTGGTGCTCGAGGAGGAGCGCCTGACCCTGCTCGCGGACGCGGTGGACGGGCTGTACCGCAGGGAGACGGGGTGGCCCCAGGGACGGATTCCCCTCGGCCGGATGCTGCGTCAGGGCTTCGGGCCTTGAACCCGGTGTGCCGGGGCTGGTAGGAATCCCCTTTTGGGTTTCCCTTAGCCCCGGAGATGCCATGGCACGACCGCTTCGCGTGGAGTTCCCGGGGGCCGTCCATCTGGTGACCGGAAAGGCCCTGCCCCGGCGGAAGCTGTTCCGGTCCGAGGACGAGGCCCTGGCCCTGGCCGCCCGGCTCGCGGATCTAGTGGACGCCTACGGGGTGCGGATACATGCCTACTGCCTGTTGCCCGACCACTACCATCTGCTGGTGGAGACCCCCCGGGCGAACCTCTCCCAAGCGATCCACCGGTGGAACGGGTTCGTGTCCGCCCGAAGGCGGGGGGACGGACCCGTGCTCCGGGGGCGGTATCGGTCGGTGCTGGTGGACCCGGAGGAGTGGCTGGTGCCCTTGTCGGTCCACGTCCACCTCAACCCCGTGCGCAAGGGGCTCGCGGCCGCGGCCGTGGCCTACGGGCCGTCCAGCGCGCAGGCCTACGGGACCGGCGGCCCCGGGTCGGTCACCATCGATCGGGTGCTGGCGCTCGCCGGCGGGAGGGAGGCGTACCAGACGCTCCTCGAGCGCGAGACCCGGCGGCCGTCGCCCCCTCCCTGGGACCGGGTATGGAAGCAGGTGGTGCTGGGGGGCGAGGCCCTGAGGGACCGGGTGCGGGAGCTGGTGGAGGGGCGGGACCTGCGGGAGATGGTGGGGTTCGGCCGGCCCGATCCGGTGAGCGACCTCAACGCCGTGGTCGGGCGGGTGGCCGAGTACACCGGGCTCACCCCCGAGCAGGTGGTCCGGGGGAAGTACCAGCGGGTGTTGGCTCGGAAGGTTGCCCTGTACCTCGCCCGTCGGTACACGGGCCTCACTCTCCGGGACATCGGCCGGGCGTTCGGGCTCGACTACACCTCGGTGCACATGTCCGTGCGCCGCACCGAGGAGCGCCGCCGCCGGGACCCGGCCCTGGACGCGATGATCCGCGACCTGGAGGCTGGGTTTGTGGCCCCCCAGCCGGAGCCGGACCCGCCCACCCCACCCCGACAAAGGCGACCCACCCGCGGGGCCCGAAAGAAAGGCGACGGCGGCCGCGAGCAGCTCACGCTCTTCTGATACCAAGTTATTAATACCAACGGAAGTATTGCCAGATCTCCGGCGTTCACAAGGGAACCAGCGGGTGGGGGGCTGGTGGAGAGCCGGGCGCGGCCCCTCACGTCGCCGCGCCCTCACCAAGCAGGAATCGCCTTGGAAGTTCAGGAACTTCCGCCACCGGCGCCCCGACCTACCGGGCTGACGACGGCATGCGAAGGCGCGGCGAAAGGGGTGCCGCACTCGCGCCCGGCCGGAGCCAGCCCCCCACCCGCGTCCGGCAATACCTTCGTAGGCCTTAGTACATTCAAAGCCATTGGCCCCGCCCGACGAGAACTCTCGGTTTGAATGCAACTCGGTATGACCTCTTCCCAACGGTGCCCCATGTCCGTGATCCGTCTCGGCTTTTCCCCCTGCCCCAACGACACGTTCCTGTTCTACGCCTTGGTCCACGGCCGGGTGGACACCGAGGGTCTTCGGTTCGAGCCGGTGCTCGAGGACGTGGAGACCCTGAACGCCTGGGCCTTGGACGGCCGGCTCCCCATGTCGAAGGTGAGCTACGGCGTGGTGGGAGATCTGGCTGCCCGGTACTGGTGCCTGCGATCGGGCGGCGCCTTGGGTTGGGGGTGCGGCCCCCTGGTGGTGGCCCGGGAGCCGCGGCCCATGGACGAGCTGCTGACGGGGCCGGTGGCCGTGCCCGGGCTCCGGACCACCGCCTGTCGGCTGCTGGAGCTGCGCGCGGGCCGGGCCATGGAGACCGTACCCATGGTATTCCACGAGGTCATGCCGGCCGTGGCCCGGGGCGAGGTGGCCTGCGGGCTGGTGATCCACGAAGGCCGGTTCACGTTCGGGCGGTTCGGTTTGGTGGCGGTCGAGGACCTGGGAGTGTGGTGGGAGGAGCGGTTTCGGATGCCGGTGCCGTTGGGGGGGATCGTCCTGCGGCGCGGCGCCGGCGTGGACCCGGTCCGGGTGCAGCGGGTGCTTCGGCGCAGCGTTGCCTACGCCCTGGACCACCCGGACGAGCCCCTGGCGTACGTACGGGCCCACGCCCAGGAGATGGACGAGGCGGTGATGCGCCGGCACATCGATCTGTATGTAAACCGGTTCAGTCTGGATCTGGGGGAGGAGGGGTGCCGGGCCGTCAGAACCCTGCTCCACCGGGGAAAGGTGAGGGAAACCTTTCCCCGGTGGGAAGGGCCGCTCTTCCCCCCGGAAGAGCTTCCGGGAGCTTAGCCCAGACAGCGGTGGAGGCTCTCAATGCTTGCGCATACCCCGCGGCTTTGCGGCAAAGCCCCGGGTCGTCCGGGCTAGGCCGCCTGGCTCACGGCGGCCCGGACCTCGCTCAGGATCTCCGAAGGGTAGAACGGCTTCGGAATGAACCTCCGGGCCCCGAGCTTGAGGGCTTGCTTGACGGTTTCCGCATGCAGGGTTGCCGACGTCACGAGCACCGGGATCCCCTTCGCCAGGGGCGACGACCGCACCGCCGACAGGAACCCCAGGCTTTCCGGCGTGTGCGCGTGGTGGAGGTCCACCACCGCGCAGTCCACCCCCCCCTGGAGCACGTGCCGGACCGCCTCACCCGGATCGGTGCAGCAGATCGTGCCAAACCCTTCGCTGCGAAACACGTAATCCAAGAGGTTCAGAATGTCCGGGTCGGTGTCGATGAGTAACACCGTCGGACGTTCCCCGTTTGCCCCCATGGTCCCCCTCCCGTTCGCCGATTCCCCAAAGGATGGGGGAACGCTACCACCGTCGGGGAGGGGGCGCATCCCCCCAAAGGGTGAAATTGATGCCCAGGAGGAGAGAAATGTCCCGTCCGCAGCAACGGCTCGGGGAGCTCCTGGTGGAGCGGGGCCTGTTGGGTCGAGCCGACCTGGATCGGGCTCTGGAGACCCAGGAGAGCACCGGCCGGCCTTTGGGTGAGATCCTGTTGGAGCAAGGGGTCCTGGACGAGCAGGCCGTGCGGTGGGCCCTGGCCGAGCAGATGGATCTGCCGTTGGTGCACCCGGACCCCGCGGCCCTGGACCCGGACGCCCTGGCTCTGGTGCCTCCGGACCTGTGCCGCCGTTACGGGGTGCTGCCCCTGTATCGGATCCCCGAAGAGGAGGAGGCTGGTGCGCCCCTCGTGGTGGCGGCGGCCGATCCCTCCGATCGGGCTGCGCTGACCGACCTGGAGCGCCGCCTGGGGATGCCCTTGCGGGTGGTGGCGGCCCTGCGGGAGGAGATCGAGGGGGCCCTGGAGCGGCTTCACGGCCCGGGCGGCCCCATGGATACGGGGGTGCGGGAGGTGGGGGTGTGCGAGGGCTGCGAGGACGAGGTGCTCTCCGATCCCACGGGCAATGCCCTGTTGCGGCGGCTGCTCGAGGCGGTCGTCGCCGAGGCCCGCGGGGGGCTCCACCTGCGGCTGGTGGAGGGGGAGCTTCGGGCCGAGGACCTGGACGGAGGGGTTTTGTTCCGCGGCGGGGCCACCTGGCACACGATCCTTGTGGATCGGCTTCGCCAGCTGGCCGGGCTCGACTCCCGGGTGCGGGGGGTGCTCCAGCGGGGTCGGTTCACGTTCGGGGCCGATCCGGCCGCGGCGCGCCTGTTCCGGTTGTCGATCTTGAGGGGGGTGGGCGGGGAGGAGGCCCAGGCCCGCCTGGTCCTGCCCGAGGGGCCCCCGCGCAGCCTGGAGGGCCTGGGGCTCCGGTCGGCCCAGCAGCGGGAGCTGAGGGCGGCGTTGGAGCGGCCAGGGTTGGTGTGGGTGACGAGCCCCTCAGAGGAGGGGGCGGCCAGCACCCTGTTCGCCTTGCTGGCCGAGATCCCGGGCCGAGGCCGGACGGTCACGATTGAGGACGAGGTGTTTTACCGGGCGCCCGAGGTGCTCCAGGTGGAGACGCTCAACCTCACCCCGGCCGGTCGGCGTCAGGTGCTGGCCGAGCTGCGTCACCTGGAGTTCAGCCGGATCGTGGTGGATCGGATCGGCCCCGGCGGCCTGGGGCCGCTGCTCTCCCTGGCCGTGAGAGGACGTTGGGTGCTCGCCGCGTCGCCCGAGGCGAGCCTGGCCGAGGCGCTGGCCGACCTGGCTGCCCGGGCCCGCGACCTGCCCCTGTTCGGGCTCCGGGCCGTGGTGCATCAGCGCCTGGTGCCCCTCCTGTGCCCCGGCTGCCGGGTGGAGTGCTCCCTGGGTACGGCCGAGCGGGAGGCGCTCCACCGGTGGCTCCCGGGCGACCTCCCCCTGTTCCAGGAGGGGGACGGGTGCGAGCGGTGTGGGGGAAGGGGGGTGACGGGACGCCGGGCGTTCTTCGAGGTGCTGCCCGTGGACGCCGGGGTGCGCGACGCGCTGTATCGGGTGTCGTGGGGCGAGGGGAGGGTGGACGCCGTGGCGGGCCGGGTCCGCCCTGGCCTAGCGGAGCAGGTGGCCGCGGCCGTGGCCGCGGGCGAGGTGAGCCTGGCGGAGATATGGGACGTGATGTAGGAGCGGGGATCGACCCTCGGCCAACCCCCGGCCCCTGTGGGGCCGGGCAACGGGGAAGGGTAGCTTGCGTTGGTCCGGGGCCGTTGCCGGCGGCGGGCATGGGGTCTGCTTCCTGCCTCCTAGCTGCCTAGCGGGCCGAAGGCCCCTCAAGCCCCTGCTGCCGCCGGGACTCGTCGAGCCGGCGGAACCCCTCCATCAGCAGGCCCTCGGTGTCCGCCCCCTGCACCGTGCGGGGCCGGTCGGGGTCGATGCCGGGGGTGATCCGGAACCGCCCTTCTTCCCAGGCCACCATGGCGTACACGGCCTCCTCGCCCACCAGGTCGCCCGCCCGGGCATCCACGACTCGGCCCTGCTCCAAGGCAATCTCCCCCGATCCGTCCGTCCCCTCGATGCGGACCACGGCCGTGCGCAGCCCGTGGGCCAGCACCTGGACCACCTCTGCCACGGTCAGGTCCGAGAGGCTGCCCTCCACGCCCTGGCCGCCCAGCCGCTGACGGGCCGCGGCCCGCTCCAGCTTGGCCACCACCACCTCCGGGTGCGCGGAGGGCTCGATCACGTCCTCGGCACCGGCGCGCAGGGCGTAGAGCATGTCTGCAGGGTGGGCGAGCTCGCCCACCACGAACACAGGGGGCGTGGTGGGCAGGGCCCCTGACTCGATCCACTCCACGCCGGGCCGGACGGGCACGAGAACCACCTGGAACCCCTCGGTGTCCTGCGGCCCCTCACCCCGGACCACCTCCCAGCCGGCCGCTTCCAGGGCCCGAAGGATGGGCTCGGGACCGCCTTCGGCGGCAAGTAGGGCAAGCGCCCGGGGCGCTCCTCCCAGAGTGGCCAGCAGATCGGCCCCTGACACAAACCGGGTCACGGCGGTGACCGCGTCGGGATCGAGCCCCGACATCCGGCCGAGCCGGGCCACGGCCTCCCGCGGCGAGCCCGTCTCCTCCACCGCTCGGGCGAACGCCACGGCGGCCCGGGCCAGCTCGATGCCGAGGGGGGCGGGTTCCTCCCCAGGGAGCTCCCAGGCCCGGGTTGCCGCGCGCCAGGCGCGCAGCATCAGCCATCGGGCGTCCCAGCCCCCGATCCCGCTTCGCGCGGCCAGGAGCCTCACCAGGGCCGCGGTCTCCTCGGCCCGGGCCCGGCGCTCGGCCGGCACCGCCTCCCGGGCCAGCTGCTCGGCCTCCCGGGCGAACGCGTCCGCAGGCCCGAGGCTCTCGGCCCACTCTGCCACGGGGTCTGAGTACACCCGGTCTCGGCCCGGCACTGCGTCGCACCAGTCGCGGTGGACCCACACCTCGTCCCACCCGCCCTGTCGCCCGAGGTTCGAGGCCTCCGCGGCCGAGCCCGCCCGGGTCACCCGGAGCCCGTGTGCCTCCAGCAGGGCCGCGACGGCTCGGGCCCTGCGGGGAGAGGGGTCTGCCACCAGGGCCTTGCGCTTGGCGTCCCGCCGGGGCTCCAGCAAAGGAGACGCCTCCCTCCCTCCGGCCAGGGGGACCGCGCCCGGGGGCTCCGGCTCCACGCCTCGGTACCGCCGGCCGATCTCGCGCTCCACCACGTGCTCCGGGGCCACGAGGGCCACCACCCTTCGGGCGCCCGAGGCGAACCGGATCTCATCCAGGGCCTCCAGGTCCTGGGGATCGGCCATGGCCACCTGGAGCACGCTGCGCTTGTCGTCCCACGCCACGGGCACGGCCCTCCGTCGCCGGGCCAGCTCCTCGGGGACCCGGCTTGTGGCCCCGGGGTCGTCGGGACACAGGGAGGGCAGGAACGGGGGAATCCGGTGCTGGATCGACAGCGCCTTGGCCAGGTCCTCCTCCTTTACGGCACCCAGCTCCAGCAGATGGCTGCCCAAGCGGCCGGGCTGGACCTGCTGCCGGTCCAGGGCCCGCTCCAGGGCCGAGGAGGTCACGAGGCCGGCTCGGAGCAGGATGTCTCCCAGGCGGGGGCGGGGGGCGGGGCTCATGGCGCTGTGATCATGCGTTCGAACAGGGCCCGGTTCTGAGCATGGCGCAGGGCCTCCTCGGGCGAGATCGCCTTGGTGTTCACCAGCTCCAGGAGGTGCTGATCCAGCAGCTGCATACCCTGCCTGCGGCCGGTCTGGATCACCGAGGGGATCTGGAAGGTCTTACCCTCGCGGATCAGATGGCCCACGGCTGGAACGTTCACCAGGATCTCCAGCCCTGCGACCCGACCCCGGCCGTCGGCCCGGCGCAGGAGAACCTGGGCCACCACCCCCCGGAGGCTCTCGGCCAGCATGGCCCTCACCTGGTCCTGCTGGCCGGCCGGGAATGCGTCGATGATTCGGTCGACGGTCTTGGCCGCGCTCTGGGTGTGGAGGGTGCCCAGCACCAGCATGCCGGTCTCGGCCGCGGTGAGCGCCATGGCGATGGTCTCGGTGTCGCGCATCTCGCCCACCAGCAGCACGTCGGGGTCCTCCCGAAGGGCCGCTCGGAGTCCGGCCGCAAACGACGAGGCGTGTCGGCCCACCTCCCGCTGGTGGATCAGGCACCGGCCGTCCTCGTGGAGGAACTCCAGCGGGTCCTCCAGGGTGATGACGTGGTCGGCCCGTTCCTGGTTGCGGCGGTGGATCATCGCGGCCAAGGTGGTGGACTTGCCGCTGCCGGTGGGGCCGGTAACCACCACGAGGCCCCGCTGGGCCAGGGCGAGCTCGGCCACCACAGGGGGGTGGCCCAGCTGCCCCAGATCCGGAGGGGAGGCGGGAATCCACCGGAACGCGGCCCCGTACCCCTTGCGGTGAACGAACGCGTTGCCCCGGAACCGGCCGACCCCTTCGGCCCCGTAGGCGAAGTCCAGATCCCCGTCGGCCTCGAGCCGGCCGATCTCCCGGTCCGAGAGGATCTCGTAGAGGAGATCCTCTACCTCGGCAGGATCCAGGGGCGGGTGCCGCGCCTTCTGCAGCCGGCCGTTCACCCGGAACACGGGGGGCGCCCCCGCGCTGAGATGCAGGTCGGATCCCCCGAGGTCCACCAGGTGTCGGAGAAGGGCGTCGATCCGCGGCATGGGCCGGACGGTAGGGCAAAGCCGCGGAACGAGTCAAGGGGTGGGGGGTCAGGGGGAGCCCTTCTGGGCCTGGGGTGGAAGGATCTCCGCGCAGAAGCTCGGGTGCTGGGCCGAGGCGATCACCTTCTCCAGCACGTCGATCGGAAGCCGCCCCAGGTGGATGAACCGCACTCGGCCGGCCGGGTCGACCAGGTAGAACGTGGGGGTGCCTACCACCCCGTAGCGTGCGGCCACCTCGAAGAAGTCGTCCGTCTGCCTGTCGTAGGCGTTGGGGAATGTGATACGGTTTGCCTCCACGTAAGGCAGGATCTTCTCGTCGTACTCGGGTCCGTCCAGGCAGATGCCTACCACCTGGACCCGGTCGGACAGGTTGCGGGCCATGTCGGCCACTAAGGGCATCTCCTTCTGGCACGGAAAGCAGAAGTAGCTCCAGAACACGATCAGGACCGGTCTGCCCTTGCCCAGGTAGTCGGCGAGCCGCAAGGGAGATCCGTCGAAGGCGGTCAACCGGAACTCTGGCGCCATATCCCCCACCCGAACCGTGCCGTTCGTGGAGGAAGGCCCAGCAGCGGCCAGGCCGGCAGACCCCAAGGCGACGACCCAGAGGAGGACCAGTAGCAGTGGGACGCGTTGGTTTCGTTTCGTTTTCCGCGGGATAGCGGTCATGGCCGTCCATAACCTCCCGATCGTGCTGATCCATGGCTTGGGCGTGGATCACCGGATGTGGAGCCTTCAGGTGCCTGTTCTGCAAAATGTGGGCCAGGTCTGGGTCCCGGATCTGCCCGGGTTCGGGGTGGAGCCCCCGTTGCCCGCGGCCCAGCGCCGGACCGATGCGTACGCCCGGTGGCTGTGGGACCGCATCCGGCAGCGCTTCGGGTCGGGGCCCGTGGTGCTCCTGGGGTACTCCATGGGCGGCACCCTGGCCCTGACCGCCGCGATCCAGCACCCGGACCGGGTGGTGGGCCTCGGCCTGTGCTGCACCTCGGCCCAATGGGCCCGGGGGCTCCGGCGCTGGGTCGGCCTGGCGTTCGCCGGGATCGGCCGCCGGCTGGCCATGGAGGCGTTCCAGGCATCGGTGCTTCTGGCCTTTGGCCGGCACCACGGCCCGGGTTGGGCCCGGCCGGTGGTGGAGGACATGGTCCGGAGGGCCCATCGTCCCACCATGCGAGCTTTGTACATCGACCTGATTCACGCCGACCTTGAGCCGGCCCTCCCCGGCCTGGGGATGCCGAGTCTGGTGCT
Organism: bacterium; assembly: GCA_027021615.1. GTDB lineage: Bacteria > Desulfobacterota > Deferrisomatia > Deferrisomatales > Deferrisomataceae > Deferrisoma. Next base: position 68,220 of record JALUTY010000083.1, on the reverse strand, counting down.
GGCCGGCTCGCGGGACTGGCTGGCCCCCCCTGCCCACGCCCGCGCGCTGGCTCGGGGCCTGCCCCGGGCCAGCCTGCACGTCATGGAAGGGGCCGGCCACATCCTGTGCCTGGGTCGGGCCGACGAGTTCGGTGCGATCCTGCGGAGCTTCGTGGAGTCGCTGGCCTCCGGCCTGCTAGAAGGCTAGGAAGCTGGGAGGCCAGGAGACCGGGAGGTTTCGGAGCCCACCGCCAAAGCTCCGGGGAATATGGGGCCTGGTGGAGGGCCGAGCGCGGGTCCGAACCGGGACTCAGCACCCCGGTGAAGGAAGCTCAGATTTTACTAGTTGCTCGTTTCCCGTCTCTAGCCTTTGGAAGGCCCCGCAGGGGCCCTCCAGAGTTCCCACGAGGTGTTCCGATGCAGGTGAGCGAAGAGGTTCGACGTTTTCTTGCGGATCAGGCGTTCGCCGTGGTCGCGGTGAACCTGGACCTGGGTTCGGGCCAGGAGGCGGTCGTGCTCGTCAAGACCCGCCGCGACGTGGCCGAGGCACTGCGGGCGGCCCGGGCTCGGGTGGAGACCGGATGGGTCGTGGAGGTCACGGCCCGCGGCCCCGTGGTGTGCTGGTTGGTGCGGTGCGCGGCGTCGGACGCTGGGGACCTGGTGGGAGAGCTGTACCTGGACCCTGCCGACCCTGCCGATCTGGGCCTGCTAGACTCTTTGGCCCGGCAAGACCGGGTTCGAGTGGGGTTCCTGGACGAGGACCTCGAGCTCGCCTGGGTCGCCGAGCTCGCGTGGGACGAGGTGCGGCGGCTGGAGGCGCAGCAGGTGCGCGACCGGGCCGAAGAGCTCTTGGAACGAGCCGAGGCCTACGATTTCGAGGGCGCCAAGGAGGCATTCCAGGAGCGCTACAGCCTCGACACGTTGGTGGAGCGGGTTCTCCCGCAGGAGGGGGGGGGAGCTCGCGTCTAAGCAGGTGCGCCTTCCCGGCTTCGAGCCGCGAGCACCGTTTCGATCACCCGTGACAGCTCGGCCAGCCGGTAGGGCTTGGCCACCGAGGCAGCGAACCCGTAGCGCCGGGGCTCGGCCAGGACGGGATCCGAGGCGTACCCGCTGGAGGCCACGGCCCTCACCCCCGGATCGATCCGGCGCAGCGCCTCCAGGGCCTCGAGCCCGCCCATGCCGGCCGGAACGGTCAGGTCGAGGATCACCAGGTCGAAGGGGGTGCCGGCGTCCCGGGCGGCCCGGTACCGCTCCACCGCCTCCCGTCCGTCTGCGGTCACGTCGGGCTCGTACCCCATGTCTTCCAAGACCTCCACCACCACGTCGCGGATGATCTCCTCGTCGTCCATGACCAGGATCCGGCGACGTCCCGGGGCCGCGGCGACGTCGTATGTCTCCGAAAGGGCATGGGGGGCCGGGGGCAACCCCACCTCCGCCACGGCCGGCAGGAGGATCCGGACCCGGGTGCCCTCCCCCAGACGCGACTCCACCGATACGGCCCCCCCGTGGCGCCGAACGATGGAGTGGGCCGTGGCGAGCCCCAACCCGCTGCCGGCCTGTTTGGTCGTGAAATAGGGATCGAAGATCTTGGGTAGGTGCTCGTCCGGGATGCCGATACCGCTGTCGGCCACCTCGATTTCCAGGTAGTGGCCCGGCTCCAGGTCGGGATGGTCGCCCGATCCGATCTCCCGGTTCCGGGCCGACACCCGGACGGTGCCGCCCTGGGGCATGGCCTGACGGGCGTTCAGGACCAGGTTGGTGATCACCTGCTCGAGCTGGCCAGGGTCGGCCTCCAAGGGCCAGAGGTCGGGAGGCAGGCAGAGGTCCAGGGCCACGTTGGAGCCCCGCAGGGGGAACGAAGCCCACTCTTCGAGGTGGTCGTCCAGCACGACCCTGCGCCGTACGGGGTCGCCGCCCCGGGCGAACGTGAGAAGCTGCCGGGTGAGGTGGGTGGCCCGAAAGCAGGCGGCCTCCGCCTGCGCGAGGCGGGTGTAAGCCGGATCGCTGGGCGCCACCTTCCGGCGGGCGGCCTCCAGGTTGGCCGAGATGCCCATGAGCAGGTTGTTGAAGTCGTGGGCGATCCCGCCCGCCAGCACCCCCAGCGACTCCAGGTGCTGGGCGCGGGCCCGCTCGACCTCTCGCCGACGCTCCTCGGTGACGTCCCGGAACACCAAGACCACTCCCGCGACCCGTCCGTGCTCGTCCCGAATGGGGGCGGCGCTGTCGGCGATGGCCCGCTCGCTGCCGTTACGGGCGACGAGCACGGTGTGGTTGGCCAGCCCCACCACCCTACCGGAGGCGATCACCTCGTCCACCGGGTTCTTCACCGGCTCTCGGGTCGTCTCGTGGATGATCCGGAACACCTCGGCCAGGCGACGCCCCAAGGCCTCACCCTCCGGCCACCCGGTCAGTTGCTCGGCCGTGGGGTTCAACAGGGTCACCCGGCCCTGGGGATCCGTGGCGATCACCCCGTCCCCGATGCTCTCCAGGGTGACCCGCAGCCGGTGCCGTTCCGCTTCGAGGGCGTGCTGGGCCCGTTTGAGGTCCGTGATGTCCCGGGCCACGTGCACCCAGCCGAGGTCCCGGCCGTCCGGGCCGGGCAGGGCCGAGGTGGACACGAAGAAGTGGCCGCCCAGGTGGGGCTCGTACACCTCGCCCACCCGGGGCCTGCTCCTATGGGCGCAACGGTCGTGGGGACATTGCGGGTGCGGCTCGTGGGAGCCGTGGAACACCTCGAAGCAGCACAGCCCCACCAGCTCGTGGGGCTCGGCCCCCAGCCGTTCGGCCAGGGCCCGGTTGACCCGCCGAATGCGACGGTCGGGCCCGATGAGGGCAATCAGGTCGGGCACGGCGTCAAAGGTCCTCTCCCACTCCTCCTTGGCCTGGCGCACCTGATCGAAGGCTCGGATCCGGTCCGTCACGTCCCGGACGGTCTCCACGATGCCTGTGATCCGGCCCTCCGCATCCCGTAACGGTGAGGCCAGGATCTCGACCTGCCGCTGCTCCCCGCCGTGTCCTTTGTGTACGTGGGCGACCGTAACGGGCTCGCCGGTCTTCCGCACCTGCTCCAGGGGGCAGGGGTGGTCCTCGCCCGTGCAGGGGGCGTCGCTGCCGTGGGACAGGCCGTAACAGGTCTCGGCGCCCGGAAGGATCGAGCCTTCCCGAGCCGCCCGGTTTCGAAGCTTCACCCGGTAGTCGTGACCGATGACCAGGATCGGCTCCGCCACGCCGTCGACCACCGTTTGCAGGAAGTCCCGGGCCCGACGGATCGACTGCTTCGCCCGGCGCTGGCGGAGGGCATCCGCGGCCTGGAAGATGGCCAGCAGCCCGAGAAGACCGAACACCGCCAAGCTCGGCCCCAGCACCTTGCCGTACCGCTCCCAAAGGCCGGGAGGCCGGAACATCACGCGGCTCCCCGGCGGCAGCAGGTTCGGGTCGATCCCGAACCGGACGAGCTCCCGGTGGTCGAAGATCCAGGGGTTTGACTCCTCCCGGATGACGGGCAGGTTTGCGGGGGGGACTCCCTCGAGCACCTGAAGGGCCAGGCGGGCCGCCGCGCGCCCCTGGGCGGTGCTGCTCACCAGCTTTCCGCCCACGATCCCGTAACCGAAAAAGACGTCCCAGAAGGCGTGAAGGGGCACGCTCGCAACCGCCCGGAGCTGGCTGCTCGCCTGCCCGAAGCCCAAGGGAACTCCCGTGTCGGTTCGGAGGGTCTCGATCAGGGCGGCCACCGTGCCCCGGGGCAGGGAGCGGATGTCCTCCCGAGCCTCCCCCACGGACAGCCCTCCCCGGAACTCCAGCAGCCCTTCCATGCCCAGGAGGCGGGCCGCTGCCCTCATCCGCTCTTTGTTCGCCCGGAAGGTGGTGGTGTCGGCCCCGTACACCACGATCCGCCCAAGGTCTGGGTACAGACGCCGGATCAGCTCCAGGTTCTCCCGGAAGCTGACCGCCTCGGCCACCCCGGTCACCGGATCGAGCCCCCGGACCAGGGCCTCCGAGAAGTTGTTGACCCCGCAGAACACGGTCGGGACCCGCCCGAACACCCGGTCCCGGTACCTCTGCATGAAGCCCAGGGCGTTGTTGTCACATGCGATCACCAGGGCCGGGGGGCTCCGCCGATACTTGCGGGCCAGCAGGCGGGCCTGGAGCTCGATGTAGTCCGGGTCGGTGTGGGCCTTGGTGTCCAGGTACTCGAACCGCAGGTTCAGGCTGGGGTTGGCGCGGCCGAACACGTCCGCCAACCCCCGGTTGATCCCGTCCACCCAGGAGAGCCCTTGGTGGTAAGAGTGGAGCACCACGATCCGGCGGCTGGGTTGGGGCCGGGCGGGCTGGGGGGTCAAGACGAGGGCGAGGAAGAGGGCGAGAGCCCGGACGAACAACAATGCGGAACCTCCGCGAGTAAAACACGATATTTCCCCTCTTTTCGACGGGGAGGCCGGAAACTTTACTGGCAGGGCCGCCGTTGGGTACACAGGGTTCGGGAAGGAGGGGGCCGCCCCCCCCGGCCCCATGCCCCCCGCCGCCGGGTTGGCGAGAGTCACTTGCCCTGGGGCGAGGAGACCGAAGACCGTCGATCGACGACCGTAGCCCGAAGTTACTGGGAAGCCGGGCGGATCATTCCCTGGGCCATCCGCACCCCCAAGGGGGGGCGGGCGGGGTCTGTGCAGTGGATGCGGCCCACGTACCTCTGGAGCACGGGGCCGGGCACCCGGGGGGTTCCCCAGTCCTTGGCCGTGTAGAGGGCGGTTTCCAGGTCCCGGGCCAGGGTGTCCCCGGGAAAGGGGATCACCAGGTGGGCGTAAGACCGGTCGGCCTGGGCCTTGCGGGCGAGGTCTTCCAGCAGGTCCGGAAGGACCGCTGCGGGGCCCCCGGGCGGGAGCGGTCCCTGCCCCAGGAACCCGGGCTCGGGGGACACTCCCCCCTCCAGCGCCTTCCGGTACTCGGGCTTGGGCACGGCCGCGCACGCCCAGTGGGTCCCATCCCACGCCCAGAAGGCCACGAGGTTCCAGTGCTTGGACGACAGCACCGGAAACGGGAGGCGCTCGGGATCGGACGGGCCTACGGCGAGCTCGACCCGAGTGGAGGGGCCGAACAGCTCCCTCGCCCGGGATCGCAGCTCTGGCAGACAACTCGGAAGCTCCCGGTGGGCCCAGCCCCCGGCGGACACCCGAACCCGCAAGACGTCGCCGGCCCGCTCGAGGCCGGTGATTCCGTCCAGCCGTCGGGCCAGGGCCGGGGCCCGGAGCCGGAGATGGGGAAACAGCGCGGCCACGGGGAGCATTAGACCTCCTCCCGGTACCACGCCGACGTCCGGTAGAGAGCCAGCAGCTCGGCCAGAGCCACCCGGAGCACGGCGGCTGAAGGCACGGCGAGCAGCACCCCCACGGCCCCGAACAGCTCGCCCCCGGCCAGGATGGCCACGATGACCGCCACCGGGTGCAGCCCCACCCGGTTCCCCACCAGCCGGGGGGTCAGCACGAATCCCTCCAGGGCTTGTCCCGCCGCAAACACCCCCCACACGGCGACCACGTGGGCCAGATCGTGGAACTTGAGCAGGGCCAGCAAGGTGGCGAGCACGAGCCCGACCAAGGTGCCGAGGTACGGCACCAGGAACAGGACGCCGGCCAGGGTTCCCACCACCCAGGGCATATCGATGCCGGTGAACCCGAGCCCCACCGAGTACACCAGGGCCAGGGAGGCGCACACCGTGATCTGCCCCCTCACGAACGCGCCCAGGGCCTCGTCGGCCCGCGACAGGATCCGGTTCGCCAGCCCCTGATGGCGGGGCGGCAGCAGCTCCACCAGCCGTGCCCCGAGACCGTTGAAGTCGAGCAGCAGGTAGAACGCGAACACCGGGATCAGGGCCAGGCCCAGCACAGTGCCGAGGAGCCGCCACAGGTTCGCGGCCACGGCCCCGGCCAGGGCCGCGGCCCGGCCTCCGAGGTCCGGTAGGTTCGCGCCTACGGCCTTCAGGATCTCCGCGAGGCTCGCCGCAGGGTCCACGGGCAACGGGCGGCCCAGCAGGCCCTCGATGCGCGGAAGCCAGGCGCCCCGGGTGGCCTCCAGGTAGCCGGGAAGGGCTCCGGCCGCGCCCCGTACCTGCTCGACGAAGGCCGGGATCACCACCACCACCGACAGGAACACGAGGAGGAACGCGCCGGAGAGCAGCAGGAAGACCCCGGCAGCCCGGGGGATCCGCCAGGTCTCCAGCCGGTCGAGCACGGGGTCCAGGGCGTAAGCGATGAACCAGCCCAGGAGCAGCGGCACCACCACCGCCTCCAGGCGGGCCAGCAGCCACAGGCCCGCCGCCACCGCGGCCAGGCCCCACACGGTCAGGCCGATGCGCTCCCGGATCATCAGGGTTGCTCCTTGTGACCTCGGTTTCTGGTCGTCAGTCGTTGGTCGTTGGCCGGGGGCCTCCGGCCCGCTGGGCGGCTAGGCGGGCAGGCGGGCAGGCGGCTCCTGAGCGCCGACGCCAAGACCACGGGGGGCATGGGGCCTGCTGGAGAGCCGGGCGCGGCTCATTGGCTCGCCGCGCCCCCCGAACATCCGTAGCTTTGTCGAATTCCAGGCCCCTCCGCTGTCGCTGCCCGAACAAGCGGCTCCGGCAACGGCATGCGAAGGCGCGGCGATCGGATGCTGCACTCGCGCCCGGCCGGAAGCAGGCCCCATGCCCCCCGCCACCAACGAACCGGCACCCCGACCCCTACGGTCTGCCCGTCGGGGGCGATCATCGCCTCCCCGTCATCGAAGCACAAAGGGGAGCAGGAACAGGCAGCCGTTCCCCAGGGCGTGCACCGTGTAGGGGGCCCACAGGCTTCCCGATGCCTCGTACACCAGGCAGAACACCGCTCCCCCCACCATCTGGGTCCAGGGGATGGGGGCCGTGGCCACGTGGGCCAGGCCGAACAGCGTAGTCGATGCCGCCACCCCGGCCGTCACCCCCCACCGCACGCGAACGGCCCGGTACACCACGCCCCGGAACAGGAGCTCCTCGAACGCCGGGGCCACCCCGGCCCCCACCGCCACCAGCCACAGGGTCTGGTCCCAGGGCCGGGCCGGGCCCGCGATCGCCGCGAGCCAACCCCGGCCGACGAGCAGCCGAGCCAGGAGCTCGGTGCCGAACACCACGGCCCCGAATCCGGCAGCCGCCCAGACCCCAATCCGCAGCCCCTGCCGGGCCTGCCTGCCGGTAAGCCCCAGGGGCCCCGGGGAGAAGCGGCGGGCGTGCCACCACAGCGCGAGACCTCCGGTCTCGGCGAGCCGGATCGTGCCGGTCCAAATCAGGGCAGCCGCCGCCGACCCCGACCCCGGCACGAGCCGGGAGAGAGCCGTCTCGGCCGCCGCCCACACGGTCACGACCAGGACGGCCTCGGCAACGGTCACCTCCCGGGCCGCCACCCGGACCTCCGGAGCCCGGACCACGCGCGTTCCCTCACGTACCAGTCCGCCGGGCTCTCCAGCAACCCTTTAAGCGTCTGCCGGGCCCGGGGGCTGGCGATGCGGCCCAGGGCTTGGGCCGCCGCGTAACGGACGTTGATCACCGGATCGGCCAGGGCCGCCTCCAGGGCCGCCTCCCAACCGGGGCCCAGTCGGCCGGCCGCCTGGGCCCCGTAGAACCTCGCCACCGGGCGCCGGGCACGAAGGGCGGCCTCCACCCGCCCGGCCTCGGGCGTGGGGATGTCCGCCAAATCCTGTCGAACCCGCACGAGCCACGGGGGCTGCCTCGCCACCGCTGCCACGAGCCCCCCCAGGAGCGCGGCGCACACCAGCGCCGCTGCCTTCCGGTGGCCGGGGTGGGGCATCCAGGCCCCGAGCCAGACGGCCAGGCCGGAGAGCAGGCCCGCGAGCACCAGCGGGCACCCGTAGAAGAGAGACACCGCCGTGACCCTTCGTAGGGGCCGGGCCCGGTCGGCCCGGGCCGACAGCTCGTCCCACGCCTGTCGGCGGGCCTGGGGCGTTCCGGTCCACGGGACCTCGGCCGGACCGAGGACCAGCCTGGGGCCCGGCTCGATCCGCACGTCCGCACCGGAAGGATCGTCCACGCACCACAGCCCGACCCGGGCCGCGGCCCCGCATAGAGCTGCACGGTCCCCGGCCGCCGGGTTCGCCCAGGCCGTCGGCTGGCTGCGGGCCGCAAGGGGCTTCAGCGCCTCGGCCGGGTACAGGGTCCAGCGGTAATAGAAGGTGTTCAGGGCAAGAGCCGGGCCCGTCTCCCGGGCCAGAAGCACTCGATCCCGGAACCGGATGAACGGCCCTTCGTCGGCCAGGGCCCAGGGCAAAAGGCCGACCAACGTCAGGGCGGCGCACGCCAGGCGCAAGGCCGGCAACCTTCGCCCCGGCCGCCCGGCCGCCCATGCCGCGGCGGCCAGAGCCACGGGCTCGGCCGCCGCGACAAGGCCCCAGTCCCGCCCCCAAAGACCCAGACCCAGGGGTGCCAGGGCCGTGCCCCAGGGGAGGATTCTCCCGGCCCGCCCGGGTGCGAGACCGAGGGCCGCGGCCAGCAGGGCCAGGAGGGCCGCACCGCCCAGCCCCAGGCTCAGGCCGAAGAACACTGCCCCGGCGCCGGCCGGGGCCCAGGAACCCAAGGTGCCCAGGTGCCCCGGCCCCGGCAGGGCGGGAATGCCCGCGTCGAGGAGCGCCCGGTTCTTCGCCAGCAGGTGGAGGGCTGCCTCCCGGGTTCGGGCCGCCCCCAGCACGGCCCCGGCGCCGACGCCGACCAGCCAAACGCCCCCGGGGCCTCGCAACGTGCGAAACATTCGCGTCCTTTCGTCGGGGTTGGCGAAGCCTTCGGTGTTTGGAGTCTAATACGGTGCCGGCGGGAACTCCAAGGCCGGCCGGGGGCACCTGGCGTTCCCCACGGACCTTTCGGTACAGTGCGGCGCACGAACCCCCTGTCAGGGCCGGTGGGCCGGGAGGCGGCCCGCTTGCGAAGCATTGACCCGGCGAGAAATGGGGTCGTCTTCTCGGGGGCAGGTCCTTTGCCGCCCCCGAGATGGGGTTGCCAGAACCGCTAGGAGATACTGAGACCTTCAAACGTATTGCCAGGGTACGGGGTGGGGGCCTGGTTCCGGCCGAGCACGAAGCCGGGCGTCGAGATTCGCCGCGCAGGCACGGGGCACCGGCGGTGGCTTCATGACAGCTCGTGGGGCACGAACGAACCCACGGTCCGAACGTTGGAGGCGCTGCGCGGCGAGCCAAGGGGCCGCACGCGGCTCTCCAGCAGGCTCCATGCCCCCCGGGCCTTGGCGCGGTTCGAGAGCCGCCTGGCCGCCCAGCGGGCCGAAGGCCACAAACCGTTGACCGACGACCGAGGACCGACGACCGAGATTACCGGGAGGACTCACCATGGACCGGGAACGACGCAGGCACGAACGCATTCCCAAACGGGCTCTCATCACCTGCCAGGAGATCACCTACCCCTTGGGGCGGGCGCCCGAGCTCGAGGCCGAGATGTGCGATGTGAGCGAGGGGGGGGTGAGGCTGGTTCTGGACCAGCCCCTGGAGCCGAACCGGCCCGTGCAGGTGGCCCTGAAGCTGGCCGGCTGGCACCGCCACACCTCGGAGTTCCTGAAGTACGGGGAGGACTCGGTGACCCGGCCCCTGACCGCGATCGGGCGGGTGGTGCGCACACGCCCCGTGGAGGGGGGACGGGTGGAGGTGGGGATCGAGTTCGTGGACATCTGGGACGACCACTGGAAGGCCATGCGGGTCTACCTGGAGCGGGAGAAGGGGCGCCTGGGAAGGGCGTGACGGCTTCCCAGGGACCGCCGTTGACCCATCCACCGTCCCTGCCCTAGAGTAGCCGAAAACGCAGGTTCGACCGGAGGTTCGGTCGGGCGGAGGGAGGTGTGGCACAGCCATGGACATCCGCGAGGAGCTCGACATCCTGATCCGTTCCCGCCAGCCGGTGATCTCGGTGGTGACCGGCGAGGAGGAGCGCGCCCGCGATCTGATGAAGGGGGTCGCACAGGGCCTGAACGGGCGGGACCTGTTCTTCTGGAACACGGTCATGGGGTTCCGGCGGGAAGGGGGCTCGAACCCTTTGGAGGAGGGGCGCATGGACCCCCTCACGGCGTTGCAGCGCATCGAGGGGTACCGGGACGACGCGATCTTCGTGCTGGAGGACTTCCATCCCTTCTTCGAGCAACCGGTCATCGTTCGGATGCTCCGGAACCTGCTCTACTCCCTGCGCTCCTCCCGGAAGACCGTGATCCTCCTGTCCCCGTTCTTTAAGCTGCCCCCCGAGATCCGCGACGACGTGCCCCAGGTGTTCCTCCCCCTGCCGGACTACAAGGCGCTCCGGGAGATCCTCCACGAGATCTGCGAGTCGCGGGACGTGAAGGTGGACCTGAGCAAGGACACGGAGGAGAAGCTCGTGAAGTCCGCCCTGGGGCTCACCGAGAATCAGGCCCGGGGCGTGTTCGTCAAATCGATTCTGAAGAACAAGGTGCTCGACCAGTCCGCGATCCAGCTGGTCCTGTCCGAGAAGCAGAAGGTCATCCGCAAGGAGGAGGTGCTGGAGTTCTTCCCGGCCCGGGAGAGGATCTCGGACATCGGGGGGCTCGACAACCTCAAGGACTGGCTCAAAAAAAGGGACAAGGCCTTCAGCAGCCGGGCCAAGGAGTACGGGCTCCCCAACCCGAAGGGGATCCTGATCATCGGGATCCAGGGCACCGGGAAGAGCCTGACGGCCAAGGCCACCTCGGCCCTGTGGCGTCTGCCACTGCTCCGGCTCGACATGGGCAAGGTGTTCGGCAGCCTGGTGGGGGAGTCGGAGGAGCGGATGCGCAAGGCCCTGCTGCTGGCCGAGACGATCAGCCCCTGTATCCTTTGGATCGACGAGATCGAGAAGGCGTTCTCGTCGGTCACGGGCGCTGGCGACTCGGGCACCTCGGCCCGGGTGTTCGGCACGTTCCTGACGTGGATGCAGGAGAAGGAGAAGCCGGTGTTCGTCATCGCCACCGGCAACGACATCACGAACCTGCCGCCGGAGCTGATGCGCAAGGGGCGGTTCGACGAGATCTTCTTCGTGGACCTTCCCCACTACGAGGAGCGCATGGAGATCTTCCGGGTCCACCTGTCGAAGGTGCGGCCGGTTGTCCGAAACTACGACGTGGCCCTGCTGGCGGGGGAGACCGAGGGGTTCAGCGGAGCCGAGATCGAGCAGGCCATCATCAACGCCATGTACAACGCCTTCGACGACGGGGAGCGGGATTTCACTACCGAGGACATCCTGCAGGGCATCCGGGAGGTGGTGCCCATCTCGAAGCTGATGAGCGAGCGGATCGAGCGCCTGCGCGAGTGGGCCGCCGACCGGACCCGGAAGGCGAACAAAGAGGTGCACTGACGAGACGGGGGCGGAGTCCCCATCCCCAGCGGCCGACGACCGAGGTTCCCCATGTCCCACTTCTCCCGACTGAAAACCCGGATCGTGGATCTGCTGTTCCTGAGGCGAGCCCTGGCCGACATGGAGCTCGACGTGGTGGAGGGACGCAGCAAGATCCGGGGCTACCTGGGCCGAAAGATGACCGTGGACCTCAAGGTGCGCACCCCCGAGGGGTGTGACATCGGGTTCATCAAGAACGGCGACACCTACGAGGTGGTGGCCGACTGGGACATGGTTCGATCGTTCTCCCAGGAGGCGTTCGTCAAGGAGGTCACCCGCCGGTACGCGTACCACGTGGTCAAGGACCAGCTGGCGGACCAGGAGTTCCAGGTGGTCAACGAGGACCGCCAGGGCGAAACCGTCAGCCTGACCCTGAGGAGGATGTGACCGTGGAAGAGGTGAAGGTGACCATCGACGAAGAGGGCAACGTGAAGGTCACCGTGTTCGGGGCCAAGGGGGGGCGGTGCCTGGAGATCACCGAGAGGATCGAGGCCCTCCTCGGCGGGCAGGTGGAGAGGGAGTTCACGTCGGAGTACTACGAGCAGCTGACCGACGAGGAAAAGGCCCGGGTCCGGGAGAAGGCGTAGGCGTCCATGGATGCCCAGGTCCACCGCCCCCTGGGGGACCTCCTCGAGGAGATTCTCGACCGGGGGCCGGGGGCGTTTCCCCGCCATCTTCCCCCAGCGGGCTCGGCCCCCCGGCCGTACCGGCTGGCGGTACTGCTGGGCGCTCTGTGCCTGGGACCCGAGGTGGACGAGGTGCTCCACGAGTGGGTGGCCCGGCCCGACTCGACGCAGAAGCGGGGGCTCATGCTGGGCCTGGGCAGCTTGGGTCACCCCCTGGCCGAGGGGTACCTGGTCCGGTTGTGCCGGGAGCGCTCCGCCCTGGACGCGGCCGGCCAGGCGCTCCGGGCCCTGGGCCGGATCCGGGGCCCCAAGGCGTTCCCCCTGGTGCTCGCCGCCCTGGAGCACCCGTTCCTCAGGGCGGCCGCCTGCGAGGCCCTGGCCGGGTACGGGGGGCCGGAGGCCGAGGCGGCGCTCCTCCCCCTCGCCGACGATCCGGCAGCGTTCCAGGCCCTGGCCCGGATGGGGGCGGCGGGCGCCCGGGATCGTTTCCGGGAGCGCCTGGCCGAGGACTCCCCGGTGGGGGCCTGGGCGGCCCTGGGGATCGGCCGGCTGGGGGACCCCAGCCTGGCCGAGGATCTGATCCCCTGGCTCGCGGTCCCGGATCGGGAGAAGGCGCGGGCTGCGTTCGAAGCCTATGCCGCGCTCGGGGCGCCGGCAGGGGTGGGGCCTCTCCTGGAGGCGGCCGGGAAGGATCCGGAGCCGTGGATGATCGAGGCCCTTGGGGCGGTGTCGGATCCAGAGGCCCAGGAGCTCGTGGCCCGGATGCTGGATCCCAAAGAGCCCAAGGGGTTCTGGGGACGACTGTTCCGGCGGCGCCGATCGGAGCCCGGGGACCCGGTGCCGATATACCGGGGGCTGCGCCGGGCCACCGCCCCGGCGGCCCTGGAACGTCTCGCGCTGCGGCTGCCCAGGGAATCGGGCCGCTCGCTGCGGGAGCTCCTGCTCGTGAGGGCCTTCCGGGAGGACCCCCGATACGCGCCCGATCTGGAGGCCGTGTGGCACCGGGGGGAGCTCCTTCCGGCGTACTTGGCCGCCCGGTGCCTGATGCAGATCCCCACCACCGCGTTCCTGGCGGAGGCCGTGGCCTCCCTGGGGCGGCCCGGCCTGCTAGAGGCCGATGACCTGCCGGCGGGGGCCGATCCGGAACGGCTCTTGGAGGTCACCGCGGCCGAGGCGAACCCGGTCGTGAACCTGGCCTCGTTCCTGGACGAGGGTCTCGTGGACCTGGAGGGGCTGGAGCGGCAGCTCGGGCAGAGGTTCGCCGCGGGAGCCTATCCCCCGGCCGAGGACCCGGAGTCGCGGTTCTCCGGTCCGGCGGAGAGGTCCCTGGGCCGGTACCTGGCCGCCCTGGCCGCGGCAAAGCCCCGCCGTAGGGAGGCCCTTCACCGGCTGTGGGCCCTGATGGTCCAGCTCGAGGATCGAGGAGACCCGCTCCTGGAGCTGTTCCTGTGCTGGGAGGGGGTGCACCGGGGTGGGCTCGGCCGGGCCCTGTTCCACGGCCTGCCCACCGCCCTGGGGCGGTGGATCCAGGGCCGGACGGATCGGGATCTGGCCGAGCTGGACCGGATCGCGGCGGGGCTGCCGGCGGAGGGGGCCGTGGTGGGGCCGGTGCGCCACATGCTCGACCGCGCCCGGACCGCTCTTAAGGCCGAGTGCCGGGACATGGTGCTCCTGGTGGAGGGGCAGGTGCGGGGCGACATGGTGCTGATCGAGGCGCTGTGAGGGCGGCGGTCCGCGGTGGGCCTTTGGCTTCCGGCCCCCCAGCCTTCTAGCCTTCCAGCTTTCTCGCTTTCCAGCTTTCCACGAGGTTCTTTCCGTGGCCGACATCGCTGTGGATCTGGGCAACTACAACACCCTGATCACCTTCCGGGAGGGGGACACCCGGTATCGGGGGCTGCTGAAGGGGGTGGCCCGGCAGGTGAGGGACGTGCCGGGGACCCTGTTCGTGCCATCGCTGGTGCACTTCGGCAGACAGCTTCTCCTTGGGGAGGAGGTGCTCCGGGCCGGGGTGTACGGCGACGACGCCACGTTCCGCGACCTCAAGGACCACGTGCTCCACCCCACCCCCGTGGGTCGAAAGGTGGGGGAGCGGCGGGTCACCCACAAGGAGGCCGCGGCCGCGTTCCTGCGGGGGGTGCTCGAGCGGCTGGGCGGGGAGCTGGACGAAGGGGTCCACGCGGTCATCCTGTTCCCCTCGGGAGGGGAGGAGGCGTTCCGGGACTGGTTGGGGGACGTGGACCTGGAGTCGGTGCGGTCCGTCACCCTGGTGGACGAGGACACCGCCTTGGCCCTGGGGTACGGCCTGAACCTGTTCACCGACGACTTGGTGGCGGTGTTCGACTTCGGGTTCTCGGCCCTACGGGTGCGGGTGGTCCAGTTCCACTGGATGGGGCGCGAGGCCTACTCGCCCCCCGTGATCAAGGCCTCGGTGAGCGTGCCGGTGGGCACGGCCGACCTCAAGCAGCGCATCCTCCGGGAGCTCCATGCCGACGACATGGGCAAGCCCCTTCCCTCGTTCTACTGGAAGAGGTTCGTGCTGCATGAGGCCGACGCCCATACCTGGGGCCAGGAGGAGTTCCGCAAGATCCTGGAGCGCGAGAACCTGGCCTCCGAGGTGCAGCGGGCCCTGGACCGGGCGCTGGAGGAGGCCCGCCTGGGCGGGGTTGACCCCGGGGCGATCCGCAAGGTGCTCCTGCTCGGAGGGGGCACCCGGATCCCCATCGTACGCCGGACCCTGGAGGAGAACTTCGGCGACCGGATCCTGGGGGCCCAGCCCGAGCTGGCCACGGGCCGCGGCGCCCTGCGGTTCCTGTCGGACAGCCCGGTGGACGACATGGTGCGCGATACCTACTCGCTCCAGGTGCGGGACCCGATCAGCGGGGAGTATCACTACCCGGTGGTGGTGGAGCGGTTCACGCGGTACCCTACCCGAAACCCCACGGCCCGGTACATCGTGAACACCTTCTACGACGGCCAGTACGAGCTGCATCTGCGGATCTACCGGTCGGCCGGCGGGGGCCCCCGGGCCGAGGCCCGGGAGATCCTCTACGGCGACGACGGCCGGATCAGCTTCGTGGCCTCCCAGGAGGACGAGACCCACGAGCCGGCCATGGAGGGGCCCCTGGTGATCCCCGTGCAGCCCCCGGGCAGGGTGGGAGAACGTCGGTTCCTGCTGGAGTTCAAGGTGGACAGCCGCAAGCGCCTGACCGTCACGGTGAAGGACCTGCGCGAGGAGAAGGTGATTTGGGAGGAACGGCCCCTGATCGATCTGAGCTGAGCCCGGCCGAGCCCCACCCCCGACGCCTGGGTCGGGCCCAGGTGGTCGTAGGGGTGCCGGCCCTGGGCCTGGTGGCCGCGGGCCTGTTCGTGGCCTGGCAGCTGAAGGGGGGGCTGGCGGTGGCGGTCCTGGCGGGGTTTGTGGCCCCGGTGGTGGTCGTGTTCGGGCTGTACTACGTGATCGCCTGGCGGCGCCTGCGGAACTCTTCCCCTCCCCGGGACGGGGAGGGGGCAGCGGAGCGGGACTGATCGGCCCCCTCACCCCTTCCAGTAACGCACCGGGCCCACGTCCACGTGGACGAACTCCCGGTACGAGCCGACCCCCCCGGCCCGAAGCCCCTGGGCGGCCCGGCGCAGGCGTGCCAGGGGCACCCCCGGCAGCCGCACGTCGGCCGCCATGCCGCGCAGGTGGTAGCTGCGGCGGGCCACCGCATGACCGTTGCGTCGGAGGATCTCGTTGTAGCGGGGAGATCGGTACCCGGAGACGAGCTGGTAGGTTTCGTCGGCCCGGCCCAGGGCGGATCCTAGCCGGTCGAGCAGGAGGTACAGTTTGGGGTCGATGGGGCGCACCTCCCCGGTGTAATGGCAACGGAACAGGCGGTCCAACGCCGCCAGCCCCTTGGGGCTCCACCCGCCTCTCGGATCCAGGTACCGCGCCCGGCAGGTCTCACCGGTGTGCACGTTGCTCACCGCCAGAACCCCGGTGGCCGAGGGGGGCTTCGCCCCCCTCGCCTCGCCGCCCGGCCACTGGGGCAGCACCAGCCCGCCGCACGCGAGCGCGATCCGGCCCAACGCCTCCCGTCGGTTCACTCGGCCTCCTTTCCCCCGACGGCAGCGGATTCTACGAGCTCCAAGCCGAGAACACAACCCGCGCCGAAGCCCCTGCCCCGGGGGCGGGGGCAGGCGATCTAGCAGCCCCTGGCGCCTCTCCCAGGCCATTCTCGGCGGCAGGGCATGGCGGCGGCTCGCGAGCCGCTCCGGCCGACGACCGTAGACCGAAGACCGACGACCGTCGACCGAGGTCGTCCGGAAGGTGTCCCCAAACGGTATCACTTTCTTGAAAGAACCTGGGAAACGGGGGTATAGTCCGACCCATCCGTTTCCTATCTCTATGGGGTTTAGGGGGTCGGGATGCTGGTTCTGACACGGAAGGTTGACGAATCCATCATGATCGGGGACACCATCGAGGTGAAGGTGCTCGGCATCGACGGCGGGGCCGTGAAGCTGGGCATCCAGGCTCCCCGGGAGATCCCCGTCCACCGTAAGGAGATCTACGAGGAGATCCGCAGGGAGAACGTGGCCGCCACCCGCGCCCCCGCAGTGGACGTGGACCGCCTCAAGGACCTGCTGCGGAAAAAGGGGTGATCCTCAGCGCACCGTGAGCACCGAGCAGGGCGCGGTGCGCCGGACCCGCTCCCCCACACTCTCGAATGCCACGTGCTGGAGCAGATGCTGGCTCCGGCTCTCCGGTCGCTCGCCGAGCACGATCAGGTCGGCGCCCACCCGGTCGGCATATCCCACGATCTCCCGGGCCGGGTGACCGGTCACCACGTGGGGGACCAGACGGACCCCCTCCAGGTCCTCCCCCCGCAAAAAGTCCTCCGTGCGCCGCCGGGCCCGCTGGCGGGCCCGGGTGCACAGGCGCTCCATCGCGTCCCCGCTCACCCGTACGAAGAACACGGATCGGAGGTTGGGCTGACAGGCCACGTGGAGCAGGTGGAGCTCGGCACCCAACGCACGCGCCAGGGCCAGGGCCCGCCGGAAGGCCCGTTTGGAGCCGGGGGTGAAGTCGGTGGTGGCCACGATCCGTCGAAAGGGGGCGACACGCTCGGGCGTGACCCCTTCCGGGGCGGGTTCCGGTCGGCTCATCGGTGCTCCTCCTCTGGGTCTTGCTCCCGTTGCTCGGCCCGCTTTCGCTCCCACCAGGCCAGGCGTTTGGCCACCTCCCGCTCGAAACCGAACCGGCCGGGCCGGAAGTACCTCCGACCCGCCAGGGCGTCGGGCAGATAGGTCTGGGCCACCACGGCATCCGGGTGGTCGTGGGGGTAGAGGTAGCCGCGGCCGTGGCCCATCTGACGGGCCAGCCGGGTGGGGGCGTTGCGCAGGTGCAGGGGCACCGGGAGGTTGCCGTGCTCCCGCACGTCCTTGCGGGCCCGCAGGTAGGCGATGTAAGAGGCGTTGGACTTGGGAGCCGTGGCCAGATACACCGTGGCCTGGGCCAGGGGGATCCATCCCTCGGGCATGCCCACGAAGTGCACGGCATCCTTTGCGGCCAGGGCGATCCGGAGGGCCTCGGGGTCGGCGTTGCCCACGTCCTCGCTGGCGAAGATCACGAGCCGACGGGCGATGAACAAGGGGTCCTCCCCTGCCTCGACCATGCGGGCCAGCCAGTAGAGGGCGGCGTCCGGGTCCGAGCCCCGCAAGCTCTTGATGAGGGCGCTCACCACGTCGTAGTGCCAGTCGCCCCGGGTGTCGTGGTACAGGGTGGGGCTCTGGAGGATCTGGGCCAGGACCTCCCGGGTCACGGTGACCGCGCCGTCGGCGGCCCGTGGGGCCGCAAGCGCCGCTGCCTCCAGCAGGTTGAGGGCCCGGCGGGCGTCCCCCTGGGCGGCCCGCAGCAGCAGGTGCTCGGCCCCCTCCTCCAGGGTCACGCCGGGCAGCCCCCGTCGGGGGTCCTGAAGGGCCCGGCGCACGATCACCCGCACCGCCTCGTCTTCGAGGGGCTCGAGCCGCACCACCAGCAGTCTCGACAGGAGGGGCGAGACCACCTGAAACGAGGGGTTCTCGGTGGTGGCCCCGACCAAGGTGATGGTGCCGGCCTCCACGTGGGGCAGCAGGGCGTCCTGCTGGGCTTTGTTGAATCGATGGATCTCGTCCAGGAAGAGCAGGGTGGCCTCCCCCGACCCCCGGGCCTTTTGGGCCCGGGCCACCACGTCTCGGACCTGCCTGACCCCGCTCTCCACGGCCGAAAGGGTCACGAGACGGTAACCCGCTAGCCGGGCCAGTAGGTGGGCCAGTGTGGTTTTCCCGCTGCCGGGCGGCCCCCAGAGCAGCAGGGAGGGCAGTGCCCCCGACTCCACCGCCGTACGCAGGGGGCGGCCCGGGCCCAGCAGGTGGTCCTGGCCCACCACCTCGTCGAGGGTCTGGGGCCGCATCCGATCGGCCAGGGGAGCGCGGTGCTTCGTTTCCCGTGGGTTCATGGTTTGTTAGAATACCGGCTGAAAAGCTAGAAGGCTAGGAAGCCAGAAGGCTGGAAGCCGCCCAGCAGACGCGAAGCGTCCCAACGTCCTAGCCTCCCAACGTTCCAACGTCATAGCGTCCTGACGTTCCCACGTTTCCGGAGCCGGTCGTTTGCCCCTTCGCGTGTTGTCTGTATTCCGCAAGCGCAGCTCCCCCGAGGCCGACGGGGCCGCTGAGGATCTGTGCCGGTGGGCTCGGGCCCGGGGGATCCGGGTGCTGGAAGACGGGCGTTTCGGCCAGACCCCGGACCGGGCAGACCTGGTGGTGGTGCTGGGGGGCGACGGGACGCTGCTCGCGGCGGTGAGGGCCTTGGGCGGCCGGGAGATCCCGATCCTGGGTGTGAACATCGGGTTCCTGGGGTTTTTGACCGAGATCCCCGTGGCCGAGCTGTTCTCCACGTTGGAGCGGATCCGGGAGGAGGGCTGGACCGTGGACCCGCGCACCACCCTGGAGGGGGAGGTGGTGCGGCAGGGACGTGTGATTCAGCGGTTCCGGGTCTTGAACGACGTGGTGTTCAACAAGGGGGCCCTCGCGCGGATCAGCGACCTGGAGGTGCGGGTGGACGGGGCGTACCTCACCAACTACCGGGGCGATGGGCTGATCGCGGCCACCCCCACCGGATCCACGGCCTACAGCCTCTCGGCCGGAGGGCCGATCGTACAGCCCCAGGTGCCCGCCCTGGTCCTGTCGCCCATCTGCCCCCACACCCTGACCCAACGGCCGATCCTGCTGCCAGACACCTGTCGGGTGGAGGTGCGGCTGGCCTCGAAGAACGGGGAGGTGTTCCTGACCCTTGACGGGCAGGAGGGCATGGAGCTGGACGAGGGAGACCGGGTCACGGTGGGGCGGGGGACGAGCCGGGTCCTGCTGGTGCGCTCGGCCGAGCGGGACTACTACCGGGTCGTGCGCACCAAGCTCATGTGGGGAGGCTCTCCCGGGTTGGAGGAGGGGCGGTGATCGAGTGGGTGCGCATCCGCGACTTCGCCCTCGTGGACGAGCTGGAGCTGGAGTTCTCCCCCGGCTTCACCGTGCTCACGGGCGAGACCGGGGCCGGCAAGTCGTTGCTGCTCCAGGCCCTGGGGCTCCTGTTGGGCGATAGGGCCCGAAGGGACTGGGTTCGGGCCGGGGCGGTCCAGGCCCGGGTCGAGGGGGTGTTCTCGCCCAAGGGTCCCGCACGCGAAGCGACGGGGTTGATTTTGGAGGAGGCAGGGGTGCCGTGGGAGCCCGACGAGCCCCTGATCGTGAGCCGCACCGTGACCGGGGACGGCCGCAGCCGGGCCCACGTGAACGGGGCCCTGGTGCCCCTCGGGGTGCTGGCCCGGATGGGTGCTCACCTGGTGGAGGTGTCGAGCCAGCACCAGCACCAGGCCCTGCTTCGGGAGGAGGAGCACGGCCGGCTCCTGGACGGGGCCCTGGGGGCGGAGGGCCGGGCGGCCCTGAGTGCGTGTCAGGAGTCGTACCGCGCGTGGCAGACGGCCCGGGCCGAGGTGGACCGGCTGGAGCGCTTGGAGCGGGAGGGCCGCGAGCGGGCCGACCTCCTGCGGTTCCAGATTGAGGAGATCCGTGCGGCCGGTCTGGAACCAGGGGAGGACGAGCGGCTCCGGGCCGAGCGCGACCTCCTGGCCCATGCGGCGCGGCTCCGGGAGGCCTATGGCCGGGCAGAGGCCGAGCTGTACGCAGCCGAGACCGCGGCCTGGGCCCGGCTGGGCCGGGCTCAGCGGGAGCTGGAGGGGGCCCGGGCCTGGGACGACGGGGCCGGCGAGATCCTGGACCTGGTGGCAGAGGCTGCGGCCTTGGTGGACGAGGCCGCGTTGCGGGTGCGCCGCCGCCTGGGGGCCGTGGAGGCGGACCCGGCTCGGCTCGATGCGATTGAGGCGCGCATGGAGACGATCCGCCGCCTGGAGCGCAAGCACGGGGCCGGTGTGGACACGGTGCTGGCTCGCCTGGGGACCATGGAGGCCGAGCTGGCCGAGATCGAGGCCCTGGAATGGAACCTGGATGCTGCCCGCCGGGAGCTGGGGGCCGCCCGGGCCGCGTTGGAGCGGGCCGTGGCCGGGGTACGGGCCTTTCGTGGGGAGGCGGCCCGAACCCTCGAGACCCGGGTCGCCGAGGAGCTGGCCCACCTCGCCATGGGCCGGGCGCGTTTCCAGGTGGAGGTGGAACCTGTGGAGCCGGGCCCGGAGGGTGGGGATCGGGTGCGGTTCCTGCTGGCCGCGAACCCCGGAGAGCCGGCTCGTCCCCTGGCCCGGGTGGCGTCGGGGGGAGAGCTGTCCCGTCTGCTGCTGGCCGTGAAGAACGCGTTGCGGGATCGGGGAGGAGGGGGCACGTTGGTGTTCGACGAGGTGGACGCGGGCATCGGAGGGGCCACGGCCGACGCCGTGGCCGACCGCCTGGCCCGTCTGGCCGAGCACGGCCAGGTGCTGTGCATCACCCACCTGCCCCAGATCGCGGCCCGGGCCACCGGCCACCTGAGGGTGGAGAAGGAGGTCCGAGACGGCCGGACCGTGACCCGGGTGCGCCCCCTGATCGGCCGGGACCGGTTGGAGGAGCTGGCCCGGATGCTCGGCGGGCGCCATGTGACCGAAACCTCGCTGCGGCATGCGCAGGAGCTGGTGGAAAGGTTTGCGCCGTGACGATCTCCGTGGCTCCGGCCCGCCTCCAGGACGTGGAGGCCATGAAAACCATTCTCGACGACTACGCCCGGGAAGGGTTGGTCCTGTCGCGGTCCTGGCTGGACCTGTACGAGAACGTTCGGGACTTTGTGGTGGCGTGGCGCGGCGACGAGATCGTGGGCCTCTCGGCCCTGCACATCTGCTGGGTGGATCTGGGGGAGGTTCGTTCTCTGGCCGTGCGGCAGGATCTCCAGGGCCGGGGCATCGGCCGCCACCTCGTGGACGCCTGCCTGGAGCAGGCCCGGTGCCTGGGGCTGCGGCGGCTTTTCGCCCTCACCTACCGACCGGGGTTCTTCGCCAAGATGGGGTTCCACGAGGTGGAGAAGTCCCAGCTCCCCCACAAGGTCTGGAAGGACTGCCTCCATTGCTCCAAGTTCCCCGAGTGCGACGAGGTGGCGGTGATGCGGGAGCTGGACCCATGATGCCCGCCGATCTGTGGGAGGCCCTGAGCCGGGCGGCGGCCGGGCGCCCTTGGCAGGCCTCGGTGTGGGAGGAGCGGGGCATCCGGGTCGAGGGCGGTGAGGGGGAGGCGGCCGTGGAGCGGTGGCGCGAGTCCTACCTGTCGGTGCGGTTGGATCTGGGGGGCGGCCGGGTGGGGTTTGCCGCCGTGCCCCTCGGCCCTGGCTCTCGGTGGGATCCCGGCGATCTGATGGGTTGGGCACGCCAGGCCGCCGGGGCCCAGGACCCGGTGCCGGCTGCGGACCTGGAGGGCCCCTTGGGGCCTCCGCCGGTCGGCGATCTGGCGATCCGGGACTCCCGGGTGGAAGC
Organism: bacterium; assembly: GCA_027021615.1. Classification (GTDB taxonomy): domain Bacteria; phylum Desulfobacterota; class Deferrisomatia; order Deferrisomatales; family Deferrisomataceae; genus Deferrisoma. The sequence goes on along the minus strand of JALUTY010000083.1, from coordinate 46,270 downwards.
GCTCACCGCCGCCGACCTGGCCGGGCTCGTTCAGACCCTGGACCGGACCGCCCGGGCTGGGGACCCTCGGGTGGTCTCCGTGCGGAAGCCCTCGGCAGAAGCGGTGGTGATCCGCCGGACGATCCGAAACCACCGGACCGAAGAGGTGGCATGGGTCGAGACCTCGGTCTCCGCCTCCCTCGAGGTGTCTGCGGCCGAGGGAAGCACGGCCCAGACCGGCTGGTCGTCGGCCGAGGCCCGGCAGTGGGCCGAGCTGTCCCCGGCCCGCCTTGCGGCCGATGCGGCCGGCCGGGCGGTGGAGCTGCTGGGAGCCCGCCCGGCTCCCACGGGTCGGTTCCCCCTGGTCCTGGACGCCCGTGTCGCGGCAGACCTCCTGGCCGTGCTCGCCCCGTCGTTTCTCGGAGAGACCGTGGAGAAGGGGATGGGGTTGTTCCGGGAGGAGGGCGCGGTGGTGGCGGCCCGGAGCGTCATCATCCGGGACGAGGGGCTTCGACCGGGCGGGATCGAGACGCGGCCGGTGGACGACGAGGGGGTACCCCGGCAGCTCACGGAGGTGATCGATCGGGGGGTGTTAAAGGGGTTCCTTTACGATCGGTCCAGCGGCAGCCGTGCCGGGCGGAGCTCCACGGGCAACGCGGCCGGGGGGGCCACGGTCCCGCCCCGGCCCCACGTGAGCAACCTGATCTGGGCTCCCGGCGAGGGCGGGGGCACCGAGGATCTCATGGCCCTTGCCGGTCGGGGGCTGTGGGTCCGTGACGTGCTGGGGCTTCACACGGCCGATCCGGTCACCGGTGAGTTCTCCGTGGGGTGCTCGGGGATCTGGTTCGAGGGAGGGGTGCCGGCCCACCCCGTGACCGGCGCGGCCCTGGCCGGGACCGTGGAAGAGCTGCTGCGGCGGGTGGCCGTGGTGGGCACGGACCTGGAGATGCACGGTGGACTCGGAGCCCCACCGCTTCTGGTGGAGGGGCTCGATCTGGCGGGCTGAGGCGGCGAGATCCGTCGTCGTCTCAGAGGGCGTGGGACTCGTCGGCCCCTTCCCCTGCAAACCGGTCCCGCAGCGCCTGTGCCCGGGTGAGGAACGCCCCGGCCCGTGCCCACAGGTCCTGCCGTGGGGTCATCCGTCGGACCCCGTCCGCGATGTGGGCCGCGTGCTCGGCCAGGCTCTCGGCCAAGGTGGCCACCGCCCCCGGCGCGGAGGGGAGGAGGACCCCGAGGCCGGCCAGGATCAGCTCCTCGCTGGGGCTCTCCTCGATGCGCAGGGTGATCTCCAGCGCTCCGCCCCGGTCCAGTTCCGGCCGGGCACCAAGGCCCATCTCGACCCCGGCCACACAGGTCTCCACCTTGATGAGTTGGCCTTCGAGCCGATCGAGCACGGACGCGGGGGCCTCGGAGTCTTCCACCAGGGACTCGAAGAACCGGAGGAGGTTGGCGTGGTTGCCCTCGGCCAGGGCCAGATCGAGCCAGAACCGAAGGGCCTCGGGGTCCGCCCGGAGCCGCCGGGCCAGCTCCAGGTAGATCTGGGCCACCCGGGTCTCGTAGCCCACGGCCCGGGCCAGGGCCCACTGGAGCCGGTCGCCGATCCGGGGGCTGGGCAGCTCCACCTCCCGGAGCCAGCACCGAACCAGCCCCTCCATGGCCGACAGGAGGTCGCCGGCGGCGGGCGACTTCGACAGGAAAGCGTTGGCCCCCAGGGCGTACGCCTCGGTCACGGTCTCCGGGGTGGCCGAACCCGACAGCACCACCACGGGCACGGCGCGCAGGCTTGGGTCCTCCTTGATGTGGCGGACCAGCTCGAGGCCCGAGCCGTCCGGGAGCCCGAGATCGGTCACCACCAGCTTGGGAAGGGACCCCCCTTTTCGGATGCCGGCCAAAGCGAGCCGAGCCTCGGCCAGACTCGCCGCCGACACGATGCGCCCCACGAAGCCGATCTTCCGAAACACCACCTCGGCCAGCCGAACCAGACCGGGCTCGTCCTCCACGTACAGGATCGTGTCGATCATCGGCACACCCCCTCGCGCCTCGTTGCCCCGGACCCCGCGTCACGGACGCGGACGGACGCGTGAACCCACGCTACCACAGCCCCGAGGGAAGGCAAGCGTGCCCGCCGTGGACATCCTCATGCCGTTTCGGAACGCCGGGCCGTGGATCGCCCAAGCCTGGCAGAGCCTGTGGCGCCAACGGCTGACCGACTGGCGCCTGATCGCGGTGGATGACTGCAGCCACGACGACTCGGTCGAGGCCCTGGTCCGAGCGGCCGGGGGCGACCGGCGGTTGACCCTGATTCCCGGGGCCGGCCGGGGGGTCGCTGCCGCCCTGAACCGGGCCTTGAGGGAGGTGTCGGCACCGGTGGCGGTCCGCATGGACGCCGATGACGTGTGTCACCCCGACCGGTTGGGGGCATTGGTGGACGCTCTGGAGCGGAACCCCTCTTGGCAGGCAGTGGGAAGCCGGGTGCGGCTGTTCCCAGCGGCTCGGGTGTCCGAGCGCATGGCCTCGTACCTGCGGTGGCAGAACCGCCTGGCCCTTCCCGGGCAGATCGCCCGCGAGCGCTACGTGGAGTGCACCGTGACCCATGCCACCCTGGCGATCCGGACGGGGGCCTTGATGGCGGCTGGGGGATGGTGGGAGGGGGACGGCCCGGAGGACCTGGACCTGCTGCTGCGGTGGCACCGCCTGGGGTACCGGATCGGAAAGGTGCCCCGGGTCCTGTACCTGTGGCGGGAACACCCGGGCCGCGAGACCCGCCGGTCGGCACGGATGGGGGTCGGAGCGTTCCGGGCCGTGAAGGCCCGCCACCTGGCCGCCGAGCTTGTGTCCCGGGGCATCGGGAACGTCACGGTGTTCGGACGGGGGCAGACCCTGACCGACTGGACCCGGGCCCTCCGGTCCCGGGGCGTGGGGGCTCGGGGCTTCGAGTGGAAGCCGGGCTCGGCCGGGCCTCGCTGGGAGGGGATGGCGCTGTTTTGCTTCGGGGCAGCCACGGTACGCGACCGGGTGCGACGGTGCGTGGCCCCCGGGGTGCGAGAGGGCCAGGACTACCTGTTCGTGGCCTGATCCCTCGGCTCCTCGGGGCGCCTCCTCTGGCAGGACCGGCAGGCCTGGCATCGGATCTCGGGGCACCACTGGCACCAATAGCACTCCGGGCAGGGGTGCTTCTTGCCGCCCTTGCCGGTCGGTACGTACAGCCGGCCGGGGAGGGCGCCGGCGGGGCGAAACCAGGGCTCGTCGGTCATGGCGTCGGTCACCGGCTCGAGAAAGGTCGATCGGGGGCGGCCCGGAACCGGCCGCCCGGTCGGAGAAACTTTGGCGTTGACAAGAGGGAGCGTATGCCTATAATCATCAACCCTCCGGACGGTGCGGGCGTAACTCAGCTGGTAGAGTATCAGCTTCCCAAGCTGAGAGTCGCGGGTTCGAATCCCGTCGCCCGCTCCACGACGACGAAAGGCGCCGCCCCTCGGGAGCGGCGCCTCTTTTTGCGGTCGGGGCGGAGCGAGATGCGGGCCTTACCCCTTCCCGAGGGCCTTGCGGATCACGGCCTCGATCTTCGCCGGTTCCTCCCGGCCCACGTGGGTCCACAGCACTCTGCCCTCCTTGCCCACCAGCACCAGGCTCGGGGTGCCGGCGACGCCGTAGGCATCCGCAGTCTTGTAGCTCACCCCGTCGATCTCTTCCCACAGCACGCGGAACGAAAAGCCGTTGGAGTCCACGTACCGGCGGACCGCCTTCGCGAGCTTGGGGCCGTCGAGGTTGATGGCCAGCATCTCGAAACCCTGGTCCTGGTACTTCTTCAGGATCTGGTCCAGCAGGGGGATCTCCTCCCGGCATGGGCCACAGAAGAACGACCAGAAGGTGACAAGCACCGCCTTGCGGCCTTGGAACTGGTCCAGGCTCACCGTGTTGCCGTCCAGATCTTTCAGTGTGAACGGCAACGCCTTGGACCCCACCGCCAACAGGCCGTTGGAGTTCACCTTCTTCCCTTTCAACGCCGTGGCCTCCCCAGCGGTCGCAGGGGCCGGGGGAACGACCGTGGCGGCCAATGCGGCCACGATCACCAGAGAGATCAAGGAACGCTTCATCGCGCGTCACTCCTTGCCGAGGGGGGGTTGTGGGTCACTGCCCTGCGCCCAGGGCCTCCTTCACCTTCTGCTCGATCTCTTCCTCGTCGCCGGGCGAGTACCCCACGTGGTAGTAGGTCACTTTGCCGTCCTTGCCGATCACCACGGTGGTGGGCAGCACGCTCACGCCGTATTTGGCAGCGACCTCCCGGCGTTTGTCGATCACGATCGGGTAGGTCACCCTGAAATCGAGACCCTTCACGAACTTTTTGACCCGTCGGGTACCGAAGCTGTCCAGATTCACGGCCACCGCCTCGAGCCCTTGGTCCTTGTACCGGTTGTAGATGTCCACCAGCTTCGGCATCTCCTGGATGCACGAGACGCAGTAGATGGACCAGAAGTCGAGGAGGATCGCGTTGGTGCCGATATAGGGGGCAAGGTCGAAGTCGCCCCCCACCAGAAGGGGTGCGTTGAACGTGGGCGCGTCCGAGCCCGGTTGGGGTTTTTTCCCGGCACCGAACAGGGCCAGCGCCGGTTGGGTGGAACAGAGCAGTGCGACGAGGACAGTGCAGAGAAACCGCAATGTGCTCCTCCGTGGAAGAGAAAGGTTGTGCCCCTTGCCCCGCGGCGGGGGAGGGGACCGATCGAAACTCCACCCCCACCAGCAAGCCCCGTGCCGGAGGGGTCGGTCTAACCCGGATCACTCATGGGCGTTCGTCGCGAAACCGACGAGGGTGCGCCAGATCGGGGCAAGCACGAACGCGCGAGGGGCGCAGGCGTACCGGGCGGGACCGAGGCACGAGCACGCCCCGAAACGGCGTGCTGTCAGGGGTTGCAGCACGAGGCTTCATGACCGATCCGGGTTAGCTTGGACAAGCAGGAAACCAAAGTCAAATGGGCGGACTTTGAACGGCTGTTCCTTTGATCGGCCGGTGGGGTTCGGGTCTTTACTCCCGAGACGGCACGCGGGTTGCTGCTAACGTCCAGCAGGGGGAAGGATTCTGAGATGAACGCCCCTTCTGGGTGTCCGACTGCGCGGTTTCACGCTGACGAGGGTGTTTCGACGCAGACGAGGTCCATGAACTCGCACGGGTATTTCGACACGGACTCGGAGCTGGCGGTTCGGGCCCTGAACGGGGATCGAGAAGCGTTCGGCTCCCTGATCGAGAAGTACCAGGGGCCGATCTACCGGTTTGCCCTGCACTTCTTTCAGGATCCCTCCCGGGCCGAGGACGTGACCCAGGACACGTTCCTGCGGGCCTACCGGTTCCTTCATACCTACGACCCGTCCCGGCGGTTCGCCACCTGGCTGTTCACCATCGCGCGAAACCAGTGTATCGACCGGCACCGAGACAAGGTACGGAGGGACGAGGTGGACAGCGACCGTGTGAGTCCCTTGGCCCTCTTGGCGCACCGGCCCCAGGCCGACCCCCTGGACCAACTGCTTCGGCGGGAGGACTGGAGCCGACTGATGAGGACCCTTCATGAGCTACCCGAGAAGTACAAGACCCCGCTGGTCCTGTGCTACCTGGAAGGGTTGCCCTATCAGGAGATTGCCGACATCGTGGGGATCTCGCTCAATAACGTGAAGATTCGGATCTTTCGGGCGAAGAAGATGATCTTGAGACGGCTGGGGCTGCTCGACGGAGAGGAGCCATGAAACGGTGGCTGGCCGTGGGGGTGCTCGTGCTCCTAGGGGGTCCGACGGGATGGGCCCCGGCAGGGGAGCCGGCCGTGGGGCGGCTGGGGCCGGGGAGCCTCGCCGGCCCGCTGGAGGAGGTGCGTCTCCAAGCCCGGGCGGCGGGGCTCTCGAAGGACCGGATCCGGGAGGCGGAGGAGGCGTGTGAGGAGGCCGGGTTCTCCTCGGCCGAGACGGCAAGGGTCCTGTTGTTGCTGGCCCGGGCCCGAGTGGCCGGTCTTCCCGACCGGGACCTACTGTCCAAGCTCCGGGAGGGGGTGGCGAAACGGGCAGGGGCCGACGCCATCCTCCGGGCGCTGGACCGCCGTACCCTGACCCTGCGCCGGGCGGCCGCCTTGGTGGACCGCCTCACCTTGGCAGGATTTCCTCCTGTCGAGCGGCTCACCGCGGTGGAGATGGTGGCCGATGCCCTGTGGGCAGGGGTGGACGCGTCCCGAATCCTCCGGTCGGTCCGGGAAAACCGGCCCCTCGAGGCGGGGCTGCCCGATGTGCGGGTCGCCTTCCGTCGGTCGAAGCACCCCTGGTGAGGGGTGGCGTAACCCCCTGGCGCGGCCCCGGTAAAGACTACGCATTTTCTTCGTGCGGGAAAACAGCGTGGAAGCCCCGCTGGGCCATGGGGCGGCGGGTTTGGAAGAAGCAACTTGCACCGATCCCCGCACAGTTTCGGCGGTGGGGCATGGGGCCTGCTTCCGGCCGCGCGCGAAGCCGGGCATTGAGATTCGCCGCGCAGGCACGGGGCGCCGGCGGTGGCTTCATAGGAGACCGGCAGCCACGAGCGATTTCACGGGGCAAGCGGTGGAGGCGCTGCGCGGCGAGCCAAGGGGCCGCACGCGGCTCTCCAGCAGACCCCATGCCTCCCGAGACCGTGAGGTGGCGCCACAGAGACGGGGCCATACTTGGAACACTCTGGAATCAAGTAGGTTTTCATGCGTCCTAGCGTCCTAGCCTCCCAGCATCCTAGCAGAAATTACATGGAAGCCGCCTGGCGGGCCTAAGGCCCGAAGAGGAACGGGGGAGACATGGAGTGTGATCGGTTCGAGAGGTTGTGGTTCCGGGTGCTCGATGGCACGGCCGGGCCGGCGGAAAGGGAGGCGGCGGATACCCATCGGGCCGGGTGCTCCCGGTGCGCCCGGCTGGCAGACGGATTGGAACGGCTGGAGCACGCGTTGGAGGCCCTGGGCGAGGATCGACCCGAGCCGCCGCCGTACCTAGCCGCCCGGGTCAAGGCCCGCCTCGGGGAGCTTTCCCGGCCGGGCCGGTGGAGACGGTGGTGGGGGCGCTTCCCGACGCTCCGGCCGGCCGCCACGATGGCGGCGTTGGTGCTGGCGTTCTTCGTGGGGCTCCTGGCCCGGGAGGTCCATCGCCTCAACATCGTGCTCGACGCGCGACGAGAAGCGGTGGTCATTGAGTTTTCAGCCCCCCACGCGCGGGACGTGCGACTGGTGGGGGACTTCAACGACTGGGGCCGGAGCCCCGGAGGGGTGAGCGCCGCCCGGCAGGGGGACCGATGGGTGTTCCGGCTGCGGCTAGAGCCCGGTCGCTACCAGTACTCGTTCGTGGTGGACGGGACCAAGTGGTTGCCCGATCCCAACGCGCCCGGTATCATCCCCGACGGCTTCGGCGGGCGGAACTCGGTGCTGTACGTGGGGGCAGAGCGGGCGGGCATCCGATTGTAGCTTTGGGAGGCGCCGCGCGACGGGGCGGCCCACGGTGCGCGGCTGGGTTTTTGTGCGCCCGAAACGGGGTGGGACCGCTCCAGCTTGCGTGGTGGAGGATGGGTAAGCATGGGAACAGGCCAGCGGAAGCCGCGAGCTCTCCTGATCGGGCTTTGGGGCCCCCTCGTTCTCGCCGGGTTCCTCGCCGCCTCCGCGCCCGCCGCCATGGTAGGGAGCCCCCATGACTTCGTGGATAATGGATTCACGGGGGGGGGAGTGTGTGCCGAGTGCCACGTGCCCCACGGCGCCCAGGACCAGCGGCTCTGGGCGCGCGTGGGAAACACCGGGTACACGACGTATCCGGCGCGGCTGTGCATGGACTGCCACGACGGCACCCTGCCCACCGGGGCCGGTTGGGACTCGGTGACCGGGGTGACGCCTCCGCCCTATCCTCACACCACCGACACCAAGTACGACAACTGCGGCACCTGCCACGATCACAAGAAGTCGTTCGTCATCCCCAACGACGACTGCCTGGTGTGCCACACCACCTCGGCCAACGGCGGGCTGTTCGACGACACCACCGAGACGAGCTTCGAGGTCGACCGGTTCTTCAACGGCATCGGGGCCGTGAACGATGCCACGATCCTCAGCCAGCACAACATCCGGTATGCCGTGGACGGCGATTTCAACACCACCGAGGACGCCAGCCTGAACGAGTGTAAGAAGTGTCACGGCGACGGGACGAAGCACCCCAGTGACGCCGCCTTTCTCGTATATCCGGACGACCTGGCCTCGGCAGGCGTAACCGCAGGGGACCCGGTGGCCCGGGCCACGGACTTCTCCGCGTACCAGAGCTTTTGTCTGTCGTGTCACGACGGGGTGGACGAGGGTGCAGCCAACGCCTCGTTCCAGCAGTTCAACGGGCCGGTACCCACGGGCCAGGTCCCCCCTTCGGACCGGTCCGATCCATCCACCCAGCAGACCGCTGCCCCCTGGCTTGTCCCTGCCGTGCCCCCCAAGGACGTCAACGCGGGGGCTCCCTACACGAACTCCCCGCCCTTTTTCGACTACTACGAGACCAACGGCCACGGGTACGCGACGAGCATCGAAGGCAACCAGATGGACGTCACCTGCCTTGCGGGGGGATCGGGCGCCCAAGGCTGCCACAACCCCCACGGGACCAAGAACCGTTTTCTTGCAGACGACTTCCTGTTCGGGGCCGGGGCCGACACCGCCACCGAGTTCGCGATGAACGTGTGTTACGGCTGCCACGTGGAGACGGATCTGGGGGACCCGAACAATGCCATCTTGGCGAAGAACTTCTTCCACGGCAGCTGGACCGGGAGCACCGAGCCGCTCCACGCGAACGCAGGCGTGGGCATGAGCCTGTGGCGGGAGTACACCTCAGGGTTCATGGACATCGCAAACCCCTTCAGCGATCCCAACGGCGCAGGCACCCCCCCGGACGCCTACGTTGAAACGGGGATTTTGCCGTTCTACAGCGGGACGGGGGGGGCGATCGAGGCGCGGGGGTACGGGCCAACGCTGGGGTCCAGCTGGGTCATGTGTTTGACCTGCCACGATCCCCACGGCACGGCGTCCACGCACTGGGACTACAAGGGGGGCGTCGCGCCGAGCCCCCCGTCGGCCACGGAAAACACCCAGGCCATGCTCCGGAAGTTCCCTACGAGCTGGGATTACCTGGATCCGCTGTGCAGCGAGTGCCACAGCCATTGAACGGGTGGGAGAGATCGTGATGACGAACAGGACGGCAAGAGCCCTGTGGGGCTGGGTGGTGGTCCTCCTGGTGGGCGTGTCGATCGGGGCGGCGACCGCCCCTGCCGCGGAGCGGTACGCGGCAGGGGCGGAGCTTCCCACGTTGGCGCTGCCGGACGTGGAAGGAGGGGGCAGCGTGGATGTGAAGGACTACCTCTCAGGGAGCGTGGGCGCGGTGGTGTTCATGCAGACCTCGTGTGCGGCGTGCCGCAAAGAGCTGCTGGCCTTGAAGGAGCTTGGGGCGAGGTACCCGGGGCTCAAGGTGATCGCGATCAGCGTGGACTCGGGCAGCCCTGCCCGGGTGAAGCGGTACAAGGAGCACTTCGGGTTCGAGTTTCCTTTCCTCCACGACCCGGAGTTCAACACGCCGGGGATGTTCGGCTTTTCGTTCACGCCGGCGTTGGTCCTGGTGGACAGGGCTGGAAAGATCGTGTCGCTGAAAGGCGGCTACCGACCGGGGGACGAGAGGGTTCTCGAGGAGAGGATCCAGCAGTTGTTGAAGCCGTAGGGGGAAGCCGGTGGAGTTGGGAGGTTCCCGATGAGGACTTGGGCGGCCGTTGTGGGGGGGATGGGGCTGCTGTTGACGGCGGGCTTGGCGTTCACGGAGCCTCCCCCTGCGGGGCGGGAGCTGTATCACGACGTGCGCGGCCGCGTGGTGGACCCGGAGACCGGCGAGCCCTTGGCCGGCGTACCGGTGAGTCTGCTCTACGAGGTGACCACCACGGACGAGCAGGGAAGGTTTGTGTTCGAGAAGGTTCCCTTGACCCACACGGCCGAGGTGAGTCTCCGGGTCAAGAGCCGCTCCGGCCTGATCATCGGCTGCGTCACGGTGGACGTGCCGGTACGTTTCTATCCCGTGGCCGTGGCTGTGGAGGGCCGCTTTGACATCGTTATTGCGGATCCCTCGGAGGACGTGGAGTTGCTGTTGCAGCCCCAGCCCCTCCCTTCCCAGGAGGTGGATCGGTTCTGCAGCTCCTGCCACGGGAACAACCCCTGCCTCGAAACGGCCTCCTACGAGGATGTGATCAAGAGCGGGAAGGATCTCCGGGGGATCATCGTCTCGGAGGATGAGGTAGAGGAGTACAAGGAGACGCTCCGGCTCAAGGGGGTGCGGAAGGACACGTATCGGAAGCTGCGCTACCAGGACACCCATCCAGACGGCATGAACATGGAGCTGATTCCCCAGCTGGATCTGGAGGAGTATCGGGGCCGGTACCGGAAGCCGGACGCGCTGACCCTCGTGGATGACAAGTACGTCACCTGCGACACGTGCCACACCCGCCACATCCCCACCGAGCAGAAGCAGTTCGTCGTGATGAGCTACGAAGCCGATAACATGCTCTGCTATCAGTGCCATCTCTGAACCCGGCCTCCGGGCGGGCAGTAGGGCTGGTTTGAGGGACGAATCGCGGGAACACCGCTCTCGGGAGGCGGTCCCGGGCCCCTCCGCCGCGGCACTCGATGGGGTCTGTGGGCTCCGCCAGAGAGCAAAGGCGAACGCCCCGCACGGTGCGCCCCCCGGCCCCCAGAGAAGGGGCGAGCCATGGGGCTGGCTCCGAAGAGACGGGAGCGGCCGCCAAAAGACCCACGGCGGGGGGCAGCCTCCTGATTTAGAGAATCGCGGGGCCTTTGAGGTCCCCGTTTCCCCTACAAGAGGTTTGGTGATGTCCATGCGTCGTTTCGCGCTCCTGACGACCGTGTGCGTGGTCTTGGCAGCCTGCGCAGCCTCCCGCCCACGGCCGGAGCCCGCCGGGCCCACCGTCGCCCCGGTCCTCGAACCGTCCCCCCCCGTGTTGGAGGCTCCTCCGCCCCCGCCGGTCCGATCTCCGGAGGAGCGTTGGAGAGCGGCGGTGGCGCGGGCGGCTCGGCTGGAGCCCCTGATCCAGAAGGACATCGAGGGGGTCTCCCCCCCCCCGGTCCCGGAGGAGGTCCGGTCGCCCCGGGAGGCAAAGCTGAAGTCCAGGCCCTCCTCTCCGGCCCCCCCTTCCCCTGCGGCAAAGCCGCTGCCGCAGACCGCTCCTGCCTCCGAGCGGGTGGCGGTCCCGAACGTTCGGGTTGCGCAACGGTACACCACGGATAACGGGCTGCCTTCGAACCGGATCACGGCCTTGTACGTGGACGGGAGCGACGCGTGGGTGGGCACGGCGGACGGAGGGGTGGCCCGGCTGAACTTTGCCGAAGGGAACTGGATCGTCACAAAAGTCGAGGACGGCCTGGCATCGAACCGGGTCACCGACATCGCGAAGTACAAAGGCCTCGTCTACGTGGGAACGGACGCCGGTGTGAGCATCTGGGACGGAGTCTCCTGGGCCACCAAAGAGCGGGAGGGAAAGGTCAAGTTGGTGAACGCCCGGTTCCGGGTGCACGACGGCCTCCTCTGGGTGGCCGCCCGCACCATGCACGGGGGGGTGCTCACGTTCGATGGTGAGCGATGGAAGGACCGGAGCACCATGAAGCCGGGCACCGTTCTGAACAATGTGTCCGATTTTGGTTTCTCCGGGAAGACCCTGTGGATCGGCACGACGAACCGAGGGGTGTACCGGTTCGACGGGAAGGGGTGGCGCACGTTCACCGTGGCCGACGGGATCGCGAGCAACTTCGTGTACACCCTGGCCGTAAAGGGATCGACCTGTTACCTCGGGGGGTGCTGCGGTGTGAGCGTGTACGAGGAGGGCTCGTGGAAAATCTACGACATCGCGGAAGGCCTGCCCCACTCCACAGTGAACGCCATCGCTGTGGACGGGGATCTCGTGTGGTTCGGCTCGAAGAAGGGCCTCGGTCTGTTCGACGGGTTCGAGTTCACGAACTTCTATACCGAGGACGGATTGACGGACAACCGGATCACCAGCCTGTACGTGTTTGGTGACGAGGTGTGGGTGGGTACGGCCAACGGTCTGAACCGACTCGTGAAGAGCTATTGAGCGAGGGAGCGGGAAACATCATGCACCGAAACTCCCGAACGGCGTGTTCGTTCGCCCGGGTTTCTGCACGGATCGTGGTGGCTCTGGCGGTGGTGGTGGGACTCGGGGGTACCGCTTGGGCCGACCACTCCTTGGGGCGTCCGTGCCTGTCGTGCCACGCCCTTCGCTCCACCAAGGTGGTGCCGGGGTCCCGGAACATCCTGAGCGACAACGTCCAGGATGCGCTGTACACGACGGACTTCTACTGCGGAGGCCAGTGGGACGGAGGCGAGCCCCTGGACTGCTCGTACTGTCACGGTTCCTCGGGGGATATCGCCAACGAGATCGCGACCGCTGCCGGTGGCGTCAACGGAAGCGCCCACCCGGTGGACGTGGGGGGGGACAGCGCCAGCTACCCGAGCTCCACCCGGATTCTCTGCAACGACTGTCACAACGGCGACACGGACAACGCCACGAATCCCGGGCCGGACCTGACCCCGGCCACGGAGTGCACCAAGTCCGCGACCGACGGCTACCCCAACCACCACAGCATCGTGATCGGCGCCGTGGACCCGGGCGCCAACAACCTGGCGGACAACCCCCCCCGGCTCACGGCACCTTACGGCCCCAACGGCGGCGCCACCTCGAGCGGGGGAGGGGTGGACTGGACCAAGCCGTCCCTTACCTCGAGCGAGCTTCTGTGCTTCGTGTGCCACGATGGGAGCCCCAGCCCGCCCTACTCTACGGGAATCACGGCCACGGACGTGGCTACCGACTACAACCAGCCGGGGGGCGGGCACAACCTCGCCGCTCGGGGAAACCTGACCGGAAAGCTGCCCTGCTACGACTGCCACGATCCCCACGCGGCGGCCGGTGCCGGCGCGAGCAACAAGGCGTTGATCATCAACGGGACGGACACCCCGGTCAACCCGTACGCCACGAGCGACTTCGCCACCACCGGGTACGACGGCACCAATGACCGGGTCGTGTGTTATGGGTGCCACGACTCCCAGGGAAACGGGGGAGCCGCGTTCACGGTGGAGGGGGTGAACCCTCCCGATCCCGCAAGCACCACGCCGGTGTTCCCGTTCCACGCCGACGTCCACGCCAACGTGGGCAACGCCACCCAGAACTGTCTCCAGAAGAACGGGGGTTGCCACCAGGGGCCCCACAACACCAACTTCTTTCGGTGCCTCGACTGCCACTCCACCGGCCGGGACCCGAACTCGGCCGGGAGCCTGGCGAACGTGGATCACGTGGACAGCGAGTTCGGCCACATCGGGGCGGTGCTTGGGAACGATCTGCTCAGCTTCCACACCATCAACTACGATGTGACCCAGGACATGACAGTGGCCGACAATAACGGCTGCCTGAAGTGTCACGACACCCGGGGGGGGCCCACGAACGCGATCCTGAAGGACGACGACGGGAACTTCTACACGGGTTCGCGGGGGACCACCTTCTCGACGAGGGAGAGCCTGAAGTATTACGATCAGTTCTGTCTTTCGTGCCACGACGGGGAAGACGCGAGCGGGCAAACCCTGACCATCGGTTTTACCATCGGGTTTTCTTTCTCGGTCTCCGACCCCACGTATGGAACCATAACGTTTCCGGCGGGCACCCGGCTCCCGCCGAAGATCAACAACCCTCTGGGAACCACCTGGAACCGGGGCTACTTCTTCGAGGCCGGCCACGGCCGGGGCAACGGGCTCGTCACCGGGAGCTTTCCCTGGTCCGGCAACCCCGAGCCCCGGGTGCCGTGCCTGGAGTGCCACCTCTACCACGGCTCCACTGCCTACAAGCTCCTCCCCGGCGATCGGCAGACCGCCGACGGGGTGGGCCACGTGGTGAAGGGGGCCACGTACCCTCGGGAGACCGTGGGTATCAAGTTCACGATCGGGGGGGTGGCGGACTCGACCGAGATCGACTACACCGACTACACCGACCCGGCCCGGAACCCCAGGCTGGGCAACATCACCCCCATCCGGAACTACTTCCGGTCGTGGTACGTGTCGGACTACCTGAACACCACCCCCTGGTCCACCTACTACAAGACCGGGACGATCCAGACCCCGGACGGGGTGACGACCCACTTTGGCACCTCGGGCGAGATGCACGACAACACGGACGTGACGACCGAGCTCCGCTGTAACCAGGATGCCCAGAACACCACCACCAAGATCGGATTCTGCAACGCCTGCCACTTTTACGACCAGACCACCGACGGCACCCAAACGACCTATGGGTGGGTGTACACCCATGAAGGAAGTGTCGGGCTCACGGACTGCTCGGGCAACGACCTGAAATCGCAGATGAACTTTTTCAAGGACTGCGTGGAGTGCCACGACCCCCACGGCTCGGGGCAGGGCGACCCGGACGACGGCCAGCACAACATCTACATGATCCGCAAGAAGATCAAGCATGCCCCTACCGACTCCGAGGCGGACGTGAAGAACACCAGCTGGTGGAGCGCGGTCGTGTTCCAGAACACGACGGGCACCGACAGTTTCGACGAGCCCGACACGGACAACACCGACGACCTGTGCACGGTGTGCCACCAGAACCCCACGGAGAACAGCGCCGACAACGTGTCCCACAACTACCGGAGCCAGACCCTGTCCACCGACCACCAGGTGGGGAACAACTGCACCCAGTGCCATCGGCACGGGGGCAAGAAGGGGCAGGGCACCGCGAACCAGGGCCTGATCGGGTTCCCCCAGGCCGCCTGCAACGGCTGCCACGGGTTCCCGCCGGCCCCGGCCGCCCGGGCGCTGGAAGGGGGGGATCCGAACCTGGTGGCCGAGAACTACACCGGCGGGGGCGGGGCCCACATCGAGCACGTGAGGTTCCTCCTGGGCAAGTTCCCAGCGTCGGACAACGCCAAGGAGCTGTGCGGTCCGTGCCACGGGGACGACGCCGGGGCCAGCACCAACCACGCCCAGTCGGGTGAGCTGGGCGGGACGTGGAGCATCCTGAGCCGGGCCTTCGTGGACCTGAAGCCACGGACCCTGAGCTCGTGGGACGGGATGACGGGAGACCCCGCCTCCGGCGCGTACGGCGGGAACCCCCTGCCCACCACTCCCCCCGGCGACGCGGTGGACAACGCAGACAGCACCTGCACCGGGGTGGACTGCCACGGCAATCCGTCCACTGCTGAGGGGCTGTACTGGAACCTCGCCTCTGCCGGGGACGGCACGGGGGACTCCGACGGCCTGGGCCGGAGCCAGGCGTGCGCGGGGTGCCACGACGGGCTCGACAGCCAGGCCGAGATCCGTCTCTACGACCGGAACGACACCGCCGTGTACACCTCGAAGCCGGCTCCGGACGCGGCGGCCAACTACTACGGCACCCGGTCGGGTTACTCCCGGGGCGGCCACGGCGACGCCGCGATCCAGACCGAGGACCCGTTCATCGACTCGGCCCCCGGGGTGACCACGCCCGTCGACTGTACCGCCTGCCACGACAACACGCTTGCTCATTTTCCGGCGGACGCGGCGACGCTCCACCGGTTGCGGACCCAGACCCTGCAGGACAACACCACGGACGCCAACGGCCTGTGTACCCGGTGCCACACCGCGTACAACGACACGGCTCCCAACGGAAACCCCCTGCACCACCCCTCGGGCGTGGCGTTCACCCGAGCCTACAACGAGCCCACCGGGGTGAACTACGACGTGCCGGCCGGGGGCGAGGGGGACGTGGACGAGTTCGTCATGTACTGGGCCGATACCACCTACACCGCCATCGGAAGCCCGAGCCAGGTGGACCTGCCGAGGCTGGACGACATCTTCCCGGGCCAGGCCGTGGAGCTTGCCTGCACCACGTGTCACCAGCCCCACGGGACCGATCTGGCTGTGGACGTGAGCTCCGGTGGCGGCGGGACCTACACGGAGATTCCCGACAACAACATGCTGCGGCTGCGGGACACGGACAACACCCTCTGTAACGCGTGTCATTAGGGGCGGTGACGGGTGACAAGTGACGGGTGACGACTGACGAGGGACGGGCCGAAGGCCCAAAGTTACAGGGAGTGCGGATGAGACGGATTTGGATTTTCGTGGTCGGCGCGGTGCTAGCGGCCGGGGGCGTCGGGGCGGCCGAGCACCCCGGGAGCGGGGCCAACTGCAAGGCCTGCCACACGGTCGGCCAGGGGCCGGCAGACGCGCCCAAGGTGGTGCCGGAGCCGCCGGGGTTCTGGGCCCGGCTGCTCGGTGCGAAGTCGGTTCAGGGCCACCCGAGCGTTTCGTGTGCCGGCGTGCTGGGTGAGGACGGGCGCCCCACCGGATGCCACCGTCCGGAGACCGGCGGTGAGGCGTTCTTGGTGGCCGGAGGGGCTGGCCGGCCGGTGGACGAGCTTTGCGGGACTTGTCATGGCGACCAGCGTCGCCCCGGGGCGCACCATCCCACCTACAAGAAGGACACCGACGACGACGGGGTTCCCGACCGCATCGTGCGGCCTGCCGAAGGGCAGGAGGTGTACGGCCGGTACGCGCCCCTGCAGCAGGGTCGGGCCGATGCGTTGGAGCTCCGCACCCTCCCCGACGGTCGCAGGGAGCTCGTGGCCCGCCTTCCCCTGGAGACGGTCGTCGAGACCGTAGAGGGGGAGACGGTGACAGAGCCCAACGTGGTCACCTGCACCACCTGCCACAACCCCCACTACGGGTATCTGGCTGGCGTGGGATCGGAGGAGGAGCTTGATACCGATCTCGTGGCTCGCGAGTCAGGCGACGCCCTCCTGCGACTTCGTGACTACGACAACACGCTGTGCGAAGCCTGCCACTGAGGGCTGAAGGACCCGACCGTTGCCCGGCCTGTGCCGTTCCCCGTTTCCCCGAGCCTGGATGAGATCCCTCGTCGCTGGGATGTTGGGGGCGATCGTGGCCATGGGCCCTGCGGGCGCCGCAACCGACCGGTGGGAGCCGTACCCCCCAGGGGTCGGCGGTCCGTGGGGAGGCTCGGTGCGACGCCTGGTTGGGGTGGGTGACGGCACCTTGTGGGCGGCCACGGCAGGCGGGGTCTATCGACGTGACTCGGACGGAGAGGCTTGGACCCTCGTGGGGCTCGGGGGCGTCGAGGTGAACGACGTGTCGGTGTGCGAAACGGATCCCACCAGGGTCTGGGCCGCCAGCTCTTCGGGGCTCTTCGTGTCCGCGGATGGAGGGGACGCCTGGGCCCCGGT
Source organism: bacterium (assembly GCA_027021615.1). Taxonomy (GTDB): domain Bacteria; phylum Desulfobacterota; class Deferrisomatia; order Deferrisomatales; family Deferrisomataceae; genus Deferrisoma. The sequence goes on along the minus strand of JALUTY010000083.1, from coordinate 29,003 downwards.
GGAGTCCGAGTCGTTTGTGGTGGCGGGGCGACGCGTCGAGGCGTTCATCGGCGTGGGGGTGGATCCCAACGACTGTGACCGCGTTGTCGCGGCGGGGCCGTGGTCCACCTCCCAGGACCGGGTTTTCTCCTCCGTGGACGGGGGCGCCACATGGAGCGATCGGGGGGCCCAGGCCCCCCTGGCAAGGCTTCTCTCCCTGGGAGGAGGGGAGTTCGCGTTGGGGACCCAGGCGGGGGAGGTCGTTCGCGTTTCGGTGCCGGGGCCCACGACCGCCTTGTTGTACCGTCACCCCGAAGGGGTTGGTGTGGCCGACCTGGTGCTTGCCGGGGGGGACCTGGTCGCGACCGTCGGAGGAGACGGTCTAAGAGTCATCGATCCCAGCGGGATTGAGCCCACCCGAGAGATCGCCGATTTCGCCCCGGGCGGGGAGCAGGGGTTTGTGGAGGCCGTGGCGGCCGACCCGGCCGTGCCGGGGCGGGTGCTGTACTTCGTCAGCGACGTGATCCCGATGCTGTACGAGCTGAACGTCTCCGACCCGGGTGCGGTTCCGTCCCCGGTGGAGTTGCCGGAGCCGGGCCTGGAAGCGCTGTCCGTCTGGGTGGAGTCCGGGGGCGAGTGGATCGGCACGAACGAGGCGGGTGTGTTCCGGCGCCCCAGCGGCTCGGCTGAGTTCGTCCACGCGAGCGTTGGTCTGCGGGCCTTCGACGTGGCGGACTTCGCCTTTGAGCCCACCGGAAGCGGGGTGCTCCTCGCCGGAGGAGCCGCGGAACGGGGCTCCGGCAGCGGCGGCTTGGCCCGGTGGGACCCGGCTGCGGGCCGGTGGGAGCGGTGGTCGGGCGAGGGGCTTCCCCCAGGCTCCGCAAAGGGGGTGGTCTACCGGGGTGAGGAAGCCTGGGTGCTCGTCGATGCCCTGGGGTTGTATCGATGGGATGGGGAGATCGGTTCTTGGGAGAACCGCTCGACTGGGTTCACATCGAGCACCGACCGCCGATCGATGGGCTCGTTCCTCGTTCACCCGGCAGAGCCCGACCGGCTCCTGGCGGGGGCGAGCCCGAGCCTTTTCCTTGGAACCCTCGGAGGGGACGAATGGGCCCGGGTGGAAGGCCTCCCGGAGACGAGCCGGCAGCCGTGGGCCGTGGCGGCCGTTCCCCTCCGGGGGGGAGTCCGGCTGTTGGCTGGTGGGGGCAACGGATCCTCCGGGTGGATCTACGGCTCCGACGATGGGGGGGAGACCTGGGAGGTACTGGTGGATGCGGTCCCTCCGGTTCTCTGCCTGGCCGCGTCCCAACGGGGGACCGGTCGGGTGCTGGCCGGAACCGCGGAGGGCCTGTGGCTTTCGGAGGACGGTGGCGGCTCGTGGGGCCGGGTGGCGGACGCGCCTTCGGAGGTTCCCGTGAACGCGGTGACCGTTGCGGACTCGCACGAGGAGTGGATGGCGGCGTTCGTTCAGGGGCAGGGTGTGATCGTGAGCATGGACCGGGGGGCAGGTTGGGCCCCTGCCGTGGGCGATGGGCTGCGGGCCGACGACGGATCGACGACCCAGGTCCGATGCCTCCGGTTCGAGCCGGGGGGGGCTCGGCTCGTGGCAGCGCTTCGGCACCGGGGGCTCTGGTCCATCGACCTGCCGACCGCTGCCGAGGCTTTCGAAGGGAAGATCTCGGTGGTTTCGGTCGAGTCCTCCGGCGAGGTGATGCTGCGGGTGGAGGCTCCAGCCCCGGTGGATGCAGTGCTGCTCAGCTCCGACTTGGTGAACTGGAGCGAGGAGCCGCCGACAGAGGAGATCCGTTACTCGGTGTTCGGCGGTGGGATTCGGCCGATCTACGTCCGGCTTCGGGGGCCTGCCGGGCGTGAGTCCGCTACTTATCAAGTGGTGGTCGAGGTCCCTGGGGCGGAGGCTCCCTCCGGCGGGGGAGAGCCGCCCGGAGGAGGGGCGGAGCCCCCCCCTTCCGGTGGTGAAACCGGGTCTTCGCCGACCGGTGGTGGAGGAGGGGGCGGGTGCTTCTTGGACGTTCTGGGAGGCAGGGGGTGAGCCGCCCCGGTGCCCGGGGTCGGTGGATCGGCCGGGTCGCCCTGGCCTGGGGGCTGGCGTGTCTCTCGGTGTCGGGCGCGGCGGCTGCGGGGCCTTTCGGAGGGTCCGTGACCTCTTTGGTTCTGGACGGGCTCGGCCGGTCCCCGGCCTGGGTCGGCACCGAGCGGGGGCTTTTCCGGTTCGAAGGGGGCCGGTGGCTCCGGGTGTCGTTTTGGGAGACGCGCCACGTCACGGCCCTCGCCCGCGCGGGCGATGCGGTGCTTGCAGCCGAGCACCGAAACGGGTTGTGGCGCAGTGCCGACCACGGCGCCACCTGGGAGAGGGTGCAAGAGGGGCTCCAGACCCCCACGGCCACCCGGGTGAGGGAGGTGCTCTGTCTCGTCACCGACCCTGCCGACGGCCGGAGGGTGTACCTGGGCTCGGCAGGGCAGGGGCTTTTCGAGAGCCGGAATGGGGGCCGCACCTGGACACGCCTGGACGAGGGACTTGAGGCCCAATCCCCCCCCGCGTTTCACGTTACGGCGATCCTGCCGTCCGAAGGGGCCCGGCCCCTGCTCATGGGCACCGACGGTGCCGGCCTGTTCTCTTGGACCGCCGAGGGGTGGCAGGCGGTGGGCGGGCTGCCGCCGGCGCTTCGGGTCCGAGCGATCGCGGCCGAGCCCGGAAGGCCGGAGCATCTCCTCTTGGCCACCCGCGGGTTCGGCCTGTGGGAGAGCCGGGACGCTGGGGGCACCTGGAGGCGGGTTCGCAAGGGGTTCTACGGCATGGTCGAGGCTGTGGCCGTGGCCCCCGGGGGGGGGTGGCTCGCTCTTTTCGCGGGGGAGGGGCTCGTGGCGTCGGGCAAGCCTCGGCCTCGGGTCCTGGGCGTCTGGAAGACCGCCGAGGTTCGGGTGCTCCTGCCTGCGGACAAAGGATGGTTTGCAGGGGTGGTCCACGACGGGACCTGGCGCCTGGCGCCGGACGGGACCCCTCAACGGTCCGAGAACGAGGGCATGGACGCCACCACGGTTCTCTCTCTGCTGCGGGAGCCGGACGGGATTCTCTGGTGCGGCGACACCAACGGCGTGTTCCGCTCCGACGACGGGGGAAAGACCTGGATCGCCCAGGATCGGGGGCTTCCAGGGGCCTCGGTGAACGTTCTCCTGCGGGCCGGGGCCTCCCTCTATGCCGGTACCGGCGGCCGGGGCGTGTTCCGATGGCTGCCGGAGGCGGGCCGTTGGGAGGATGTCTCCCAGGGACTGGGCACGGCCAACACGATCTTCTCCCTGACCTGGGACGGCGAGGCCCTGTACGCCGGGACCGAGGGGGGGATCGTCCGCCGCGGCCCGAAGGGGCCTTGGGAGCACGTGTCCGAGGGGCTCCCTGCGGCCGGCCGGTGGGTCGTGGCGGCAGACCCTGCCCGACCGGGCAGGGTCTGGGCGGCCGGGGGAGGCGCAGTGTACCGATCAGAGGACGGGGGCACGGCGTGGGAGCGGGCGGCAGGGGGTGAGGCGGTGGCCCTGCACGTCACGCCTGGCCGGGGCGAGGTGTGGATGCTGGAGCCCAGGGGCCTGCGGCAGCTCGATGTCGGAGCCGGGGTGCCTGCCGTGCCCTTGGAGCGGGGGGAGCAGTTCTCCTCGTGGGGGTGGGACGGCGATAGGATCTGGCTGGGAACGAGCCGCGGGCTATGGGTCTGGGGACCGGCCGGAGTCCGCAGGGTCTGGCAGGGAGGGAGGGTGACCTCTGTCTGGGCAGAGGCCGGGGGGGGCTTTCTGGGAACGGACGGGTTGGGCGTCCAGCGGCTGCCCTCCGGCGGGTCGTAACCCCAATCGGCCCCCTCGGTATTCGGTGGCAGCACCACGGAAGGCTGATAGGGGTGCGGTAGGCGGAGAGGAATCGCGATGGGCTTGAGAGCGGGATCCATGGGGTTTCTTCGGAAGATCCGGTGGTTTGTGATGGGGCTTGCCGTGGCGGTGGGAGGGTTGGCGACAGAGAGCCGGGCAACCCACTACCCCCCCGGGTGGAAGTGCTATGAGTGCCATGCGGTGAGCGCCTCCAAGATCGTTCCGGGCACCCATCTGATCAAGCAGAGTCAGAAGACGTTCGACCTGGGAATCACCGGTACCGATCCCACGATCCGGTGCCTGTTTTGCCACGAGGCGTTTCGCTCGGCCTCGAACCCCTCCGGGATCGCGCGGGACCGCATGAAGGGGGTGGACCATCTGTTCGGGGCGGGGGCCCTATCGAAGCACCCCATCGACGTGACAAAGAGCACCTTCACCCAGGACACGACGGCCTTCGACTGCTTGGACTGCCACACTGTCACCGGCTTCGACACCACCAACCCGGCCAACCCTAACATCCATGGGGTGGATGCGTCCCAGACCCTCTTGGCCGTGAACACGACCCTGGTGGGTGCCCCGGCCGACACGACGGATGCCGAGATCTCCACCAAGACCTGCCAGAACGCCGACTGCCACGACGCCGACGGCGGAAGCCTGAACGGTTACGCCGCCCCGCCGAAGCACTCGGCCTCCAACACCAAGCTGAGCCTGAACGACGTGGCCGTGGTCTCGGGAGGCGCCGACGCCGATGCCACGGGCCAGATCTACTGCACCAAGTGCCATGGGGCCCACGGCAGCCTGGACGGGGAGGCCCTGCTGGTCATCCAGAACACGTCGGGGAACAACGGCCAGGCCGCCACCAACCAGACGGTGGCCCTGAACGAGTGCGACGTGTGCCACACCCAGGACGAGAACGGTGGGCTTACGGACAACTACTACGCATACGGCCACGGCCGGATCCTGGGGGGATGCGACACCTGCCACGAGCTCCGACACGACACGGACGGCGACAACGCCTTCGAGCCGGCCCCGCGGCTGAAGGCGAACCTGGCCCTGGACACCACCGCCGGCACCTCGACCTTCGGCACGAACTTTTACGGAAACTGCCGGGCCTGCCACAAAGGCCACGCGGCCCACACTCCCACGCCGGCATCGGGGGGGGACCCCAGCACCGGCCGGAGCGCGGGCTGCATGGACTGTCACGACCAGCACGGAACCACGGCCGCGGACACGACCTTCCAGAACGACACGATGATCCGCCGCACGATCCAGGGGGAGGACACGCAGCTTCCCGGCGACCTGGGGCTGATCGGCGCCCCGCCGCCGGACGGCGCGGGCGATACCTACGACGGCGACTGGTTCAATCCGGGCGCGGGGACCCCGGCCGTGACCACGGGGGCTTGCGACAACGTGGCCTGTCACACATCCCTCACCACGGATCTGCAGACCGACCACAAGGGCGGCGCCCTGGCCGACACCACCTGCGCCACCGGGCCGGGCTGTCACGCCACGCACTTAGGGGCCGGGAAACAGGGGACCACGATGGGGGCGGCCTCGTGCGACGGGTGTCACGGGTTTCCGCCGGCCACGAACGCCCACCAAAAGCACGTGGACACGGCCGGGTTCGCCTGCGAGGCATGCCACGGTAAGCTCGGAGGCGCCTCGGGCACGGCCCACAACGAGACCGGCGTCAACGACAGCACCGAGTACGACAGCACCTGGTCCACGAGCCCGGGCACCATCCGCAACAACGTGGACATCGACCTGCCCTACGACGGCACAAACCCCAACGGCGCCTACAGCCTGGCCAAGGGGAGCCGACCCAACGACACCACCACCTACGGCACCTGCACCGCCCTGTACTGCCACGGCGACGACACCACCCTGTTCCCGGCCGCGAGCCAGGGCACGGACACCACGCCGGTGTGGAACGACGCGGCCACCGCGGCCTGCGGCACCTGCCACGGGGCCACGGCCGCGGCCCCGCCGGGGAGCCTGGCCCACCCGACCCACGCGGGGAACGCCAGCGGCTACTCGTTTGCCTGCAACACGTGCCACGTGAACACCACGGCCGACGGGGTGAACGTGATCTACCCGGCCCACGTGGACGGCCAGGCCGACGTGGCCTTCGACACGGGTGAGGCCAGGCTGGGCAGCACGAGCGCTTACGCCGGGGACACCGCGGTGGGCTCGGGCTACGGCGCCTGCTCCAACACCTACTGCCACAGCCAGGGGCTGGACCGCACGGACCCGTTCGACGGAGCGAACACGGCCCCGTTGGTCTCGGCCTCGTGGGACTCGACCACCGTGGACTGCTCCACCTGCCACGGTTTCGGCCCGTCGTATGCCAACGACACCGCGATCGAGGCGGGAACCAAGAAGAACAGCCACCCGAAGCATGCCAACTACGGCTGCCAGACCTGCCACCAGCCCACCACGACCACGGGCACCACGATCACGGATCGGACCCAGCACGCGGACGTGACCTTCGACCTGGCGCCGGACACGGGCGCGGGAGTGAGTTTCACGGTGAGCACCCTGGGGGATCTCACGGTGCCCACGAGCTGCTCGAGCATCTCGTGCCACGGCGGCGGCAGCGCCACCTGGGGTGGCACCCTGAGCTGCGCCGACTGCCACCTGGGCACCTCGGACGTGGACGACTTCACGTACAACAACGGCACCACCGCGGTCCTGAGCTCGGACGAGTGGGGCCACTCGGGGCACGGCAAGGCGTCGAGTACTTATGACGTGTCCGGGAACGCGGCGGCCGCCTTCGCCGGGCCGGCGTCGGACCCCAAAGGGTGCGCCTACTGTCACGACTTCGGCGTGACCCACGGAACGGCCACGAACCCGTTTCGGCTGGCGAACCAGGGCGTTCTGGGTCGGGGCGCCACAGAGGACGGGGGATGGAACGACGTGTGCCTGGTGTGCCACAGCTCGGGCGACGCCGGCTACGATCCGGATGGGGCGGGCACGGGGTACGCGAGCGTCAACTCCACCCTGGACGTGGACGCGAATCACTACGGTGCGAAGCACGACCAGACCACGGACGGCGGAGCTTTCTGCTGGGACTGCCACGATCCCCACGGCGACCGGACCAGCGGAGGCACCGGAAACATCTACATGGTTCAGCGGGACGCGACCCAGGTGTCGGACGGGACGTACGGGATTCCCTCCACTACGGTCACCCCGGTGTTCACGAGCAACACCACCGGCACCGACTACGCCAAGAGCTCAGCCCCCTACGACGGGATCTGCCAGGTGTGCCACACGAGCACGGCCCACTACACCTCGACCTCGGGGGACGGCCACAACAGCACGACCCGGTGCACCGACTGCCACAAGCATACCAAGGAGTTCGGGGCCTCGTGCGTGCTGTGTCACGGCACGGACCGGACGACCGACCCCAACGCGCCCCAGGTGCTGTGGGAGGACGGAAGCGCCACGGGCAAGACCACGGCTTACGGATCGCACCTGAAAACCGTGAGCACGCAGAGCCTGGGACCCGGGACCGACTGGGACACGCAGTGCAACTACTGCCACACGGGCCACTCGGGCCCGGTGACGGTGCCGCTGCCGCCGACGAGCTGGAACAACCGGGACAACGGGTCGGGCACGACGATGAACATGCAGACGCAGCTCGGGATCGACTATACCCAGCACGGCGGGATCTTCCTGGGCGGCACGGCGACGAGCGGCACGACCGAGGCGGAGATCTGCTGGAACTGCCACGGCACCAACGACCAGATCAACGAGTGGGGGTACAACACGGATACGAACGGGACGAGCTGGCCGGTGGTGCAGATCCCAGACGTGAACGGCAACACAGCCGGCTCGTACAACTACGGCTGGCTCTACTCGGACACGTGGACCACGCTGACGCCGTACTGGGTGAACACGAACAACCCGGCGCAGGGGATGTACCGGAAGGACGGGTATCAGCACGACTCGAACACGAACCCGAGCTACCGGCTGAGCCGGCGGATCACATCGGTGCACTCGGTGGACTTTACCGTGGGCTCGAACCCGGGCTCCAGCGTGGCCAACAACGTGGACACCAACGGCAACGTGATTCGGGACACCACCCAGGTGCTGGAGCCGCGAAGCGGGATCCGGTGCTCGTACTGCCACGATGTGCACGACCTCAACAAGGCCGTGAACGACACCCAGTCGGGCCGGCCGCACCTGCGGGGAACGTGGATGGGGAACCCCTACCCCCCGGACATGCCGCCGCTTGCGGGGTACACGTATCCGACCACCGGCGGGCCGGGCCCGTTGAGCGTGGGGAACCGGTTCTCCACGAGCGGCCCCCGCGGAGACGGGCAGTTCAGCGATGCCGTGCCCCGGCTGTGGGCGGATGCCACGTCGCGCAACAAGGGCGGGTACTTCATCGACGTCAACTCCGGCCGTCCTACGGACGACCCCGCTTACGACACCCTGGCGGAGGCGGCCGGGCTGTGCACGCTGTGCCACGGCTCGGACGTGGACAACATGGACTACTACACCGGCTCGAGCCTGTGGCGGGGCCCCAACGGCCACTCCAACTCGACCCTGGGGGGCACGGGAGTGAACGGCATCGACCTGTTCGACGCCCGGCGGGGGCAGAGCACCTGGCTTTTCATGGCCCATCAGGACGGGGTGAATGTGTTCGAGTACGGGAACAACAGCGGCGCGGACAATAACGGGCCGTTTCGGGCCGACTTCAACGGGTTCAAGCCGGCGAGATCGGGGGGGCAGTACGCGCCGCCCCGGAACACCGGTTGGTACGGCGGCACGCCGGGCAGTACGACAAAGGGAACCCAGTACTCCACCTGGTACGGCGCAGGGGGGGTGGGCAACGACGGGGTGAACGCCACAGCCCACAAGTTTCCGTGCTCCAAGTGCCACAGCCCCCACGCGACCGGGCTGCCGGCGCTGCTGATCACGAACTGCCTGGACAAGAACGTGAGCAACTGGAGCACGGTGAACTCGAACCCGAGCATCCAGCAGGCAAACAACTGCCACCGGAAGGAGAGCAGCAGCACGGGGTGGAACCGGCTGGCGCCGCAGCAGTGAGTGGAAGGCGATGCGGGTGAGGCGTACTGGGCGGGGGGCCCGGGAGTGAGGCGATGAGTGGGCAGGGACGCAGGAAGGGGGTTGTGCTGGCTTTTTTCTTGGGGCTGCTCGCGCTGGCCCAGGCCGTGTCGGCCTCCGAGGCGGTGCGGGAAGGGTTCGAGGGGGCGGGGGTGGCGGGTGCGGTGAAGGGGCGGGACGGGGAGGGGTGGTCCTACCCGGAGATGGCATTCGAGGTTCGCTCTCCGGTCCGGGTGGAGCGGGGGATGTCGATACGGGGCGCCGCCCGAGGGGTGATCGCGTTCGATCTTCAGCGCCGGGCCGTGGATCTGGAGCGGGACCAGCGCAGCGTGTTCTCCCTGCAGGACGAAGGAGGCCGTGACCTCCTGCTGGTGCAGATCGACTGGAGCTCGGACTTCGACCCGGCCCGGCCGATGCTGTTTCTGACGGGGGGGCCGTACTACGAAGAGGGGGTCTCCTGGTGGAGCCCGTGGATCCTGCTGGACGAGCCGGTGGAGGCGGGGCAGTGGATCCACGTGGAGCTCACGTGGGACGATACGGCGGGCCGATACGAGCTGTACGTGGACGGCCGGCTCCAGGACACGGCACCCAAGTTCTACGACGCGGTGCAAAAAGATATCGATCCGGATCCCCGGCAGGTCACGAACCAGGTGGAGGTTCGGGAGGGCCGGCCGCCGCGTTACGTGCCGCACCGTTTCGGGGACCTGCTGGAGCGGGCGAAGACCCTTCGGTTCGGGATCAACTGGAGCCCCGGGGACGAAGAGGCCACCTCTCCCCTTTCGAACGCGGTGCTGGACAACTTCGTGATCGCGGTGGGGGAGGCGGCGATGCCGGTTTCGGCGGTGCACGGGCCGGAGTACGACCCCCGGAACCTGCGGGCGTCGGTGGGGCCGGAGGGGGTGGCCCTCTCATGGGAGCCGCCGGAGAAGCGGGGGGTGAACCAGGGGTACCTCGTGTACCGCCGGGAGGGAAACGGCCGGTTCGAGAAGCTCACACCGGAGCGGGTGTACGACCTGACCTTTACCGACCCCACGGCCGAGCAGGGGAAGACCTACCGGTACTCGGTCGTGGCCGTGTTCGGCGACGGCAAGGGCGGGGACGTGGAGAGCAAGTACCCCCCCGAGGTCACGGTGACCGTGGCGGAGCTTTCGGTGGCATCGGTGGGGGCGGAGAAGGCGCTTTACGGGGCGGGTCAGGAGATCGGTGTGACCCTGCGGGGAACGGCGGACAAGACGGCCACGTTCGCCGTCGAGGGGCTGGCCACCGAGGTGTCCATGACCGAGGTGGACGACGGAGTGTACGTGGGCAGGGTGGCGGTGCCCGACGGCGTGAACGGCACCTTCGCCCTCACCGGCACCCTGACCGACCTGGCCACGGGCGAGACGGCGAGCCTGGAGGGCCCGGGGATCACGATCGACACGGCCGCGCCTGAGTCGGTGCCGGCCGGCCGGATTCTGGCTGACTCACCATGGCCGGGGGAGATCGCGGTCTCTTGGGAGAGGAGCCCCTCGGCCGACGTGGACCACTACGAGATCTACCGGGGCGAGGGGGCCGACCCGGACCTGTCCGCCGATCCCTACGAGAGCACGCGGGAGCTCTCGTTCACGGATACCGCCGTGGTGGCGGGGCTGGAATACCGTTACGCCGTGGTGGCGGTGGACCGGGCGGGAAACCGAAGCGAGGCGAGCGACATCGTTTCGGCCGAGGCGGTTGCGGGCGAGGGCCCGGCCATCACCGGGGTCACGGTGGAGCCCTTCGGGAAACCGGTGAAGCCCGGCGAGACCGTAACGATCACGGTGACGGGCCAGAGCGGGGCCACCGTGACGGCGGATCTCGGCACCCTGGCGGCGGGCCTTCCCCTGCCGGAGGCGGGGCGCACGGGCCGGTACACGGGCACCTACACCGTGACCGGCGGGGACGTGGGCCCGACCAAGACGCTGCACCGGGTGGTGGTGCACGTGGCCGACGCCTATGGCTCGGCCGAGCGGGCCGGGCCGGAGCTCGCGGTGGTGGGCCTGGACGCCCTGCACGACACGACCCCGCCGGTGATCGCGTCGGCGGACAACGACTTCTTCTCGGTGGCGGGCTTCAGCGGGAAACTGGTGGCGGGGGACGTGCTCACGGTGACGATGAAGGGGGAGGCGGGAGGGTACGCCTCGTTCTCCATCGAGGGTGTGGCTGCGGACGTCCCGATGACCGAGGTGGAGCCAGGGACCTACCGGGGCACCTACACCGTGGACTGGGACGACGAGGGCACCGAGGTGCCGGTGGTGGTGCGGCTCGCCGACGAAGCCGGCAACGAGACCACACGACCCGCGGGCCGACCGGTCACGTTCGACACACGGGTGCGGCTCGTGGTGACGGCGCGGGATGCGCTGTTGCCGGCGGACCAAAGGAGCACCACCCGGGTCGTGGCCAAGGCGGTGAACGCCAACGGAAACAAGGTGTCGGGGCACGAGCTGGCGCTCACCCTGTCGACCACCAGCGAGTACACGGGCGTGGTGGGCGGGGGCCGGATCGAGGGAAAGGAAGCCCGGTTGGAAGACGCCGACGACGTGGAGGTGCGCTGGGGAGGGGTGACGGACGCTTTCGGGGAGGTCACGGCCACGTACACGGCCGGGTTTGCGGCGAAGACGGCGCTCGTGATCGCCAAGGACCTGACCACTGGGGACGTGGGGGTGGGGTGGCTGAGCACCTACGTGGCCTCCACGGTGGCGATCGAGCTCTACCCGAGGGCCCAGAGGGGGGCTGAGGACCGGGCAGCGCTGCGAGTGACGGCGGAGCCGGCAAAGCTCACGGCGGACGGCCGGAGCACGAGCCGGATCAAGGCCGTGCTGCGGGACCTTCAGGGGAATCCCATCAAGGGCGCCCGGGTTCGGTTTGCACTGGGCAACGACAACGGGCGGCTCAAGGTGCTGCGCGTAGGCCGCACGGACGAGCGAGGGATGGCCGAGGCCCTGTACCGGGCGGGCACCGCGATCGGCACGGTGACCGTTACGGCATCCGCGGAGGAGTGGGGGGTGACAGGGGCGGTGCAGATCGTACTGATGAGCGACGCGCCGGCCAAGGTCGACCTGCTGGCGGAGGCCGAGCGGCTGCCGGCGGACGGCCGGACCGAGACAGGGCTTTCGGTGCGGGTGACCGACGTCCACGGCAACCCGAGCCACGAGGTGCCGGTGGCGTTCAAGGTGCTGCGTGGGACGGGGGCGGTGAGGCCGGACACGGTGCTGACGGACCGGAACGGGGAGGCGCAGGCGGTGTTCCGGGCGGGTCGGCGACCGGGCACGGTGATCGTGGAGGCGCGGCACACGAGCCGAGCGCCCACGGAAGCAGAGCTTCGGCGAATCTACGGAACGGTGTTCGTGCCGCGGCTGGAGGAGCGCCAGGAACGGGACCGGATCAAGGTGTCGGAGTGGCTGGTGGAGCCGGGGGACGAGGTGGAGAAGGGGCAGCCGTTGGTGGTATTGCAGGGGCGCAGGACCACATGGACGCTCACTGCCCCGGAGGAGGGGGTGTTCGTGCGGAGGGTGAAGCACCGCCGCGACCGGGTGGAGGCGGGCGACACCCTGGGGTACGTGGAGATCGACGAAGGCGTGTGGAAGGACGAGTACGTTGGGACGTTGGGACGTTAGGACGGTGGGACGGTGGGACGGTGGGACGGTGGGACGGTGGGACGGAAGAACGCGCCTGCGTCGTGAATCTCTCGTCGCTCGTTACGGATAACCTGTTACCGGATTCTCTGTCGAGGCGGGAACCAATGAACCGTAGATCCTGGGTCGGTGCGATCGTGGCGGCGGCTGTGGCGTGGGCAGTGCCCTCGGGCGCCACCCACTACCCGCCCGGGGCCCTGTGCTACGACTGCCACGCCGTGAGCGCGGGGAAGATGGTCGCGGGCACCCACCTGCTGAGGAAGTCCCAAAAGACCTTTGACCTGGGTATCACCGATACCGACCCCACCGTCCGGTGCCTCTTCTGCCACGAGGCCAACGCCGTGTCGGTGCAGAACCGAGATCGAATGAAGGGTGTGGACCACGACTTCGACGCCACATCGCTGTCGAAGCACCCCGTGGACGTGACCAAGAGCACCTTCGCCCAGGACTCCACGGCCTTCGACTGCCTCGACTGTCACACCGTGTCTGGCATGACCGCGGACGGGGCCGGAAACGCCAACATCCACGGCGTCGATGCGTCCCAGACGCTCCTTGCGGTGAGTACCACCTTGATCGGGAGCCCTGCGGACCTCTCCGACGCGGAGCTCTCCACCAAGACCTGTCAGAACGCCAACTGCCACGACGTCGACGGAGGGAACCTCAACGGGTACGTGGCTCCCGCCGCCCACGGAGCCGACAACACGAAGATCACACTGAACGACGTGGCCGTTGCGGAAAACCCTGTCTACTGCACCCGGTGCCACGGCAAGCACGCCAGCCCGGACGGGGAGCGCCTTCTGGTGCTTCAGAACACCTCGGGCCATTCGGGTCAACCCGCCACGAACCAGACCGTGCAGCTCACCGAGTGCGACGTGTGCCACACCAAGGACGAGAACGGTGGGCTCACGGACAACTATGGCTTGTACGGTCACGGAAAGATGGGGATTGGATGCGATACCTGCCACGAGCTGTCCCACGACGTGGACGGGGACGGGGTGTTTGACCCCGCGCCCCGGCTCAAAGCTACCCTGGCCGAGGACACCACCGCGGGCACCTCAACGCTTGGTACCAACTTTTACTCCAACTGCCGGCACTGCCATGCGGGCCACGCCCCCCACACGCCCAGCCCGGCGGACGGGGGCGACGCCGGTACGGGCCGCAGCGCCGGATGCCTGGACTGTCACGACCAGCACGGCACGACTGCGGCGGACTCTACGTTCCAGAACGACACCATGATCCGCCGCACGCTGGCCGGGGAGGACACCCGGCTGCCGGACGACGACACGAAGTACAACGGAGACTGGTACATCTTCGGGCAGACCTACGGCACCTGCGACAACACCGCCTGCCACACCCAGATCCCGTCGGGCCAGAGCCTCAACGACAACGGCGCGGGGGGCACCAATCACCTGGGGGGCACGCTGACCTCCACCACCTGCGCTTCGGGAACCGGATGCCACGACGGCCACAGCTCCTCCACCAACTTCGGTGCAGCCCAGGCCTGCGACACCTGTCATGGGTTTCCCCCGAACGCTTCGGACACGCACCCCGACAACCCCGACGCCGTGGGCGTGCACGACACCCACGTGAACAAGATGGGCTACGGGTGCTCCGAGTGCCACTACGGCAACAACCACAACCAGAGCGGGTGGGGCTCGGACCAGGGCACGGCCGTGCCCGCAGCCAACGTGGAGGTGGCGTTCAACCCGGCGTTCAACGCCAGCGGCACCTACGATAGCGGCACGAACACCTGCTCGAACCTCACCTGCCACAACCCCGACGATCCCACCATCGGGATCACCGGCAAGGGCGACACGACCCAGACCACCCGGTCGGCCCCCGTATGGCTCGACGCATACAAGACCACGGCCAGCACCGAGGCCACCCGGAACGGGTACCCGGCCAACGCCGGCAACTGGGAGATCGGCGACACCGGCGAGGAGTGCGAGGCCTGCCACCTCAACTCCCTGTCCTCCAACCCGGACGGCGGCAACCATTACGCCCACGACAACCCCACGGCGCCCCAAAAGAACTACCCGTGCCGTACGTGTCATGCGGGGGAGGACCCCACGAACAACAGTTACAGCCCCGACCACGCCCGGGGCAGCCTGACCGACCCGGCTCTTGTCGCCTTTGATCTCTCACAAGCGGGATTGCCGATAACCGGCAGCGAAGCGTTCGCCAATGCAACAGCCACATGCACGGGGATCTACTGCCACGGCGCCACGTTGAACAACGGGGGCGTGACCCAGTCTCCGGTGTGGACGGATCAGACCACCGGAAATTGCGGAACCTGTCACGGAGTGTTCGGCGACCCAGCGAACGCATCGGTTCCGGAGAAGGCGGTTACTTCGAACAACCACCCCACCCATTACACCGCAGCCAACGGACCGGCGATCGTGGAGGGGCACGGAGGCACGGCTCCGGGCTGCAGCTCGTGTCACAACAGCATCGCCGACTTCTCGGCAGACTGCTCCCTCTGCCACGGCTCCGGGGGCGAGGGGGCTTTGGGCCCGGGGGCGACCACGCCCAGCCCGACCCACGTGGACGGCAACGTGGACTTCGTGGGGGACGTTCAGCTCGCCGCCACGAGCGCCTGTGACAACTGCCACTCCACGGCCTCGATCAACGGTCAGGTGGGCCGGGACCTGGCCAAGAGCTACTGGGCCACCACCAACACGATTCCCTGCGTGAACTGTCACAACGGCACCGATCCCGGAACCTCCCTTGCCGACGGAACCGGGAGAACCGCCCCGGACGTTCTGGGGGACGACACCACGTACGGTGCTGAGGTCACGGGGCACAACCTGGCCACGGGCACCTACCCGGCCTCGGGCAACCCGGCGGCTGCCAAGGCCTGCGGCGACTGCCACGACACGGCCTCGACCCACGTGAACAACGCCGACGACACCACCTTTGCGGGCAACCGCCTCCGGGCCACGGTGAACACGGTGGCCACCGGGTCGACCGTGAGCGGGCTGTGCGGGGCGTGCCACCAGACCACGGCCGGCTCGCCCGCCCAGGCCCAGGTGTCGAGCCACGGCAACCTGAACACGTCGTTCACGGCGGGGTCGACCCACGATCCCAACGCGGAGAGCTTCGCGTACAACTGCGAGGCGTGCCACGAGCCCCACGGCCTGGCCCAGAACACGAACGGGAACCCGAACATCTACATGGTGCGGCCCTCGCTGGAGATCAAGAACTACTCGGAGCCCACCACCGGGGCCGACCGCACCACGACGGTCTCGGTGGTGTTCGAGGCGAGGACGGGAACGAATTCGTTCGACGACGGGGTGACGCAGACCGACAACATGTGCGTGGCCTGCCATGTCGACGCCAACCGTCCGGGCAGCACCACGGCCATGACGAACACCGACGGGAACCACATCGAGCTGAACGACTACACCTCCAACGAGCAGGGCAACGACTGCACCGGATGTCACTCCCACGACTACGACTCGGACGCCGGCGGCACGGCCGACGGGTTCATGCCGCTCCAGTGCGACGCCTGCCACGGCTTTCCCCCGGCCACCAACGCCCACGCCAAGCACGTGACCACCGCAGGGTTCGACTGCGGCAAGTGCCACCAGAACGCCGGCACCCACAACGAAACCGGGGTGGCCGACGCCACCGAGTTCAACAACCTGATGAGCACGAGCCCGGGTACGATCCGGAACAACGTGGACGTGGTGTTTGACGGATCGAATCCCAACGGAGCCTATAGCCTGGCCAAAGGGAGCCGACCCAACGACACCACCACCTACGGAACCTGCAACACCCTGTACTGCCACGGAGACGACGCAGCCACGTTCCCAGCGAACAATGGCGGCTCCGACACCACGCCCGAATGGAACAACGCTGCCACGGGCGCCTGCGGCACGTGTCACGGAGCCACGGCCTCCGCGCCTCCCCGGAGCAACGCCCATCTGAAGCACACCTCGTCCAGCGAATACGGGTACGGCTGCAACCTCTGCCACGTGGGAACGACGTCCGACGGGACCACGGTGAGCTATCCCAGCCACGTGAACGGCCTGGCCGACGTCGCGTTTGACACGACCGACCCCAGGTTGGACTCGAACAGCACGTACGGGGGCGACACGGTGGTGGGCTCGGGCTACGGAGCTTGCACCCAGACCTACTGTCACAGCCAGGGGAACGACCGGGTGCCTCCGTTCGGCGAGTTCACCTACACGCGCCAGAAGGGGGTGAGCGGCACCTGGACTCCGATCACTTGGGACAACCCGAACGGCTCGTGCTCCAAGTGCCACGGCTCCAGGCCGGACTACGCCGATCTCCAGGACATCGACGGCACGCCCAAGGGGAACAAGCACGAAAAGCACGTGGGCGAGAACCTCTACTCGGACTGCGGGGCATGCCACTACACCACGGTCAAGGGCAAGGGCGGCAGCTTCAACCCGGCGACCCACGTGAACATGCAGTACAACGTGGACGTGGACCCGGCGCTCACCACGGCAGATTTGGGGTACTTCACGTTCACCGCGGGGACGGGCGGGGTGAACGGCACGTGCTCCACGGCCAACTGCCACGGCGGCCGCAGCAACATCGGGTGGGACTACGACGTAACCACCAACGGCCACTTCACCTGCGACGTGTGCCACGCGACCACCGGGGGGGCGGCCTCCACGGCGGACGTGAACGACTTCGTCTGGGACAACACCGGGGCCCAGTCCAAGATCAACCAGACCGAGTACGACACCCGGGGCCACGGCTCAAAGACCGTGGCGTGCGCCGGGTGCCATGACAGCAACGTGCCCCATGACGCGGCCACGAACGCTCTGCAACCGGCCCAGCTGGACGGCACGAACCCCTTCCGCCTGAAGGACCAGGACGCGGGCACGGCTGGGGTACAGTTCTCGTGCTCGTACACCGGAACGGGCTGCCACGTGTCCGGTACGATCGGGCCGGCCACGGGCCTCGACATCTCCACCTTCACGACCCATTCCTCCACGGAGATGTCGAACGCGGGTTACACGCCGAAGTACACCTGGAGCTTTGCACCGGAGTGCGTGAACTGCCACGATCCCCACGGAGATGACTCGAACCTGTCGATGGTCCAGCGCGAGCTTTACGATAAGGCGCAGTTCGGCCTGCCTGCCGGCCCGCCCCCGGCAGAGCCCACCGAGCAGACCGCGCTCGCCTTCACCGACGACACGACGGGGCAGAGCACCACGGGCACGAGCTACGCCGACAGCGACGCTCCGTTCTCGAGCATGTGCCAAGAGTGCCACGAGGGCAGCACGCCGGGTACCGACACAACCTTCGCGTTCGTGGACGATCAGCTGGCGTCGACCGGGCCTCATCCGGGCGGCACCGGAAACCCGGGCGACTGCTCCGACTGCCACCCCCACAACAAGGCGTTCAGCCCCTCGTGCACCGGATGCCACGGTGATCCGGCCACGGGCCAGTATTGGCCTGACGGTTCCGGCGGTACCCCGGCCTACGTGGACGACGAGGCCGGTGCCCATGACAGGCATGTTCGTGCCATCGGCCAGTATTTGGGGTACGGTGACTTCAGCACCAGCATGTACACCCACAGTCAGCAGGTGACCATCTGCGCGTTTTGTCACCCGGATCCGGGGGGAAGCGGTCACAATGTGGACTCGGGGGACCAGCGGGTGGACCTGTATGGCGGTACGGGAGCGGGGGATCTGTTCCAGACGTTCCTGGTGGGGGCGGGCGCCTACGGCGACGATACCCACAACACCGCCACGTACGACCCGGCCACGGGCACCTGTGCCAATGTGGACTGCCACTACGAGCGGACAACTCCGACGTATGGGGGAGCCGGGTGGGCCGATGCAGACACCGCAGGCAACGACCCCGACTGCGAGACGTGTCACTATTACCGGGATAGTACCACGTACCCGACGATGGCTTGGACGGCGGGTGACCTGCCAGACGCCCATCAGGTGCATGTGGCCGGAGTTGCGCCGCCGGCTGCGGACCAGAGCCACGACTACGTGTGCGTGTACTGTCATGTGGACAACGGGGGGAATACGGCCCACACCAACGGGCAGATCGACCTGGACGGATCGGGGAGCCCCCGGGCGAACGGTGACGAGGTGATCACCCAAACCGACCTGAGCGTCAAGTACGGGGCAGGAACGGCCAACGCCACCTGTTCGGGGTTTTACTGCCATGGCGCGGACTTCAGCGCTGCAACCCAGGGCACCGACGTCACCCCGGTGTGGAACGACCACACCACGGCGTACTGCAGCACCTGCCACGACGTGGACACCCGCCCCACGGGGACGTTCGGTCAGGAGTTTACCGAGGGGAAACACAAGACCCACGCGAGCCCCGGATCCCCCTACGATTACGGTCCGCCATACAGTTACCACGCTCCCGCGTGCACCGTGTGCCATGGGGTGGTCGACGGCGCGGGTGCCCTCCAGGCGGGGTGTGGGGCGGATGCGTGTCACCCAGGCGGAGGGTTTGACCTGCCGGGCGCGGCCAGCGACCAGGGGTTCTCGTCGTTCCCCACTCGGGACCACGTGGAGGGGGCCTTTACGGTGGACTTCGAAGGGGACCTTACCCGAGGATGGAACGATATCTCTGACTACAACGGCACCCCGGGCACCGTCTCGACCCTGGGCACGAGCTTCGACACCGGCACCGACATCTGCAACCGGTGTCACTCCACGGCCACGGTGAACGGGCAGGTGGGAGCCACCCTGGCCAAGCAGAACTGGGGCACGGCCTCGTACCGGCTGCCCGACTGCCTGCTGTGCCACAATCAGAGCTCGCCCGCCTACAGCGCACCGGTGACCGGCGGAGTGGCGGCTCCGGCAAAGGACACGTACTATGCCGTGGACGACGGGGGCCATGGGTACGGCGGAACTTACACGGGCACCGGGAACACAGGCCCAGGGTATGCCTGCACCGTGTGCCACGATCAGACCGCCTCCCACATCTCGGGGGCCTTGGATGACACGGACCGGCTCCGGGGTTCGTTCACCGAGGCGACCATCTGCGCCGACTGCCACCAGCCCGGCCAGACCACGGCCGGCACCCTGGGCTACGATGCCACGGTCGAGGCGAGCGACCACTCCACCACGGTCACGGGTAACTACGGCAGCAACGCGGCCTACGACTACCCCTGCGTGAAGTGCCACGACCCCCATGGCACGTCCAACATCGCGATGATCAACACCACCATCGTGGACGGCATGGGGGCGGATGCGACCGGGGTGACCCTGACGGCCGAGACCGACCTCGACCCGACCACAGCGGCAGACGACGGCGTGTGCGACCGCTGTCACCAGGACGCGGGTCAGCCCCACGCTAATACTCCTCGGGCCGGCAACCACAACCAGGGACGGGTGTGCATCGATTGCCACGACCACACCAAGAGCTTCAAGGTGAGCTGCGTGGAGTGCCACGACGGGAGCTTCGCAGGGGCGCCCCAGGTGGTGTGGCCGGCTGGTGATGCCACCGGCAAGACCACGGCTTACGGGTCGCACCTCAAGCAGACCACGGGTGACGACCTTTCCCTGGTGTCGGACTGGGATGCCCAGTGCAAGAAGTGCCATGCCGGGCATACCGGCATAGCCGGGGGGGTGGACATCCCCGTGCCGCCGACGAGCTGGAACAACCGGACCGACGGTAGCGGACAAACGCTAAACATGCAGACCCAGCTCGGGATCGACTACACGATGGACGGGGGGATCCACCTGGGCGGCAGCGCGACCTCCGGAACGACCGAGGCGGAGATCTGCTGGAACTGCCACGACAGCAACGGGGTCTCGGAGTGGGGGGTGAACAACAACGCGAGCACCGGAGGGCTCTCCTACGACTACGGGAGCCTGGACGTCTCCAACTGGACGATCGCGACCTGGACCAGCGCGGTGCCCGAGTTCTCATACAAGACGGCTGCCATTCAGTCCACCCACTCGGTGAATTTTACGAACGGGACGGCCGCTGTGTCGGGCACTCCCTACGCGACCGGCGGGATGAGCGAGACCGTGGACAACGTGGCGGACATCCGGTGTAGCTACTGCCATGATGTACACGATCTGAACAAGGCGAGCGGCGATACCGTCGCGGGGCAACCGTATCTGCGAGGTACTTGGAAGGGGAACCCTTACAACGAGGACGGGGCCCCCCAGAGCAGCATGGACGGAAACTGGACCGGGACGAACCGCTACGGTTTTGTCCCCCGCGGCAGCGCGGACCCGAACAACAACAACGGGGTGGGGGGGTACTGGATCGACCAGAACAGCGGCAACCCGAACAACGGGGAGACCCTCTCGACCATGGCTGGGTTGTGTACCCTTTGCCACGGCACCGACGTAGACAACATGGACTACACCACGGGCGAAAACCTGTGGGTGGGTACCAACGGCCATTCCAACGCGGTGATCGGGGGGACAGGGGCACAGGCGGTGAACATCTTCCGGAACACGTGGCGCGGCGGCAACGCAACGCCAGGAGGAAGCGGGAGCGATCAGTCCATGGGATTGGCCCAGGAGACCGGCAGGGGGTACTCGTACAGGGGTTCGTGGGGCTACGGCTACAGCCCTCCCACCAACCCCGCCTCCCGGGCCTATGCGTACAAGAGTTTCGAGTGGGGCACGAGCGACGGCGGGAGCACGCCCCAGATCGCGACAGGCACGGTCGAGTTGACGGTGGACGAGAACACTCTCCAGGTCCAGTTCCATACGTTCAAC
Source organism: bacterium (assembly GCA_027021615.1). Lineage (GTDB taxonomy): Bacteria > Desulfobacterota > Deferrisomatia > Deferrisomatales > Deferrisomataceae > Deferrisoma. Next base: position 7,738 of record JALUTY010000083.1, on the reverse strand, counting down.
TGCGGAAAATGCCACAACCCCCACGCGTCCCGGTTGCCGAAGCTGATGATCACCAACTGCCTGGACACCAATCACAACACTTGGCAAGACCTCTATCAGAAGGACACGAGGTCCGGATCGTTGACAAACGGTGAACGGTTGGCGAACTGGACGACGTCCCAAAACTGTCATCGACGGGGTCCTGCTGAAGCGGCGGGGGAGGGCGGATCCGGGACGAGCTACGGGCCGGGGTGGAACAAGGTGACCCCCTGGTGAGAGGGGAGGCTCGGAGGCTGGTATGAAGACCGTTCGATGGATCGCGGGTTTTACGGCAGCTGCGGTGATTTGTGCCGCAGCCGGCCCGGCTGCAGCGCGGGTGGTGCTGGATGCCCGCAAAGCCTCGATCCGGGTTGATGGGGCGCCTCAAGGTGGTCCCCAGGGGGACTTCGGGGCCCCGGGGAAGACGTGGCGCGCCCCGCGGGGGGGAGACGTGACAAGGGGCGGAACGTACCTGTACTTCGATCTGGAGAAAACGCCGCTGAACCCGGACAACGGCGTGATCGCACTCACCTTCTACCGGGGGAACGAGTCCGAGACCGAGGCGCTGTTCAGTCTCGCCGATGCGTCTTGGCACCGGACGTTGGTGCTTGAGATCCACTGGTGGGAGCCGGTGCCGGAGCTGCGGTTGGAAGACTTCGGGGCGAGGATCCTTCCCGCCGCCTTCGTACCGCTGCCAGAGCCGGTTGGGATCGGGGACCGGGTGAGGGTGGTGCTGAGATGGAACAGGGGGCGGATCTCCCTGAACGTGAACGGGGTGGAGCTCGAAGAGGGTACGGGCAAGGCGGAGGACTTCATCGCATTGCTCCGACAGGCCCGGTATCTGGTGATCGGAGCAGAGCCGGATCGAGACGTGCCGCGGGGAGCTTGGTCGCAGCTGGCGTCACCTTTGGTGGATTTCCAGGTGGGGGACTCCTTCGGAGAGGACCTGGGGCCGGGGAACGAAGCCGCCGTGATCGCCCTGGGAGCCGAAAAGGCCCTTTACGGTGCGGGCCAGGAGATCGCGGTGACATTGCGAGGCGCGCCGGACAAGGAGGCCACGTTCACGATCGAAGGCGTGGCCACGAATGTGTCCATGACCGAGGTGGACGACGGGGTGTACGTGGGCAAGGTGGTCGTGGCGGACGGCGTGAACGGCACCTTTGCCCTCATCGGCACCCTCACCGACCCTGCCACGGGGGAGACTGCGAGCCTCCCGGGTCCGGCGGTCACGATCGACACGGATGTTCCGGACCCCGTGCCCGCAGGCCGGATCCTGGCCTCGGCGCCGTGGCCGGGGGAGATCGAGATCACGTGGGAGGCGAGCCCTTCGGCCGATGTGGACCGCTACGAGATCTATCGGGGTGAGGGGGTGGGCCCGGATCTTTCCGGAGCGCCTTATGAAACCACGCGGGAACTCTCGTTCGTCGACACCGCCGTGGTGCCGGGGCTTTCCTACCGCTATGTAGTGGTGGCCGTGGATCGGGCCGGCAACCGAAGTGAGCCGAGCGAAGTGGTGTCGGCCGAGGCGGTGGCGGGCGAGGGCCCGGCCATCACCGGGGTCAAGGTGGAGCCCTTTGGAAAGCCGGTGAAGCCCGGCGAGATCGTAACGGTCACGGTCACGGGCCAGAGCGGAGCCAGGGTGACGGCGGACCTCGGGGGGTTGGCCACGGGCCTTGCCCTTGCGGAGGTGGGGCGCACGGGCCGGTACACGGCGACCTATACGGTGACCGACGCGGATGTGGGGCCCACCAAGAGCCTTCACCGGGTGGTCGTCCACATGGCCGACCCCTACGGAACATCGGACCGTGCGGGACCGGAGCTCGCGGTGGTGGGGCTCGATGCCTTGAACGATACGACCCCGCCGGTGATCGCATCGGCGAAGAACGATTTCTTCTCCGTAGCCGGATTCAGCGGAAAACTAGTGGCCGGCGACGTGCTCACCGTGACCCTGGAAGGGGAGGCCGGGGGGTATGCCACCTTTGACATCGAGGGCGTCGTGACCGGGGTCCCGATGGCCGAGACGGCCCCCGGGTCCTACCGGGGCACCTACACCGTGGATTGGGACGACGAAGGTACGGAGGTACCGGTGGTGGTGCGGCTCGCCGACGAAGCCGGCAACGTGACCACCCAGCCCGCGGGCCGGCCCGTGTCGTTCGATACCCGGGTGCGGTTGACCGTGACGGCGCGGGACTCCCTGCTTCCGGCGGACCGGAGAAGCACCACCCGGCTCGTGGCCAAAGCCGTGAACGCCAACGGCGACGAGGTTTCGGGTCACGAGCTGGCGCTAACCCTCTCCACCACCAGCGAGTACACAGGGGTGGTGGGTGGAGGCCGCGTCGAGGATCGGGAAGCCCGGATGGACGATGTGGACGACGTGGAGGTGCGCTGGGGCGGAGTGACGGACGCCTTTGGTGAGGTCACGGCCACGTACACGGCCGGGTTTGCGGCGAAGACGGCGCTCGTGATCGCCAAGGACCTGACCACAGGGGACGTGGGCGCGGGGTGGCTCAATACCTACGTGGCCTCCACGGTGGCGATCGAGCTTTTTCCCAGAGCCCAGAGGGGTGCGGCGGACCGGGCGGTCCTGCGGATGACGGCGGATCCGGCGTGGCTCACGGCGGACGGCCGGAGCCGAAGCCGAATCAAGGTGGTGCTCCTGGATCTTCAGGGGAACCCCATCGAGGGAGCCCGGGTTCATTTCGCCCTTGGCAACGACAACGGGCGGCTCAAGGTCCTACGCGGGGGTCGCACGGACGACCGGGGAGTGGCGGAGGCCGAGTACCGGGCGGGCACGGTGGCCGGTTTCGTGACGATGACGGCCTCGTCCGAGGAGTGGGGGGTCGCTGGGAGCGTGCAGATTGAGCTGCGGGCGGACGCACCCGCCAAGATCGATCTGGTCTCCTCGGCCGTGCGGCTTCCGGCAGACGGGCGGAGCACGGCGGATCTCTCGGTGCGGGTCACCGATATCCACGACAACCCGAACATCGACGTGCCGGTAAGCTTTGCGGTGCTGGAGGGGGCGGGTGCGGTGACCCCGGAGGTCGTGCAGACCGACCGCCACGGCGAGGCCCAGGTGGTGTTCCGGGCGGGGCGACGGCCCGGTATGGTGGTCGTGGAGGCCCGGCACACGAGCCGGGCGCCCACGGAGGAAGAGCTCCGGCGAATCTACGGGACGGTGTTCGTGCCTCGGCTGGAGGAGCGGCAGGAGCGGGACCGCATCAAGGTGGCCGAGTGGCTGGTGGAGCCGGGGGACGAGGTGGAGAAGGGGGAGCCGATCGTGATCCTGGAAGGCCGCAAGACCACCTGGACGCTTGCGTCGCCGGAGAAGGGGATGTTCGTCCGAGAGGTGAAGCGCCGCCGGGACCGGGTGGAGCTCGGCGACACCTTGGGGTACGTGGAGATCGACGAGGACGTGTGGAAGGACGAGTACCTGGGGACGTTGGGACGTTAGGACGTTGGGACGTTGGGACGTTGGGACGTTGGGACGGGGGAACGTCACCCGTCACTCGTCACCGATCATCCGTCACTGCCCCTAAAACCAAGGAGCGATGCCATGAAAAAAGTCCGTTATGTAAAGCCCAAGATCGTGGGGACCTCCACCGTGCATCCCTGCTGAAGAAGCACGGCACGAGGTTCGGAAAGAGGGTCGGCGGTTCGCCGGCCCTCTTTCCGGTTGGGCTCCCGTGCGCTCCCCAAACGGACGGAGGGGGGGATCGCTCCCCGGAGTTCCCCACGGAACCGGGGGCAACGGGCAAGAATCTCGTCCGGGCGGTGCACGGGCCCGTTTGACCCGCCTATGATGAGCCGGTACTTCCTCCCGAGGGCGAAGCAGGACCGGGGACGGACACCCTTGTTTCCTACATCTACTCACTCCGCGAGGTCGACCATGCGCCCCACTTGGGGGCTGCGGTCGGGGCGAGGGTTGTCGGACATCCGGATTGCTGGAGCGCTCTACTTCGCTTCCGGCGTGGTGGCCCTGAGCCTGGAGATCCTGTGGTTCCGGGCCCTGGAGCTGGCCGTGGGCGCATCCGCCCCAGCGGTTTCCGTTCTGCTGTCGGGGTACATGGGGGGGCTCGCGGCCGGCGCATGGTTGGGGGGGCGCTGGGGCTGGTATGGGGCCAGGAGGCCCGGCCAGGCTCTCGCTGCCCTCCACGTGCTGATGGGGGTAACGGGGTTGGCTTTGATGCTGTTCTTCCCCGTCATCCCCGCGCCCCCGTGGTTCTCTCCGGCCGCCCGCCGGGTCATGGCGTTTGTCGTGATGGTTCTCGTGGCCGCACCAGTGGGTGGCATGTTTCCTGTGCTGGCCGCTGTGCTGCCCAGCGGCGGCGGGCGGGCACCTCACTTGGCCTTGCTCTACGGCCTCAACATCCTGGGTGCGGCCACCGGCACCGTGCTCGTCTCGTTCTTGGGGCTGGAACTCCTGGGCGCCCGTGCCTGTGCCGGCTGGTCCGCAGCAGCCTCCGTCGTGTTGGCGGGTCTGTTCCTCGGCGTGGGCGGAGCTGCGCCGCGGGGGCAGCCCTCATCCCCGCCAGCCCCAGCTCACCACGCGAGAACCTCCGTACGGTGGATCGTCATAGCTTTTTCTCTGGGGTTCTTGGGGCTCGGCCTGCAGACGGCAGCCGTGAGGGCTTTGACCCCCATCATGGGGCTCAGCATCTACGCTTTGGCCGGCACGGTGGTGCCTTTTTTGTTGGGTCTGGGTACCGGAAGCCTGCTGGCCGCGCGTGTGGCCCCCAATGCCTCGCGGTGGTCTTCCTCCATCGCGGCCTCAGCGGCCGGGCTGCTGGCGCTTCTCCCGTGGACCTTGCCCGTGCTTCCCTGGACCGTGGTGTGGCTGGCCGATCTTTTGCCCCCGGCAGGGGTGCAATGGAGCGATCTGCTGACGGCCCAGGGCTTGTGTGCCATGGTGGTGTTGTACCCGGGGGCCGTTGCCCTGGGGGCTCTTTTCCCCCTGGTGCTCGCTATGTCAGCTCCCGTCGGTGGCCCGGGAGGGCACCAGACCGGTGTGTTGGTGGCGGCGAACACCCTGGGGGCGGTGTTCGGGCCGGTGATCGTCAACAGCCTGCTCGTAGGGCAGGTGGGCGTGGATGGCGCGTACCGGACGATGGCGGGGGGGTATGTCTTGGTCGGTGCGGCATTGTTGCCGAAGCTCCGGTGGCGCGTACCGACGCCGTTCCTGGCATTGGCGGTGTCGGCGGTACTGCTGCTGGTCGCCGCCCCGTCGCCATCGCCCTTGACGGTGCACTCCGGAGTGTACTGGGCGGCCCCGAGATACGCAAAAAATCTTGCCGTCTCCCCCCCAATGCGAGCCGTGGCAGCCGCGCGACGCTCACAGCTGTTGGCCGTGATCGAGGGGCCAATAGGCACGGTACTGGTGGTGGAGCAGGGGGCGCAACGCTATCTGATCATCGATGGAAAGCCGGCTTCCAACACGTTGCTCGATAGCCCAACCCAACGGATGCTGGCCCGGTTACCCATGTCGCTGAAGCCCGATGCGAAGCGGGTGCTCGTCATAGGATGGGGAAGTGGTCAGACGGTTGACGAGATCTTGCGCTACCCGGTCCGGGAGGTGGTGTGCGTAGAGATCTCGCCCGAGGTTGTACGGGCGGCTCCGTGGTTTAGAGGCGTGAACGCCCGGGCCGTTCAGGACCCACGGCTCACCCTGGTCGTTGATGACGCTCGCCACTTCCTCGCTTCGGGCCGAGAGCCTTTCGATATCATTGTCTCCCAGCCCTCGAACCCGTGGGTGGGGTTTTCCTGGGCCTTGTTCACCCGGGAGTTCCTGGCGATGTGCCGGGACCGACTGGCGGAGGGCGGGCTGCTGGTCCAGTGGTTCCAGACATACGGAACGGCCCCCAGGGACTTGGCGATATTCGAGGCCACCTTTGCCCGCGTTTTCCCCGAATGGTCCCTCTGGGTGCCTCAACGGGGGGATCTGCTGCTGCTCGCCCCCGATCGGGGCCGGGCCCCTTCCTCGCGCCTCCCCGCAGCGATCCGACAGGCCTACGCAGGGCCGCGAACCGTGCGTGACCTGTCCGGGGAGGTTCCTCTCAACACCGACGATCGTCCCGTGTTGAGTTTCCGCACGGCCCGGCACGTGCTCACCCACGCTGTGCTCGTGGATCGGCAAGATCGGCTTCGATAGGAGAGAGCGCCGTCCAGAGACGGCGGTGGCCCGCGACCGCTACTTTCTCCTCACTACGCGCAGGCCTTCCGTCCAGCTCGCGGTGTAGGCGTAAGCACCGTTGACATAGACGTTCATCGCGAACGGGACCATCCCGTCGCTCTGCCATGCGAACCGGGGGCGGTGTGGGTCGCTGTAGTCCACCACTACCATCCCGTCGAACATGGCCCCCAGATACACGCTTCCGCCGGCTGCGGAGAGCCCTTCCAGGTTGAGGCCACTCCCCAACCCCGCGCCTTGTGCCTCCAGGTCGCCCGCGTCGATCACGCCTACGAGCCGCACGTCGGTGGGGTCGCGAACGTCGTACTGGTACAGCCTGTCTGCGGCCACGTACACGTACGTGCCGTCGATGGCGCAGTCCACCGCGCTCGATGTTTCGGCTGACCGCCACACCACCACGGGGCTGGACGGCTCTCGCACGTCCACCACGGTCAGCACGGGGCCGTCCGTGGCCACGAAAGCGTAGCCGCTGCGATGCTCGACGCCCTCGCCGGCCATGGGAAGGCTTCCCAGGAGCGAGGGCGCCTTCGGATCCGTCACATCGTACACCTGGAACGCCGCGTCTCCGATGGCGTACAGAGCCGTGCCATCGAGCGATATCCCGTACACGCGGTTGTCCGTCACCACCTCGCCGAGCTTCACCGGGCTGGTCGGATCGGCCAGTGAGTAGACCGCAACTCCCCCTTCCTGCAAAGATGTGAGGTTCCAACCGCAATACAAAAGGGGCCAGTCGAGGGCCGCGGCCTCACAGTTGCGGTCCCCCAAAACGCCCCCGATGAGGGCGGGCGCGGTTGGGTCGGACACGTCGACCACCTCGAACCCGTTTTCCACGTCGCAAAGGACAACGATGCCTTCGTGGCCGACCACGTCCTGAATGTTGATCGCGTCCACCCCGGGAATATCCTCCGGTGTCAGCACCCCGACCGTCTTGCCAACGGCGGAGTTGGGCTGGAGGGTCAAGTTCACCACGGGCACGCCGTCGCCTTCCAAACGCGCCCAGGCGGTGCCGGAGTACCGGTAGGCCCGGTACTGGGCGGTGACCTCGTGCACACCTTGGGGCACGAAGGAAAAACGGAACGCGCCCTCCGCATCCGTAAGGGTGGAAACCTGATCTCCGAGAGTGACCCGGATTCCCGGCAGCCGCCCCAGACCTGAGACGTCGACGGTGCCCATCACGGTTCCCCCCACGGACCCGCCGACCTCATCACCGTCGCCGGAGGATGCCGCGCACGCTCCCAACAAGGGCAGACTGGCTATCCCTATTGCGACTAGGGCCCCGTGCCACGACCGCTTTTTCATGACCACATTCCCTCCTCACACAAGGCGCCGGCGCTTTGGTATGCCAGTGGCCTTGCGCGGGGTACGCGTTTCAAAGGTCACACTACACCACAAGGTAAGGGAGCGGAAGGGGGGCTCACGGGGGTCACGTCCGTCAAGGTGGTGTAAGAAACCGACCGCGTCATCCTCGGTTGGTAGATCAGGCAGCCACCGGCAGCTCCGGGTTCGTTGGGAGTGGGTTGGTCCGTTTCAGCACTT
>JALUTY010000082.1 GCA_027021615.1 bacterium | reverse complement strand
GAGGACCTGGCCCTGGCCACGGCGGGGGAATCGGCCCTGCTGGCCCGCATCGAGGGTCTCCTGGCCCGCCTCGACGGCCTGGGCCACTCCGGCTCCGATCACCAGCTGCTGCGGCGGCGCCTGCAGGCGGCCCGCGGTCAGATCCGGTGGGCCGTGCTGCGGGATTTCGCGCCCCGGCTGTGGACCCTGAAGGAGTCCTTCGAGGCGCTGGACACCGAGCTGGCCCGCCTGCAGGCAGCACGGACCGACCTGGCCCGGATCCGGAACGAGGCAAGCGGGACCTTCACCGGCTTCGAGGAACGCTTCGCGGGCCTCCAGGCCCGCCTGCAGGCCCTGCGCCCCCGGCTCGACCGCGCCATCTCTGCCCAGGAGCAGCACATCCAGAATCTTGTCCTGGCCGAGCTCGCCCGCCGCCGCCAGGTCCTTGAGCGGCAGCTGACCCGGGCCCGGTTCTCCCTGGTGCGGCTCCTGGACACCTTGTCCGAGCCGCGGCCCGCCGCGGGTGCGGGGCCCGGCAAGCCGGGCAGCGGTGACGGAGACGCTCCGGGCGGCACCGCCCCGCCGGCGGCGGCGGAAGGGCAGTCCCCTTCGTGACGGGACCGAGCCTGTTGATCTGGGAGGGATCTGGCTGATGGTGCCGGGCGCTCCCCACCGGCACGAGCCGCCACTAGGCAGTCCCCTTGGCCTCCCACTCCGCCAGGCGCCAGGGACTTTCAGCCCCCGCCGGAGACGAGCAGGCCCGGCGGGAGCAGGGGGTGGGAGACGGTGACCTCCAGGCCCCGGAACAGCCCCAGGTTGGCCAGGGCCACGGCGGCGTCGCAGATGAATTCCTCGTCCGTGTTGCGGGTCTCGGGCTCCATGTGGAGGCGGTAGTCCTCCAGTTGCGCCGCCAGGCCGGCGTTGAAGGTCTTGGCGTCGCGCCGCACGATGCCGGCCAGGGCCTGGCTCATGGTGCAGAGGTTGGTCTCATAGAGCTCGGTCAGCTCCCGGCTGGTGCACCACTCCATCTGCACCCGGGCGTACTGGCGGGCGAGCTTCTCCACCTCCCGCAGCTCCGCCGAGAGCATGCGGGCATAGCCCAGGCCCACCTCGTCGTCGGGCGCGGGGTCGGGGCGCTCCCGGTACCACTCCGCCAGCTCCCGGGCCAGCGCCAGGTCCGCCCCCATGAGCGCCCAGTGGGTGCCCTCGACGAACTCGTTCTCGGACACGTCGGCCAGGGACAGCTCGCCCCAGCCGGGGTCCCTGCCCGGCGGCGGTGGCCGGTCGCCCACGTAGTCGGGGTCGGACGGGTCGTAGGCCATGCGGAAGCTCTTGAGCACGTGCCGCGCCGCCTGCCGGAACTCCTCCCGCACGGCCTCCAGGGGCTCGCCGTTGAGAAACATCGCACGGCCAAGGTCGGCATGCAGCCCACCGAGCGTGGTGTAGAGGCTCTGTGGCGGAAGGTCGTTTTCCCGGTCGAATCCCTCCCTGTGCAGCCTCCACTGCCGCTCGATCTGTTCCCTGCTCACCTTGAGCCAGTGGTCGATCTGCTCCTGCTCGGGGGCGTGGACCTGCGCGCTCATTTGCCGAAGAACTCCCTGATGATCTTCTTCGCCACCTCGAAGCCTTCCATGTAGAAGTCGT
>JALUTY010000081.1 GCA_027021615.1 bacterium | reverse complement strand
TCAACTGGACCATCGCGTCTTCCCTCCTTGCCGCAGTTTCGTCGCTACGGCTCTGGAGGATGACGCGGTGGTCTTCTTCGTTCAAGGGCCCGTGCCCTCTTACACCACGCATCTGGACTCTAACCGGATGTGGCGCTGGAGGGACATGAAGGTCATCCTTCTCAAGGCCCTGAACGACAGCACCATGATTCTGATGATCATGGCCGCGGCGTTGGTGTTCAGCTGGGTGTGCTCCGACCTGTACGTGACCCAGTCCCTGGCGGAGATGATCCTGGGCCTGCCCCTGGGCAAGTGGGGGATCCTGTTCCTGATCAACGTGTTGCTGCTGATCCTGGGCTTCTTCATCCCGCCGGCAGCCGTGATCCTGATGGTGGCCCCCATGCTCCTGCCGGTGATCACGGGCCTGGGGTTCGACCCGGTGTGGTTCGCCGTGATCATGACGGTGAACCTGGAGATCGGCCTGGTCACCCCGCCGGTGGGCCTCAACCTCTACATCGTGAAGGGGATCGCCCCGGACGTGCCGCTGTCGGAGGTGCTGTGGGGGGTTCTGCCCTTCGTGATCATCGAGGTGATCGTGATCATCGCCGTGTCCGCGTTCCCCCAGCTCGCCCTCTGGCTTCCGAACCGGATGATCGGGTAGGCTCAGGGGTCGCACGGTCCCCGGGCGCGAACCCCCTCGACAAGGAGCCGACATGGAGCCGGAGCTTCCCCTCGCAGGCCTCAGGGTGCTGGACCTCACCCGGGTGCTGGCCGGGCCCTACTGCACCATGGTGCTCGGCGACCTGGGGGCCGAGGTGGTGAAGGTGGAGGTGCCGGGGGTGGGGGACGACGCCCGTCACTTCGGGCCCTTCGTGGGACCGGAGAGCGCCTACTTCATGAGCCTGAACCGCAACAAGAAGAGCATCACGCTGAACCTCAAGCACGACCAGGGAAGGCGCCTGCTCCTCGACCTGGTGCGGCACTTCGACGTGCTCGTGGAGAACTACCGGCCCGGCACCATGGAGAAGCTGGGGCTCGGGTACGAGCGGCTCTCGGCCGAGAATCCCCGGTTGGTGTACGCGGCCATCTCGGGGTTCGGCCACACCGGGCCGTACCGCACCAAGCCGGCCTACGACGTGGTGGTCCAGGGGATGGGGGGCATCATGAGCATCACGGGCCATCCCGGGGGGCCCCCCACCCGGGTGGGCGCCTCCATCGGGGACATCACCGCCGGGCTGTTCGGCACGGTGGGCATCCTGGCGGCGCTCCGGGCCCGGGAGCGCACCGGCAGGGGCCGGTTCGTGGACGTGGCCATGCTGGACGGCCAGGTGGCCATCCTGGAGAACGCCATCGCCCGGTACGAGGTGTCCGGCCGGGTCCCCACCCGCATCGGCAACCGCCACCCCTCGATCACCCCGTTCACCTCGGTCCGGGCCTCGGACGACTACCTCATCATCGCCGTGGGAAACGACGCCCTGTGGGAGAAGTTCTGCCGCCTGGTGGGGCGCGAGGACCTGGTGGACCACCCCTCGTACCGGACCAACCAGGACCGCACCGAGAACTGGGAGAGTCTGGAGCCCATCCTCGCGGAGATCTTCCGGACCCGCACCGTGGCCGAGTGGCTCGAGGCCCTGGAGGGGGCGGGCATCCCGTGCGGCCCCATCAACACCATCGACAGGGTGGTGGCGGACCCCCAGGTGAACGCCCGGGGCATGATCGTGGAGATGGACCACCCGGTGGCGGGTCCCATGAAGATGGCCGGCTCTCCCATCAAGATGTCCGGGGTCCCGCCCCAGGAGAGGCCCCGCCCCTCTCCGGCCCTGGGCGAGCACACCCGGGAGGTCCTGACCCGCCTCCTGGGCCTGCCCGACGACGAGGTGGACGCCCTGACGGGCGAGGGGGTGGTCTGACGCAACTCCGAGCTATGGGCGCACCAGACCGGCCCACCGCCGGTACATCGTGTCTCCCAGGCAAGCGAGCCGGTCCAGATGCGCGGCGGCATCCGCTCCGAGCACCGCGTCCTTGGTCACCCCGGCCGCCTGCATCTCCCCCCCGAACTCCGAGATCCAGTCCCGGAGGATCGTTTCGGTGATCTCCATGTGGAACAGGAACCCGTAGGCGCTGCCACCGTAGCGGAAAGCCTGGTTCTCGGTGAGCTCGGACGAGGCCAATCGCACGGCTCCGGCCGGCAGATCGAACACGTCGCCGTGCCAGTGCAGGGCGGTGAACGAGGGGGGCAGGCCTGCCAGCAAGGCGTCCGTCCGGGCCTCGTCGCTGAGGCGCACCTCGTGCCACCCGATCTCCTTCCGGGCCCCTGGCCGGACCGACGCTCCCAACGCCGCGGCAAGGAGCTGGCTCCCCAGACAGGTGCCGAGCACCGGTCGTCCGAGGTGCAGGGCGTCCTCGATCAGCCGCAGCTCCTTGCGCAGGAAGGGGTGCGCCTCGTGCTCGTACACGCCCATGGGCCCGCCCATCACCACGAGCCCGGCCGCGTCTCCCATGCGGGGCGGCACCGGGTCTCCGGCGTAGACCCGGACGAGCCGCGGCCGCACCCCTGCCGCCCGCACCGCCGCCTCGATCCGCCCCGGGGGTTCGCACCACACGTGTTGGAGAATGTAGACGGTTTCCATCGGAGCTCCCCTGACCACGAAACCAGCGGCTGTCCGGCCCAACGCCCATTAGCAACCCCCGTGCCACGGGAGCCGAGCCGGAACCGCCCGGTGCGCGGGGAGTTCGGCGCCCCGGCTCCGGCCCCATCACTACAGAACCGTCCCGACCACTACAAATTGATACGCTTTTGTCACAATCATACCGCAAGCCACCCGCCTTGCGACCTACCCCAGCTTGAACTCTGTCCGTTGGGTGCGGCCTCACCCGGTCAGGCAGGGGGAGCGGGCGGCGGCGGCCTCGTCGAGACGCCGGCGCTTGGCCCGCACCGGCGCGTCGTGCAGGACCTGGGGCTCGGCCTCGGCCTCGGCCGCGATGGCCCGCAGGGCCTCGATGAGCCCGTCCAGGTCGGCCTTGGACTCGGTCTCGGTGGGCTCGATCATGAGGGCGCCCCGCACCACCAGGGGAAAGTAGATCGTGGGGGGGTGGTACCCGTAGTCGATGAGCCGCTTGGCCATGTCGAGCGCGGTGACCTTGCGGGGGGTCTGGTTCCGGTCGGTGAACACGCACTCGTGGAGGCAAGGCCGGTCGTAGGGAAGATGGAGCACGTCCTTGAGGCGCTCCTTCACGTAGTTGGCGTTGAGCACGGCGAGCTCGCTCGCCCGCCGGAGCCCCTCGGCCCCCATCGAGCGGATGTAGGCCCAGGCCCGCACGATCACCCCGAAGTTGCCGTAGAAGGCGTGGACCCGGCCCACCGAGAGGGGCCGGCCGTGGTCCAGGTCCAGGGAGCCGTCCGGCCGCTCCACGATCCGGGGCACCGGCAGGAACGGCTCGAAGGGGGCCCGCACGCACAGGGGCCCGGACCCGGGCCCCCCGCCGCCGTGGGGCGCCGAGAAGGTCTTGTGGAGGTTCAGGTGCATGGCGTCCACCCCCAGGTCGCCCATGCGCACGACGCCCATCAGCGCGTTCAGGTTGGCCCCGTCGCAGTACACCAGACCCCCCTTTGCGTGCACGATCTCCGCCACCTCCTTCAGGTTCTCCTCGAACAGCCCCAGGGTGTTCGGGTTGGTGACCATGATGCCGGCCACGCCCTCGTCCATCACGGCCTCCACCGCCGCGGGCTCGAGCACGCCGTCGGGCCCCGAGGCCACCGGCACCGGCCGGAGGCCGCAGAGGGCCGCGCTGGCCGGGTTGGTGCCGTGGGCCGTGTCGGGGACCAGGATCTTGGTGCGGCGCTCGCCCCTCCGGGCCAGGAAGGCCCGGATCACAAGGATGCCCGTCAGCTCTCCCTGGGCGCCGGCAGCGGGCTGGAGGCTCACGGCGTCCATGCCGGTGATCTCGGCCAGGAACCGCTCGGCCTCCCACAGGATGCGCAGGGGGCCCTGGGCGAGGGCGGGGGGAAGCAGCGGGTGGGCGGCCCGAAGCCCCTCCAGGGCCACCACGGCCTCGTGGAGCCGGGGGTTGTACTTCATGGTGCACGAGCCCAGCGGGTAGGTCGTGGTGTCCACCGACACGTTCCACTGGGACAGCCGGGTGAAGTGGCGCACCACGTCCGCCTCGGTGAGCTCGGGAAGGTCCGGGGCCTCCCCCTCGAGCCCCGGCGGAAGGGCCGCCTCGGGCACGTCGCGCCGGGGCAGGGAGAAGCCGGTGCGGCCCGGCCGGCTTCGCTCCCAGATCGGGGGCTCCTCGAACACCAGCCCGGTGGTTCCGACCCGTGCGGTCATGGCCCGACCTCCTCGAGGAACGCGTCCAGGTCCTCCCGGCTCTTGGTCTCGGTGACGCACACCAGGTGGGCGCCCTCGAGCTCGGGAAACAGGGGCCCCAGGGGAAGCCCCGGCACGAACCCCCGGTCGCGGAGCCGCTCGGGGGCGCCGGGGGGCAGGTGCACGACGAACTCGTGGAAGGTGGGGGCCGCAAGCGGCACCTCCGCGCCGGCCCGCACGAGACCCGCCTTCAGGTACTCGGCCTTGTCGCGGTTCAGCCGCGCCAGCTCGCGGATGCCGGTCTTTCCCAGGAGGGCCAGGTAGGCGGCCGCGGTCAGGGCGCACAGGTTCTGGTTCGAGCAGATGTTGGAGGTGGCCTTCTCGCGGCGGATGTGCTGCTCGCGGGTCGCCAGGGTGATCACGAACCCGGGCCGGCCGTCGCGGTCGTCGGTGCGGCCCACCAGCCGGCCCGGCATCTGGCGCAGAAACCTCTGGCGCGCCGTGAAGATGCCCAGGTAGGGCCCCCCGAACGACAAGGGCAGCCCCAGGCTCTGGCCCTCGCCGCAGGCCAGGTCGGCCCCGCAAGCCCCGGGGCTCCGCAGGAGCCCGTAGGCCAGGGCCTCGGTGAAGGTCACCACAGCAAGCCCCCCGCGGGCCCTGGTTGCCCCGCAGGCCGCCTCCAGGTCCTCGATGCACCCGAAGAAGTTCGGGGACTGGACCGCCACGGCGGCCAGGTCCTCCTCGGCGTCCAGGCCCGACAGGTCCGTGCGGCCGTCGGCCGCCCACGGGAGCTCCACGATCTCGTACCCTCCGGGCTCCAGGTAGGTGCGAACCACCTGCCGGTAGGCCGGATGCACGGCCCGCGACAGGGCCACCCGGTGCCGGCGGGTGACCCGGATGGCCAGGAGCAGGGCCTCGGCCAGGGCCGAGGCGCCGTCGTACACCGAGGCGTTGGAGATCTCCATGCCCAGGAGCCGGCTCACCAGGGTCTGGTACTCGTAGATCGCCTGGAGCGTGCCCTGGCTCACCTCGGGCTGGTACGGGGTGTAGGCGGTGAGGAACTCGGCCCGGGAGAACAGGGGGGGAATGGCGGCCGGCACGTGGTGGTCGTAGGCCCCGGCCCCCAGGAACACGCGGTGGGCCGGCGCCGGTCCGGCCAGCCCGGCCGCGTGGCGCAGGAGCTCCGGCTCGGACAGGGGCTCCGGAAGGGCCAGGGGCCGGTCCAGCCGGCAGCCGGCCGGCACGGCGGCGAACAGGTCCTCGAGGCGCTCGGCCCCGACCACCCGGAGCATCTCGGCGATCTCGGCCTCGGTGTGGGGGAGGTAGCGCATCTACTCGATCCCCCTCAGGTGCTCCCGGTAGGCTTCCACGTCCAGCAGCCCCCCGATCTCCGCCGGGTCGGAGGGCCGCACCACCACCATCCATCCGCGGTCGTAGGGCTTCTCGTTCACGAGCTGGGGCGCGTCGGACAGCCCTGTGTTCACCTCCACGATCTCGCCCCCCACCGGCAGGTACAGCTCCGACACCGCCTTCACCGACTCCACGGTGCCGAACGCCTCTCCCCGGGCAAAGGTCTGGCCGGCCTCGGGCAGCTCCACGTAGACCACGTCGCCCAGCTGGTCCTGGGCGTAGTCGGTGATGCCCACCCGCACGAGGTCTCCCTCGACCCGGGCCCACTCGTGGTCGCGGGTGTACCGGAGGTCGTGGGGCAGGATGAGTTCGTCGAGCGTCTTCATCGCGGTTCCTCCTGGCTCGAGGCCGACCGACGGGTCCGCATCGCCCCGATGGGGACCCGGGCCGTGCGGTCGGGGCGGATGTCGGAGACGATCTCCACGGGGATCGAGCGCCGGCCGTGCCGGAGCTCGACCCGGGTGCCGGGCGGCAGGGGCTCGCCCACCCGGACGAACCCGCAGCAAAGCCCCCGGGGGGTGAACCCGGCGGGACGGTTGGGGCTCGCCACGCTCACGATCCGTCCCTCGACCCGGTCGATGCCCATGTCGGTGGCGCAGGTGAGCACGGTGCCGAGCTCCCGGCCCGATCCGCCGTGCACCGAGGCCCCGGAAGGGACCTTCCGCGGGTCGAACCCGGCAAAGGGCAGGGTCCACGCCGCGTCCACGGCCGCCTCGATCGCTGCCCGGCCCAGGAACTCCTTGGTGTAGCCGGTGCCCCCCGGCCCCAGCGGCAGGACGCGGGTCCAGGGGTTTCGCACGAAGGGCCATTCGCCGATGTCCTGGTGCGCCAGGGGAAGGACCGCCCCGGTGCGCAGGCTGTCCCGGGCCGCCAGCCCGCAGGGGAGGAGCCCCCTGCCCTCCCCCGCCTCCACGAGGTCGGCCCAGATCGCCGGCGCCCGGTGCGCCTCCACGTAGAGCTCGAACCCGAACTCGCCGGTGTAGCCGGTGCGCGACAGGAGGATCGGGGCCCCGTCGTGCCACCGCACCTGCCCCGCCTCCGGGGCCGTGGGGTCGAAGTGCCCTCGGAACCGGAAGTAGTCCAGGTCCTGGAACGCCCGGTCGGGGTCGGCCAGGAGGGGCTCGAGCACCCGCGCCGCACCGGGGCCCTGCACGTCGATCTTTCCCAGCCGGTCCGTGAGGTCCGCGATCCCAGCCCCCGGCCCGGGCGCGTGGGCCGCCAGGTGGGCGGCCACCCGGGGGCCCATGCCCGCGTTCACCACCACCAGGAACCGGTCCGGGGAGAGGCCGTAGACCACGGCGTCGTCCACCACGTGGCCCCGGGCGTCCAGAAAGACGCCGTAGGTGCACCGCGGGGGATCCCCCGGGGGGAGGAGCACCCCAAGGTCCCGGGTGTGGCAGCGCTGGAGCAGCCCGAAGGCCCCCGGGCCCGACACGGTCAGCACGGCCATGTGGCTCGTGTCGAACACGCCCACGGCCGTGAGCACAGCCAGATGCTCGGCCCGGGCCCCGGCCGGGTACCACAGGGGCATCTCGTACCCGGCGAACTCGGCCGGGTTCGCGCCGTGCCGGCGGTGCCACTGCCCGAGAACCGTGTGCCGGGCCACGGCCGCCCTCACAGCACGTAGGGGACCCGGCCCCGCACGTGGTGGTACACCACCCAGGTCTCGGTGGACTGGATGTCTGGGATCTTGGCCACCTCCTCGGTGTAGAACCGCTTGATCGTCAGCTCGTCGTTGAGGAGCACCGTGAGGATCAGGTCGTACTGGCCGGTCACCACGGCCACCGACACGACCCCCCTCAGCCGGCCGAACTCCTCGGCCTTCTCGACCAGCCTCACCGTCTTGAGCTTGACCCCCACGAGCACCAGGAAGTGGTTGGGCACGGTGTAGGGGTCCACCGTGCCCGTGATCTCCAGGATGCCGGCGCGCTCCATGCGGCGCACGCGGGCGCGCACCGTGTTCTCGGTGACCCCGAGCGCGGCCGCGATCTCGCGGAACGACTTTCGGCCGTCCCTCAGGTGGCGGACGATCGCGAGGGCGAGCTCGTCCACGTGGATGTCGCGGGGACCGGGGGTGGGCTTGCGGGCCGAGGCTGCGCTGGGGGGAAAGGTGGGCTCTCGTCTCGACACCGCGGTCCTCCCGAAGGGGCGACATGGGAGCGTTCGGTGTCAGCCTAGCACGCCTTCGGGATCCGTCAACGATTAATCCAAAAAGTGATGAAAAAAGAGGCAAAAAGGCTGGCAGGAGTTGAAAAGCACATTTACGAAGGTGAAAGAGGTTCGTCGCCCCACGGACCCGCTCCTCAGCCGAGCAGGAGCACCCCGAAGCACAGGAACCTGCCCCCCGGCCGGGGATCGATGCCGTGGCGCTCCAGGGCCTCGAGCACCGCCACCCCGCAGGCCTCGAGCGAGGGGAACGCTCCGGTCGGATGGCGGCACGCCCGGGTGTCGCACGCCTCGCACAGGTCGCAGTGGCCGGCGCCCAGGGCGGCGGCCTTCCAGTGGCCGGCCCGGAACGCCTCGGACCGCAACTCCCGCAGCACCCGGTTCACCCCGGGGTGGTCGGCCGCAGCCACCCACAGGCCGCTCCGGTACTCCGAGAGCATCCGCTCGGTCAGCTCCAGCTCCGGCGCGTGGGGCGGGCAGGTGAGCCACCGGCCGTGGTCCGGGCAGCCGTACCGGCAGTGGAACCGCACCCAGGCGCGCACCGGGACCCGGGCCGGATCGGCCGGCCACACCCCCAGGGCTCCCAGCTCGAGCGCCCGCTCCGCCAGGGCCTCGGTGGCGTCGCCCCTCATCCCCACCTCCCCAAGGCCACCACCGGGCTCCCGCAGGTCGGCGCCAGCAGGGTGCGAGCGAGGCCGGCCATGGGGTTCGCCGCGCGGGCACGAGACACGGGAGTTGGTTCCATCACGGCTCCGTGCAAGGGTACTTCGCGGTCCGGACGCAGGAGGCGCTGCACGGCACGAGACCCGACGGGCCGAAGGCCCGCAGCCCCTTGTAGCATCGGGCTCGGCGGCCGCACAAGGCCGGCGCCCCCGCGGGATTGACCCTCCGCGGCCGCGGAGGGTAGTTTGCCCCGAATCGGGGCCCCGGCGGCCGGCCGTCGGAGAGACGCGCCCGCTTCGCCCGGGGGCCGGGCGATTCCACCCGCCGGCCCGGAAACCGGAGGAGGACCCCATGGAGCCCGTGGAGAAGATGCTCGACCACTACCGGTACGGACCGGCCGACGAGGCCAGCCGGAAGCGGCTGCGTGCCCTCCTCCTCCCCGAGACCGACCGGTTTGCAGAGGCCCTGTTCGGCTACATGGCCTCCGACCCCTACATCCTGTCGTTCTTTCCCACCGAAGAGGCGGTGCGACGGCGCAAGGCCATCAGCCGAACCTGGTTCCAGGCCCTTCTGACCGAGCCCCTGGACGAGGACCACCTGAAGCGCCTCCACCGGGCCGGCAAGACCCACCTGGACATCGGGCTGCCCGGTCACTACGTGAGCGCCGCCATGAGCTTCGTGCGGGGCTACTGCCACGAGCGGGTAGCCGCGCTGGCGGCCGACCCCGACGAGGCTCGGGCCCTCACGGCCACCCTGGACAAGCTCCTCGACCTGAACCTCGACGTCATGACCGAGGCGTACCGCGAGGAGGAGCTGCGGCGGGTGTTCCTGTCGAAGCGCACCGAGACGGCCCTGATCCGCTGGGTCGAGCGGCTGACCCACGGGCTGAACCTGCTCCTGGTGGTGGGGCTCGTGGCCATGACCGGGGCCATCGCCGCCCTGTTCGTGTCGGACGTGATCCAGGTGCCTACCGGCCGGCTCGACGTGGGGGTGGTCAAGGCACTGGGCTCCCTCCTCATCCTGTGGATGATGATCGAGCTGCTCCATGCCGAGGTGCGTTACCTCCGGGGCGGCCGGTTCACCCTGAGGGTGTTCCTGGAGTTGGCCCTGGTGGCGTTCATCCGAAAGCTGTTCGTGGCGGCCCTGGAGAAGTCCGACCCCGTGGACTTCGGCCTGATCCTGGCGAGCCTGCTCGTCCTCGGGGCCCTGTTCTTCCTGATGGCCCGGACGGATCGCCAGGAAGGCGCGGACTGACCCCCC
This sequence comes from bacterium, assembly GCA_027021615.1. GTDB lineage: Bacteria > Desulfobacterota > Deferrisomatia > Deferrisomatales > Deferrisomataceae > Deferrisoma. The sequence continues at coordinate 21,273 of JALUTY010000081.1, read as the reverse complement.
GGCCCGGCGGGGAACCGCCGGTTCGATGTCTTCGGTCCGACGTTTCGGCCTTGACACAGGGGGTCGAAGCTGGTATTTGCACCAAAAACCTACCCCACAACCCTTTCCACCCACCCTAAGCGACAGGGTTCGCGACAGGGTGCATCCCTTTTCTCTCTAGCCGCCCGCCTTCCCTTCGGTGGGGACGAGCGCAGCAACCCCCTCGCAGCGGCGTCCCCCCCCGATCCCCGGGGGTCGCCGGAACCCCCTCCGGGACCGGGAGGGCACCATGTGGACGGCGCGGATCGCGGCAAGACGCGGGTTCTGGCTCTGGACGGCGCTGCTCCTCGCCGCGTCGGGGTGCGGGGGAACCGCCAGGGGGACCGGATCCGGCCCGGCGGCGGACGACGCAGCCCCACGGGTCCTGCGCGCCGAGGCCCTCTCCCCCGAGGAGGTCCTGGTCGTCTTCGACGAGGCACTGAACCCCTGTGCGGCCGACGCCGCCAACTTCTCGGTCAGACCGGAACTGACGATCACCGGCGCCGTCCTGGTGGACGGGGGCACGGCGGTACGCCTGGGGACCAGCAGGCAGGTGCCGGGGCTGGAGTACCAGGTCGAGGCGGCGGGGTGGGACCGGAACGGGGACGGCCGAATCGACGAGCGGGACGGCGTGGTTCTCGACCTCGCCGGCCAGCCGGTGGATCCGGTTCGCTGCCGCGCCACCTTCCGCGGGGCCGGAGCCCCGGACGGCGAGGGGCCGAGGCTGGTGAGCGCCGTGGCCACCGGCAACACCGAGGTGCTGGTCACGTTCAGCGAGGCGGTGCGGGGTGGGATGGAGGGTGCGGAGAACCCCTCCCACTACCGGATCTCGGCGCCCCTGACCCCTTCCGCCGGCCGGCGGTCGGCCCGGGCGGTCGTGATGGTGCGCAGTGCCGCCCTGATCCTGCCCGGCCGCACGACGGTCCGCCTCACGACGTGGTCGCAGTCGGACCTCGAGTACACCCTGACGGTGACCGGCATCCAGGACCTGGCGGGAAACCCCCTGGCGCCGCCGGAGATGTTCGTCGTGCCGAGCACGGTGCGGTTCGCGGGGATGCCGCCGGGGCCCGGCGACCTCACTGACGCGGACCTGGACGGGGCGCCCGACTCGGTCGAGCAGCGGGGCTGGCTCGTCACCGTGCGCGGGGCGGACGGTGAGCCGACGCAGCGGGAGGTGAACGCAGACCCCGAGGCCGCGGACACGGACGGCGACGGCGTCACCGACCGCGAGGAGTGGACCTACCTGCTCGATCCGCGCCTGCCGGACACGGACGGCGACGGGGTCGAGGACTGGGAGGAGCTCAACCGGACCTACAGCGATCCCCTCGCCCGGGACACGGACCGGGACGGCCTGGACGACGGGCTCGAGGTCGGCACCTTCGGCACCTCGCCGGTGCTGGCCGACACGGACGGCGACGACCTGGACGACTACCAGGAGCTGTACGTGCGGGGGGAACGGTACGACCCCCTCGTGGCCGACCTGCCCCGGATCACGGTGACCTACTCCACCCCGCCGGCCGTGTACATGGTGACCGATGTGGGCACCACGGACGAGAGGAGCTTCGGCACCCGGATCGCCCAGACCGTGACGGAGTCGGTGACCATGGGACAGACCGACTCCCTCACCAACCAGCGCACCACCCGGAACTCGCAGGAGATCGCGACGACCGTCGGGATCAACCTGGGCGACATCACGAACCTGGGCGTGCCGAGGGGCACGCTCGAGGTCTCGGGCAAGCTCTCGTGGTCCCAGGGCACGATGAACGAGCGCAGCCAGTCGTGGAGCCAGGACAAGTCCCGGGCCGCGGCCCGGGCGGTGGAGGAGTACGAGGACTACGCCCGGAGCAGCACCGTGCGCACGACCGGGGGCCGGGTGACCGGGGGGATCAAGCTCGAGAACACCGGCGGGGTGTCGGTGACGATCCGGTCCCTGGTGGTCAACGTGAAGGTCCCCGACTGGAGCCGGCCGGGGGCCTACCGGGTGGTGGCGGCGGTCCGGCCGGAGCTGGTGGGGGAGCTGACCCTGGGGCCCGGCGACGTGAGCGGCGAGATCTTCGTGTCCACGGGAGAGCGGGACCTGACCGTGGCCCAGGCCCGCGAGGTGCTGCTCAACGCCGGCTCGGTGCTGTTCGAGGTGTCCAGCATCGCCCTCACCGACGAGAACAACCGCAGCTTCACCTACAAGACCGAGCAGACCGTGTCCCAGACCGCGCTCGTGGCGATCGACTACCAGGGGCGCGGGGGGCGGCCGCTCGAGCGCTACATGGTGGCCACCAACCTCGTCCACACCGGGCCCAGGGCCTTCGTGGGGGTCACCCTAGGCGAGGTGTTCGACTACCTGGGCATCCCCTTCGAACAGTTCGACGCCGGTGCCGTGAGGAGCATCCGGGGCCTGGAGACCCGGTCCCGGCAGGAGGGGTTCTGGTTCGTGCTCACTTCGAGCCCCTCGGTCCGGCCGGGGGGCTCGGCCGCCTTCCGCGACATCGTCCTGAAGGCCGGCGACTGGATCCAGGTGGCGTACCTCACCGACGTGGACGGTGACGGCCTGTTCACCCGCGAGGAGTACCTGTACGGCACCGACGACACCCAGGTGGACACGGACGGGGACGGCATCTCGGACTACGACGAGCTCAAGACGGGGTGGTGGGTCCCGGTCCTCGCCCGGACCGTCTACCCCAATCCCCTCCACGCCGGGGACTACGACGGGGACGGTCTGGACGACCCTGCCGAGCGGTCGATCGAGACCGACCCCCGAAACGCCGACACCGACGGCGACGGGGTGTCCGACAGCGACGACGCGTACCCGAACGTCCCCAACCCCTCCCCCACGGACTTCACAGCGGTGGTGGGGGAGGACCCGGACGACGCGGTGCTCCTTTCGTGGGAGATCCCGGACGAGTACGCGGGGGTCCTCGTCCTTCGCCAGGCCAACGCCCCCGTGCGGTCCCGGCCGGTGAACGGCGAGACGTACGCCCTCGGCGACGTGGTGGGCGACGCCGTGGTGGTCTACTCGGGCGCGGACGGCTCGGTCGAGGACCCCGGCCTGGACCGGAGGACCACCTACCACTACCGGCTCTTCCCCTACGACGCGTCCCACGGCTACGGGCCGTCCGCGTCGCGATCGGCCACCACCGGCCCCGGCCCGCTCCCCGACCCCACCGCCGCGAACACCCGGGTGGAGGCCGACGAAGCGAGAGCCTGGATCCAGGTCTCGTGGGCCGTGCCTGGCGACGATCGGGTCGAGGGGGTGCTCGTCCTGAGGGACGAGGCTCCGGTGGTCACCCGGCCCATCGACGGGGCGTCCCACGAGGTGGGCGGGTACATCGACGACGCCAAGGTCGTCTACGTGGGCGACAACGCCACGTTCTCGGACGAGGACGTGGAGCCGGACACCACCTACTTCTACCGGCTGTACTGCTTCGACGCCGGCCGCGCCTACTCCGCGGGGGTGCCGGTGACCGCGACCACGGACGACGGCAACTCCACGGTCCGGGTGACCATGGAGGCCGTGAGGCTGGTCCGGAACGAAGACGCCGGCAAAGAGAGCGAACTGTACTGGAAGTTCTGGATCGAGACCGAGGACGGGCGCACCTACACGATCGAAAACCGGAAGAACACTTCTCTGGCCGAACTGGAAGAGGGCCACGAAAAAGGCATCCACAAGACGGTCGAGTTCCAGATGGACAACCGACGGAAGTTCTGGGTGCTGGGCTGGATGAAGGAGGAGGACACCTGGCCGGATCCGGACGACTCCATGGGCTCGGACAAGCAGGAGTGGGCCTACGACATTCGATCGAGGCGCTGGGAGGGGGCCGACGGTCAGAACACCGCCGGCGAGCTGCGCTTTTCGCGCGAGGGCGTGGCCGTGGCCCGGTACACCACGATCACGCTGGACAGCCTGCTCACCGTCACGGCCGGCTCCGCCGCAGGGCTGGGGGGCCGGGCCGATCCCGGAGCCCGGGATCACGAGATCCAGCAGATGACCTGGACCGTGGACTACGGTTCGGTGCTGGTGACCGGGGTGCAGGTGTCCGGGGTGGCTCCGGCGGACGGCGTGGAGCGGATCCACCTGTACGAAGACGAGGGGACCAAGGGAGTGTACGACCCCGGCGTCGACCGGCCGCTGGGGCCCCCCGCCGTGTGGAGCGACCAGGGATCCGCGTTCGTCGCTTCCGGCTGGAGCTACCGCCTCGAGCCCGGCTACGACCGGCAGGGGGCGGCCACGCCGAGGGCCGTCGACGTCCTGGTCACGGTGGACACGGCCCCCGACGCCGCTGCCGTGGATCCCCTGGTCTCCCAGGTGGAGTTCATCCGGCTGGGGATCGGCAGCGTGGTGGGTCCCCCCCTTCCATCCGAGCCGTTCTGGATCGAGGCGGCTCCCGAGAGCCCGCCCGCCCCGGCGGCGCGCCGGGGGACGGGACGGGAGTGAGCCGGCGATCAGGCCTTGCTCAGGCGCAGGGTGGTGGAGAACAGCCGCTCCTTTGCGAACACGATCGGGAGCCCCTCGAGCTCGAACTCCACGGACACCGTCTGGAACCCGCGGAACGAGTACACCTGGTAGTCGGCGCCCACGATCATCGAGGGGCAGGAGATGTGGGTGACGCCGTAGCGCTCGCCGCTCAGCTCACCTTTGATCCGGCCCGCGATGATGTTGGTGATCTCGGCGGCGGCATCGAACACCTCGGCACTGTAGCCGTCCACCTCGGCCCCAAGGAACTGCCGGGCCAAAAACAGCACGCCCTCTCGAGACAGGTGCAGGGTCACGGTGCCGTTCCGCCGGCCCACCAGGCCCACCACCACGGCAACCTCCTGACCCCGGGGCCCCACCGTGGACCAGCCCACCGGCCGGGGGTCCAGCCCGGCCATCTGAAACCCGGCCTTGGTGCTGCGAACCACGGCGTCCAGGAGATGCTGATCCACCTCGATCGAGAACTCCTTCATGGGCGTTGCTCCCGAAGATGGAAAGGGTTGACGTCTCCGAGCTCGTTTCGGGTCCCGGGCGACGGAACTTAAGGGGGCGCCCTCTGTCACCCTCTCTGCTCGGAGCCTCCCGCCTCCCGGCTCCGCCGGATCAGGAGCCCCACGCACATTTGGATGTTCACCGGGCTGTAGCAGGTGAGCTCGTCCCGGTACACCTCGGTGAACAGCCGCTCCGCCAGGTCCTCGTCCAGGCCCTGGTGGGCGAGCACCCGTTCCCGCAGGGCCTCGGCAGCCGCCCGGGCCGCCGCCACCCCCTCCCGGGCGGCTGGCCCGGTCAGGGCGCCCAGGTGCCCGAGGCCCAGCACCTCGAGGCCCCAGGCCCGGATCCGCTCCAGGGTGTCCAGGTACGGCCCGTACCCGGTGAAGTACAGGGGCATGAACCCGCCGCGGCCGTACCGAAAGCCCAGGCAGTCCGACACGAACAGGGCGCCCCGTTCCGGCACGCCGGCCACCAGGTTGCCGGGCGCATGGCCGCCCGCCACCCACAGCTCCAGGGTCAGCCCGCCCAGGTCGATCCCGGCCCCCTCCCCCACCTCCCACGCCCCGGACAGGTCCGGCGCCCCCCCGAGCGCGGGGCGGGCCACCGCCTCCCCCCGCGAGGCCAGGGCCTCGGCCATGTACCGGTCCTCCGCCACGAACCCGGCCGCGGCCTTGGGGTGCGCCACGAACCCCGGCGCGCCCGGCCCCACGACCACCTCGGCCCCGGGGAACCGCTCCCGCAGGGCACCCAGGCCGCTCACGTGGTCGGTGTGGGGGTGGGTCACGACGAGCAGATCCGGAGCCACGCCCAGGGCCTCCAGCTCGCCGACCAGCCGGGGGACCACGGCCGAGATGCCCACCTCGACCAGGGCCGCCCGGTCCGCGCCCCGCACCAGGTACGCGTTGAACAGGGGATGCCCCAGCTCCCAGATGCTCTCGCACAGCCGTTTCACGGGGGATCACCTCCGATCGTAAGGCCTCTTGTTGTGCCTTGGGCCCAGGCCGCCTCACGCACCACCAAGGCGCTTGGCCTCCAGGGCCCGGACCATGTCGGTGAGGGTGGCGTAGTGGGGCACGGGGATGCCCAACCGCTCCGCGTAGGCCACGACCCGCCCGCCCAGGTACTCGATCTCGGTGGGCCGGCCGGCCTCGAGGTCGTGGCACATGGAGTCCTTGTGGACCCCGGCCTTCTCCAGGTAGGCCACGGCCTGGGACAGGTATTCCTCGCCCAGGTCGTAGCCCAGGGCCCGGGCCACGGCCAGCACCTCGCGGAAGCACGCGTCCGCCACCCGCCGGCTGGCCGGCAGCGTGAGGGCCTCGCGCAGGGTCAGGTCGGCCAGGGCGCAGATCGACGCCATGGTGCACTTCATGACCATCTTCCTCCACACGAACCGCCCCACGTCCTCCACCGCCTTGGTGGCCAGGCCGGCGGCGGAGAGCCGTTCCGCGAGCTCCCGGGCCACGTCGGCGCCCTCGGGCAGCACCGGGCCCAGGTGGTTCGGGGGGTTGAAGAACGCCACCCGCACCTCGCCCGGCCCCTGCCGGGCGCAGCCGTAGTTGAGCACCATGCGAAACGCGTTGGCCTTTCCGAACGCCTCGGCCACGTCGTCCTCGGTGCCCAGACCGTTCTGGCAGCTCACCACGGGAACCCCGGCCGGCAGCACGGCCGCCAGGTCCGAGAGCACCCGGGGCAGGCTGTAGGTCTTGGTGCACAGGAACACGGCGTCGGGCTCGTGCCGGGCCAGCTCCGCCACCCCGACGGCCACATTGCGCACCCGCACCCGTTTCTCGATCGCCCCAGACACCCGGATCCCGTTCTGCCGCAGGGCCTCAGCCGTCCCGGGCCGAGACACCACGCAAACCGCGTCGGGCGCCGTCTCCGCCAGGGCGGCCGCGAGCACCGCGCCCGTGGCCCCCACCCCCACCACCGCTGGTCTTCGAACCGCCATGGACACGCTCCTTTCCAGCAACTTCGGTCGTCGGTCTACGGTCAACGGTCGTCGGTCTGGGGCCTTCGGCCCGCTGGGCGGCTGGGCGGCTCTCGGATCGCGCCGAAGCTCGGGGGGCATGGGGTTCAGGGGCCAGAATTCAGAAGTCGGTGGACAGGGATAAGGCTCTTCGGTGCCCCGAGAGGATCCCCCCGGGAACCCAAACTGCTTTTCGGGATTTCCTGTCTCCTGTCCGCTGAATTCCGGTTTCTGAAACCCATGCCCCGCCGCCGGCGATGGCCCCGAACCAACGCACGTTACCCTTCTCCGTTGTAGGGCCCCACAGGGCCGATGGAGGCTTTCCGGCAACTTCGGTCGTCGGTCTACGGTCAACGGCCGCGCCGAAGCTTGGGGGGTTCAGGAATCGACGACGCGCTCGGCCTCCTGGCCCGGGCGGTTCACCAGGATCATGCCGGCGCTCACCAGCCCCAGGGCCAGGAACACGCCGGCCGTGAGGGGCTCCTTCAGGATCAGGGCCCCGCTCACCAGCACCCCGAACACCGGCGTGAAGAACGTGAACCCGGCCAGCAGGCTCACGGGATAGCGCTGCACCAGCTCGAACCACACCAGGTAGCTCAGGAACGCCACCACGATGCACTGGTAGGCCAGGGCCCAGAGCCCTGCGGCAGACACCCCGCGCACCGGCTGGGGCTCCCACAGGAGGCTCAACAAAAACAGGAACGGCGCCGAGAACGCCACCTGGTAGAACAGGGTCTGCAGGGGCACGGCCACCGGAGTCAGGAACCGCTTGATGTACAGGGTGGTGGCGCCCCACAGGGCGCCGGCACCCAGGAGCATCAGGTCCCCGGGCAGGGTGCGCAGGGTCACCTCGCCCCAGTCCTTGCCGAACAGGACCACCACGCCGGCGAACGCCAGCACCAGGCCCAAGGCCTTCCGGCGGTTCATGGGGTCGTGCCGGAGAAGGTAGTGGGCCCCCAGGGCCGTGAAGAACGGCTGGGTGTAGAGGAACACGTAGGCCCGGGAGGCGTACGTGAAGTTCAGCCCGAAGTAGATCGCGGCGAACTCGGCGCCGAACATGAGGCCCACCGCCAACCCGTGGCCCAGGGCGACCCGGCTCGGGAACGACGGGATCCCTGCCAGGGCCATCCAGCCCCACAGACACACGGAGGCCACGGCCGAGCGTACGCCGGCCATGAACAGGGGGGCGAGGTCGCGGCCCGCGATCTTGATCGCGGCCATGTTCGCGCCCCAGATCAGGGACAGGACGATCAGGATGGCCACCGGGCCCCAGGGGAGCTGGCGACGGTGTGCCGGGGTCATGGCTCGTCCGCAGAGGCGCGGGGAAGCCCCAGCGACAGCACCGCCCCCACCACGGACACGGCCGCCGCCAGCCAGAACGCCCCCACGAACCCGCCGGTGCGGTCCGCCACCGCCCCGCCCACGGCCGGACCCAGGGCCTGGCCGATGCCGAAGAACAGGGTGATGAACCCCAGGCAGGCCGGGGCCAGCCGCGGCCCCACGTAGTCGCCGGCCGCGGCGGCCGTGATGGTGGGCACGCTCCACGCGGTCACCCCGAACACCACGGCCGACAGGTACAGCCCCGGTCGGCCAGAGCTCACCGCGTACACCCCGTAGGCGAAAGCGAGCACGGCGTAGGCCAACGCCGTGGCCCGGGGCCGGCCGATCCGGTCCGAGATGCCTCCCCACAGCAGCCCGCAGAAGGTGCTCAGCCCCCCCACCAGGGCCCAGAGCCCCCCGGCCTCGCCCGGGCCGAGCCCGCGCTGCTTCACCAAGTAGGCCACGAAGAAGGTCACGTAGATGATGTACGAGAACCCGTACATGAAGTACACCAGCCCCAGGTACCACACCCGGCCCTGGCGGTACACCTGCCCCCACTGGAACGGCGCCGGCCGGCCGGCCCTGGCCGGGGGGGCCTCCTCCGCCGACGCGGCCCCGATCGGCGCCAGGCCCATCTCGCCGGGGCTGGTGCGCAGCAGGGCGGCCGCCACGGCCGCGATGCCGAGCACGGCCGCGCCCAGCACGAACCACGCGGTGCGCCACCCCTCGGCCCCCCCGGCCCGGAGGATCGGGGGCACCACCAGCCCCGCGATCATGGTGCCGGCCCCGATACCCGCGGTCACGATGCCGGTGGCCAGGCCCCGCAGCCGCACCGAGAACCAGGCCGCGCCCAGGGCCATGGCCGGCACGTAGGCCGCACCGTTCCCGAGCCCCGTGAGGGTGCGCATGGCCAGGGCGAACCCGAACGCCCGGGCCGCCCCCATGCCGGCCAGGGTCAGGGCCATCAGCACCAGGGCCGCGGCGATCACCCGCCGGGGCCCGAACCGCGCCGCCAGCACCCCGCCCACCAGGGCCATGACCAGGTACCCCACGAAGTTGCCCATCTCCAGGAGCCCCAGCTGGGTGTAGGTGAACCCCAAGCCGTCCTTCATGGCCGGCAGGATCAGGGTGTAGGACATGCGGCCGAACCCGTGGGCCCCGATGGTGACCAGGAGCCCGGTCCCGATGACGATCCACCCGTAGTGCAGGCGCCGATCACCCATGGGCGTCCTCCTCCAGCTTGGCCACCACCTGCTGGACCACCCGCCTCTCCTCGGGCGTCAGCCGGGAGAGGAAGGCCGCGTTCGTCTCCTCGTACACGGCCCGGAGGCGGGCCTCCAGCTCACGGGCCCGGGCCGTGAGCCGCACCACGAACGACCGGCCGTCCGAGGGGTTCTCGACCCGCTCCACCAGCCCGTCCCGCTCCAGGCGGTCCAGGATCCCGGTGAGGGTGGACTTGTCCATGGCCACCCGGGCCCCGAGCTCCGACACCGTGACCCCATCGCCGTCGAACAGGGCGATCAGCAGGAAGAACTGGGGCTGGGTGATCCCCAGGGGCTCCAGCCGCTCCCGGTACGCCCGGGCCATGGCCCGGGTGGCCTTGCCCAGGGCGAAGCACAGGCATTCCTCCAGTCGCATGAGCGTGCCCCTTTTTTCGGCTGGGAAGCTAGCCCGCACTATTCATGAAGCCTTCTGCTGCAACCGCCGATTGCACGCCATCTCGGGGCGTGCTCGCGCCTCGGGGCTCGACGTACCGTCCAGTACGCCTGCACCCCCCGTGCGCTCGTGCTTGCTCCGATCTGCCGCACACTCGACGGTTTCGCGACGAACGCTCATGAATAGTGCGGGTTAGGCGGGCAAACAGCTCTCGAGCCCCGCCGAATCTGGGGGGGCAGGAGTCGACCACGCGCTCGGCCTCCTGGGCCGGGCCCAAAATATTCCGCACACAAACTTCTCGTCAACACAAAAATCGTTTTGTCGTTTCAAACGGAATCGAGCGGACCATCGTGTCGAGGGGGCATGGGGGGTGAGGCCCACGACTCCGGGGCCGGAGGGCAGGGGTTACGACGAAAGGCCTTTCCAGTACCTTCGGTCTGCGGTCGTCGGTCGACGGTCTTCGGTCGGGGCCTTCGGCCCGCTAAAAGGCTGGAAAGCTAGGAGGCCAGAAGGCTAGCAGGACTGAAAACCTCCTTGATCTCCCAGCGTTCCCAAGCACGACCACGCCCCTTTGGCGCCACCTCACCGGCCCGGAGGGCAAGGGGCCTGGTGGAGCGCCGGTCGTGGCCGTATCAGGGGCCAGGGTTCAGAGGACAGTAGACAGAAGAGCTATAGGAGCGGTTCTCCCCTGTATTCTGTCCACCGAGTCCTGATTCCTGAAATGCGGGCCCCTTGCCCTTCGGCGGCAACGCCCCGGACCAACGGACGTTACTCGTCCCGTTGTAGGTCCTCGGAGGGGGCTGACGATGCTTCCCCGGAAGGCGGCTCCTCCAGCTCGTAGTACTTCTCCGGCATCCTGGGCTCGTTCAGGGCCGCCAGGTTCGGCACCGGATACCGGAACGCTCCGGCCCGGCGCACGTACCCGAGCCCTTCGGCAACCCGTTCGAGCTCCGCATACGGTACGGCGAACGACATCTCGTGGTCCTGGGTGCCGGCGAACACCCGCTCGCCGGGGCCGGGAACCATGTAGGTGCTCTCGCCCGACTGCACCACCCCCACCAGCCACGTGGCGCACCCGAGCCGCCCGGAACTCACCGAGCGGATGCCGGTGCCCTTGCCGTAGTTCGCCCCCTGGATCAGGGTGAGGATCTGGGCGGGGTTGCCGTAGATCACGGCCAGGTCGGGCCGGAACGGGCACCGGTCCAAGGGAGCCAGCCAGATCTCGGGGTACCGGCCGGCGGGCCAGCGCGGGTACGCGGCCTCCATGGCCCGGCCGCACTCTGGATCGGACTGGTAGTAGCCCGCCACGGTGCCGTCCAGGAAGCGCTCGGCATCCACATAGCCCATGAACACCTTGGGCAGGGGGCAGCCGTGGTCCTCGGCCGCGAACACCATCGTCCAGCCCAGGGTCCGGGCCGCGGTCATGCCCTGGCACACGGTGAGCCGCCGCTTCAGGTCCTGGAGGGGCCGCCGGGCCTTGGGGGGCGGCGTCTCTCCGGGAGCCGCAAGCTTCGCCCCCACCGGCCGGGTCGTCGGCCGCACCGCGGTCTCCACGGCCTCCAGGAACGATCGGACCCGTTCGTCCATCCTTCAAACCTCCCGTGCTCGAGGGAGACGGCTGGCCCGCCTCATGGTCCGGCCGCCTGCTTCTCCTTTCGACGGCGCAGCCGCTGCCGGACCCGGTCGTTGATGGAGAACCCGGTGATCACCAGCCAGATCAGCCCCAGGGCGAGCGCCGTGTGGTACATCGCGCCGAGCGGACCGCCTCCGTAGTGCACGTTCACGAACAGCCAGTCCCATATCTTCAAGCTCTCCGGAACCCGGCTCGCGTCGATCAGGGCCCCCACCCTCGCGTGGAACCCCAGGAGCCACTCGACGCTCAAAAACAGCCCGCTCACCGCCTGGAGGAGCACCAGCGCGCCGATCCCCACGCCGACGCGGCGGTGCCATTTTCGAAGGGTGGGTTCGTCCATCGTGGTCTTCTCCCTCCCCCACGGCCCTGGGGCCCGGCCCTCTCATGCCAAGTCGCATTCGAAGCCAGCGATTTGGGGGCCGTTGGCCCGGAGCGCTACGGCCGAGCCGTTCAAGCCGCTCGGCGCAGGGGAGCGCCCGCGGCGCGTGCTCTCACGCGCCGCAGCGGACCGAGCCGTAGCGACTTCGGCGAGGCCGTCTTTTCCAGTGGAGGACCAACGGCCCCCAAATCGCCCCTCCATGAGCTCATCTTGATCGCAAATCGGCATCACGCCGGGTTGCGTTCAAAGCCATTGGTCCCTTGCCCCGTCCCCGAGGGCTCCCGGTTCGAACGCAACTCGGTATCAGGCCGCCTCGGCCGGGGCGTCCGGGGTCAGGCGCACCGACAGCACCCGGCTCACCCCGGCCTCGGGCATGGTGACCCCGTAGAGGTGGTCCGCCGCCTCCATGGTGGAGCGGTTGTGGGTGATGATCACGAACTGGGAGCGGCCCTTGAGCTCGGTGAGGAGCTGGGTGAACCGGCCGATGTTCGCCTCGTCCAGGGGCGCGTCCACCTCGTCGAGGATGCAGAACGGGCTCGGCTTCACCACGAAGATCGCGAAGATCAGGGCCACGGCGGTCAGGGCCTTCTCTCCGCCGGACAGCAGGCTGATGTGCTGGGGCCTTTTTCCGGGCGGCCGGGCCACGATGTCGATACCGGTGGCGAGCAGGTCGTCCGGGTCGGTGAGCACCAGCTCGGCCTCCCCGCCCCGGAACAGCTTGGGGTACAGGTCACGAAACGCCCGGCTCACCCTCTCGAAGGTCCCGCCGAACCGCTTGCGGCTCTCTCGGTCGATCTTCCGGATCGCCTCCTGGAGCGACGCCAGGCTGCCCTCCAGGTCCTCGCGCTGGCGCTCCAGGAACTCGAACCGCTCCTTGCGCTCCTCGTACTGCTCGATGGCCAGGAGGTTCACCTCCCCGAAGGTGGCGATCTTACGGTCGAGCTCCGCGAGCCGGTCCTGGGCGACCGCCGGGTCGAACCGCTCCGGCAGCCCCTGCCGGTCGGCCTGTTCGATGCCGTCCCCGGTCTTCTCCCGGAACCGGTCGGCCAGCGCGCGGACCTCCACCTCCCGCTCCCGGAGCTCCAGCGACGCGTGGCTGTGGGCTTCCTGCGCCTCGGCCAGCCGCCGGCGCGCCTCCGTCAGGGCCTTCTCGCCCTCGGCCACCCGGGTGCGGGCGGCATCCAGGGCGTCGGCCACCTCCCGGGCCGAGGCCTCGGCCGTCTCCAGCTCCCGCCGGGCCACGTCCAGGAAGGCCAGCACCTGGCGCAGCTCCTCCGCCCGTTCGCCCCGCTCCCGGCGGCAGCGCTCGGCCTCCTGGGCGAGCCGTTCCCGCCTGCAGGCCACGTTGTCGAGGCTGGCCTCCAGGGTGCGGATCCGCTCCACGAGCCCGGCCCGGCGCTGGCGGTCTGCAGCCTCCTGCACCCTTTGTTGGGTCACCCGGGCGCCCAGGGTGCGGGCCCGCTCCCGGAGCTCCTCCACCTCGGCCCCCAGGGCCTCGACCTGCTCCTCGAGCCGCCGGTGCCGCTCGGCCGCCTCCAGGCGCTCCGCCTCGAGCCGTTGGCGCTCCGCCCGGAAGGTCTCCACGGCCTCGGCCAGCTCCTCCCGCTCGAACGCGAGGCCCTCGCACCGCTCCACCAGGCGGTCCCGCCGGTCGGCCAGCCGTTCCAGGTCGCGGCCCAGGTGCACCACCTGCAGGTCCCTGCGGTGGGCCTCCTCCCGGGCCGCCTCCAGCTCGGCCGCCAGGCGCTCGGCCTCCCGGTCCAGCTCCGCCACCTCGGCCTCGGCCGTCTCCCACGCCGCCCCCAGCTCCTGCACCGAGCGGCGCAGCTCCCGGATCTCCCGGTTCCTCCGCAGCAGGCCCGCCTGCTCCCCGGCCTTCGCCCCGCCGGAGATCACCCCCTCGGGGGTCACGGTGTCCCCCTCCAGGGTCACCAGGGTGGCCCGCATGCCGTTCTGGCGCCACAGGGCCACGGCGTGCGCCAGGGTCTCCACCACAAACACGTCCCCCAGCAGCCCCCGGGCGAAAGCCTCGTACCCCTCGGTCACCTCCACCAGATCCAGGAGCGGCCCCAGGGAGCCGGGCGCGCCCGATGCCGGGAACACCGGCGCGGCCGCCGGCCGAAGCTCCACCGGAGCGAAGCTCGACCGGCCCACCCGCCGCGCCTTGAGGTGCGCCACGGCCTCCAGCCCCCGGTCCGGGTCCTCCACGATCACGTACTGGAGCCGCTCCCCCAGGGCGGCCTCCAGGGCGGCCTCGTACTCGGGAGGCGCCGTGAGGATGTCGGCCACCACGCCCCGCACCCCGTTGCGGCCCGAGGTAGCGGCCTGGGACAGCACCTCCCGGACCCCTTCGGCGTACCACTCGAACCGGTTCTTGAGCTGCTCCAGGCTCTGGAGCCGGGACTCGTCCGCGTGCAGCCGGCGCCGCAGCTCCTCGGCCCGCCGGCCCGCTCCGTCCCGGCGGCCGCGCAGGACCCGCAGCGCCTCCTCCGTACGCTCCCGGTCCTGCCGGGCCTCGGCCCGCTCGGCCTCGGCCCGGGCCAGTTCGGCCCGCCGGAGCTCGATCTCCGCCTCCACCTCCCCCAGCCGCTCCCGGGCCTCGGCCTCGGTGCGGTTCGACTCGGACAGGCGGCGCTGGGCGTCCGCCTCCTGGCGCGCCGCGTGGTCCAGGCCGTGGCCCAGCCGGGTCACCTCGGACAGGACATCCAGGGCCTCCCGCCGCCGGCCCTCCAGGGCCCGCTCGGCCTCCCGCTGGGCCTCCAGCACCGTCTCGTGCTCGGCCTCCAGGGTCTCCAGGGTGCCGTCCCGCCGCTCCAGGCTGGCCTCCAGCTCGGCCAGCTCGGCCCGGGCGGCCTCGGCCTCGGCGGCCAGCTCTTCATGCCGGCGCTCCAGGTCGGCCGCCTCGGCCTCGGCGGCCCGGGCCCGCTCGGCCAGCTCGTCGATGCCCCGCCGGAGGAACGCGACCCGCTCCTCGGCCTGGGCGATCCGGCTGCGGCCCTCGTACACGGCCCTCTGCACCCCCGCCAGGCCCTTCTCCCGATCGAGCAGGCCCAGCTTGGCCTGCTCCACCTCGGCCTCGACCCGGCTCACGCCGGCGTGGGCCTCCACCAGGCGTCCCTCGAGCTCGGTCACCCGCGCGCCGGCGGCGGCCTCCTGCTCCCGGAGCTCCCGCCACCGGTGCACCAGCAGGTGGCGCTCCACCTCCCGGCGCTCGGCCCGCACCCTGCGGAACGCCTCCGCCCGGACGGCCTGGCGTTTCAGGGCGTTCATCTCCCGGCGCACCTCGCCGATCACGTCGCCGATCCGCTCCAGGTTCTGGCGCACGTGCCCCATCTTGCGCTGGGTCTCCTCCTTGCGGGACCGGAACTTGGTGATGCCCGCGGCCTCCTCGATCAGAAACCTCCGCTCCTCGGGCTTGGCCGCCAGGATCGCGTCGATCCGCCCCTGCTCCACCACCGAGTAGGCCCGCCGGCCCACGCCGGTGTCCATGAACAGCTCCATGATGTCCCGAAGCCGGCACGGGATCCTGTTGATCAGGTACTCGCTCTCCCCCGAGCGGTGGAGCCGGCGGGTGATCGCCACCTCGTGATACCGGCCGAACTTGTCCGGCAGGGCGCCCTCGACCTCGGTGAGGGTGAGAGTGACCTCGGCCATGCCCAGGGGCTTTCGGGAGTCGCTGCCGGCGAAGATCACGTCGGCCATGGTGTCGCCCCGCAGGCCCTTGGCGCTCGTCTCGCCCATGACCCAGCGGATGGCGTCGATGATGTTGGACTTGCCGCACCCGTTGGGCCCCACCACGGCGGTGATGCCGTCGTGGAACACGATCTGGGTGGGTTCGGGAAAGGTCTTGAAGCCGCAGAGTTCGAGCTTTTTGAGCTTCATCCGGGCCCGTCCGGCGTCAGGGAAACTCGTGACACCGGCATGCTACGAAAACCCGGGGGGGATGTAAAGGAAAAACACAATCCAATGTGGATCATAACGTGGCGTGCACAAGATATTGTGCCCCAGCTCGGCCCGGCCCGGCCCCGCCGGGCCGGGCCGCCGTGCCGCGCAGATCAGAACGCGCCGAGCTGGCACGAGGAGATCTTGATGCCGAGCGCCTCGCACGCCGAGGAGACCGCCATCTTCGAAACGCCCTGTTCCCCGGCGATCCGCCAGGCGCTGGCGCAGGGGAGCCGGCCGTCCACCAGGCTGGAGCGGATCGCGGCCTCGAGCCCGGGATCCACCGAAGCGGCCGGCTCCACGATGCTGCGCTTGGGCGGGTACCCGAACAGCCCCAGCTGGCACCTCACGATCGTCACCTCGAGGCAGTCGATCGCCAGGCCCACCTCCGAGGGGCTCACGTTCTTCTCCGCGGCGATCTCGAACGCGGCGGCACAGCCGATCTCGTTCCCCTCGGCCCGCTCCTGAACGGCGTCGGTCACCTCGGGGATCGGCCTGCGCTCGGGGGGGTGCTTCTTCGCGAACTTGCCTTTGTCCAGGTGTGTCATGGTGGGTCTCCTTGAAGCTTCGGTCGTCGGTCAACGGTCTACGGTCATCGGTCGGGCCTTCGGCCCGCCGGGCGCGGCCGTGTCAGTGGACAGGTTTCAGAATCTAGAGTTCCGTTTCGCAAAAAAGTAAGCGGATTGCGGCGGTGGGGCTGGGGGCTCCGACGAAGCGCGACGGCCGAGCAACCCGGGCCGCCCGGCGCCAGGGAAGCAGCCGCGGCGCGTGCCCTCACGCGCCGCAGCGGACCGCGCCGAGGCGGCCCCTGCGAGGCCGTTCAGCGAAGGAGGGGCCCCCAGCCCCACCGCCTGGGAAAACCACGAAATCTCGGAAACACGGCACTAGTCGACAGGGGTCTGGCTATGCGGTCTCCGCCTGTCCTCTGTCCGTTGATTTCTGGTTCCTGAACCGCAGGTGCATTGCCCCACCCTCCGAGGTGACGCGCCCAATCGGCCGCCGGGTGAATAGTCTCTAGCTAGTTTCCGCGGGTCAATAGCGTCCTAACGGACCGAAGGCGCACCGTCAACCCGAACGTCAGACCCGCGCGAAGTACACCGCGGCCGCCCACAGGGTTCCCAGGGTCAGCAGGGCCGCCCCCACCATCACGAACCACACCCCCGGGTCCTGGTGCACGTTGTAGACGCCGTTGGGTTCCAGGTTCAGGTCCACCAGGCGCAGGCGCAGCTCGCCGGCGCGCACCGGCCCCATGCCCGGGGACAGGAACACCCGGCCACTGACTCCTTGACTCCCCCGCACCTCCACCAGCACCCCCGGGCCGAAGTACGGGCCCCACCGCTGCCCCGGGCTCAAGGAGCCGAGCACGGCCACCTTCACCCCCTGGGCCACCTCGGCCTCGGCTCCCACGGCCACCTCCACGCTCCCCCGGGTCGTGGCGATGCGGGCCGACCGGATCACGGTCTGGACCCCCTGGGGATAGACCACGGTGGTGCCCGCGATCAGGGGGCGGTTCGTGCGCACGTCGCCCTCGGCCACCTTTTCCCCGCCCCGCCACAGGCTCACCCGGGTCTGGACGTCCCAGGACCTCCCATCGGGTCCGGCCACGGGGTTCACCGTCTCGACCCGGAGCCGGTACCCGGTGTCCGGCACCTCGGCCTCGCCCCCCACCGCCACCCGCAGCCCCTGGGCCCGAGCGCCGAACCCGCTGCCCAGCACGAACCCGGCGAAGATGAGCAGAAACCCCAGGTGCACCAGCACCTCGGCCACCCCCCGCCAGCCCCGGCGGCGGCGCCAGAACCAGTTCAGGGTGCACAGCAGAAGGCTCGCCACCACCAGGTACGTGAGGCCCACCAGGCCGTACACCCACCAGGAGCCGGGCCACTGGGCGGGCGCGGCCTCCCGCAGCCACACGTTGAACGGCACGGCGTCCATCTTCATCCAGAACCTCGGATCGGCCCGGTAGGCCAGAATGGACCCGACGGCCAGATCCAGGCACCACAGCACGCTCAGCACCACGAACGTGCCCGGCGCCACGGCCAGGTCCCACACGGCTCGTCCTACTCTTCGCATACCCATGCGCACGCTCCGCTCTCCCCGGCCCGCCGACCTACCGCAGCGGGTGCGAGGTCTCGAACAGCAGCCCCAGCCCGAGAAAGGTGAACAGCACCAGCCCAAACCCTGCCACAGACAGGGCGTTCAGCCGCCACCCCTGCCACGCCGGCCGGTGGCGCACGTGGATCACCCCCGAGTAGAAAAACCACACGATGGTGGACCACAACCCCTTGATCCGCCAGGTCCAGTAGGACCCCCAGGCCAGGTAGGCCCACAGGCTCCCCGCCACCATGCACCAGGTGAACAGCAGGTACCCGAGGTACAGGCACTCGTCGAGCATGCGGCGTTCCTCCCCCAGGGCCGACCCGGGCACCCCGGCGAACCGGTACACCCCCAGCAGGGCGGCCAGACCGAACAGGCCGTAGGCCGCGAACGAGGTGGCCACGTGGATCAGGAAGAGCGGCGTGTCCAGGGCCGGGCTCAGGGGCTGGAGGTCCATGGAGCCGCCCGAGGCCCCGGCCAGGGACGCGGCACCCAGGGCCAGCGCTCCGGGAAGGAGCCCCTTAGCCCGGTAACGCCACCCGAGATACAACGCCATTCCCACGAGCCAAATCGCCAAAAAGTGAAGCGTGGAGAACAGGCCTGTGACCGGCAGGTACCCCACCCTCCCCCACCGAGCCGCCAGCAGGACCACTTGCGCGACCCATCCCAGGGCCGCCAAGCCGACGCCGGCCCGTCGGAGCCGATCCGTCCGCCAGCCCGCCAGGCACAGCAGAGCCGCCAGTGCGTAGCACCCCAGGGCGACATAGTGAGCCATCCGTGTGAGCTCGAGCATCTTCTCCTCCGGTTCCGGAACGAGGCGAGACCGATCTTACAGGGCCCGGGGCGGCCATAGCCAGCCGCGGATCACCAAACACCGTTTCTTGACACCCCCGCCCCGGTATGTCATTCATACGGGCGCAACGCCCTTTGCCGGGGAAAAGGTGGAGCCCATGGGACACACCGCAAGCCATTGGTCGCCGAACGAGCTTCGCCAAGCGATCCGTTCGGCACGGTGGCGGGGGCCCACGGCAGGGTTGTGCCCCGGCTACACCCAGGTGAACCTGGTGATCCTTCCCCAGAGCCTCGCCTTCGACTTCCTCCTGTTCTGCCAGAGAAACCCCAAGCCCTGCCCCGTTCTCGAGGTGATCGAGCCCGGCTGCACGGAGCCCCGGCGCATGGCCCCGGGTGCGGACGTACGCACGGACTGCCCGGCGTACCGGGTGTTTCGGGGGGACCGGGTCACGCCGGCGGATGACGTGCGGGATCTGTGGCGGCCCGACCTCGTCACGTTCCTGTTGGGGTGCAGCTTCACCTTCGAGGCCGCCCTGCTCGAGGCCGGGGTGCCGGTGCGCCACCTGGAGCTGGGGTGCAACGTGCCCATGTTCGTCACCTCGGTGTCGTGCGAGCCGGCCGGCGTGTTCCGGGGAAACCTGGTGGTCACCATGCGGCCGATCCCCTCGGACCTGGTGCCGAAGGCCGTGACCGTGACCGCCCGGTTCCCGGGCGTGCACGGCACGCCGGTCCACGTGGGCAACCCCGACCGCCTGGGCATCCGCGACCTGGGAGCCCCGGACTTCGGCGACCCGGTGGAGATCCGGCCCGGCGAGGTGCCGGTGTTCTGGGCCTGCGGCGTCACACCCCAGGTGGCGCTCCGCAACGCCCGGCCGGAGCTGGCCATCACCCATGCGCCGGGCAAAATGCTGGTCACGGACGTGCTGGACCGGAGCCTGGCGGTGTTCTGAGCGATCCCCCGGGGGAGCACAGCCCCTGAAACGGCGGCCACGTCCGCCGGAAAGGAGAGAGGATCATGGGACGCAAGGGGAAGAGAACGGTGGTCACGCTGCTCGCGGCTCTCGCCGCCCTCGCCTTCCCGGCCGGGCCCGGCCGGGCGGCCGAGAAGGTGGTGAAGATCGGGGTCATCTACCCCCTGACCGGGGGGGCTGCCGCGGCCGGAAGGGAGCTGCGGGCCGGGGTGGAGCTGGCCGCGGACATCATCAACAACGTGATGCCCGGCATCGACATGGAGATGGCCAAGTCCGCGGGAATCCCGGGGCTCGGGGGCGCGAAGATCCAGCTCCTGATCCGGGACCACGAGGGCAACCCCACCCTGGGGGCCGATCTGGCCAAGAAGCTGATCCTCGACGACAAGGTGGACGGCATCCTGGGCTGCTACCACAGCTCGGTCACCAAGACCGTCAGCGCCGTGTGCGAGCAGTACGGGGTGCCGATGATCAACGGCTCGTCCACCTCGCCGGCCCTGACTGAGCGCGGGTTCAAGTGGTTCTGGCGCACCACCCCCCACGACCGGTGGTTCACCAAGGACCTGTTCGAGCTGCTCAAGGGGCTGACCGAGGGCAAGGTCCGGGGCGTGCCGGCGGTGTCCAAGGAGGAGATCGGAACCATCGCGTCGGCCTGCGAGAAGACCGAGTGGGGCTCCCACGTGTCGGGCCTGATCAAGGAGCTGGCCGAGCAGTACGGGTTCAAAGTGCGCAAGTCGCTTCTGTACGCGGCCAAGTCCGCGGACCTCTCCAGCGAGGTCCGGTCGCTGAAGGCGTCCCGAGCCGGCGTGTACCTGTTCGCGTCCTACACCTCGGACGCCATCCTCATGGTGAAGACCCTCAAGGCCCAGCGGGCCACGCCCAAGGTGATCTGGGGCCAGGACGCCGGATTCGAGAAGCCCGAGTTCCGAAAGACCCTCGGCGACGACATCGTCGGGGTGCTCACCCGCACCGTGTTCCTGCCCAAGGTGGCTGACGTGAAGAAGGTGGCCGGCCAGGTGAACGCCCTGTACAAAAAGCGCACCGGCCACGACCTTGGCGGGGCCTCGGCCCGGGCGTTCACGGGTCTGCAGGCCTGGTATCACGTGCTCAACAAGGCCGGTTCCACCGACCCGGCCGCGATCCAGAAGGCCGCCAACGAGATCGTGATCCCCGGGTCCGAGCTGGTGGTGCCGTGGGCCGGGATCGACTTCCAGAACACCGGCTCCGAGATGGGCCAGAACGTGCTGGGGTCGGGGCTGATCGGCCAGTACCAGAAGAACGACAAGGGCGAGATCGTGCTGGAGATCGTGTACCCCTTCGACCTCGCCACGGCGGACATGATCTACCCGTTCCCCGGGTGGAAGTAGGGCGGCGCTCCGGCAGGTCCCTTGCCCCCCGATCGGGGGCGTGAGAGCGTCTACTAAGGCCTACGAAGGTATTGCCGGGCGCGGGTGGGGGGCTGGCTCCGGCCGGGCGCGAGTGCGGCACCCCTTTCGCCGCGCCTTCGCATGCCGTCGTCAGCCCGGTAGGTCGGGGCGCCGGTGG
>JALUTY010000080.1 GCA_027021615.1 bacterium | reverse complement strand
CGGCAGTTAAGCCCCTCAGCGCCGATGGTACTGCCCGGGCAACTGGGTGGGAGAGTAGGTCGCCGCCGAGCCTTTTTGACACGAGCGCCCCTGTGGAGGTCTTCCCCTCCCAGGGGCGCTCGCTTTTGGGGGATGAGGAGCCTACGCGCCCTTCACCCCGTCACGGCTGGACTCCTTCACCCGGTACATGGCCTGATCGGCCAGCCGGACCAGAGCCAGCTTCGTCTGGGCATCGTCAGGGAAGGTGGCCACCCCGAAGCTGGCCGTCAGGCGGATCCGATACCCCTCGTCCTGGAGGAAGTAGCGGTCGCGGATGCGGCGGTGGAGGTTCCTCGCCATCTGGAGGGCCCCCTCCTTCGGGGTGTTGGGCAGGACCACCACGAACTCGTCGCCCCCGTACCGCACGGCCACGTCGGCCTTGCGAATGTGGCTTCGGATCACCCGGCCCACCTCCGCCAGCAGTCGGCTCCCCACCAGATGGCCGTAGGTGTCGTTCACATCCTTGAAGTAGTCCAGGTCCAGAAACACGAGGGACACCGGGTAGGAGTACCTGCGGGCCCGATCGAGCTCGTAGTCGAGCACCTCCAGCAGGTAGCGGGCGTTGTAGAGGCCCGTGAGGTCGTCGGTGACCACCAGGTCCCTCACGGTCTCCACGTACCGAGCGTTCTCGATGGCAATGGCCGCGTAGTCCGCGATGGTGGACAGGATCTTGAGGTCCGCCTCGGAAAAGGTCCGTTCCTCTAGGGGGTTCACCAGCTCGATGACCCCGAGCACCCGGTTTTTGCTTTTGAGGGGAACGCACACGATCGACCGAGTGTTGAACCGTACGGCCCGGTCCACCTTGGGGGCGAACCGCTCGTCCTGACCCACGTCGGGAATGAGTAGGGGCTCTCCATGGAGGGCGACCCACCCGGCGATACCTTCTCCCTTTTGGAGACGGATATCCTTCAATCGGTCGGCCGCCGGGGACACCGCGATTTCGAACACGAGCTCGCCCGTGCGCTCGTCCACGAGGAGCAAAGACCAGGTTTTGGGTCGCAACAGCTGACCCACCTTGTCCATGATGATGCTCAGGACCTCCTTGAGGTCCAGGGTGGAGGTCAGGGCCTTCCCGATCTCCACCAACGTCTCCAGCTCTTCGTTGCGGCGCTCCAGCAGGTCCCGGAGCTCCGGCGGACAGGAGTTCTGCGGTTCGGACATCGTTTCTCCCCGGTGCCGTTTCGTTCGGGGGGCTTAAGCCGTATTGTTGCGCTTCTTTACCTCTTCGGCTACTATGCCGCGAGGATTGAGCCCTTTTGGGAGAGCCGACGAGGCGCCATGTTCGTCTCTTGTCCGAAGTGTCATGCCCGCTACGACGTTCCGGAGGAGAAGCTCGCCAGGGGTGCGGTGAAGATCCGCTGCGCCCGCTGCGCCAACCTGTTCGCGGTGCGGCGCCGGGCGGAGCCCCCCCCCCAGCCGGAGCTCCAGGCCCCTGGTCCGGAGGTGGCCGGGGAAGGGGCGCGGCCCACGCCCGAGCCTCCCCCTCCCCTGAAGAGCCCCCCGGCCGAGTCCGGCGCGTCTGAAGCCCGGGTCGAAGCCCTCGATTCCGAACCCTCCCCTCAGGAGCCTGGGGCAGCTCCCGAGCCGGAGGCTCAACCCGGGGTGGGCCCCTTGGACGACCTGCCTTCGCTGGACGACCTGGACCTGGGAGACTTCGAGGGCGAGGACGAGCTCTCGCCGCCGGAAACCCAGGGCGAGGATCTTCCCGAGCCGGGGCTCCCCGATCTGGAGGACCTGCCGTCCCTCGGCGAGCTGGACCTGGCCGATTTCGACGTGGGCTCCGACGAGGCCGAAGCAGCCCCAGAGCCCGAGCCGCTGGAGCGGGTTCGGGAGGAGGACTTGGTGCCCCCCCAACCGTCAGGAGGGGTCCAGGTCCAGGGCCTGGCCGACGACATGCCCCGTCTCGATCTGCAGCGCGGCCCCCGCCGCGCCGACGACGGGAAGCGCTCCCCCCTCGTGGCCCGGGACCGAAGGCGCTCCCCCCTGTTCTGGGTAGTGGTGCTCGCAGCAGTGGGTGCCGCCGGGTTCACGGGTTACAATGTGTACCGCCGTCCGGAGGCCTTTACGTTCCTCAGCCCGTCGAAGATTCGGGCCCTGTGGCACCGGCGCGCCGTCAACAACCGGTTGACCGTTCAGAACCTAGAGGGGTACTACCGGGACGTCGGCGGGCGCAGGGTGTTCGTGATCCGGGGCGAGGTATGGAACCGCTCGAAAGCACCCCAAAGCCTGATCCGGGTCCGTGGGAATCTGTTCGATGCGCAAGGCAATCCCTTGGCCTCCCAGGAGGTGTTCTGCGGGAACGTCCTCACCGAGGCCGACTTGGCAAAGCTCCCCCCCCAGGACATCGAGGCGAGGCTCCAGAACGAGGTGGGCGAGGGGCTGAGCAACATGGACATCCAGCCCGGGGCCCGGGTCCCGTTCATGGTGGTGTTTCTGCCGGCCCCGGGGGGGGCCACCAAGTTCAACGTGGAGGTGATCCAGGCCCGAGAGGGGGCCTCGGGCGGGTGAGTTCCCCGGGGTGATCCGCGTCTTTCGTCCCCTGTTCCCGCATCTCCGGCCCCATGCGAAGGCCTTCGCATGGGGTTTCATCGCCCTGGTTTTCTCGGTGGCGCTTCAGCTGGCCGGCCCCCAAGTTCTGAGCCGGGGAGTGGACGCCGTGGCTTCCGGCTCGGGCAGCGTGTCGGGGGTGGCGGCCCTGCTGGCCGGGCTGGCCGTGGGCCAGGCCGGGCTCCGGTTTGCGTCGCGCCGGCTCGTGCTGGTCTCGGCCCGGCGGGTCGAGCATGAACTGCGCATGGCTTACGTGGGGCATCTTCTCCGCCTTCCCATGGAGACCCTTGACGCGGCCCGCCGGGGAGATCTGGTGAGCCGGGCTCTTCACGACCTTCAGGACCTCCGGCTGTTCCTGGGGGCCGGGCTCCTCAACCTGTGCCAGACGTTGCTCGTGGCCGCGGGCACGGCCGTGCTCCTATGGCGGATCCACCCCGGTCTCGCGGGCGTGGCCCTGGCCCCCTTCCCGGCGATCGCGTGGATCGTCCGACGCATGAGTCCCCGGCTTCACCGACGGTTTCTGGCGGCGGACCAGGCGGCCGGGGAGCTGGCCGACAGGGTTCAGGAGACGTTGACCGCCGTTCGGGTCCTCAGGGCTTACCGAAGGGAGGAGTGGCAGCGGGAGCGGTTTCGTGAGGAGAACGATGCCCTGTGCCGAGCCCGGGAGCGGGTGGTGTGGGCCTGGGCGGGGGTGTTCCCGGTGGTGGGGGTTCTAGCTGGCCTGGGGCATGTGGCGGTCCTCGGTTTGGGGGGGTACTGGGTGTACCGGGGCAGCCTGTCCCTGGGGGGACTCGTGGCCTTCAGCGCCTACCTCGCCATGCTGGTGTGGCCCATGGTGGCTCTGGGCTGGACTCTCAGCCTGTTCCAGCGGGGCGCGGCGGCGGTGGGGCGCCTGCAGGAGGTGCGGACCTGGCCAATCGAACCCGATCCTGCGGGCCCCCTGCCGCTGGCCGCTGGCTCGTGCCTCGAAGCCGTAGGGGTCTCCTACACCTACCCGGAAGCTCCCCGGCCGGCCGTGGTGGGTGTGGACCTTCGCGTGGCCGAGGGCGGGGTGTGGGCCCTGGTGGGGCCCACCGGGTCGGGAAAGACCACAGTGGTGAGCCTGTTGGCGCGGCTTCGCAGGCCTCAGACGGGCCGGATCACGGCGCACGGGGTGCCGATCCAGGAGATCTCCGACGCCGCTCTCCGCCGGCACTTGGCCGTGGTTCCCCAGGAGGACTTCTTCTTCTCTGACAGCGTGGCCGCCAACGTGTGCCTCGGCCGACCCCGGGACGATGCCCGAATCTGGAATGCCTTGACCTTGGCCGAGCTGGCGGACGAGGTGGCCGCGCTACCGCGGGGGGTCGATACCCCGGTGGGCGAAGGGGGCGTGACCCTGTCAGGGGGGCAGCGCCAGCGCCTTGGTATTGCCAGGGCCGTGTACGGGGATCCTGGCGTGCTCGTGCTGGACGGAAGCCTCTCCAACCTGGACGCCCATACGGCCAGGTCCGTGATCGGCCGGCTGCGGGAACGGTTCCGGGGGCGCACGCTGGTGATGGTGAGCCACCGGGCATTCGAGGTGGAGAAAGCCGACGGTGTGTGGTTTCTGGCCGGAGGCCGTGTGGTGGCGTTCGGGCGACACGAGGATCTGTGGGACGATCTGGCTGCCTACCGGAGGCTGTACCGGGAGGAAGCACTGCGCAGGGAGCTGGAGGAGAAGCCGTGAGACCCCGCAGCACCGAGACCCGTCCGGTGCGTCCAGGGGACTGGCGGCTCCTCGTGCGGCTGTGGGGCGTGGCCCGACCGTATCGCTCGGCCCTTCTGGGCGGAGTGGGGCTGATGGGCGTTGGGGCGGTCGGGAGGATGGCCGGTCCCTATCTGATCAAGGTTGCCATCGACGGGCCGGTGGTGCGGGGCGACGCCCGGGGCCTGGCCCTGCTCGCTACGCTGTATCTGGCCGTTCAGGTGGGGGTGGGGGGGCTGGAGGCGGCCCAGATCCTGCTGCTGCGAACCCGGGGCGAACGGATCCTCCGGGACCTGCGGACCCGGCTGTTCGCCAAGGCGCTCGCGCTCCCCATGGACCGGCTCGATCACACCCCGGCTGGGACCGTGGTCTCCCGGGTGTCCTCCGACGTGGCCGTGTTGGCCGATCTGTTCAGCGCCGGCATGGTGGGGGTGCTCGGGGACGTGATCCTGGTGCTTGGCATTCTCACCGTGCTGGTGCGTCTCCATGCCGGCTTGGCCCTGACCGTGGTGGCGGTGTTCCCGGCCCTCCTGGTGGTCTCCGAGGGGGTGCGCAGGGGCATGCGCGAGGCATACCGGGCGGCCCGGGAGCACACCGCACGCCTAACGGCGGCCGTGCACGAGCACCTGCGCGGAGCGGAGGTGGTACGGTTGTTCGGCGCCAGGGCCTGGAGCCTGGAGCAGGTACGGGACCACGGCGAGGCCAACCTCCGGGCCCAGGTGCGGTCGGTTACCCTGCAGGCCCTGTTCTTCCCCCTGGTCGAGCTGTTCTCGGCCGTGACCCTGGCCTTGGTGCTGTGGAGGGGGGCCGGGTTCGCGGCGGGAGGGGGGCTGACCTTCGGAGCCCTCGTGGCGTTCTTCGAGTATGTGCAGCGGCTGTTTCGGCCCTTGCGGGACGTGGGGGAACGGATCAACGTGCTCCAGTCGTCGCTCGCCGCGGTGGAGCGGATCGTAGGGTTCCTGGACGAGCCGGCCGAGAGGCGGAGGGGCAGAGGGCGCCCCACCATCCGGGGCGGGATCCGGTTCGACGGGGTTCGGTTCGGCTACGGTGACGGGCCTGACGTGCTGGCCGGCTTTGATCTCGAGATCACCCCGGGGGAGTCGCTGGCCCTGGTGGGAGCGACCGGCGCCGGGAAGACCACCGTGGTGCACCTGTTGCTGGGGTTCTACTGCCCGAGGGTCGGTCGGATCCTGGTGGACGGCGTCCCGTTGGACGAGATCGACCCGACCTGGATGTCTCGCCACCTGGCCCTGGTGCCCCAGGAGCCGGTCCTGCTCCGGGGCACCGTGTTGGAGAACATCCGACTGGGGCGCGAGTGGGTGGACGAGGATCGGGCGGTAGCAGCGGCCCGAGCCGTGGGACTCCACCCCATGGTAGAGACCCTTCCCAAGGGGTACGAGACCGTGCTCGGCGAGGAGGGGGCTGGGTTGAGCTCGGGCCAGCGCCAGCTGGTGGCGTTCGCCCGGGCCCTGGCCGGTGAGCCGCGGATCCTGATCCTCGACGAGGCCACCTCCGAGGTGGACCAGGACACCGAGGCCCGGATCGAGGAGGCACTGGCCGTGCTCCTGCAGGGGCGCACCTCGCTGGTGGTGGCCCACCGGCTGACCACGGTCCGAAGGGTGCACAGGATCGCGGTCCTCCACCGGGGGCGGCTCGTGGAACAAGGGGCCCACGCCGATCTGTTGGAGCAGGGAGGGCTGTACCGGTCACTGTACGAGTTGAACCTGCTTCGTTCCTGACCACAGGGCCGGCTCTGGGGCTCTGGGGCCGGCCGGCGGAGGAAATCCCGTGCTCACCGAGCTGGACGTCCCGAAACACCTCCTGGCCCTGGGGGGGCTACTGGTACTCTCCGCGTTCTTCTCGGGGTCGGAGACCGCGCTGCTGGGGGCGGACTGGTGGCGGATGTGTTACCGGGCCCGGTCGGGGGACTTCCGGGCTCGGATCTACGAGGCCCTTCTGGCCCGGCGGGACCATCTGATCGGCACGATTCTGGTGGGGAACAACCTGGTGAACATCGCGGCCTCGGCTCTGGCCACGGCCGTGGCCCTCCAGATGTTTGGGGAAGAGGGGATCGCGGTGGCCACCGGTGTAATGACCCTTCTGCTCCTGGTGTTCAGCGAGATCGCCCCCAAGACGTTCGCGGCCCAACGGCCTGAGCCGGTGGCCCTGGCGGTGGCCCCGGTGTTTGCGGTGCTGTGCCGGGTGCTGTACCCGGTGGTGGCGGCCGTCACCTGGATCTCCAACGGCCTCCTTCGCCTCGTGGGGGCGCGGCCCGAGGCCTCGGCCCGACCGAGCCTCTCGGAGGATGAGCTCCAGGCGTTTCTGACCGATGGGGCGGGAGCCGCAGTGGAGGAGACGCGTAGGCGCATGCTCCACGGCATCTTTCGGATCGGCCGGCAACAGGTTCGAGAGATCATGGTGCCCCGTACCCGGGTCCAGGCCCTGGAGGTGGCGACTCCCCTACGGGAGGCGGTGGAGGCCTTTGTCCGCACCGGCTACACACGGCTCCCGGTGTACCGCGAGCGGTTGGACGACCTGGTGGGCATCGCCCACGTGCGCGACGCGGTGGCTCTGCTCATGCGGGATCCGAACGGGAAGCTGGCCCAGGTGGCGCGCGAGCCGTTCTTCGTGCCCGAGACCAAGGATCTGGAGAGCCTGCTCTACGAGTTCCGGATCCGGCGCTTCCACATGGCCGTGGTGGTGGACGAGTACGGCGGGGTCGAGGGGATCGTTACCCTGGAGGACGTGATCGAGGAGATTGTGGGAGAGATCCGCGACGAGCACGACGTGGAGGCCGAGCCGGTCCGATTTCTTCCTGGTGGCGAGGCGTTGGTGCACGGAGGCACCCCGATCCGTGATCTGAACCAGAAGCTGGGGCTCCGCCTCCCCACCGAGCCGGACGTCACCTTGGCCGGTTTCTTGATGACACGGCTCGGCCACATTCCCCAGCCGGAGGAGGCCCTGGAGCATCAAGGCCACAGGTACACCGTGGAGCGCACCGCCGGCCACCGGGTGCTTTTGGTCCGGATCACGCCCCTCAGGGGCCAGAAGTCGGACGCCAGGGGCCGGAGGTCGCCGGACGACGAAGGACGGTGAGGGCTCCCTCAGACCGTGAACCTTGCCATCAGGTGCTGGAGCCGAGCGGTACGCTCCCCCAGCCGCTCGGCCGTGCCCCGAGCCTCCTCCACGGCGCCGGCCAGTTTTGCGGCGAGGTCGGCCACGGCGTCCAGATTGCTGCTGATCTCCTCCACAGCGGCGCTCTGCTGCTCCGTGGCCGTGGCGATCTGGACCACGCGTTCGGCGGTCTGTTCGATCTGCGCCACGATCTCGGCTAGGGCCTGTCCCCCTTGGCGCACCTGGGTGCTTGCCTCCTCCACCTCTTGGAGGCCGTCCTCCACTGAGGTCACCGCCTGCTCGGTCTCCTTCTGGATCCCCGCCACCGTCTGCCGCACCTGGTGGGTGGCCTGGGCGGTCTTTTCGGAGAGCTTCCGGACCTCGTCCGCCACCACGGCGAATCCCCGGCCGTGCTCACCGGCCCGGGCCGCCTCGATGGCCGCGTTCAACGCCAGGAGGTTCGTCTGGTCCGCGATGTCGTCGATCACCTGCATCACTGCGCCGATCTCACCGGTGCGCCGCCCTAGGTCCCGCACCTGGGCCGCGATCTTCCGGACCCGTTCCTCCACCCGGCCCATTCCGACCATCCCCGACTCCACGGTCTGGCCGCCGGCCTCTGCAATCTCGGAGGCGGAGCGGGCGGTGTTTGCGGCGTCTTGAGCGTCCCGGGCCACCTGCAGCACGGTGGCGCTCATCTCCTCGGACGAGGTGGCGGCTGCGTGGGTGCGGTCCTTTTGCTCCTCCGCCTGCTGTAAAGCGGCGCGGCTGGCGGCCAGGATCTCGTGGCTGCCCGCGGTGACCTGGCTCGCGGTGTCGAGCACCTCGTGGATCAGGGCCTGGAGCTTCTCAAGGAACGCATTGAACGCAGAGGCCAGCTCGCCCATCTCGTCCCGGCTGGTAACGGGGAGCCGGCGGGTGAGATCGGCCTCGCCGGTGGCCATCTCGGTCACTCGGGCCGTGAGGGCCCGGATAGGGCGTCCCACCTGGACGCCCAGCAGGATCCAGGTGCCCAACGAGGCAGCCAGGAGACCGGCGAGACCGGTGGCCACCCCGGTGGCGATGCCGGCCCCCCGGGCTCGGGAGAGGAAAGCCTGGCTCTCCTGCTGGGCCCGAACGAGGTCCGCAAGGCTGTACCGTACGTACAGAACGCCGGCCAGGTCTCCGGGTTTGGCCTTCTCGTGGCACCTGAGGCAGTCGGCCTCCATCCGGTGGGCCCGCAGGAGCACGATCTCCTCGGTGCTGGGCACCTCGGCGACCCCCGAGCCGGCCGATGCCTTCTGGAACACCGTGGCGTCGAAGGGCTTACCTACCGACGTCTTCCGACTGGCGTAGGCGATCTTCCCCTTGGGATCCAACAGCCCGATCTCGATCACACCTCCGATTCTTCCAAGGGCGGCCAGCAGGTCCTCGAACTGGTCCATCTCGCCCCGTTCGAGGGACCCTTTGGTCCCGGTCTCAAGGCTCGCAAACACGTTGCGGGCCTGGGCCAGGGCGGAGGCCTGCAGAGCCTCGGCATTGGTGCGGGCTTGCTCCTCCAACGCTTGGGTCGAACGGGTCGTGGCCACCCAGGTGCTCATGCCGAACGATAGGGCCAAGACAGCCACGAGAAAACCTCCCGCCTTCAACTGGATCCCGATGCGCATGGAACCCTCCGCAGAAACACTGGACCTGGGGGTGTGGGCCGACCGTGCGGTCTTTCCAGTAACCTCGGGCCTTCGGCCCGCTGGAAGGGCTAGGAGGCTGGGAGGCCAAAACCTCTTTCATCTCCTAGCGTTTCAAGTATGCCGTGCATCACGGTGTCACGCTCCGGGGGCGTGGGGCCTGGTGGGACCTCCAGGAGAGCCGTCTCCCCGGAGAGGTCAGGCGATGCGACCCTCGTTGAGCCGAAAGAAGGAGTAGGTGGGCTCCCGAGCAAACCCCGGCCGGGCACATCCGGTACATGGGGCCCGCCCCCTCACACACCAGTTCGTCCCCCCGTTCCACCCCCTCCAGGGGCAGTCGGCGTGGGTGAGGGCGCCCTGGCACCCCAGCTTGAACAGGCACCCGTCCTCCCCAAGGGTCTTGGCAAACTCCTGCCGCTCGTACCGAGCAAAGTGGGGGCACTGATCGTGCACCGGAGAGCCGAAAAACGCGGCCGGCCGGTGCTTCTCATCGGTAGAAACGTTGCCCTTCTGAAGCAGGAGCACAGCAGCCCCCACGACCCAATGGGGGTGTGCCGGGCACCCGGGTACGTTCAAGAGGGGAACCGGGCGGGCCATATCCGCCAGCAGCTCGCCCACGGGAGCAGCTCCGGTGGGGTTGGGCTCGGCTGCAGGGACCCCTCCGAAACTGGCGCAGGTGCCTACGGCCATCACGGCTCGGGCCCGGGCCGCCGCCCGGGACACCAGGCTCGCAACGGGCTCGTCCCCTACGGTGCAGGCCCGGGGCATGGCCACGGGCACCGCCCCCTCCACCGCCAGAAGGTACCCTCCGACCCCCAAGGCCCGTTCCACCGCTGCCAGGGCTTCGTTTCCGGTGGCCGCGGAGAGGGTGGGATGGAACCACACCGAAAAGTACCGGGTCAGCAGCTCGGCCGGCCCGGGCCGCTCCCCGTTCAGAAGGCTCACGGAGCAGCCGGAGCACGACTGACCCTGGAGCCACACCAGGCCGGGACGCTGGGCGGCCAGGCCCTGCAAGGCGTGGGCGAGCCGGGGCACGGGGGCCGAGCCGATCCCCAGCCCGGCAGCCAAGATCGCCGCATCCCGCAAAAACTCCCGTCGTGTTTGCGCCATGGCGGGTCTCCTTTCCCGGCCGGTTTAATGGACCGCACAGGCGATGCATGGATCGAACGACCGCACCACCCGGGCCACCGCAAGCCCCTTGGGTTCCTCCCCCCGTGGCTCCAACCCTTCCAGCGCCGCCTCCACCGGCCCCGGCCGGCCTCGGCCGTCCCGGGGCGAGAAGTTCCAGGTGCTGGGCACGATGCACTGGTAGGCGTCGATCCGAAGGTCACGGCTTCGCACCCAGTGGCCCAGAGCCCCGCGAGGCGCTTCCACCAAACCGGCTCCTTTCCCTGAGGTCTTGGGCTCGTAAGACCCGACCGTGGGCCCGGCCGGATCAAGGCGGTCCAGCCATCCCTCCATCCGCCGAGCCAGCATCCACGCCTCCACGGCCCGGGCCAGGTGCCGACCCGTCACCCCGGAGAGGTCCGATGCCCGGAGGCCAGCGGGTGCGAGCCACCGTTTCTCGGCCTCCTCAACCTCTGGCGTCCCTGCGGCCGCCGCCACCCGGATTCGGGCCAAGGGTCCCACCTCCACCGCTTCGCCGCCGTAACGGGGCGCTTTGAGCCACGAGTACGCCCCGGGCTTTTCCGGAGCAGGCTCCGTGCGGCCTTCGAGGGGGCGGGTCCGATCCTCTTCCTGGTACCGGCTGTGGGCGGTCTCCTCGGTGATCCGGTCCGGGTTCAGCGGGTCGAGCCGCCCTTCGGCCCACACGCCGGCCGGCAGCCAGGGGCGACCGTCTTCCTCCTCAAGCGCGCCGAACGTGAGGAACCGGCCCGGCTCGGCCCCCTGGTTGGCCAGTTCGGGAAACCGGGCGGCCAACTCCAGCGCGTCCGGTAGGTACACCTCCTCCACGAATCGGCGGACCGATGCCAGCTCGCTCCGAAAGCCTTCGACGGCGAGGGGGTCCACGCCCGCGGTGACTCCGCCGGGAACCAGGGTGGCGGTGTGGGGAACTCGCCCCCCGAAGCGGGCCGCCATGCGGTGGGCGGTCTGCCTCGCCTTCAGTGCTTCGAGATAGTGGCCCAGGGCCCGCCCCGCCCATGGGGCGTCGGACGGGAGGCCGGAGGACCATTGGGGCAGGAACGGTGCTGCGGGCAGGACCCGGTTCGACCGTATCTCGGCCTCTACCCAGGCCCGGAGGGCCCGCACCGCCGGATTGGGGGTATCGGCCTCGAGGAGGGCAGACACGTCCACGAAGTCCAAGATCGACAGGTGATAGAAGTGGAGCAGATGGCTTTGGAGGAAGTTGGCGCCCAGCACCAGGCTCCGGAGGAGCCGGCCGTTGGGAGGCACCCGGAGACCAAGGGCCTGCTCCAGGGCCCGGCATGCGGCCACCGCGTGGCTCACCGGGCACACCCCGCAGATGCGCTGGGTGATCACCGGCGCGTCCAGGGCATCCCGTCCCCTGAGAATCGTTTCGAAGCCCCGAAACATCTCGCCGGCCACCCGGGCCTCGGCGAGCCTGGGACCGTCCCAGCGGGTCTCCACCCTGAGGTGTCCCTCGATCCGCGTGACAGGGTCGAGCACGATTGTGGCCATGACGTGGTTTTCCTCCCGCGGCAACGGCCCGCGCTCCGGCGAGAACGCCAACGAGGGGGCCTTCGGCGGTCCATACCCCGCCGAAGGTAGCCGGTTCGGCCCCCGGCGGGGGAGAGATTGACCCACCCACCCATCAAAGATCCCAGTCGGCAAGTTCTCGGGCGAGCTTTAGAAAAAAGGATCGGGTTTCCACAGCTTTGTTTGCGGGAGCTGTGCAGATGGAGGAAGTCGTGCAGAAAAGGGCAGAGAGGGGCACATTAGCTTTGCCGCTGAACTGCTGGGTCGGTCGGCTCCCGCCGCCGCGGCTTGGCAGGGACGTCGGTGTCGGTCGGCCCTCTCCCCCCACGGTTTCTTTTCCTCTGGGCCGCTTGACAGGGGTGGGGCGGCTTTGTATAGTCCGGCCATGATGTGGGATGAGGTGGGATAGAGTGGGTTCCAGGGCCATGGAGGCCGCATGTTCCGGGGATGCTTCGAGCACACCATCGACGACAAGGGTCGGCTCAGCATCCCCGCTCGCTTTCGGGAAGCCCTGGAGACCACGTTCAGCGCCCCCCTTTACCTGACCCGCCACAAGGACTGTCTGGTCGCCTACCCGGCCGACGAGTGGAGGGCCCTCGAGGCCCGGATCAACGAACTGCCCGCCTTCGATCCCAAGATCCAGGCCTTCCGACGGTTCTTTTACGCGCCGGCGCAGGAGTGTGTGGTGGACCGGGCCGGCCGCATCCTGGTGCCCCCCACCCTTCGGTCCTATGCGGATCTCGACCGCCAGGTGGTGCTCGCCGGGATGGGAAAGAACTTCGAGATCTGGGCCAAGGAACGCTACGACACCGCCATGGAAGCGGTGGCCGCCCAGTTCGACGAGATCGCCGGGGCGGTGGGGGGGTTGGGGCTGTGACCCGCATCGTCCGGCGCGCCCACCGGGGGGTGATCGTGGTCCGGATCGAGGGGGAGATCGGGTTGGAGCGGGCCCGGGACTTCGAGGAGGCCCTGCGGGGCGCGCCCGGCGACCGTTTGGTCGTGGACCTGCGCAAGGCCCGGCACCTCCACTACCGCATGGCGAGCCAGCTCCTGCGGCTGGCCCGGCAGCGGAGGGTCGAGCTGGTGGGGCCGAGCCCGTACCTGCGGCAGATTCTCCGGTTCGTGGGTGGGGCCGATGGAGATCTCCCCGAGTTTCGGACCCTGCGGGAGGCCTTGCAGGCCCATGCTGCCGCCTGATCGGCCATACCATGTGCCCGTGCTGGCCCGGGAGGCCGTGGACCTCCTGGTGACCGATCCGAACGGCCGGTACGTGGACGGCACCTTGGGCGGGGGAGGGCATGCCCGTGGGATCCTGGAGCGCCTGGGGCCCGGAGGGGCTCTGCTGGGGATCGACCGGGACCCTGAGGCTCTGGAGGCTGCCGCCGACCTGGCCCGGGATCCCCGCGTCCGGCTCCGGCCGGGGAACTTCGGGGGCCTGGCCGAGCTCCTGACCGATGAGGGTTTGGGACCGGCCACGGGGATCCTCCTCGACCTGGGGGTGAGCTCCCGGCAGCTCGACGAGGCGGGCAGGGGGTTCAGCTTCCTGCGAGACGGCCCTCTGGACATGCGCATGGATCCAGGGCTTCCGGTCACCGCCGCAGACCTGGTGAACACCCTGTCCGAGGGCGAGCTGGCCCGGCTGTTCCGGGAGTACGGCGAGGAGCCACGGGCCCGCCGGGTGGCTCGGGCGGTGGTGGCGGCTCGGCGCCGAAGGCCGTTCTCCACCACGGGGGCGCTGGCCGAGGTGGTGGAGCGGGCCCTGGGCCGCCGCGGCCCGAAGCACCCCGCCACCCGGGTATTCCAGGCCTTGCGCATCGCGGTGAACCGGGAGCTGGAAGCCCTGGATCGGTTTCTGGCCGACCTGCCCGAGGTGCTGGCCCCGGGGGGGCGGGTGGTGGTGATCTCGTACCATTCG
This sequence comes from bacterium, assembly GCA_027021615.1. Lineage (GTDB taxonomy): Bacteria > Desulfobacterota > Deferrisomatia > Deferrisomatales > Deferrisomataceae > Deferrisoma. The sequence continues at coordinate 17,495 of JALUTY010000080.1, read as the reverse complement.
CTGGAGGATCGGCGGCTGAAGCAGGCCCTGCGCAACGCCGAGCCCCGGTGTCGGTGCCCTGCCGAGGCACTGCGTTGCACCTGCGGCCGGCCCGGGTGGCTTCGGGTCCTCACCCGGCGAGTGGTTCGCCCGAGTGACGACGAGAAGGCCCGGAATCCCCGTGCCCGGAGTGCCCGCCTGCGGGCGGCCGAACGCCTTGTCCAAGACCGGGGTCAGGGAGGACAATCATGACGACCACCGCGCTCACCCGAGTGCTTCGCACCGAGGTCCTGACGGGAACCGTGCCCGGGCTGAGGGCGTGGCTGGTGCGGGCCGGATGTTTCGGGCTGTGCCTTGTCGCGACCCTGTTCCTGGTGGCGGTCCGGCTCCAGGCCATCCGGCTGCGCTACGAGATCAACGAGCTCGTGCGGGAGAAGCAGGCGGCGGCCGCCCGTCTGTCCAACCTCGAAGTGGAGCGCTCGGCCCTGGGGGCGTCGAACCGACTCGAAAGGGAGGCCCGCCGCCTGGGGTTCGTGGTTCCCGGCCGGGATGCGGTCGTCGTACTCTCCGAGTAGGAACCGGGCGGCCCGGCCGCTGCGGGGGGAGCGGGTCCGGTTGACCGTGGTGGCGGGCCTGGTGCTCTCGCTCCTGGCCGCGGCAGCGCTCCGGGCCGCGTATCTCCAGGTCGTGCAGGCGCCCCTGCTCCAGGAGCGGGCCCGGCGGCAGCACCAGAGGCAGATCGAGATCCTTCCCACCCGCGGGCCGATCCTGGACCGAAACGGCCGGGAGCTGGCGTTAAGCGTGCCGGGTTGGAGCCTGTTCGCCGATCCTTCGGTGCTGCTGGACGATCCAAAGGCCGTGGTCCGGGTGGGGGAAATCCTGGGGTGGTCCGCCGATCGGCTTCGGCTCCGGCTCGAGCGGGGGGGAGCCCGGTTCGCATGGATCAAGCGGGGGCTCAGCCCTTCCGAGGCCGAGTCCCTGCGACGGGCCGATGTGCCGGGTATCGGACTGGCCCGGGAGCCCCAGCGTTTCTACCCCAAGAGGTCCCTGGCCGGGCAGGTGCTGGGGTTCGTGGGGGCGGACGGCCGGGGTTTGGGAGGCCTGGAGTACCGGTTCGACTCGGTGCTCCGGGGCCGCCAGCGGCGGGTCCTGGCCATCCGGGACGCGCGGGGGCGGCTGATGCTGCCCGACGCGCCGGACCCGCTGGCCGCCGCGGGCGGCAGCTTGGTGCTCACCCTGGACGAAACGATCCAGTATATCGCCGAGGAGGAGCTGGCCAGGGCCGTGGAGGCCAGCGATGCCCGGGGTGGCGTGGCGGTGGTCGTGGACCCGAGCACGGGCGAGATCCTGGCCCTGGCCCAGGTTCCGGCCTTCAATCCCAACGCCCTGGGCCGGAGCCGGCCGGCAGACCGGAAGGTCCGGGCGGCCGTGGACGCGTTCGAGCCGGGCAGCACCCTGAAGGCCCTGTTCGTGGGGCTGCTCCTGGACCGGGGGCTGGCCCGCCCCGACGAGCGGGTGTTCTGTGAGAACGGTGCCTGGCAGGTCCATGGCCGGATCATCCACGACCACAAGCCCCACGGCTGGCTCACGGTGGAGGAGATCCTCCGGGTCTCCAGCAACATCGGGGTCGCGAAGCTCTCCGAGCGGCTCCCGCCCGAAGACCTGTACCGGGGCTACCGGGCCTTCGGGTTCGGGGAGCCCACCGGGGTGGAGCTGTCAGGGGAGTCTCGGGGGATCCTGCCCGAGCCCCGCCGGTGGTCCCTGATGACCCCCAAGACTCTGGCCTACGGGCAAGGGATCGGTACCACGGCCCTCCAGGTGGCGGGGGCGTTCGCGGCTCTGGCCAACGGGGGGCTCCGGATGCGGCTGCGCCTGGTCCGGGAGGTGCGGGCTGCCGACGGGACCGTGGTGGAGCGGTACGAGCCCGAGGCCGCGGGGCGGGTGATTTCCGAGGCCACGTCCCGGCGTCTCACCCGGATTCTTGAGGGGGTCGTGGGCCCGGAGGGCACCGCCCCCCGGGCTCGGGTGCCGGGGTTCCGCGTGGCCGGCAAGACCGGCACCGCCTGGAAGGTGGACGGAGGGCGGTACAACCCCCGCAAGGTGTGGGCGAGCTTCGTGGGGTACGTGCCGAGCCGAAGTCCCCGGCTGGTGATCCTGGCCGCGGTGGACGAGCCCCGAAAGGGATCGAGGTACGGCGGGATGGTGGCCGGTCCGGTGTTCCGGGAGATCGCCCGCCGGGCCCTGGCGTACCTGGGCGTGGCTCCCGAGGCGGTGGCCTCGGCCCGGCCAGCCGAGGCGGCTCCGGATCCGAGACCCCGGAAGGACGGGGCCGCTGCCAAGCCAGGGGTCATGCCGGACTGCCGAGGGCTTACGATGCGAGCCGCCCTTCGGTTGCTCTCCCGGGCCGGGGTGGCCGGCCGGGTTCGGTTTCTGGGAACGGGGTGGGCGGCCCAACAGGACCCTGCCCCTGGCACGCGTCTGGAGCCCGGCACGACCTGTACCGTGGTGTTCCGGCCGCCCTTTGGGGCTCCGGAGGGGTAGAGCGGGACCGGAGCCCTCTCGATGGAGCAACTGCGCTGTTGTCTTTGCCCACGGCGAGGATCATGCGTCTGAGCGACCTCATGCCCGAGCTGCCCGGTGCCCGGCCCTTGGATCCGGGAGACCCCGAGATCCGGGGGGTCACTTGTGACTCCCGGAGGGTGCGGCGGGGAGACCTGTTCGCCGCCGTGCCGGGGTCCCGGGTGGACGGCCACGCCTTCGCCCCTGTTGCGGCCGCGGCAGGGGCTTCTGTATGTCTGGTGAGCCGGCCGGTGGAGGCGCCGGGTGCGGTGCGGGTACGGGTGGGCGACCCCGAGAACGCGCTGGCCCGGGCCGCTGCCGCGTTCCACGGCCACCCCTCCCACCGTCTCGATGTGGTCGGCATCACGGGCACGAACGGCAAGACCACCACAGCGCTCCTGGTGGAGCACATTCTGGCCTCCGAGGGGAAGATCCCGGCCCGGCTGGGCACCGTGGGGTATGCGTTCCCCCGCGGGGAGGAGCCGGCACCGCTCACCACGCCGGACGCCCCCGCCCTCCAGGCCGCCCTGGCCCGGGCCCGGGACGAGGGGGCCCAGGCCGTGGTCATGGAGGTGAGCTCCCACGCCCTGGCCCGGCGGCGGGTGGAGGCGACCCGGTTCGCGTGCGTGGCGTTCACGAACCTGACCCAGGATCACCTGGACTACCACGGCACCCTGGAGGCGTACTTCGAGGCCAAGCGGCTCTTGTTTACCCGATACGCGGCCGGGGCGCCGGCCGTGGTGAGCGCCGACGACCCCTTCGGCCGGCGCCTCCTGGCGGAGCTGGGCCCGCGGGCCCTGTCGTTCGGGCTGGAGGCGGGGGACGTGCGGGTTGTGGTGGACGACCAAGGCCCGTGGGGGCTCCGGGGCCGGGTGCGGCTGCCGGACCGGGAGGTGGCGCTGGAGCTTCCCCTGGTGGGCCGGTTCAACGCGGCCAATGCGGCCTGCGCCCTGGCCTGCGCCCTGGCCCTGGGCATCGACGGAGAGCGGGCCGCGGCGCACCTGGCCCGGGCCCCGGCCGTGCCGGGTCGGGTCGAGCCGGTGCCGAACCGGCTGGGGTTCGCCGTCTACGTGGACTACGCCCACACCCCGGACGCGCTGGACCGGGTCCTCCAGACCGTGGCCGGGGTGACCCCCGGCCGCGTCATCGGGCTGTTCGGGTGCGGCGGCGACCGGGACCGCTCGAAGCGGGCTCCCATGGCCCGGGCCGCGGCTCGGTGGGCGCAGGCCCTGGTGCTCACGGCCGACAACTCCCGGTCGGAGCCCACCGACCGGATCCTCGACGAGATCGAGGCTGGCCTGCCGGCCGGGTGGACCCGGGTCCGGGCCGCGCCGGAGCTCGGGCAGGACCGCACCTACGCCCGCATCCCCGACCGGGCCGAGGCGATCCGGTGGGCGGTGGCTGCGGCCCGGCCGGGCGACGCCGTGGTGCTGGCGGGCAAGGGCCACGAGACCACCCAGACCCTGGGCTCCAAGGTTCTACCCTTCGACGACCGCCTGGAGGCCCGGCGGGCCCTGGCCGAACGGGAGGCGGCAGCGTGAGGCTGAGGCTGGCCGACGTGGCCCGGGCCACCGGGGGCGAGCTGTGCGGGGGCGACCCCGAGCGGCGGGTAGAGCGGGTGCACACCGATACGCGCACCCTGCGGCCCGGGGATCTGTTCGTGGCCCTTCGGGGGCCCCGGCACGACGGCCACGACCACCTGGCCGAGGCGGCGGCCCGCGGGGCCGCGGCCGTGGTGGTCCACCGGGGCGAGCCGCCCCCCGGCGTGCCCGCGGTGCGGGTGGCCGACACCCTCCATGCCTTGGGGGCCCTGGCCGCGTTCGTACGGGAGCGAATGGGGGTGCCGGTGGTGGCGGTGACCGGCAGCGCGGGAAAGACCACCACCCGGGAGCTCACCGCCGCCCTGCTGGCCGCGGCGGGTCGTCGGGTTCTGACCAGCCCGGGCAACTGGAACAACCGGATTGGCCTGCCCCTGGCCCTGCTAAGGGCGTCGGGGAAGGAGACCGCAGCGGTTTTGGAGCTGGGCATCAGCGAGCCCGGGGAGATGGCGCACCTCACGGCCGTGGCCCGACCGGACGTGGCCGTGATCACCTGCGTGGGGGCCTGTCACACCGAGGGGCTGGGCGGGCTCGAGGGGGTGGCCCGGGAGAAGCTGGCCATTGCGAGGGGGCTCCGCCCGGGGGGCGCCTTGGTGCTGCCCCACGGCGACGAGCTCCTCGTGCCTCCGCCCGGGATCCGGGTGCTCACCTTCGGCTGGTCCGAAGGCGCGGACGTTCGGGGCGAGGCCTACCAAGCCGGTGAAGGGGGCGGGTGCGAGTTCTGGATGGGCGATCTCCGGATCCGGCTGGGGCTGCCCGGCCGCCACAACGCCGCGAACGCCTTGGCGGCCCTGGCCGCGGCCCGCGCCCTCGGGATCGAGTCGGCCGACCCTTCCCGGGCGTGGGACGGCCTGGGGCCGGCGCCCCTGCGGGGGGAGGTGCGGCCCGGTCGGGCCGGGGCCCGCCTGTACGTGGACTGCTACAACGCAAACCCCAAAGCGGTGGAGGCCGCCCTGGAGACCGTGACCGAGCTCGCGGCCGGCGGCCGAGCCATCGCGGTGCTGGGGGAGATGCTCGAGCTGGGCCCCCTGTGCCGGGCCGGCCACGAGGTCGTGGGCCGGGCCGCGGCCCGCCTGGGTCTGGCCGAGCTGCATCTGCTGGGCCGGCGCACCACAGCGATCCGGGAGGGGGCGCTCGATGCCGGGTTCCCGGCGGAACGGATCTGGACCTATGACGACCAAACCACCCTGGTGGCGGCCGTGGGCCGGCGACTTCGGCCGGGGGACTGGGTGCTCGTGAAGGGCAGCCGGGCCTTGGGCCTGGAGGCCGTGGCCGACGCCCTGGAGCGATGAGCGTTGCTGTACCGTCTGCTCTACGGTCTGAGCGATGTGTTCGGGCCGTTCAATGTGTTCCGGTACCTCACGTTCCGGAGCGTGCTAGGCATGCTCACGGCCCTGGGCCTCGCCTTGTTCCTCGGGCCGGCCGTGATCCGTTGGCTCGAGCGTCTCAAGGTGGGCCAGGCGGTGCGCGACGACGGGCCGGAGCGGCACCTGGCCAAGGCGGGCACCCCCACCATGGGCGGCATTCTGATCCTGGTGGGGTTGGCCGTGGCCACCCTGGCCTGGTCCGATCCGCTGGAGCCCCGGGTGTGGATCGTGCTGGGGATCACCTTCGGGTTCGCGGCGGTGGGGTTCGCCGACGACTACCTCAAAGTGACCCGGCGCAGCAGCCGGGGCCTGCCGGCCCGCGTGAAGTTCTGGTCTCTGGTAGCCGTGGCCACGGCAGGGTGCACCGCCCTGTGGGCGCTGCCGGGGTTCGACACCCGGCTGGCGGTGCCGTTCTTCAAGAACCTCCGACCGGACCTGGGATGGGCCTACATCCCGTTCGCCGTGTTCGTGGTGGTGGGCGCGGGCAACGCCGTGAACCTGACCGACGGCCTCGACGGGCTGGCCATCGGCCCGGTGATCACGGCGAGCCTCACCTACCTCATCTTCACCTACACCGCGGGCCACGCCCGGATCGCCGAGTACCTGCAGATCCCCTGGGTGCCGGGTGCCGGCGAGCTGGCCGTGTTCTGCGCGGCCATGGCCGGAGCTGCCCTGGGGTTTCTCTGGTACAACGCGTACCCAGCGCAGGTGTTCATGGGCGACGTGGGCAGTCTGGCCCTGGGCGGCGCCCTGGGAGCCGTGGCCGTGGTGAGCAAGTCCGAGATCGTGCTGGCGGTGGTCGGTGGGGTGTTCGTGGTGGAGGCCCTGAGTGTCATGATCCAGGTGGTCTCCTACAAAACCCGGGGCAAGCGGGTGTTTCGGATGGCGCCCATCCACCACCACTTCGAGCTGAAGGGGTGGGCCGAGCCCAAGATCATCGTGCGGTTCTGGATCGTCTCGATCATCCTGGCCCTGATGGGCCTGGGCACCCTGAAGCTGCGGTGAACCCCATGGAGCGAGGCGCGCGGTTCGACAAAAAGAGGGTGCTGGTGTTGGGGGCCGGCCGATCGGGCTTGGCCGCGGCCCGGTACCTGGCCGGCCGCGGGGCGAGGGTGGAGGTCCACGACGACCGCCCCGTGGAGTTGCCCCCGGATCTGCCTGCGGCCCCCTACGCCGGCGACCCGGCCGGGTGCTACGACCTGGCCGTGGTCAGCCCGGGGGTGCCTCCCCGTCACCCCCTATGGGCCGGGCTCCAGCGGGCCGGGGTGCCGGTGGTGGGCGAGCTGGAGCTGGCCGCCCGAGAGCTCGGCTGCCCCTTGGTGGCGATCACCGGCACAAACGGCAAGAGCACCGTGACCGAGATGGTGGGCCGGGCCCTCTCGGCCGAGGGCCGGGCCGTGTTCGTGGGGGGCAACCTCGGCACCCCCCTGGTGGAGGCCCTGGAGGGCTCCTGGGACGTGGCCGTGGTGGAGGCGTCGAGCTTCCAGCTCGCCACGACCGAGACGGTTCGCCCCCGGGTGGCCGTGTTGCTCAACGTGGACCAGGACCACCTGGACTGGCACGGCACCCCCGAGGGCTACGCCGAGGCCAAGGCCCGGATCTTCCGGAACCAGGGCGAGGGCGACGCGGCCGTGGCCCATGCGGCCGACCCCGCCACCTGGGCCCTGGCCCGCCGGAGCCGGGGTGTGCTCCTGGGGTTCTCGGAGCAGGGCCCCCTGCCGGCCGGGGCGTGGGTGGAGGGGGACGACGTCGTGGTGTGCCTGCCGGGCCGCGACGGGGTGCGGCTCCAGGCCGCTCCCGGCCGGGTCCGGGGCCGGCACCACCTGCGAAACGCGCTGGCGGCCGTGCTCGCGGCCGCCTGGATGGGAGCCGATCCAGCCCGGGCCTGGGATGCGGCGGTCTCGTTCCCCGGGCTGCCCCATCGCATGGAGCGGTTCTGGACGGTCGGGGGTGTGGGGTTCGTGGACGACTCCAAGGCCACCAACGTGCATGCCGCCCGGGAGGCCCTGGCCGGCCTGCCCGGGCCGGTGGTGTGGGTGGCCGGGGGGCAGGCCAAAGGGCAGGACCTGGCACCCCTGGCCGAGGCAGCCCGGGGTCGGGTCAAGGTGGCCGTGGTGGTGGGCCAGGACGCCCCGGCCCTGGCCCGGGTGCTCGAAGGGGTCGTTCCGGTGCGGCGGTTCGAGGACTGGTCGGCAGCGGTGGATGCCGCCGTGGCCGCGGCCGAGTCGGGCGACACCGTGCTCCTGTCGCCGGCCTGCGCCAGCTTCGACCGCTTCTCCGGGTATGCCGAGCGCGGCCGGGTCTTCCAGGAGCTGTGCCGGCGGGCGTGGCAGCGGAGGCGGTGCCGTGGGTGAGACCGGGCGTTGCCGGCCCGACCCCTGGGTCCTCGGCGCGGCCTCGGTGCTCGTGGGCCTGGGGCTGGTGCTGGTGTACTCCTCGGCCGCGCCCCGGGCGTTCGGGGGGGCCGGGGGCGACCCCCTGGCCTACCTGAAGCGCTCGGCCGTGTACGCCGGCCTGGGGCTGCTGGCCATGACCGCGGCGAGCCGGGTCCCGGCCGAGCGGCTCCGGCCGTGGGCCTACCCCCTCCTCGGGCTGAGCACCGTGCTGCTGGCCCTGTGCTGGGTGCCGGGGCTGGGCCAGTCCGTGAAGGGGGCCCACCGGTGGGTTCGGATCGGGCCGGTGGGGTTCCAACCGTCCGAGGTGGCCAAGCTCGCGGTGGTGTTGTTCCTGGCCGACAGCCTAGCCCGGCGGGGGGAGCGGCTGCGGTCGTTCGCCTACGGGTACCTGCCCCACGTCCTGATCCCGGCGGTGCCCCTGGCGTTGATCCTGGCGGAGCCCGACCTGGGCACCGCGGCCCTGGTGGGCGGGGTGGTGCTGCTGGTGTGTTTCACGGCCGGGGTGCGGCCGTCGTACCTGGCCTCGGGGCTCCTGCCGGCGGTGCCTGTGGCCGTGTGGGCCCTGTGGTTCGTGCCGTTTCGTCGGGAGCGGATCCTGGCGTTCCTGGACCCCTGGGAGCACGCCCAGGGCGCGGGGTTCCAGCTGGTCCAGAGCCTGTTGGCGTTCGGGTCCGGCGGCCTGTGGGGCGTCGGGATCGGCCGGGGGCAACAGAAGCTGTTCTACCTGCCCGAGGCCCACACCGACTTCATCCTGAGCGTGTGGGCCGAGGAGGCCGGGTTCGTGGGCGTGGCGGCCGTGCTCCTCCTGTTCGGGATGTTGGTGGGCCGGGGGTTCTGGCTGGCGGCCCGCCAGACCGACCCGTTCCATCGGAACCTGGGCGTGGGGGTTGCCACCTGGTTGGGGCTCCAGGCGGGTCTGAACGCCCTGGTGGTGACCGGGTGCCTGCCCACCAAGGGGCTGCCGTTTCCATTTCTCTCGTACGGGGGAACGGGCTGGGTGGTGGACCTGGCGGCCGTGGGGATTTTGGCGGGGCTGGGCCGGTGCGACTCCTGATCGCCGGAGGAGGCACGGGCGGGCACCTGTACCCCGGCATCGCCGTGGCCCAGGAGCTGATGGCCCGGCCGGGCCGGCACGAGGCCGTGTTCGCGGGAACGTCCCGGGGGCTCGAGGCCCGGGTAGTGCCCCGGGCGGGGTTCCCGTTCCACCCCATACACGCGGCCGGCGTGGTGGGCAAAGGGCCCATCGGGGCGTTTCGGGGCCTCGCTCGCACCGCTCAGGGCCTGGCCGACGCGGCGCGGATCCTGCGGCGGGTGCGGCCCCACGCCTGCCTGGGGGTGGGGGGATACGCCTCGGTGCCGGTGGTGGCCCTGGCCCGGCTGTTCGGGGCGTTTACCGCGGTTCAGGAGCAGAACGCCTGGCCGGGCGTGGCCAACCGGGTTCTGGGCCGGTGGGTGCACCGGGTCTATCTGGGGTTCGAGGAGGCGGCCGGCAGGTTCCCCCGGCGAAAGGTCCGGGTCACCGGCAACCCCCTGCGGCCCGAGTTCGCCGAGGCGTTCCCCTACCCGCACCGGGGGGAGGGCAGACCGCTGCGGGTACTGGTGGTGGGAGGGAGCCAGGGGGCACGGGCCCTGAACCTGGCGGTGCCTGATGCCCTGGCCCGGGTTCCCGGTCCGGTGGAGGTGCTGCACCAGAGCGGACCGGGCCGCAAGGACGAGGTGGCGAGCCGGTACGGGCCGGGCCCGGGGGTGCGGGTGGTGGAGTACCTGGACGACATGGCCGGGGCCTACGCCTGGTGCCATCTGGCCGTGGCCCGGGCCGGGGCCCTGACCGTGGGGGAGCTGGCCGCGGCCGGCCGGCCGGCGGTGCTGATCCCGTACCCCCACGCGGCCGGGGGCCACCAGGAGAAGAACGCCCGCGCCGCCGAGGCCGCCGGATGGGCGGTCTGCCTGCCGGAGCCCGAGCTCTCGGCCGAGGCCCTGGCCCGGCGGATCGCGGACCTGGCCGGCCGGCCCGGCCGCCTGGAGACCATGGCGGCGGCCGCCGCCGCCTGGGCCCGCCGGGACGCGGCCCGGGTGATCGTGGACGAGCTGTTGGAAGCGGCTGGAAGGCTGGAAGGCTAGAAGGCTGGGAGGCTGGGAGGCGTTGCGCGGCGAGCCAAGGGGCCGCGCCCGGCTCTCCGACAGGCCCCTTCCCCCGGGTTGACGAGTGCCACTCGCCCTGGGGGCCAGGAGACCGAAGACCGTCGACCGACGACCGTTGACCGAAGTTACCGGGAAGCCGCGTCAGGCCCCTGCGGGGCCGTACAACGGGAAGGTAACTATTGTTGGTCCGGAGCCTTCCCGCCGGAGGCATGGGGCCTGCTTCCGGCCGCGCGCGAAGCCGGGCATTGCGATTCGCCGCGCAGGCACGGGGCAAAAAAGGTTTCATGACCGTTCGGTGGGGCACGAACGGATTCGCGGTACGAGTGTTGGAGGCGCTGCGCGGCGAGCTAAGGGGCCGCACGCGGCTCTCCAGCAGACCCCATGCCCCACCGAGGGTTTGGCGGCGGTTCGGGGAAGCGGCCCGGCCGCCCAGCGGGCCGAAGGCCCCAGACCAACGACTGACGACCGTCGACCGACGACCGTTGACCGAAGTTGCGGGGAAGCTTTCCAGCATAACGTCGGAGGGAGCGTGTACCGCAAAGACCATCGCATCCATTTCGTGGGGATCGGGGGCATCGGGATGAGCGGCATCGCCGAGGTGCTGCTGAACCTGGGCTACCCGGTGAGTGGGTCCGACCTGCGTGACACCCCGATCACCCGGCGCCTCGCCGACCTCGGAGCCAGGATCCATCAGGGACACGCCGCCGAGCACGTGGGCGACGCCACCGTGGTGGTGACCTCGTCGGCAGTGGGGTCTGACAACCCGGAGGTGGTCGAGGCCCACCGCCGGGGCGTGCCGGTGATCCCCCGGGCCGAGATGCTGGCCGAGCTCATGCGCATGAAGTACGCCGTGGCCGTGGCCGGGGCCCACGGCAAGACCACGACCACCTCCATGGTGGGGGTCGTGCTGAGCGAGGCTGGGCTGGACCCCACGGTGGTGGTGGGCGGACGGCTCCGGGGCGTGGGCACCAACGCCGTGCTCGGCAGGGGGGAGTTCCTGGTGGCCGAGGCGGACGAGAGCGACGGCAGCTTCCTCACCCTGGTGCCCACGGTGGCGGTCATCACGAACATCGACCGGGAACACATGAACCACTACGGCAGCGAACAGGCCCTCGAGCAGGCGTTCGTGGACTTCGCCAACAAGGTGCCGTTCTACGGGGCCGTGGTCCTGTGCCTCGACGATCCCCGGGTGCAGGAGGTGCTGCCGGCCGTGCGCAAGCGGGTGATCCCCTACGGCCTGTCGGCCCAGGCCGAGGTACGGGCCCGCGACGTGAGCACCACCGGGGCGCGGACCCGGTTCGAGGTGGTGGTGCGGGGTGTGGCCGTGGGCCGGGTGGACCTGGCCGTGCCCGGCGTCCACAACGTACGCAACGCCCTGGCCTCGGTGGCGGTGGCCGACGAGCTGGGGGTGGATCCGGGGCTGGCGTGCCGCGCTCTGTGTTCCTTCGAGGGGGTGGAGCGCCGCAGCCAGGTGGTGGGCGAGGCCGGAGGGGTGATCGTGGTGGACGACTACGGCCACCACCCCACCGAGATCCAGGCCGTGCTGGCCGCCCTCAAGGAGGCGTATGGCCGGCGGGTCGTGGCCGTGTTCCAGCCCCACCGGTACTCCCGCACGGCCGACCTGATGGACCGGTTCGCCACCTGCTTCTACGACGCGGACACCGTGCTCGTGACCGAGATCTACCCCGCCGGGGAGGCTCCCGTGGAGGGGATCACGGCCGAGGCCCTGGCCGAGGGGCTGCGGACTCACGGCCACCGGGACGCGGCGTTCGTTGGTCTGCTGGACGCCGTGCCCGACGCCGTGGCGGAGCGGGTCCGGCCCGGGGATCTGGTGGTGACCCTGGGGGCCGGCAGCATCGGGGGCGTGGGCGCACGGATCGTTGCACGGCTGGCAGAGGGAGATACCCATGGCGAGAACAGCGCTGGATGAGATCCAAGAGTGCGTCCGGGGGCGGGTGGTGCTGAACGTGCCCATGGACCGCTTGACCACCATCCGGGTTGGGGGGCCGGCCGACCTCCTGGTGTACCCCGAGGACCAGGAGGATCTGGCGGCGCTGGTCTCGTTCTTGACCCAACGGGGTCTTCCCTACTTCGTGTTGGGGAACGGGTCCAACCTGGTGGTCCGGGACGGCGGCATCCGCGGCGCCGTCATCTGCCTGACCGAAGGGTTCCGGGGCCTGGAGGCCCGAGGTGGGGCGTCGTTCCGGGTGGAGGCCGGGGTGGCTCTTCGGCGGATGGTCCGGTGGACCGTGGACCAGGGGATCACCGGGTTCGAGCCCCTGGTGGGCATCCCGGGGTCGGTGGGCGGGGCCCTCGCCATGAACGCCGGGGCGTGGGACACCGAGATTGGGGACCGAGTGGTGGAGCTGGAGCTCCTCACTCCGGCCGGCCGGGTGGAGGTGCTTCCCCGTTCGGAGCTTCGGTTCCGGTACCGGCTCCTGGACCTGCCCGCCGGCTCTGTGATCGTGGCCGCCGTGTTGGAGGGGGAGCCGGCCGAGCCCGAGGCGGTGAAGGAGCGGGCCCGGGAGCTCTACGGTCGGCGGAAGGAGCGCCAGCCGCTGCAGGAGCCCAGCGCCGGCAGCGTGTTCAAGAACCCCCCCGGCGCCAAGGCGGCCCGCCTGATCGAGGCGTGCGGCCTCAAGGGTGTTCGGGTAGGTGACGCCGAGGTTTCGCGGCTCCACGCAAACTTCATCGTGAATGCCGGCATGGCCACCTCTAGCCAGGTGGTGGCCCTGATCGGCATGATCCAGGAGCGGGTGTACGTGAAGCACCGGATCAAGCTGGAGCCCGAGGTCCGGATCGTGGGGGAGTGGGCCAAGGGGAAGCTGCGGGTGCAGGACTGACCGGGCGGCAGGCGGTTTGCCGAAAGGAGCCCCGATGAGCCGGGTGGCGGTGCTGCTGGGCGGACGAAGCAACGAGCGGGAGGTGAGCCTACGCACGGGCCGGGCCGTGTCCCAGGCCCTCCGGCGCAAGGGGCACGACGTGACAGAGGTGGACGCGGTCGGCGACTGGGTGGAGCGGCTCTTGGGCCTTCGGCCCGAGGCCGCGTTCGTGGCGCTGCACGGCCGATGGGGCGAGGACGGCACGGTCCAGGGGCTGCTGGAGATGCTGGACATCCCGTACACCGGGTCCGGGGTGCTGGCGAGCGCCCTGGCCATGGACAAGGTGGCCTCGAAGCGGGTGTTCGCGGCCTGCGGCATCCCCACCCCGCCGTGGCAGGTGCTGCCCCCCGGCCCGGGGGCCGAGGCCGTGGAGGTCCTGGCCCCGTTGGTGGCCAAACCTCCCCGGGGCGGCTCCACCCTGGGGGTCGGGGTGGCCCGTACCCCCGACGAGGTCCCGGCCGCCCTCCGGACGGCCCGGGGGTGCGAGGACACGGTGCTGATCGAGGGGTTCATTGAGGGGCGGGAGCTCACGGTGGGGCTCCTGGACGACCTGGAGCTGCCCGTGGTGGAGATCGTGCCGGAGTCGGGGTTCTACGACTACGAGGCCAAGTACACGGCGGGTCGGACCCGGTATCTCTGCCCCGCACCCCTGTCCGAGATGGAAGCGGGGCGTGCGGTCGAAGTGGCCCGGGCGGCCTACGGGGCCCTGGGGTGCTCGGGTGCGGCCCGGGTGGACCTGCGGCTCGATCCCCAGGGCAACCCCTGGGTGCTCGAGGTGAACACGATTCCGGGCATGACGCCCACGAGCCTGCTGCCCAAGGCCGCGGCAGCGGCGGGCATCGGGTTCGACGACCTGGTGGAACGGATGCTCTCCGGGGCGTCCCTGAAGGCGTGAGGCAGCGGTGAGAGACGAGCCTTTCGCGGCGGAGAACTCGGAGCCCCGACCGGCCCTGGCCCCCCTGGCCGTCACCCTGGTGTGGCTGGCGGCCGGGGCAGCGTTGGCCGTGGCCCTGTACGCTGGGTTCCGCCGGAGCACGGGCACGGTGTTTCCGGTGGTGGCGGTGCGGGTGGAGGGCACGGTGCGCACCGATCCCGAGGCGGTGCGCCGGTCCGTGGGCGTGGAGCCCGGGGATCCGCTGTTCGGCCTGGACGTGGCCGGCATCCAACGGGCCGCCGAGCGGATGCCGTGGGTGCGGGAGGCCCGGGTGATCCGCCAGGTGCCCGGCACCGTGCGGATCGTGGTGACCGAGTGGAAGCCCCGGTACCTGATCCGGACCGACCGCCTGGTCTACCTCACGACCGAGGGACACGTGGTTCCCGTGCCGGTGGCGCCCGGGGACGACTACCCGGTGATCACCGGCATCTCGCCCACCCAGCTGCGGCGGCGGGGCGAGATACAGCGGGCCTTGCTGGAACTCCTGGGTCTTCTCGAGGGCGGGCTGGCCGGGGAGGAGGTAGGCGAGGTCCACGTGGACCCGGAGGAGGGCATCACCGTGTACACCGACCGACGGGCGGTGCGGTTCGGGCTCGGGGGGTTCGGGGAGAAGCTCGAGCGCCTGGCCCGGCTGGATCGCCACCTGTCCCGTACGGGACGGTGGGCCCGCACCGTGGACCTGGACTACGAGGACCGGATCGTGGCCCGGCTCGAGGGGCCGTATCGCAAGGGAGGCCGACGGTGAGGGCTGGAACGCGTCAGATCGTGGGGTTGGACATCGGCACCACCAAGATCTGCGCCGTGGTGGCCGAGACCTCGGCCGAGGGCGTCCGGGTTCTCGGGTTCGGCACCCACCCGTCCAAGGGACTGCGCAAGGGGGTGGTGGTCAACATCGAGGCTACGGTCCAGTCGATCCGCAAGGCCGTGGAAGAGGCCGAGATCATGGCCGACCGGGAGATTCGGCAGGTGTTCGCCGGCATCGCTGGCGGGCACATCCAGGGGTTCAACAGCCACGGCGTGATCCCCCTCAGGGATCGGGAGGTGAGGCCGGCCGACGTCCGACGGGTGCTCGACGCGGCCCGGGCCGTGGCCATTCCCATGGACCGGGAGGTGATTCACATCCTGCCCCAGGAGTACATCGTGGACGATCAGGACGGCATCCGCGAGCCTCTGGGGATGAGCGGGGTGCGGCTGGAGGCCCGGGTCCACATGGTCACCGGCGCCGTGACCAGCGCCCAAAACATCGTGAAGTGCTGCAACCGGGCCGGCCTGCAGGTGGCAGACATCGTGCTCGAGCCCCTGGCCAGTGCCGAGGCCGTGCTGACCGAGGACGAGAGGGAGATCGGCGTGGCCCTGGTGGACATGGGCGGGGGCACCACCGACATCCTGGTGGTTAGCCAGGGCGCCGTGCGCCACTCCTCGGTGCTGGCTCTGGGCGGGGCCCACGTGACCAATGATATCGCCGTGGGGCTGCGCACCCCGGTGGCCGACGCCGAGAAGATCAAACGGCGCCACGGCTGCGCCCTGGCCTCGCTGGTGGGCAAGGACGAGACCCTGGAGGTGCCGAGCGTGGGCGGCCGCAGGCCCCGGGTGATGAACCGGAAAATCCTGGCCGAGATCGTGGAGCCCCGCATGGAGGAGCTGTTGACCCTGGTGCAGCAGGACCTGGAGAAGGCCGGCATGGAGGACCGGCTGGCCTCCGGCCTGGTGCTCACCGGTGGGGGCAGCCTGCTCGAAGGGGTCGTGGAGATGGCGGAGCAGGTGTTCGGGGGGGTGCCGGTTCGGCGGGGCTACCCCCAGGGGACCGAGAGCCTGCCCGACGGCCTGCGGGACCCGGCGTTTGCCACCAGCGTGGGCCTCGTCCTGTGCGCGGCCCGGGCGGGCACAGAGGGGTGGAGCCCCCTGGACTCCGACGACCAGAACCTGTTCCTCAAGATCGCCAGCCGGATGAAGTCGTGGTTTCGCAACTTTTTCTGAACATCGTTCCCAGGTAGAGCGTCCCCCAACCAGGAGGTGACCCATGGCCAAGTTCGAGCTCGAAGAGACCCCTGCGTTCCAGGCCCGCATCAAGGTGGTAGGGGTGGGAGGCGGCGGCGGCAACGCCGTGAACACCATGATCGCCGCGGGGATCCAAGGTGTGGACTTTATCGCGGCCAACACCGACGCCCAGGCCCTGGCCGCGAGCCTGGCGCCCATGAAGGTACAGCTCGGCAGCGGCCTGACCCGGGGGCTCGGGGCCGGCGCCAACCCCGAGGTGGGCCGTCAGGCCGCCCTGGAAGACACCGCCACCATCGCCGATGCCCTGGACGGTGCGGACATGGTGTTCATCACGGCCGGCATGGGCGGGGGCACGGGCACGGGCGCGAGCCCGGTGATCGCCCGGGTGGCCAAGGAGTGCGGCGCGCTCACCGTAGGGGTGGTCACGAAGCCCTTCGGTTTCGAGGGCAAGCGCCGGATGCGCCAGGCCCTCGAGGGCGTGGACGAACTGCGCCAGGAGGTGGACACCCTGGTCACCATCCCCAACGACCGGCTCCTGTCCATCGCCGGCAAGCAGGCCTCGTTCCTCGACGCGTTCCGCATGGCCGACGACGTGCTGCGCCAGGCCGTGCAGGGCATCAGCGACCTGATCACCCAGGCCGGCATCATCAACGTGGACTTTGCCGACGTGCGCACGGTGATGAGTGAGAAGGGCATGGCCCTCATGGGCAGCGGAATGCGCAGCGGCGAGAACCGGGCGGTCATGGCGGCCCAGGACGCGATCTCGAGCCCACTGCTGGACAACGTGAGCATCGAGGGGGCCCGTGGGGTGCTCATCAACATCACCGGCCCCTCGGACCTGGGGCTGGCCGAGGTGGTGGAGGCGGCCACCCTGATCCAGGAGGCGGCCCACGAGGACGCCAACATCATCTACGGTCAGGTGATCGACGACTCCATGGAGGACCGGGTCCAGGTGACCGTGATCGCCACCGGGTTCGGGGAGGGCAAGGCCGAGCAGGAGCCGATCCCGATCGAGACCGTCCGGGCCGTGAAGGCCGAGAAGGCCCAGCCCGTGGACTACGACAAGCCCGCCTTCCAGCGCCGCAAGGAGCCGGCAACGGCCGTGCGGGTCAGCCGTGTCGTGGGCAGCGACATCGAGATGGAGAGCGAGCTCGACATTCCCACGTTCCTCCGGAGGCAGGCCGACTAGCGTTCCGTTTCGCAAAAACGTATGCGGATTGCTTCGGTGGCGCTGGGGGCTCCGCCGAAGCGCGACGGCCAAGCAGCCTGGGCCGCCCGGCGCCAGGGGAGCGGCCGCGGCGCGTGCTCTCACGCGCCGCAGCGGACCGCGCCGAGGCGGCCCCTGCGAGGCCGTTCAGCGAAGGAGGGGCTCCCAGCCCTACCCCCAGGGAACAGCACGAAATTTCCGAAATACGACACCAGCATCGTATTGCGCCTCACCCTTTGCTGGATGTGCGAGCTCTTACGGAACGTGGCGCTACGAACCCGGCGTTCCGTGCGGCAACCTACGGGACAAGCAACTGTGTTGCGTGTCAAGCCGGAACCGCGGAGCGGGGCTGCCAGGGAGTCCTGTCCCGGACGATCGCGTTTAGGATCGTGATCAGTTTGCGCATGCAGGCCGTGAGCGCGACTTTGCGTTT
>JALUTY010000079.1 GCA_027021615.1 bacterium | reverse complement strand
TCCTCCGTCAGGATCTTCTGCACCACCTGCTGCGAGGTGTCCCCCTCGAAGGGACGCACCAGCGTCAGCGCCTCGTAGAAGGTCGCCCCCAGACTGAAGATGTCCGTCCGGTGGTCGATCCCCATCCGCCGCGCCGCCGCCTGCTCCGGCGACATGTAGAAGGGGGTCCCCACGAAGTCGCCGGTGCGGGAGAGCCCCAGGTCCCCCTGGAGCATCGCCAGGCCGAAATCCGCCACCTTCGGGCGGCCTTCGGGGGTCAGGAGGATGTTCCCCGGCTTCAGGTCCCGGTGCACCACTCCTGCCTGGTGGGCATGCTCCAGGGCCTCCGCCGCCTCCCGGAAGAGCTCCGCCAGCTCCCGGTAGCGCCCGGCCGGCAGCTCCTGGAGCTCCCGCTCCTCGCGCAGGCGGTCGGCCAGGGTCCGGCCGCCCGGCACCAGCTCCTGGGCGATCCAGGGGACGCCCGAGGTCTCCCCGACGGCATACACCTGGACGATCCCCGGGTGATGCAGCCGGCCGCCCGCCCGGCCCTCCCGGTGGAAGCGCAGGAGCGCCTTCGGGTGCAGGGCCAGGTGGGGGCCCAGGACCTTCAGCGCCACCCGCCGGCCGAGGGAGACCTGCTCCGCCTCCCAGACCGTCCCCATGCCGCCCTGGCCCAGCTCCCGGACCAGCCGGTGGTCGCCCAGGACCGTGCCGGGTTCCAGGGAGGGGGCATTCTCGTCGCCCACCGCCGCCTCCACCGCCTCGAAGTCCAGGAGCAGTTCCCGGACTTCCGGGCGCTGCGATGCCGGCACCCGCTCCAGGAAGGCCTCCAGGTCGGCACCAGGGGACACGCGGACTTCACGCCAGCGGGCCAGCCAGTCGTCGGGGGTGGAGGGAGTGGGTGCGGACATCCGGCCGTCTCCTGCGTCATAGGGTCATCCGTCCGGCGAGTCTTGGACCTCGGGAGGATCCTCGCCCACGGAGGCGGGCTTCTCGACCGCTTGCATGGCCTCTTCGATCGAACGGAGGAGCCTCTCGATGCTCCCGCGGTCCGGTGAGTCCTCCGGCATCCGGTGCAGGAGATCCTCGGTCAGAGCGAGTGCCTCCGCCGTCCTCCCGGCATCCCTCAGGAGACTTGCGAGGTTGCCGTGTGCCCTCAGGGTATGGGGATGGGCCTCCCCGAGCCGGCGGCGAAGTCCCTCCAGCGCCTCCCTGTACAGCGGCTCCGCTTCCTCATAACGGCCCTGGGCATGAAGGAGCACACCCAGGTCGTTCATCGACCTCAGCGTGCCCGGGTGGTCCGAGCCCAGCACCCGCTGCCTCGTCTCCAAGGCCTCCCGTAGCAGCGGCTCCGCTTCCTCATAACGGCCCTGGTCCTGAAGGAGAATGCCCAGGTTGTTCAACGACCCCAGCGTGTCCGGGTGGTCCGAGCCCAGCACCCGACGGCTCGTCTCCAGCGCTTCCCGCAAGAGCGGCTCCGCTTCCTCATAACGGCCCTGGGCCTGAAGGAGCAAGCCCAGGCTGTTCAACGACGTCAGCGTGTCCGGGTGCTCCGAGCCCAGTACCCGCCGCCTGGTCTCCAGCGCCACCCTGTACAGCGGCTCCGCTTCCTCATAACGGCCCTGGGCCTGAAGGACCGTGCCCAGGTTGTTCAACGACACCAGCGCACCCGGGTGATCCGGGCCCAACACCC
>JALUTY010000078.1 GCA_027021615.1 bacterium | reverse complement strand
CAAGGCGATTCCGGCTTGGTGGGGGCGCGGCGACGTGAGGGGCCGCGCCCGGCTCTCCACCAGCCCCCCACCCGCTGGTTCCCTTGTGAACGCCGGGGATCTGACAATAGTTTCGTTGGTATTAGTAAGCCTTGGATGTCCGGCGCGCACGGCGCGCCCTAAGCGTGGCGCAGAAGGCTCATAGGGCGGCCCGTGGCCGCCGGACAGCGGATCGCCGGGCTCGTCAGTGACGTCCTGCACCGGTCCTTCCGCCGGAGGACGACGGTTTTTTCGTCTGCCCCTCCGTCAGCCCTCGACCACCAGGGCCGGCTCGCCCTCCTCCACCCGGCCCACCACCGCGGCCCAGGGAACGCCGGCCGCGTGGAGATCCGCCACGAGGGCCCGGGCTTGCCCCTCCGGCAGGGCGATCAGGAGCCCTCCCGAGGTCTGGGGGTCCACCAGGAGCTCCTCCTGCTCCGGCTGGAGCGTGGCTCGCACGGACAAACGCTCGCCGCAGACCCGCCGGTTGCCCGCGTTGGAGCCCGTGGTCACGCCCGCGGCGTACATCTCGGTCGCGGCCGGGTACAGGGGAAGCGCCCGGAACGACACGGCGAGCCGCACCCCCGAGCCCCGGGCCATCTCCAGGGCATGGCCCGCGAACCCAAACCCCGTGATGTCGGTGAGGGCGTGCACCCCGTGCCGGAGGGCCGTCTCCAGCGGAACCCGGTTCAAGGCGGCCGCCACGGGAAGGACCGCGCCCTCCAGCAGGTCCTTGGGGTACTTCCCCGCCCGGTTGGCGTTGAAGATCACGCCCGTGCCCAGGGGCTTGGTGAGCACCAGGGCGTCGCCCGGCCGGGCGCCCCGGTTCGTGAGCACCCGGTCCGGGTGGACCACGCCGGTGACCGCCAGGCCGTACTTGGGCTCGGGGTCGTCCACGGTGTGACCCCCGGCCAGGCAGGCGCCGGCCTCGGCCACCTTCTCGGCCCCGCCCCGGAGCATGTCCCGCAGGATCCCCGGGTCCAGGGTGCCGGCCGGGAAGTTCACCAGGTTCAAGGCGGTCACGGGCCGGCCGCCCATGGCCCACACGTCCGACAGGGAGTTGGCCGCCGCGATCCGGCCGAACCACACCGGGTCGTCCACCACCGGCGTGATGTAGTCCACCGTGGTGACCAGGGCCACGTCCGGGGCCACCCGGTACACCGCGGCGTCGTCCGAGGTCTCGAACCCCACCAGGAGGTCCGGGTCGTCGCACCGGGGCAGGTGCTTCAGCGCATCCGACAGGACCGTCGGATCCACCTTGGCCGCTCACCCGCAGGTGCGCGACACGCCCATCAGGGTCTTCTTCTTCCGAAAGGGATTCATGACCTTTCTCTCCTCATTCAGCCCACGGCTCGGTCCACGAACAGGTCCCACGCGATCCGCGTGCCCGCGGCCAGGAGCACCAGCCCCAGCGCCAGCCGCAGCACCCGCGTCGGAGTGCGATGGTGCCACCAGGCCCCCACCCGCACCCCGGGCATCACCCCGGCGATGAGTGCCAGAGCCAGGGGGAACGGCACCTGCCCCGTGGCGGCCTTCCCCAGAAACCCCGCAAGGGATGAGGCGCACACGATCACCAAGTTGCTCCCCATGGCCACCCGGAGCGGCACCCGCAGTAGCCCGGTCATAGCCGGGATGAGCAGGAACGACCCCCCCTGCCCGACGAGCCCGCCGACAACCCCCACCACCGAGGCGACGCCCGCCGCCCCCCGCCGGGAAAAACCGCCGGGCCTGCGCGGCCGATCCTCGGGCGCCCGCGGAGGCCGGAACAGCAGGACCCCTGCGGCAAGCACCAGCACCCCGAACACGGCCAGCAACCCGTCAGGGGAAACGTACCGCGATAGCAATGCTCCGGCCAAGGACGCTACGAATATCACCGACGCCATGATCCCGGCCAGCCCCGGGTCCACCGAGCCCCGCCGTGCATGGGAGAACGCACCCAGGAACCCCGCAAACAGGGACTGCGCGATGGTGAGCCCGCTGACCTGGTGCATGGACAGCGGCGCAAGCCCCAGGCCCGGGGGGACGTACAGAAGAAGCGGGGCCGTGACGATGCCGCCGCCGATCCCGAGAAACCCCGACACGACCCCGCCCAATAGCCCGATCCCCAAAACGGCTGCCATCTGCTCCATGGGACCAGGGTAGCCCCCGGACGAAGTAAAAGGAAATTGATTGTTTTTCTTCTTCTCATTCATGTAGTTTTGGTTCATGGACCTTCGGCGTCTCACCCTCCACCAGCTTCGCGTATTCCGGGCCGTGGCCCGGCACCGCAGCTTCACCCGGGCCGGCGAGGAGCTCGGGCTCACCCAGCCGGCCGTATCGGCCCAGGTGCGCAGCCTTACCGAGATCCTCGGCGTGCCCCTGGTGGAGCAAATCGGGAAGCGCGTGTTCCTGACGGATGCCGGCCGCGCGCTGCTGAACCGGGTGGAGCGGATCGAGGCGGAAGTGGCAGAACTGGGAGAGGCGTTCGAAGCCCTGAGGGACGGGCGCCGGGGGTCGGTGCGGGTGGGGGCCAGCACGTCCATCGGCACCTACTTCCTGCCCGGGCTCATCGCCCGGTTCACGGCCCGGCACCCGGGGATCGACGTCACGCTGGAGATCGAGAACTCGGCGCACATCCTGGAGGGGTTGCTCCGAAACGTCTTCGACGTGGCGTACGTGGGCGAGGCCGTGGCCGCAGCCGAGCTCGTGGCCGAGCCGTTCCAAGAGGACGAGATCTTCTTCGCGTGCGCCCCCGGCCATCCCCTTGCCCCCCCTCCCCCTCTCCACCAGGCAGCGGGCGGGAGGGCGGGGGGCTCGGGGGGGACTGGCGAGGCACCGGGACCCCGGACCGGAAAACAGGGGATGACCCTGGAGGAGATCTGGCGCTACCGGGTGTTCGTGCGGGAGCCCGGCTCGGCCACCCGCCGCACGGTCGAGGCGTACTGCCTTGGCCGCGGGCTGCCCTGCCCCGAGGGCGTGCAGTTGGGCTCGGTGGAGGCGATCAAACGCTCGGTGATCGCCGGGCTCGGGGTGTCGTACTTCTCGGAGCTCACGGTGAGGGACGAGCTGGCCCGGGGCGAGCTGGTGCGCCTGGCGGTGGAGGGTTTCCGGGTGCGGCGCACCTTCTTCGAGGTGCGGCTCCGGGCCAAGCGCCCGGCGCCGGCCCTGGAGAGGTTCCTGCGGTTCACGCGCGCGTACCGCTCCGAGGGTTGAGCCGCCCGGAGCTTGCCCCGGGCGGCTCAAGTCGGGTCTACCAGGGGCAGTCGTCCCCCCACGCCGTCGTGCCCCGGGCCATCTGCCGCGGCCCGGCTCCCCAGCCGTGGCCGTCGTGCCACCGGCAGGCCCACGGCCCGGGCATCCACCCGGCTCCGACCACGCCGGCCCCTTCCAGCTCGGCCCATGCCTTGGCCCGCAGGCCGGCGTACTCCTTCTCCAGGTCGTAAAGCTCCTGCCGGAGCTCCTCGGCCCGGTCCGCCTGGCCCGCGGCCAGGGCCTCGTCCAGGTCCCGGGCCGTGGTGCGCATCTTGGCCGCCAGGGTCGTGAACTCATCCGCGTACTTCTGGCGGATCTCCACGGCCTGGGCCTGAACCGCCGGGTCGGTCGGCGCCCAGGCGGGGTTGCAGCCCCAACAGGCCTCGGCCTTGCTTGCCAGGGCCGCACCGGCCAGGGTCACCACCAGGGCTCCCGCGATCCACAGACGTTTCGTGCTCATGACGTACCTCCTTCTTGGGTTGAGGGTTGGGAAGATGTCCTTCCTGCGGCCTCGTGACCGCAGTAGGGGCAGTAGATCCAGTCCGTTTCCACCACCCGGCTGCACCCCGGGCAGTGGGTCTTGAGGGTGCGGCCGCACCGGGGGCACCGGAAGAACACCGGCTCCACCGCACCGCCGCACGCCGGGCACGTGGCCGCCCCGGGGGCCGGCCGCCCCCGCCGAAAGGCCCGCACCGCGAGCCATACGACCAGGCCGAGCACGGCCAGGGTAACCAGCCCTCCCCAGGGGCCCCACAGACCGTGCCAGGGCATCCAGCGCATCCATCCGCCGGGCGAGCACCACATGACCGGTTCCTCCGGGCTCAGTAGGGGCAGCTCGGGCCATGGCGATGGCCCGGTCCATAAGGGTGATGGGGGTAGCAGCCGGCCAGGGCGGTGGCCCCGGCGAGCAGGCCGACGACGGCCAGAACGGTCCAGAACGTTTTCATGGCAGCACCTCCTGTACGTTGGTTGGTGTTGCCCATGGGAAGAGCACGGGGCGTGCCAAGGCGGGAAATTTCTTGCAACTACTGTTGATTACTTGGAAAACCAAGCTCCGGGAGGAAAGCGGGCGGGAGCAAGTGTCAAGGAAGAAGACGCCAGGAGGCGGGGAGGCGGGCTCGGGTGTCCAAAAGATGGACAGTCAGGAGCGGCCGTACTCCTTGAGCTTGTTGATCAGGGTCTGGCGGGAGATGCCGAGGATCTGGGCGGCCCGGGTGCGGTTGCCCCCGGTCTCCTCCAGGGTGCGGAGGATGAGCTCGCGCTCGGCGTCCTTGAGGGTGCGGGGGCCGGCTGGGGTGGGAGCCTGGGGCTCGTCGCCCGCCGGCCCTTGCAAAGCGGGGGGAAGCTCCCGGGGGGTGATGCGCTCGCCCAGGCACAGGATCACGGCCCGCTCCACGGCGTTTTGGAGCTCGCGCACGTTGCCGGGCCAGGGGTGGCGCACCAGGAGGTCCATGGCCTCGGGGGTGAACCCGGCCACGGGCTTTCGGTTCTTCTCGGCGTAGATCCGCAGGAAGTGCTCGGCCAGGAGGGGGATATCCTCGGGCCGGTCCCTGAGCGGCGGCAGGTGCACCGGCACCACGCTCAGGCGGTAGTAGAGGTCCTGGCGGAACGCGCCCTCGGCCACCATGGCCTCCAGGTCCCGGTGGGTGGCCGCGATCACCCGCACGTCCACCTTGAGGGTGCGGCTCCCGCCCAGCCGCTCGAACTCCCCCTCCTGGAGCACCCGGAGCACCTTGGCCTGGGTGGCCGGGCTCATGTCGCCGATCTCGTCCAGGAACAGGGTGCCGCCGTGGGCCAGCTCGAACCGGCCCTTGCGCTGGGCGGCGGCGCCGGTGAACGCGCCGCGCTCGTGGCCGAACAGCTCGCTTTCCAGGAGGTTTTCGTGGAGGGCGGCGCAGTTGACCTTGACGAACGGCTTGTCCCGGCGGGGGCTGTTCTGGTGGATGGCGTTGGCCACCAGCTCTTTGCCCGTGCCCGACTCGCCCGTGATCAGAACGGTGGCGTCCGAGGGAGCCACCAGGGCCAGGGCCTCGAACAGCTCCCGCATGGGCCGGCTGCGGCCGATGATGCTCGAGAAGTCGAACCGTTCGCCCAGCCGCTCCCGAAGGACCCGGATCTCCTCCTCCAGCCGGTGGAACTCCAAGGCCTTGTCCAGCACCCGGTGGAGGTCGGTCGCGTCCACCGGCTTGGTCAGGTAGTCGAACGCGCCCTTCTTCATGGCGGCCACGGCCGTGTCCACCGAGGCGTAGGCCGTGAGCACGATCACCGGCAGGTCCGGCCGGGCCGCTTTGATCGCCTCCAGGGCCTCGATGCCGCCGACCCGGGGCATCCGCAGGTCCAGGAGCACCGCGTCCACCGGGTGGGTGCGCACTGCGTCCACCCCGACGTCGCCGTCGTCCGCCTCCAGGGCCTCGTACCCGGCCCCGGCCAGGAGCGCCCGGAGCATGGTGCGGTGGCCCCGGTCGTCGTCCACCACGAGGATCCGGGGCTTGGTCCCGGCAGGGGCGGACTCGCTTCCCATCAGGCCCTTCCGGCGTCCTTCAGGATGCGGGTCGCGTTCAGCACGGCCAGCACGGCCACGCCCACGTCGGCGAACACCGCCTCCCACATGGAGGCCACGCCCGCCGCGCCGAGCAGGATGAACACGCCCTTCACCCCGAGGGCCATGGCGATGTTCCCCCGCACGATCCGGTTCGTGCGGCGGGCCACGTGCACCGCGGCCACCAGGCCCGTGAGGCGGTCCTCCATGAGCACCACGTCGGCCGCCTCGATGGCCGCGTCCGAGCCCAGCCCGCCCATGGCCACCCCGATATCCGCGGCCGCCAGCACGGGCGCATCGTTGATGCCGTCACCCACGAACGCCACCTTGGCCTTGGGGTCTCCCTGCTCGGCCTTGATCCGTTCGACCCACTCCACCTTGTCCTGGGGCAGGAGCTCGGCGTGGTAGGCGTCGAGGCCAAGCTTACGGGCCACCGCCTCGGCGGCCTGGGTCTCGTCGCCGGTGAGCATGACCATCTGCCGCACGCCCTCGGCCCGCAGCCGCTCCAGGGTCTCCCGGGCCTCGGGCCGGGGCTCGTCCGCCAGGAGCAGGTAGCCCGCGTAGGTGCCGTCCACGGCCACGTGGACCACCGTCCCCTCCAGCTCGCAGGTGTCGTGCTCCAGGTCGTCCCCGTCCAGGTGGAGGATCCGGTCGTTTCCCGCCAGCACCTCCCGCCCGTCGATCACCGCGCGCACGCCGTGGGCCGGGATCTCCTCGTAGCGCTCGATCCGGCCTTCGTCGATGGGCCGGCCGTGGGCCTCCACCACGGAGCGGGCGATGGGATGGCTGGAGTGGCTCTCGGCCGCGGCCGCCAGGGCCAGCAGCTCGTCCTCGGAGAACCCGTTGTGGGGCACCACCCGGGTCACCCGGAACACCCCCTGGGTCAGGGTGCCGGTCTTGTCGAACACCAGGCTGCGCACCGAGCGGAACCCCTCCAGGTAGTTGGCGCCCTTGAAGAGCACCCCCCGGCGCGACGCCGCGCCGATGCCGCCGAAGAACCCCAGAGGGATCGAGATGACCAACGCGCAGGGGCACGAGATCACCAGGAACACCAGGGCCCGGTAGATCCACTCGGCATAGGTCTCGGGGTGGCCGAACCACCCCGCCAGGGCCGGCACCCGGTACAGGAGCGGGGGCGTCACGGCCAGGAGCACCGCACCGGCCACCACGGCCGGGGTGTACACCCGCGAGAACTTGGTGATGAACGCCTCGGTGGGGGCCTTGCGGGCCGCAGCGGTCTCCACCAGGTCGAGGATCTTCTTGACCGTGGACTCGCCAAAGGGCTTGGTGACCCGCACGGTCACGACACCGCTACGGTTCACCATGCCCGAGAGGATCTCGTCGCCCTCGCCTACGGTGCGGGGCCGGGACTCACCGGTGAGGGCCGAGGCGTCCACCGTGGTGCGGCCCTCCTCGATCACCCCGTCCAGGGGCACCTTCTCCCCGGGCTTGACCACGATCCGGTCGCCCACCCGCACCTGCTCGGGCGGCACCCGGACCGTCTCCCCGTCGCGGCGGAGGTTGGCGTAGTCGGCCCGGATCTTCAGGAGCGCAGCGATAGACCGGCGCGAGTGGTTCAGGGCCCGATCCTCGAAGTACTGGCCCACCTTGAAGAACAGCATCACGGCCACGGCCTCGGGGAACTCCCGGATCGCAAACGCCCCCAGGGTGGCCACGCTCATGAGGAAGCTCTCGCCGAACACGTCGCCGGACAGGATCCCCCGCACGGCTTGGCGCACCACGTCCTGGCCCGCGATGGCGTAGGCCAGCACGTAGGGAAGCAGCACGGCCCAGAACCGGGGGTCGCCCATAGGGAGCTCTGTCGCACCGGGCAGCGCGAGCCGTTCCACCGCGAGCGCGAGGACGAAGGCGAGACCCGATGCCGCCACCACCTTGAGGATCGGCGAGACCCCCTGGGGCTCCTCCTCCAGGTGCTCGGCATCCAGCCGCACCGGCCGGACCTCGGGCTCGATCCGGGTCACCACCTCCAGGGCCTTTTTTTGGAGCGCAGGGTCTTCGGCCTCCACCACCAGGGTGGACGAGGCGAAATGCAGCTCGGCCCGCACCCCTTCGAGCCGGTTCAGCTCCCGCTCGATCTTTCCGGCGCACGAGGCGCAGGTGAGCCCCTCGAGCCGGTAGCGGGCTCCCGGCAGGGGCTCCTTTGGGTTCGGAGGAGGCATCTGGGTTCCGCACGCCCCCGAGCTGCAGCAGGAGGCGCCTTGGGACGCCCCGTTCTTCTCGGATCGAACCGCGGACTCGGCCATGTTCATCCCTCCTTCACGTGGCGCAGCCCCTCCGCGAACAGGGTGCGCACGTGGTCGTCGTCGAGCCGGTAGTACACGAGCTTGCCCTCCCGTCGGGGCCGCACCAAGCGGTGGACCCGTAGGATCCGGAGCTGATGGCTCACCGCGCTCTGGCTTACGTCAAACAGCTCGGCCAAATCACACACACACAGCTCCCGCGCCGACAAGGCCAAGAGGATCCGGATCCTGGTGGGGTCCCCCAACACCTTAAAGGTCTCGGCCAGGGCCTCCACCGGAGCGCGGTCGATCACCCTGCGGGCCTCGGCAACCGCCTCGGGGTGGACCAGGGTCTCGCTGCAGGTCTCCATGGCATCCCTCTGCTCGAATGAACATTTGCTCATACATAAACCAACGGGGAGGCCGATGCAAGCCCAGGAGAGGCCAAATTTATTGTTGACATTGCAACTCAGTTTCAATAGCGTTATGAACATCTGCTCATAGGTACATCTTCTACCAAGACAAGGAGATCCTCCCATGGAAGCGTCATGCCACTGCGGTCGTGCCGCCTCGTCCCCCCCAGCGCCCGGCTTGCGGCGAATCGTGCTGGTGGGAAATCCCAACGTGGGCAAGAGCGCCCTGTTCAACCGGCTCACCGGCACGTACGTGGTGGTGTCGAACTACCCCGGCACCACCGTCGAGGTCTCCCGGGGGCGGTCCCGAATCGGCGGGAAGGATGTGCTGGTGGAGGACACCCCAGGGATGTACTCGCTGGTCCCGATCACGGAGGAGGAGCGGGTGGCCCGGGACGTGCTGCTCGACGGAGGGGCCGACGTGGTGGTCCACGTGGTGGACGCCAAGAACCTGCGCCGGATGCTGCCTTTGACCCTGCAGCTCATCGAGGCGGGGCTGCCGATGGTCCTGGTCCTCAACATGATCGACGAGGCGGAGCGCCTCGGGATCCGGATCGACCGGGAAGCTCTCCAAAGAGAGCTGGGGGTGCCGGTGGTGGCCACATCGGCCCTGACCGGGAGGGGCGTGGACCAGCTTCGTCAAGCCACGGCCCAGCCGGAAGGCCGGTCCGATCGGACCCCCAGGGTGGTGCGGTACGGCCAGCCGTACGAACGGGTGCTGGACGCCTTGGAGAAGGTGGTGCCCCCGACCGGGGGGCTCAGCCCCCGGGCCCTCGCCCTTCTGCTTCTCCAAGGGGACGAAACGCTCTACGAGCGCCTGGGCGACTCGGCCGAGGCCGTGCGGGGGAGACTTGAGGAGGCGAGGAAGCAGATCGAACGGGCCATGGGCGAGCCGGCCCACTACGGAGTCCCGCTGCGCCAACACGAGGAGGCCGCAGCCCTGTGCGACGAGGTGTTCCACGTGACCGGCGAGCGGTCCGGCTCCTGGGGCGAGCGATTGAGCGTTTGGGCCATGAACCCCTGGACTGGGGTGCCTCTGCTGGCCCTGGTCCTCTACTTTGGCCTCTACAAGTTCGTCGGTGGGTTCGGTGCCGGCACCTTGGTGGATTTTCTGGAGGGCCGGGTGTTCGAGCAGTACGTGAACCCCTGGGTGAACGGCCTCGTCGCCGCTCACATTCCCTGGGAGCCGCTGCAGGAGCTGATCGGCATGGAGTACGGAGTCGTCACGTTGGGGCTACGCTACGCCATCGCGATCATCCTGCCCATCGTGGGGACCTTTTTCATCGCCTTCTCCATCATCGAGGACTCCGGTTACCTGCCCCGGCTCGCCATGCTGGTGGACCGGATCTTCAAGAGACTCGGGCTCAACGGGCGGGCCGTGATCCCCATGACCCTGGGGTTTGGGTGCGACACCATGGCCACCATGGTCACCCGGACCCTAGAGACCAGACGGGAAAGGCTCATCGCCACGGTTCTGCTGGCCCTCGCCATCCCCTGCAGCGCACAGCTCGGGGTGATCTTGGGCATGATGTCGACCGAGCCCGCTGCCATGGTGGTGTGGGCCGGGGTGGTGATGCTGGTGTTCCTGCTCATCGGCCTGCTCACGGCGTGCATCCTTCCGGGTGAGAAGCCGATGTTCTACATGGAGGTGCCCCCTCTCCGCCTCCCCCGGCCCAGCGCCGTGTTCACCAAGACCTACACCCGGATGCAATGGTACTTCATGGAGATCCTCCCTCTGTTCCTGCTGGCCAGCGTCCTGATCTGGGTGGGCAGAATCACGGGGCTCTTCGACCTGGCCGTGGCCGGGCTGGCCCGAGTCGTCGCTTGGATCGGACTTCCCCAGGAAGCCTCCGTGGCGTTTCTGTTTGGGTTCTTCCGACGGGACTACGGCGCTGCGGGCCTGTACGACCTGCAACAGGCAGGGGTGCTCACCGGAAACCAGCTCGCCGTTGCCGGCATCACCCTCACCCTGTTCGTGCCGTGTATTGCCCAGTTCCTGATGATGAAAAAGGAGCGGGGCCTCAAGACGGCCCTCGGTATCGCGGGCTTCGTGTTCGTGTTCGCGTTTCTCACCGGCGGGGTGGTCAACGCGGCCCTACGGCTCCTGGGGGTGGAGCTATGATGAGGCCCCGCCGGCCAGCCGCTGCCCCCGTCGAGCGCCAGGGGCGCCCGTTCGTCTCCTTGGGGGCGGGTTACGCCACCTGCCTTGCCGGCTCCACCGGGGCAGGGGGGCGCTCCCCCTCCGGGGAAAGGACCGTGGTGACCGAGATCGCCTCACAGGCGGTGCAGTCCAGGCACCGGATGCACTGGCCCGTGTTGGCGCCCTCGTACACCTTGATCTCCATGGGACACACCTCCAAGCACTTGTCGCAGTGGGTGCACTTGTCCGGGTCCCACCGCAAGCGCACGAGGCTCCACCGGTTGAACAGGCCGTACAAGGCGCCCAAGGGACAAGTGGTTTGGCAGAACGGTCGCCTCGCGATCACGGATGACACGGTGAAAAAGATCAGGATCGAGATCTTGATCCAGAACAGGTCCGTAATCATCCGACGAATGTCTTCGCTCATGGTGACCCAGGGGATTCCCCCCGTGAGGGTGCCCATCGGGCACAGCTTGGAAAACCAGTTTTCCGAGGTGATCCAAGGGATCACGAACACCAGCATCACTAAAACGGCGTACCGGAACGGCCTGAGGTAGCGCGGGATCCGGATCTTGACGGACGGAAGCTTGTGGAGAAGTTCTTGGAAGTAGCCGAACGGGCACAAGATGCCGCACGGCAACCGGCCTACCAGCCCCCCAACCGCACCTAGAAACCCGAGCACGTAGTAAGGGATTGCCCGGATCACCATGAAGTGCTGGAGCGCACCGACCGGACACGAGAACACCGCCGAGGGGCAGGCATAGCAGTTGAGCACGGGCACGCAAAACCCCTTGGCCGCCCCCTGGTAGACCGCCTTCACCCAGTACCCTTTGATCCATCCGTTGGCCCCCAGGCTCATGCCCAGCTGGAAGTACCGCCGCGCTCTCATGTCGTCCTCCATGTCATACCAAGTTGCACTCAAAGCTATCGGCCCCCTTGCCCCGCCTCCGAGGGCTCTCGGTTGGAACGCAGCTCGGCGTCAGGCCTTGTTCATCCGGTCCACTCGCCCCCACCCTTCTTTGACACCGGAACCAGAAGCACCGGCACGGGAGAGCGCAGAACCACTTTGTGCGCCGTGGTCCCCAGGACCATCTCTCCCACGGCGGTGTGGCCGTGGGAGCCCATCACGATGAGGTCCGCCCCGCAGCTACGCACCTCTTCCAGTACCACCTCTGCGGGTTGACCCTCAACCACCAGCGCGGCCCAGTCCGGATCCCTGCCGGGCTGTCTCTTCGTCTCTCCCCGGCAGACCCGGTCCATGTGCGCTCGAATCTGGGCAGCCGCCTGGCTCCGGAGCCGTTGCCGAATCTCTCCCATCTGCTCCGCGGAGAGGTGGATGCCCAGCAATGCCTTGGCAGAGGGGCCCAACGGGCGGACGGCGTGCACCACCACAACCCGAGCCCCGAAGCTTTCGGCAAGGCCCGCAGCCTGGCGGAACACCGCGTCGGTACCGGGTTCGAGGTCCAAGGCGCAAAGGATGGTCCGAACGGTGGGTAGCATCTCGCTCCTCCTTATCTGCAGGACGTGGAGCTCAGTACTTTTCGTAAGGGGGCATTTTTGCCAGCCGGGCCCAGCGGCGCAGCTCGTCGTAATCGGCGTCCCTGGCCTCGTCGTACCCCTGGACCTGGGCTCGTTTGAGCACGAGCAGGGTTTCGTCGCCCACCCGGGCCGTGGCTCGATTGTCAAGGGCTAAAAGGGCGTTCCGGACGCGGTCGGCCCAACGCCGGGGGACCTTTTTCGAAGCACCGAAGGTGCAGTAGGGCGCCAGGCCGCTCTGCCCAAGGATGACGAAGTCATCGGGGGCGATCCTTCCGTCGGCGGCCATCTCCTCCAGGTCGATCAAGGGGGCGGTTCCCGCGTCGAAGCCGCCGTACAGCACGGAGTAGATAATTTTCTGGTGCTTCCAGCTCCCCCGGGGGATCGCGTAGTACCCCAGATCCTTCTCCGGGTCCACGCCGGCCTCCAGCATCAAGGCGTACTGGGCGAGAAAACCGAACGGCGCCCACTGGGGGCCGAACACGAGCCGTTTGCCCCGGAGATCATCCAGGCTCCGGAGCCCGGAGTCCTTTCGGGCGACGATCACCCCCCGGGTCTTTGCGCCGAACGAGCCCCTCCGCTCTACCGCGATCGGCCTCACGCCGTACCGCTCCCGCAAGGTGATGTAGAGAAGGGAGTTCGTGTGGGTAAACTCGAACTCCCCCCGCGCGAACGCCTCTTCTACGTCGTAGGTGTTGAGGTACACGGGCTCGAACCGGGCGCCCGTGGCCTCCGAGAGGTATGCGGTCAGCGGGGCGAACCGCTCTCGGGTCTCCTCCACCGAGTTACAGATCATGTAACCGATCCGGAAGGTCCGGGAGGCGGAGCGCCCACCCACGGCGAGCAAGGCCAGGCCGCCGAGCCCCCCCACAGCGGCCAGGAACACGACGAGATGGCGAGAGGGTCCCGTCATGGTCGCGCCTTCTCCTTGGCTTCCAGCAAAGGGCGGGGCTCGACAAGCACCCTTCCCACCCCTTCGGAGTCTTCTCCGTCGAAGATGCGCTCCGGAATGGTCGCCGCTTCGGCCGCGGCCCAGCGATTGCCCGTGGCGTCCACGTCGGTGGTCTGGAGCTCACCCAGCTTGATGTCGTACTCCCGATCGTCGAAGAGATTTCCCTTGATTACCGGTCGGTTTACCGCCTCCCGAAAGAAGATTCCGGTGAGATTCGCCGTGAACACGTTGTCCCGAAACACGGGAGAGGCCTTCCAAAGCCGCGCTCCGATCCGGTTCCCTTCGAACCGGTTCCGCCGGAGGGTCACGGGCCCCCCTTTGAACCGGACGCCGCCGTAGTTGCCGCGGAACACACATCCCTCCACGAGCGCAGGCGTGTTGTGGAGGTGAAGCCCCCACGGCCCCCTGGTGAACACTGCGTACCGAAACTCGGCGGAAGGGGCCTCGCGTACGTCGATCATGTTCTCGAGCTCGTTCCCACGCTCTCGAACCGAGATGAACCATACGGGCCGATCCACGGTGCCCTCTACCCGGATACGCCCCTCCACCAAGATCCACGCTGCACCCGGCTCGATCTCCGCCGGCTCCGGCAGGTCGAAGAAGACGCGGGTGCCGGGTCCCACGATCAGGGTGGCCCCAGCCGGGACCACCACCGGCCCGGTGATCCGGAGGGCCCCGGACCAGACGAGCTGCCCGGCCGCGAGGGTCTGGGCCGCCACGGCCCGCGCCTCGGGGGGCACGGCCGGGCTCTCCCAGGCCCAGCCTCCTGTCGCCCCGATCAGGAGCAGCAGTAGCAGGGCCCCCAGCAACCGAAAGAGGGGCCGACGGCTCACGGCGCGCTCTCCCGGGGAAGAACCCGCACGCGCAGCACCTGGACCCCTCCCCCGGCCAGCGCGATCACCACCCCCCCTTCTTCCGCAGGAGCGAGGCCCGCGACCGCGCCCTCGCCGAACTCCCACGCGTCGCGCTCGAGGCCGGTTCGGACGTCCAAGAGGTAGAGCCTCCCGGTCCGGGTGGCCACGGCCAGGAGCCCGGGGCCGGCAACAACGGGCCCGGCCACCACAGGGGCTCCGAGGCTCCGGCGCCAGAGCTTCCGGCCGGGTTCGCCCGCCATCGCCTGGATCCCATTCGACGGGGCCACCCGCAACCGCACGGCATCGAGAACCAAATCGCCGCTCTGGCCGGTCGCCGCAGCCGGGTCCCCTCCGGGGTACTCCGGCGAGGCGCCGGCGGGCTCCCACCAGGGCCACTGCCTCGGCCCGGCAGGGCCGATCTCGCCCGGCACCTCCACCAGCTGGGCGTCCGGGCGATCCGAGGCAGAGCCCACCTCGCACGGCGGGGACCCACCCCAGTCGCTGGCCTCCACCTGGACCGTACCGGTGAAAAAGTCGCCCAGCCGGAAGGGGTGATCGTTGGCCCGGAACGCGTTGCCCCGAAAGACCGACCCCCGATCGCCTTCGAACAAAAAAAGGCCGTTTCGGTTGTGGTGGAACCGGTTGAGCTCCACCCGGTTCTGGCTCAGGCGCTGGTTCAGGCCCTTGCCGGGGTGGCCGTAGAAGAGCGAGTGCTCCACGGTGATCACGTCCTGGCCCAGGCGGGTGCCGTCGATGTTTCGCCGCAGCACCGAGTCGGAGATCCGCCCCCGGGAGAAGTGCACGTGAAGCCCCCGGCTGCTTCCCTCCACCACGGTGTAGCGCAGGTCGATCTCCCCGAAGTCCACCCGCACGCCCCCCCACAACCCCGGCTGAGCCGGCTGGGCGTCCGAGGTGAACACCACGGGGGCCTCGGCGGTACCCCGGGCGACCAGCGTCCCTTGAACCCTCAGGACGGCGTCTCCCCACCCGTCTCCGTCATCGTCCCGGAACGCGAACCGGACCACGGTGCCGGGCTCGATCATCAGGCGGGTCCCCCGGGGAATGATCACGTCATCGGTCACCCTCACCTGGCCCTGCCACACCACCGTCTCTTCGGTGGGTAGGGGTGGAGAGACGGCGCACCCGGTCACCAGGACCAAAAGAGCGGCCGCAAGAGAGAGGGCGGCTGGTGCAGCCCCTCCCCCGGCAGATCTCGAAGCCGTCGTTCTCGACATGGATTCTCCGAAGAGATACGGAGGTCGCGGCGCCACGGGGCGCAACACGGCGGGCACCCGCGGAGGGGTGTCCCTAAGGACCGCAGGAGCGTGGACCGACTCTTAGGAGATGGCTATGGGGATGGGTGGGAGGGGTCTAGCGGAGAGCACCGGGGCCCCCCGGGACGAGGGCGGGGGAGCCGGGCGGGGGGAGGGAACGGGGGGAAAGGCCGCCGAGATCCCCGGAAGGCCCGGCGCGCAACAGGAGCAGTTCGCAAAGGAGCACTCCCCCTTGGACTGTGCCTTCTCGGAAACCAGACACGTCCGGGCACACCCAGGGCGGACCGTCGGGATCTGGGCCGACCAGGCGCAGGTGGGGATCGTGGCCGCCTGCAAGGCAAACACGACCAGGACGAAGACCAAGACCACGTGGGCCTGACAGGAATCTCGAAGCAGACGCATCCCGACACCGGATTGAGTGTGCTCCCCACTTTAGACAGAGCCCCTCTGCCCGGTCAAGGGGACGGCCGCTCTCGGCTCCTCAGCCACACCGTGACCCGGGTGCCCCGACCTCGGATGCTCTCCACCTGGACCCGACCTCCGTGCTGCTCCACGATCTGGTGCACCACGGCCAGCCCCAGGCCCGTGCCCGTGGGCCGGGTGGTGTAGAACGGGTCGAACATGTGCTCTCGCTCCTCCGGCGTGAGGCCCCGCCCGGTATCGTCCACGGCCACAGCCACCTCGTCACCCTCTCTCCACGCAACCACCCTGACCTCCCCCCCCGGCGGGGTGGCGGCGAGGGCATTCTGGACGAGGTTCAGAAGCACCTGGGTCAGCAGGTCCGGGTCGGCCAGCACCGCGAGGTCGGCGGGCACGTCCACCCGAAGTGCGATCCCGGCCTGGGCCGCCTCGGCCTCGGCCAGGGCCTGCACCCGCTCGGCCACGGATGCCACACCCACGTCCCGGAGCTCCGGCTCCCGGGGCCGGGCGAACTGAAGGAGCGCCGCGACCAGCCGATCGAGCCGATCGATCTCCTCCACCATGAGCCGAGCATACCCGGCCGCCTGGTCTTCGTGACCGCTGCGGGCCCCGAAGTACTGGGCGAACCCCCTAAGGGTGCCCAGGGGGTTTCGGATCTCGTGGGCCAGCCCCGCGGCCATCCGGCCCAGAGCGGCGAGCCGACGGGAGCGCTCAAGCTGCTCCTCCACGGCCCGCAGCTCACGTACGTCCCGGATCAAGAGCACCGTGCCCGCCCGCCGACCATGGCGATCGGTCAGGGGCGCGGCACTCACCCGAACCGGCACCGCGGCACCGTCGGCAGCCCGGCACTCGGCCGGCCGCTCCGACACGCCTCCTTCTGAGCCGATCCAGGTCTCCAGCCCCTCGCACGCTCCGGCCCCTACGAGTTCCCGGAGCGCCCGGCCCTGCGCCTCCTCCTCGCTGGCTCCGAACAGGTCCTCGGCCCTGCGGTTCAGGCCGGCCACCCGGCCCAGGCGGTCCAGGGTGACCAGGGCGTCGGGAAGGCTCTGGATCACGTCCCGGGTGTGGCTCTCCAGGTCCGCCAAGGCCGCGCGCACCCCCCGGACCCGGTGGGAGAGGAGCACCAGATACAGACCGGCCGCACCGGCGACCAGGAGCACGCCGCCCAGGATCAGGCCCTGGCGCAGGTCCTGGGTGCGGGCCTCGGCAAACTCCCGGGTGTGAAGCCCCACAAAGATCGCCCGCCGGCAGGCCGGCGCGTCGGCAAGGCCCCGGCCCCGACCGGCCGGCCCCATGGAGCACCAGCGTTCCCAGCGCCGACGCATGGGCGCCGCCCCCTGGCCCGCCAGGGGCTCGAACGGCCGGGCCACCTCAAAGAGCTCCTCGCCGGACCGGCTGGGCACAAGGCGGCTCACCGGGCCGGGGGCCTCCAAAACGCCCTGCACCCTCTCCGCGAGCGTCGGGCCCCCCTCGGGGAGATCCCCGGCCGAGGCGACCACCCGCCCCTGCTCGTCCACCAACCACACGTAGGCCACCAAGGGGCTGCGGGCCGTCTCCTCCACAAGCACCCGAACCGGGCTCTGCGACGCGTCCGTCGTGCGGAGCGACGTGCGCGCCCCGGCCTCCATGGCGCGGATCAGGGTCAGGCCCTCCTGGGCCAGGAACCGCTCCATGAGGTGGCGCTCCCGGTCCAAGTTGCGTGCCGTGGCCACGGCCAGCAGCACCCCCAGAACGGCCGTGGCGGCCACCAGGGATGCGGCTGGAAACCTCGGCTTGTCCGCTCCGGGCACCCGGGCTCGTCGACCGAAGACCATGGGCATCAATCCGAGACTCGAACGGCAAGGCGATCGGGCCCACTCTACCACCGCCGGCAACCGGCCCGAAACGGAGGGAGCAGGGGGGGGCGGTTCACGAAAAATTCATGCCGCTTTCATGCCGCCTTCACGCCGTGTTCTCTATTTTTGCCCCCGGGACTCTGCCCCTCCCCTTCGCCCCGGATCCCTGGGGCCACACGGCCGAGCGGCGCGCTTTCGGCGTCGAATGCATGAGCCCTGTTTTCAGCCGAGAGCAAAGCCGGGCGGGGGATTCGCCACGCAGGCACGGGGCCCGGCGCCGGTCTCATGACAGGCCGATCGGGATCGAACGGTCTCACGTTCCGAGCGCTCGTGGCGCTGCGCGACGGGCACAGGGGCAACACCTGGCGTGCCCGCGAACCCATCCCATGCCCCGGGCCGTGGTGTTGGGACGCAGACCCACTTGAATCGTTAGGAGACAAAAAAGGCCGTTGGCCTCCCAGCCTCCTAACCAGAAAGGAGCGGATCCATGAGAAAAACCCTGTGCACGCTCGCCGCAACCTGGATCCTTCTTGGGCTGCTTGCCGCCTGCGGGGGAGGTTCGTCGGACGGGGGGTCCCCTGCGGACCCGGCCGAGCCCGAGTTCAGTCCTGCCATTTTCGGCACGAGTTCGGCCTCCGTCGATCACCCCTACCTGCCGCTGGCCCCTGGAACCGTGTGGACCTTCACGGCCGACACCGAGGACGGCGTCGAAACAACGGTGGTGGAGGTGCTGAACGAGACACGCACCGTCGCCGGCGTGGAGGCCCGGGTCGTGTGGGACCGGGTGTTCCTGGACGGGGTGTTGGTGGAGGACACCCGGGACTGGTTCGCCCAGGACAACGACGGCAACGTCTGGTACCTGGGCGAGGCGGTGGACAGCTACGAGTACGACGACGAGGGCAACCTCTTGGAGGTCACCCACGAAGGCGCGTGGGAGGCCGGCGTGGATGGAGCTCGGGCCGGCATCCTGATCAAGGCTGACCCCGTTGTGGGTGACTCGTACCGGCAGGAGTTCTACGAAGGCGTGGCGGAGGACATGGCCAAGGTCGTGGCTCTGAACGTGACCGTGGAGGCCGAGGACGGCACCCGTTACGAGGGCTGCATCCAGATCTTGGAGTGGAGCCCGTTGGAGGAGGGCTCTGAGGAGTACAAGTACTATGCGCCCGGCGTGGGGTTGGTCAGAGAGGAAGCCGTGACCGGGGACGAAGCGGTGGAGCTTCGGGCACGGTTCCGTACCGGCGAGGGGAGGGTTCCGGACTTCGGAGCGGCTGGATTCAGCCGTCCGACCCAGATCGACCACGAGCAGCTTCCCCTCGCTCCCGGCACGACATGGACCTACACGGCCGGCACCGAGGAGGGGGTCGAAACCACCGTGGTGGAGGTGCTGGACGAAACGCGCGCCGTGGCCGGTGTGGAGGCCCGGGTGGTCCGGGACCGGGTGTACCTGGGCGACGGCCCTCCCGTGGACGGGAACGACCGGCTGATCGAAGACACCCGGGACTGGTTCGCCCAGGACGACGACGGCAACGTCTGGTACCTGGGTGAGGCGGTGGACAGCTACGAGTACGACGACGAGGGCAACCTCCTGGAGGTCACCCACGAGGGCGCGTGGGAGGCCGGTGTGGACGAAGCCCGGCCGGGGATCATCCTGTGGGCCTCGCCCGAGCCGGGCAGCTCCTACTATCAGGAGTACTCCGAGGGCGAGGCCGAGGACATGGGCTACGTGGTCGCCACCGGTGTGACCGTGGAGCTGGAGGACGGCACCGAGTACACCGGTTGCATCCAGACCCTGGACTGGAGCCCCCTGGAGCCGGCCGTGCTCGAATACAAGTACTACGCACCGGGGGTCGGCGTGGTGAAGGAAGAGGTGATCGCCGGCGAAGAGGAGGTGACCACGGAGCTGCAGGGGGTGACGGGTCCTTGACCGTTGCGCCGAAGGAGGCTTTGTGGGAGCCTTCCTCGCCAGGGGAAGGCTCCTTTTGCGCGGAGTGCTCTGGTGCGGTTGCTCATCGTGGAAGACGACGTTGATCTGTCCAACGCCCTGGCCCGCGGGTTCCGCGAGGAGGGCTTCGCGGTGGATCAGGCCTTTGACGGGCCGGATGCGCTGTGTCTGGCGGAGACGGGAGAGCACGATCTGGTGGTTCTGGATCTTATGCTCCCCGGCATGGACGGGTTCCGGGTCCTGGAGATCCTGCGATCGGAAGGGCACCGGGTGCCTGTGGTGTTCCTGACCGCCCGCGGCGACGTGGAGGATCGGGTGCGGGGTCTGGGGCTGGGAGGGGACGACTACGTGGTGAAGCCCTTCAGCTTCGACGAGCTCCTGGCTCGGGTGCGGGCGGTGCTCCGGAGGGCCCACGGAGAGGCCCAAGATGTGCTTACCTGGGGTCTCCTGCGCCTGGACACGGCATCGCACCGTGTCTCCTGGGCCGGCACGGAGGTCCACCTGACCCCGAGGGAGTTCCAGATCCTGGAGGCTCTGCTCCTCAATCGGGGCAAGGCGGTGTCTCGCACGCGGCTCAGCCTACAGGTGTACGATCACGCCTTCGACAACGAGTCCAACGTGATCGACGTGCACGTGGCCAACCTACGGCGCAAGCTCCGCAGGGTGGGAGGAGTGCCCGTGATCGAGACCGTGCGGGGGGTGGGGTTTCGGATCCCGAAGGGGCCCCCTTGAGATCCATCCGCCGGGCCATCCTCGTGCCCTTGATTCCCCTTACCGGCCTGGCTCTCGGTGCGACCGCGTGGGGGATCCACGAAGCCGCCCGGCGCGACCTCATGGCCGGCTTCGAGCGGTCGCTCCTGGCCGCAGCGCAGGGGCTGGCCGCTGGGGTCGAGGTCGCTGTGGACGGCACCCCGGAGTTCGACCCCGAGGGCGTCGAGCTTCCAGAGCTGGGCCGGGACGACCCCGACTTCTTCTACCGAGTCATGGACGGGGCCGGGCGTACCGTGGCGGCGTCCAAAGGGGCTCCGAAGGTCTCTGGGGTCGTCTCCTCGTCCTCACCCTGGTTCACATCGATCCCGCACGGAGACCGCACTTTCCGGGCGGTCCACCTGCGGGTCGAGAGGGCGCCGGAGCGGGACGAGGAGGACGTCGTGGCGTGGCTCCGCGCGAATCCCGATGCTTCCCTCCCCCCCACCGAGTCCCGGACGTTCTGGGTCGTCGTGGGCCGATCCCAGGCCCCGGTCACCCGGGCGTTGGCACGGCTGCGGCGCCGGCTGCTCCTGGGTTTCACCGTTCTCTTTGCGATGCTGGTTGTGCTGCCCGCGTGGATTGTGTGGCGAGCCCTTGGCCCCTTAGCGGACCTCTCCCGCCAGGCCTCTCGGATCGGCCCGGACGAGCCGGAGGCCCGGCTTCCTGAGGGGGGCGTTGCAGCGGAAATCCGCGGCCTCGTCGTCGCGTTCAACCGTGCCCTGGACCGGCTCGCCGGGGCCTACGAACGCCAGAAGCGGTTCACGGCGGACGCTGCCCACGAACTGCGCACCCCCCTTGCCGCCATCCGTGCCCAGTGCGAGGTCGCCCTGCGTCATCCCCGGGACGCCGCCGATCTGAAGGAGGCCCTGAAAGCCGTCCACCGCCGCGTGCTCAAGCTGGGCACCATGGTGGAAGACCTGCTCCGGCTCACCCGGCTGGGCAACGGCACCGGGCCTGGTGAGGTCACCCCGGTGGATCTCGGGGCGCTGGCCCGGGAGGTGGGGGAGGCCCACCGGCCGTCGGCTCGGGCAAAGGGGGTGGATCTGAGCGTTCACGCTCCCAGGAAGGTACGGATTCCCGGCTACGCCCAGCTGCTCGAGGAGTGCGTGTCGAACCTGGTGGAGAACGCCGTGCGCCACACGCCCCAGGGGGGCCGGGTCGCCGTGGAGATACGGGCCGGTCCGCCCCCCACAGTGGTCGTGACCGACACGGGCACGGGCATCCCTCCGGAGCACCTTCCCCGGATCTTCGAGCGGTTCTACCGAGCCGACCCGGCCCGTTCCCCAAGGGCTGGGGGGGCGGGTCTGGGTCTCGCCATCGCACGGGAGATCGCCCGCCTCCACCAGGGCGACATCCGGGTGGAAAGTGAGCCGGGTCGAGGGAGCCGTTTCGAGGTTATGCTCCCGGGAACCGACAACATCCCCCGTGTCCCCCCCTCCTAAAGCCCTTGCCCGAGGCCTCCGATAGGACGGGTCAACGGCTTCGTTTCCGTTCCGGCTTCCCCTTGGAGGAGGAGATCCGCCCATGTCCTTGAAGGCAAAGCTGTCGCTGATGATCGCCGTGCTCGTGACCGTGCCCGGCGTGGGGGGAGGAGTCACTGCGTACCGGATCGCCCGGACCCAGGCCCTTAGACAGATGCGCACCGAGGTGGACAACCTCGCCCAGGCGGCGCTCCTCTTGTGTGAAGGGTACTACAAGGCCACCGGCGCCAAGGAGCCCGGCCCGGAGCTGCGCAAGGCCCTCCTGGCCATCCGGGTGGGCGAGACGGGGTACCCCTTTGCCGTCCGGCCGGACGGGACCACCGTGCTCCACCCCAAGCTCGAGGGAAAAAACCTCAAGGGCGCCAAGGATGCCCGGGGCAAGCCGTTCATGCAGGAGATGCTCTCGGTGCGGGACGGGTGGGTGGAGTACTGGTGGCAGAACCCTGGCGAGCCCCGCGCCCGGAAGAAGATCGCCCGGGTGATCTACTTCGAGCCCTGGGACTGGGTGATCGGGGTCGGAAGCTATGAGGAGGAGTTCCTGACCGTCCCCCAGGCCGTCCGGAACGTCACGCTGGGCGCCTCGGCCGGCGCGGTCGCGATCGCCGTGCTCGTTGGGTTCTGGTTCGCCCGGGGAGTGGGCAACACGGCCGGCCAGCTCGGGCAGGCCCTCGATCGCCTGGCCCACGGGGACCTGGGCGCGTCCGTGGAGGCCCACCGCTCGGACGAGCTGGGCGCTCTGGCCCGAGCGTACGGCCAGATGCGAAGGGGGCTCGCGGATCTGGTCGGTCGGGTGTCCGAGGCGGCCGGGAGGGTGGCCGGAGAGGCCCAGCAGATCTCGGTCTCCAGCCAGCAGGTGGCAGCCGGATCCGACCGCCAGAGTCACAAGGCCTCCGAGGTGGCGGCAGCGGTGGAGGAGATCTCGGCTACCGTGCTCGAGGTCAGCCAGAACGCCCAGGAGGTGGCCCGAAACGCCCAGCACATGTCCGACGTAGCCCGGGAGGGCGAGGGGATCCTCACCGACAGCCTCGCGCGCATGGACGGCATCGCCCGCATGGTGGATGGCCTGGCGGTCCGCATCGAGGAGCTGGGCAGCAAGACCGAGAGCATCGGCGACGTGATCCGGGTGATCGACGACATCGCGGACCAGACCAACCTGCTGGCCCTCAACGCCGCAATCGAGGCGGCCCGGGCCGGCGAGCACGGCAGGGGCTTCGCTGTGGTGGCCGACGAGGTGCGGAAGCTGGCCGAGAAGACCACCAAGGCCACCAAGGAGGTGGAGGCCACGATCCGCTCGATCCAGGAGGAGAGCCGTCAGGCCGTGGAGGCCACGGCCGAGGGCCGGGCCCAGGCCGCCCAAGCGCACGAGGTGTTCGACCAGGCCGGCGAGGCGTTCCGGGCGATCCTGGACCGGGTGAGCCAGGTGAGCCAGATGATCGGGCAGATCGCCGTGGCCGCCGAGGAGCAGTCCACGGCCATCGAGCAGATCTCCAACAACGTGGAGGGGATCGCCACCGTGAGCCGGGACGTGGCCGGGCAGACCGGGGAGCTGGCCCATGCCGCCCAGGCCTTGGCCGCCGAGGCCCACGGCCTCGAGCAGGCCGTGGGACGGTTTCGGCTCGGGGGGGAGGAGGCCTAACCTCCCAAGACCCGTACCGCGGTGGCCTTGAACGATGCTACGGCCTCGTCGCCCACCGTGAGCCCCAGCCGCTGCCACGACGAGCGGGTCACCACGGCAACCAAGGGAGCCCCGCAGTCCAGGGTGATCCACACCTCGCCGTCGGCCACCCGAGCCTCCACCACAGTGCCCCGCAACCGGTTGCGGGCCGAGGTCGACGGCATCTCCCGGGAGAGCACGATCTCCCGGGGGTCCACCTCGATGACCCGGGCATCGGCCGGCAACGGCTCCACCACCACCCGCAGCAGCCCCGCCACGAACACGTCGCCCCCGGGCCGTTCCGGCTGGCCGCGGAACACGTTGTCGGGGCCGCCGGGCCGCAACACCCCTCCCTCGGCCCGCCACACCTCGGCGCCCAACCGCCGGGCCCGGGCCGGGTCGTGGGTGGCCAGGACCACCGTGGTGCCCCTCTGCCGGCGCCAGGCGTCCACCACCGCTTCGATCCGCTCGCGGCTCTCGGCGTCCAGGTGGTTCAACGGCTCGTCCAGCAAGAGCACCCGGGGCTC
The DNA here is from genome assembly GCA_027021615.1 of bacterium. GTDB lineage: Bacteria > Desulfobacterota > Deferrisomatia > Deferrisomatales > Deferrisomataceae > Deferrisoma. The sequence continues at coordinate 215,070 of JALUTY010000078.1, read as the reverse complement.
CAGGGCCAACACCCGCGCCAGGGCCAACCGCTGGGCCTCCCCCCCGCTCAGCCGGGTGGCCCTCCGGTCGGCCAGGTGCGCGAGCCCCACCTGCTCCAGGGCGGCCGAGAGCCTGGGGGCCACCTCCGGTCCGCGGACGCCCCGGGCCCGCAGGGCCCAGGCCACGTTGGCCGCCACCGACCGGTCGAACAGGTAGGGCGCCTGGGGCAGGTACCCCACCCCGGCGGGCGGTCTTCCGCCGGGGGAGACCTCGGCCCCCAAGAACCAGAGCCGGCCCCCCGAGGCGGGACGGAGGAACGCCAACACCTCCAGCAGCGAGGTCTTGCCCGACCCGTTGGCCCCCACCAGTGCCACCAGACCGCCGGCCGGCACCTCGAACCGCTCCAGCCGCAGCACCTCCCGCCCCCCCCGGGCGATCCGCAGCCCCTCGGCCCGGTACGCGGTCATGCCGGCCTCCGGCGTAGGGCGAACAACGCCGCGTTCACCCCGAGGGCCACGGACAGGAGCACGATGCCCAGGGCCAGGCCCAGCTCGAACTCCCCCTTGCTCGTCTCCAGCGCGATCGCCGTGGTCATGGTGCGGGTGTACCCGCGGATGTTTCCGCCCAGCATCATGGCCACCCCCACCTCGCCCACCGCCCGTCCGAACCCGGCCACCAGGGCGGCCAGCACCCCCAGACGGGCTTCCCACAGGGCCATGCGGCCGGTGGCCCAGGGCCCCGCGCCCAAGGCCCGGCAGGTCTGGAGGAACCGGGGGTCCAGCCCCTCGACCGCGGAGACGACCAGGTTCGTCATCAGGGGCAGCACCAGGAGGAACTCGCCCAGCACGATGCCGGCCGGCGTGTAGAGGAGGCCCAACCCCCCCAGGGGACCCTGCCTGCCGATCAGGCCGTACACGAGGAGCCCCACCACCACGGTGGGCAGCGCCATGAGGGTGTTCAGGGCCAGCAGCAGGGGCTGACGCCCCGGGAACCGGCCCAAGGCCACCGCAACCCCGGCCGGCACCGCCGCGGCCGCGGCCAGCGTCGAGGCCGCCCCCGAGACCCATACGCTCGTGCCCACGGCCGCCCACACGTCGGGGTCCAGGCCCGTGAGCAGGCCCCAGGCATGGGACAGGGCGAGAATCAGGTAGTCCATCCCCACCTCGGGCGCCGGGCCGAACGGACCCGGCCGTGCGAGAACCGGAACACGAAAAAACCCTCCCCGCGAACGGACGGGGAGGGCGCACACGTCATCGCATCGGTCGGCCCGTCTCCTTTCCGAACGCGGGAGGCCGAGGCGTTTCCACCCCGACCCGTCGGCGAACCGGCCGTGGGCCCCCGGGGGGAACCGGTAGGCCGAGTCGCTCGGAGACACAAGGGCAGTCTAGGCCACGGTGGGACGACCCGTCAACGGGCGTACCGCGACGGGCCCGACGAAGGAGGAACCCCCTTGGGCCCTGGGGAGCCCTAACAACGACTTTCGGTGGTCCGGGGCCATTGCCGGCGGCGGGGCACGGGTTTCAGGAACCGGAATTCAGCGGACAGGAGACAGGAAATCCCGAAAAGCAGTTTGAGTTCCCGGGGGGATCCTCTCGGGGAACCGAAGAGCCTTCTCCCTGTCCACCGACTTCTGAATTCTGGCCCCTGAAACCCCATGTCCCCCCGAGCCTTGGTGCGGTTCGAAAGCCGCCCGGCGGGCCGAAAGCCCCCACTCAACGGCGGCGCATGGCCCGTTGGATCTCCCGCTGGGCGTCGGCGCGCTTGAGGTCCTCGCGCTTGTCGTAGTGTTTCTTGCCCCGGCCCAGCCCCAGCTCCACCTTGGCGTGGCCGCCCCGGAAGTACACCCGCAGGGGCACCAGGGTGTACCCCTTTTGCCGCACCTTCCCGTGGAGGCGACGGATCTCGTACTTGTGCAGCAGGAGCTTCTTGTCCCGGTCGGGGTCCTGCTCCTCCCGCCGGCCGTGGGGGTAGGGGGAGATGTGGAGCCCCGAGATCCACGCCTCGCCGTCTTGCACCCAGGCGTAGGCGTCGGTGAGGTTGGCCTTGCCCTCCCGCAGGCTCTTGACCTCGCACCCCCGCAGAACGAGCCCGGCCTCGAAGGTCTCCTCGATGTGGTAGTCGCGCCGGGCCTTCTTGTTGGTGCAGACCACCTTCACGCCCTCGGACCTCTTGGCCACCTCACCCCCTCCGCACGATCCGGGGCATGGCGGTCTTGCGCCCGCCCCACCGGGACACCACCAGGGCGCCCGCCATGGCCACGAGCCCGAGGATGGCCGCGCCCGCATCGGGCCCGATGCCGAACCGGGGCCCCAGGGCGTTCCCCGCCACCGCCCCCGCCACCAGCACCAGCACCGGCACCAGGTACACCCAGAACGAGGCCTTCACCACGGCCGCCTCGGGCACGGCCACCGTCACCCGGTCGCCCGGGGAAACGCCCAGGGGGTCCTGAACCCACACCCGGGCCTCCCGGCCACCCCCCAGGTGCGCGCACGCCCCCCGGGCGGCGCACCCCTCGCAGGCGCTGCCCCGCTGGGTCTCCACCAGGGCCCGGCCGGGCCGGACCTCCAACACCTTTCCGGTCTCTTCGATCATGGGAGTTCCTGCCAACAGGCTTCGGGCCTTCGGCCGCTGGCGGCTGGGCGGCTCACGGGCCCCGCCGCCGCCGAGGCTTCGGGAGGCGTGGGGTCTGCTGGAGAGCCGCGTGCGGCTCCTTGGCTCGCCGCGCAGCGCCTCCAACGTTCGCACCGTGAAATCGTTCGTGTCGACCGATCTGTCATGAAACCACCGCTGATGCCCCGTGCCTGCGCGGCGAATCTCATGCCCGGCTTCGCGCGCGGCCGGAAGCAGGCCCCATGCCCCGGCGTCCAAAAAAGCACGCCCAATTTAGCGAGCTTCCCAGCCTCCTAGCTTCCTAGCCTCACTGGGGAATCCAGTTCCGGTCCGGGCCGATCCGCAGGAGCACCGCCACCAGGAGCTGAATCGCGTGTTCCAGGTCGGACAGGCTCAGGACCTCGGAGGGGGTGTGCATGTACCGCAGCGGCACCTCCACCAGGGCCGTGGCCACCCCGGCGCGGGTGAGCTGCATCACGTTGGCGTCGGTGCCGGTGGCCCGGGGTGCCGCCTCGAACTGGACCGGGATCCCCTCGGCCGTGGCCGTATCCACGAGCAGCTCGAACAGGCGGGGGTTGATGTTCGCCCCCCGGGACAGCACCGGCCCCTTCCCCACCTGCACGTCGCCCACCGCCTTCTTGTCCACGCCCGGGTGGTCCGTGGCGAAGGTCACCTCCACACAGATGCCCACGTCCGGGTCGATGCCGAAGGCGCTGGTGCGGGCGCCCCGGAGCCCCACCTCCTCCTGGACGGTGGACACCCCGTACACCGTGCAGCCCAGGTCGGGCTTGCGCTCGGCCAGCCGGCGCAGGGTCTCGGCCACGACGAAGCTCCCCATCTTGTCGTCGAGGCCCCGGCTGGCCACCCGGTCCCCCCCCAGCCGCTCCAGCTCGAATGCGAAGGTGACGGGGTCGCCCACGGCCACCCGGGCCTCGGCCCCGTCCCGGCCGGCCGCCCCGATGTCGATGCACAGGTCCTTGATCTTGGCCACCTTGCTGCGCTCGTCGTGCTCCAGCAGGTGGATGGGCTTGCGGCCGACCACCCCGGTCACGGCGCCTTTGCGGCCGTGCACCCGCACCCTCTGCCCCGGCAGGAGATGGGCGTCCACCCCCCCGATGGGCGCGAAGTACAGGAACCCCTGGTCGTCGATGTACCGGACCATCAGCCCGATCTCGTCCACGTGGCCGGCCAGCATCACCCGCGGCCGGTCCGGCCCCCGGAGCACGCCCCAGGAGCTGCCCATCACGTCGGTGTGCAACTCGTCCACGTGGGGCTCCACGTGGGCCCGCCACACCCGCTGGGCGGGCTGCTCAAACCCTGAGGGGCTCGGCGCGTCGGTCAACCGCTTCAAGAAATCGAACACCGCGTCTTCCATGTGTGACTCCTCCGGAGTTGCTGGAAGGCTGGGGGCCTCCCACGCCCCCAAGGGGCTCCATTGCTTTCCAGCTTTCTAGCTTACTAGCTCCGATAGTCCGCGTTGATCCGCACGTACTCGGCGCTCAGGTCGCAGGTGGTCACGGCGGCCTCGCCGGCCCCCTCGTCCAGGGTGATCCGGATCTCGAACTCCCGGCCCGTCATGGCCCGGTGGGCCTCGGCCTCGGCCTTGGGACCCAGGCCCAGGCCGTCCCGAACGATCTCCACCCCGCCCACGGCGATGTGGAATGGGCCGCCCCCGTAGGCCCCCGAGCGGCCCAGAGCCGCGGCGATCCGGCCCCAATTGGGATCCTCGCCGTGGATCGCGGTCTTCACCAGGGGGCTCTCGGCCACGGTACGGGCGATCCGGAGGGCCGAGGCTTCGTCGGCCGCGCCCACGACCCGCACCTCCACCACCTTGGTGGCGCCCTCGCCGTCGGCCACGATCATGCGGGCCAGGTCCCGGCACACCCCCTCCACCGCCTCAGCCAGGTCAGAGAGCCCCCCCGACGCCTCGGCCGGCGCCACCCCGGCCGCGCCGCCCGCCAGGAGCAGCACGGTGTCGTTGGTGGAGGTGTCCCCGTCCACCGTGATCCGGTTGAAGGTCCGGTCCACGGCCCGCGCCAGCACCTGCCGGAGGATAGGGGGCTCCACGGCCGCGTCCGTGGCCAGGAACGCCAGCATGGTCCCCATGTCGGGCCGGATCATGCCCGCGCCCTTGGCCACGCCCACGAGGCACACCTCCCGGCCTTCCACGCGGAACGACCGGGCCGAGATCTTGGGGAAACGGTCGGTGGTCAGGATGGAGCGGGCAAAGGGGTCCGGGTCCTCGGACAGGGACGCCCGCAGGGCCGGAACGGCCGCTTCCATGCGGTCCACCGGCAGGCGGGCGCCGATCACACCGGTGGAGCACATGAGGACCTCCTCCGGGGTCACCCCGAGATCCCGGGCCGCCGCGGCGGTCAGACGGCGGGCGTCGGCCAGCCCGGCCTCGCCGGTGCACGCGTTGGCGTTGCCCGCGTTCACCACCACCGCTCGGGCGGTGCCCCGAACGATCCGCTCCCGGCACAGCACCACCGGGGCGGCCGCCACCCGGTTACGGGTGAAGACCCCGGCCACCGAGGCCGGGGTCTCGCACCACAGGAGCCCCATGTCCAACCGGCCGGGCCCCTTGATGCCGGCCCTGGCCGCGCCGAACCGAAATCCCCTGGGGATCACGCCGCCCCCGCCTGGGCCGACACGGCCCCGCAGCACTTCTTGTACTTCTTGCCGCTGCCGCACGGGCATGGGTCGTTCCGACCCACACGCGGCCCTTCGCGCCGCACCGGCCCCTTGGCCGGGGCCGGCCGGGACCCGTGGGACAGGACCATGCGGGTCGGCCGGGAGGGCTGCTCCAGCTCCTGAGCCTCCTCCTCGCGTACCACCTGGATCAGGAACAGCTTCTGGAGCACGTCCTCCTCGATGCGGTCCCGCATCGACATGAACAGCTCGTACCCCTCCTTCTTATACACGACCAGGGGGTTCTCCTGGGCGTAGCCCCGCAAGCCCACCCCTTCCTTCAGGTGGTCCATGCTCAGGAGGTGATCCTTCCAGTGGGCGTCGATGGACTGGAGCAGGATGTACTTCTGAAGCCGGGCCGCCATGTCGGGCCCGAACTCCTCGAGCTTCTGCTCGTAACGTTGAATCACCCGCTCCACCACGAAGCCGGAGAGCTGGTCCCCCATCTCCCGCAGCTCCTCGTCGGAGGGCTCGAGCTGGATGTGGAACTGCTTGAACAGGAGCTCCCGAAGCCCCTGCAGGTCCCACTTCTCGGGGGGCTCGTCGGCCGGGCACCGATCGGCCACGAGCCCCTCGGCCACGGCCTCGGCCATCTCCTTGATCTCGCCGGTCAGATCCTCGGCCCCCAGCACCTCCCGGCGCCACCGGTAGATGGCCTCCCGCTGCTTGTTCATGACGTCGTCGTACTCCAGAAGGTGCTTGCGGATGTCGAAGTTGTGGGCCTCGACCTTCTTCTGGGCGTTTTCGATGGCCTTGGTGATCCAGGGGTGCTGGATGTCCTCGCCCTCCTGGAGCCCCAGCTTGGTCAGCAGCCCCGAGATCCGCTCTGACCCGAAGATCCGCATCAGGTCGTCCTCGAGGCTCACGTAGAACCGGGTCGATCCCGGGTCCCCCTGCCGGCCGGCCCGGCCCCGGAGCTGGTTGTCGATCCGCCGGCTCTCGTGGCGCTCGGTGCCGATGATGTGCAGGCCACCGAGGGCGATCACCTCCTCCTTCTCCCGGGCGCAGATCTCTTTGTACTTCTCCAGAGAGGCCTCGTACCCCTCGGGATCCTCGCTGGGGTCGGCCTCGGCCCTGGCCAGAAACACCGGGTTGCCTCCGAGCATGATGTCGGTGCCCCGGCCCGCCATGTTCGTGGAGATGGTGACCGCGCCCTTGCGACCGGCCTGCGCCACGATCTCGGCCTCTTTTTCGTGGTACTTGGCGTTGAGCACGTGGTGGGGCACGCCTCGGCGTTTGAGCATACGCGAGAGCTTCTCCGAGTCCTCGATGGAGATCGTGCCCACCAGTACCGGCTGGCCCCGGCGATGGCACTCCTCGATCTCGGCCACCACGGCCTCGAACTTCTCCTTCTTGGTCCGGTAGACCACGTCGCCGTGGTCCTGGCGGATCATCGGCCTGTTCGTGGGGACCACCACCACGTCCAGGTCGTAGATCTCCCGGAACTCCACCGCTTCGGTGTCGGCCGTACCGGTCATGCCGGCCAGCTTCTCGTACATGCGGAAGTAGTTCTGGAACGTGACCGTGGCAAGCGTCTGGTTCTCGCTCTCGATCTTCACCCCTTCCTTGGCCTCGATGGCCTGGTGGAGACCGTCGCTCCAGCGTCGGCCGGGCATGAGACGGCCGGTGAACTCGTCCACGATGATGACCTTGCCGTCCTTGACCACGTAGTCCACGTCGCGCTTGAACATCACGTGGGCCCTCAGGGCCTGGTTCACGTGGTGGAGGGTCTCGATCTCCCGGGGGTCGTACAGATTCTCGATTCCCAGGAGCTTCTCCACCTTGGTGACGCCCTGCTCGGTCAGGATCACCTGCTTGAGCTTCTCGTCCACCGTGTAGTCGCCGTCGCTCCCGTCCTCGGCGTGGGCCTTGCGCAGGTGGGGAATGATCTTGTCGATCACGTAGTACTTCTCGGTGGAGTCCTCGGACGGACCGGATATGATCAAGGGGGTGCGGGCCTCGTCGATCAGGATCGAGTCCACCTCGTCCACGATGGCGTAGTGAAACTCGCGCTGCACGTAATCTTCGAGCCGGAACTTCATGTTGTCGCGCAGGTAGTCGAACCCGAACTCGTTGTTGGTGCCGTAAGTGATGTCGGCCCCGTAGGCCTCCCGGCGCTCGGCGTCGTTGAGGCCGTGGACGATGATGCCCACGCTCATCCCCAGGAACCGGTACACCTCGCCCATCCACTCGGCGTCGCGGCGGGCCAGGTAGTCGTTCACCGTAACCACGTGGACCCCCCGGCCGGTGAGGGCGTTCAGGTACACGGGAAGGGTGGCCACCAGGGTCTTCCCCTCACCGGTCTTCATCTCGGCGATCTTGCCCTCGTGTAGGACGACGCCGCCGATCAGCTGTACGTCGAAGTGGCGCATGCCCAGCACCCGACGTGCCGCCTCGCGCACCGTGGCGAACGCCTCGGGCAGCAGGTCGTCCAGGGGCTCGCCGGCCTCGAGGCGTTCCTTGAACCGGGGGGTCATGGCCTTGAGCTCGTCGTCGCTGAGAGCCTGGAACCGGGGCTCGAGCTCGTTGATCCGCTCAACCGTGGGACGGATGCGCTTGAGCTCTCGATCGTTCTTGCTCCCGAAGATCTTGGTCAGTACGGTTTGGAACATGGTCTGGCTCCGGCCGCCGCCGGGGGCGGCGGGGGTGGGGGTCGTTGGGGTCCTCTCGGGGAACGGCCACGGCGGGCGGGAAGGGTCGGCCGGCGGCCCGGAGTCGGGAACCCAAGCTCCCAGACTCCGCCGGACCGGTCATGCTAACACCCGCCTGGGGGAGAGTCAAAACCGCTTCCTGGGGTGGAAAACTCGTCTCAGGGGCCTGGTCCCTCGGGCTCCAGGGTCGACAGCAGCTCCTCCACCTCGCCCTCGGATTCCGGGGCGAAACCGGCCGGGTTGGAGCGCTTCTGCTCCGGCCCTGCGCCCCTCCCGAAGGTGAGGATCTTGAGGGACTGCCGGCCCAGGCGAAGCGCGTCGCCCAGCCCCCGGGCCTGGGACGCCAGCCGATCGAGCTGGGAGAACGACAGGAGATCCGGGCCGCCCACCGCGGCCAGGCGGTGGAACAGAAACGCCCGCAGGTCCTCCCGGGACGGCCGGGGCACGGGCACGATCTCGGCAGGGGGGCCTGCGGACCCGTCGCCCACCCACAGGGGCAGCGCCAGGGGCCGGCCGGCCACCCGGAGCGCCGCGAGCGCCTCCAGCTCGGCCAGGGCGTCCGGGCCGGGCCGGCCCTCCACGGCCACCAGCACCGCGCCCCGTTCGACGAACCGCTCCAGCACGGCCTCGTACACGACCCGAGCCGCCTCGTCCGCCGTGGCAGACGGCTCCGCGCCCGTCGCCTCCACGGCCGACGCCAGGAAGTCCGGGCCCGGCTCCACCCACAGCACGGGGCTCCCCCGGCCCAGGGCCTCGGCCGCGATCCGAGCCAGCAAGGTGTCACGCCCGCAACCCTCGGGCCCCACCAGCGCCACGCCTCGCCCGCTTTCCAGGGCCTCGGCCGCGCGAGAGCGCACGGCCTCCCGCTCCGGGGTGTCCCAGAACAGCCCCCCGTCCGCGACCGGACCGAACGGATCCCGCCGGAGCCCAAGCCCTTGCCACACGGCCTACCCCTCCTCCCGGGCCCGGAGGCTGCGGAGCCTGCGAAGGCGGCTGGCCACGTCCCGGAAGCCGGGAGCCTCGGCCTCGGCCTTCTCGAAGTGGCGCAGGGCCCCCTCCAGGTCGCCCTCCTCCTCGGAGAGGTCGGCGAGCTCGTAGAGGATGGCTGCCCGGTCCTCCGGCACGTTCGACGGCACGGCCAGGGCCATCTTCAGCGCCGAGCGGGCGTCCGCCCGACTCCCCTGCTCCCGGTACAGGCCTGCCATAGCGGCGTAGGCCTCCCGGGCCTTCTCCGGGGAGCGGGCCGCGATGCGGAACTCCTCCAGGGCCTCGTTCACCAACCCCATCTCCCGGTACGCCGTGCCCAGGTCGTAGTGGGTCTCAAAGTCCCCTTCCTCGAGCTTCTCGGCGACACCCGCTTTGAACTCGCTCACGATGTCGTCGAGCTCCGAGACCTCGAAGTCCTCAAAGCCCTCGAACCGCAGCCCCCCTTCCTCCATCACCTCGGCCTGCAGGTCCACGGACTCGCCCTTGGCCGACGGGCTCCAGCCCAGGGACTCCAAGCGGGCCGGCACGTGGGGCGAGTCGGGGAACCGCTCCCCAAGACGAAGCAGCACCTCCACCGCCTCGTCCCGCCGCCCTTGGGCCTCCAGAAACTCCGCCTCGGCCAGCCCCTCCCGCAGGTCGTCCGACGCAGCCTCCGTGGCCTCCCGAGCGCCCCGACGAACGACTCGCTCCCCCTCCTCGCCGTGGACGAACTCGATGGCAGAGGCGTCGATCTCGATCTCCACGTCCTGGGGCCTCGTGGGCAAGGCACTGGGCTTCAGGTACTGGACGGCGTTTCGAGCCTCGGCGTTTCCCGGGTCCACCTCGAGCACGGCCTGGTAGGCCCGCAGGGCCTCGTTCTGGCGCCGATCCTGGAGCAGCAGCTCCGCGATGTGGAGCTGCTCGCGCACCCATCCCTCCCGGTCCCCCCTTCGCTCGCACACGTCCCGGAGCTTCTGCCGTAGGTCGATCCGGCCGGGAGCCCGGTCCACCAGGGACCGGAGCTTGGCCTCGGCCTGCTCGTCCATGCCGTACTTGAGATAGAGCTCCGCCTCCAGCACCTCGTCCTCGAGAGGATCCGGGCCCTCGGCCCCGGCCAGCCCCTCCACCGGCTCCGGCGCCCCTTCCCACGCCGGCTCCGGGACCTCGGTCGGCGCCGCCTCGAGGACCTCGCCCAGGGCCAGCCGGGCCTCGGCGTCCTCTGGGTCGATCTCCAGCACCTTCCGGTAGCAGAACGCCTCCTTGTCCTCGAGGCCCCGCCGGCCGTACACCTTGGCCATGGTCCGGTACGCCTGGGCCAGCTCCGCCCGGTCCCTCCTCGCCCGGGCAATGGCTGCCAGCTGCTCGAGCAGGAACAGGTCCTCGGGGTCCTCCTCGTATAGCCCCAGGGCCACCTTCCGAGCCTCCACCAGCTGACCGAGCACCAGGTAGGCCCGTAGCGCCAAAAGCCGCAGGTCCCGGTCGCCCGGCTCGGCCCTCAAGCCCTCCCGGATCACCTCCAGGGCCCGCTCCTCCTCACCCAGGTCCACCAGGAGCTCGGCAAGCCTCCGAGCCACCACCGGCGATTTTCCCGAACGCTCGTAGAACCCCTCCAGGATCTGGAGGAGCTTGCGGTTCCGACCCTCGCCCCGGAGCTGGAGGGCCAGCTTCCCGACCTCCTCCTCGAAGGCCTCGGTTCGGCCCTCGTCCAGGTACATCTCCGCCAGGTGCACCTTGATGGCCGCGTTGTCCGGGGCCATCTGCTCCATGCGCGACAGCAGCTCCTGAGCCTCGGCGGTGAGGTCCTGGGCCCGCAGGATCTCCACCGCCTTCTTGAACGAGGCCAGGGCGTCCCCCACCAGGCCCTGCTTGGTGTAGAGCTCCCCCATGGCCCGCCACAGGGCCGGGTTCTGGGGATCGTGACGCACCGCCTGCTTGTAGACCGCGATCGCCTTCAGGTAGAATCCCTGGTCGGCGTACGCCTCGGCCACCCGCTCGCTCTCCTCCACCACCTCCTGGCGCTTTCCCATCCGGCCGTACAGCTCCACGAGCCGGAGGCGGGCCCGCATGTCGCGGGGATCGAGGGCGAGCAGCTTGCGATACTCGGCCGCCGCCTTCTCGTACTGTCCCTTCTGGATGTACCGGAGGGCGTTTCGGGCGACCTTGTCGCGGTCGATGGCCATGGGAGCGGTTACCCCTCCACCCGGGCCCGGTAGGCGTCGGCCCCGAGCAGCACCGACCGTTCGAAGTCCGGGGAGAGCCTCACCCGGATCATCCAGCCCACCCCGTAGGGGTCCTCGTTGATGCGCTCGGGCGCGTCCTCCAGCTCGGCGTTGACCTCCACCACCTCGCCGGCAACCGGGCTGTAGAGCTCGGAAACGGACTTGGTGGACTCCACGGTTCCGAACACCTCACCCACCGACAGGGCACGGCCCGTCTCCGGCAGCTCCACGTACACCACGTCGCCCAACTCCTTCTGGGCGAAGTCCGTGATGCCCACTGTGGCCACGTCGCCGTCGATCCGGGCCCAGGTGTGCTCCGGGTGATACAGCAGCTCGGGCGGCAAGTGCATGGTCGCTCCTTTCCGGTAACTTCGGTCGTTGGTCGTCAGTCGTTGGGCGTTGGGCGTCGGTCGAAAGCTCGACTCGGCATCGGAGCCGGGGGCATGGGGCCTGGTGGAACGGTCTCCCGCCTCACGGGCCGAGGTCCCTAAGATTTTTCTAGTTTCCAATCTCTAGTTTCTAGTTTCTTCCCCCAGCCCCGTGCAGGGCCCGAACGGGCTTCGAGGGTACCTGGGGGGGCGACGACCTTGCGGGGAGACCGTGAACGAATGTACGCGGCAGGCCGGATGGGGGCAAGATCAGCCGGTCCGGAGGTGGGCCACGAGTCCCCGAAGCCCCAACAGATAGCTCTCGGCGCCGAACCCCATGACGACCCCGGCAGCCCGATCGGCCAGGAGGGACCGGTGCCGGAAGGGCTCGCGCGCGTACACGTTGGAGAGGTGCACCTCGACGAAGGGGACAGTCACGGCCAACAGGGCGTCGCGCAGGGCCACGCTGGTGTGGGTGTAGGCGGCCGGATTGATCAGGATCCCGTCCGCCCACCCACGGGCCTGCTGGATCCGATCCACCAGGGCGCCCTCGTGGTTCGACTGGAAGCACTCCAAAGCCACCCCCAGCTCACCGGCCAGGCTCCGGAGCCGGGTCTCGATCGCGTCGAGGGAGTCGGCGCCGTAAGTGCCGGGCTCCCGGGTCCCCAGCAGGTTCAGGTTGGGCCCGTGGACCACGAGGACGTTCACGTGAACTCCTCCCGCAGGGCCCGGGCCCACTCCCCCGCGTGGAACCGGATCTTGCCGGGGGGCACACCCTGGCCCGTGAGAATGGCCACCACATACCCCTCCCCCACGGCCGTGAGGGTCCACACCTCGCCGTCGGCTTCGAGCACCATGCTCCTCAGTCCCGGCCCCACGCTCTCGGCCCGAGCCGCCGCGGACCACAGCTCGGCCAGCTCCGCGGCAACGGTCTCGAAGTCGGCTTCTCCCCACGCGGCCACCTCGATCCCGGAGCTCTCCATCACCACGGCGGCCCGCACCCCGCCGAGCCGCCCGCACAGGTCCTGCAAGGCCCTGTCCAGATCAGACACCCAACACCCTCCGCCAGGCCCGCACGCGTTCCAGCCATTCGGCCAACCGACCCGCCGCCCCGCTCGGTGGGGGCTCCTCCGCCGTGCCCAGCAGCTGCCGGAGGCGTTCCCGGGCCTCCACGTCGTCCGGATCCCGGGCCAACACCTCCCGGTAGATCGCCACCGCCCCCTCCACGTCCCCCTGGCGCGCGTGGATCTCGGCCAGGGTCTTCGAGGCCATGGGGGGCTCCTCCGCCTCGTCGCAGGCCTCCTCCTGGGCCTCGGCTACCTCGTCCCCTAGCTCGGCGGCCACGGCCCGGCGAAGCACCGCCAGCCCGGGGGGTAACGGCCCCCCCAGCCCCTCCAGGACAGCCCGGGCCTCGCGGGATCGTCCCAGCATCCCCAGGAACCGGGCCTCCTGGATCCGGAACACCGCCCCCTCCCGGCCCCGGAGCTCCTCCAGCGCCTCCTCGGGGGGGAGGGGCTCGATCCACAGGGGAGCCAGGGGTTCCCAGCCCTCCTCACGAAACCGGCTCAAGCGCTCGGGAAGCCCCATCGCAGCTACGGAACCGTTACGTCGTGGGTGGTCAGGGTTCCGTCCGAGGCGATGACCGTGATCGTGAACGAGTCCCCCGAAGCGGCCCCAGCCGGCACCGTCCAGGTGAACGTATCGGTTCCCGCCGCGTCCGTGGTGAGGGTGGTCTTGCTCAGGGTCCCGTCCGTCGCCGACACGGTGAGGGCCAGGCTCTCGACGAAGTAATGCGCCGGCGAGGCGCTGTCCGTCACCTGGACCGTGAAATCCAGCACCTCCCCGGCGTTACCCTCATCCGGGCCGATCACGGTCACCAGCGTAGGGGCCACCCACGAGAGGGAGTACCTGCTCGCATCACCCACCGTGCGCCCCGCAGTCTCCGCGTAAACCCACACCGGGTCGTTCACGAGGCTCCCAGGGTAGATCATGGTCACCGTGGCCTTTCCGTCGGTGGTCGAGGTGAGCGAAGCGAGCGTCCCCCCCCCGGCCTGGTTGCCCACCACATAGGAGACCCCCGTGTCGCTCGCCGACAGTGTCGAGAACAGGTCCAGCACCGTGGAGGAGACGACGCTTTCCACCACGTAGCCCCCTTTGGCCGCGCCGGAGAGAACGATCAGAGTATCCCCCGCCTCCACGCCCGCCGCCGAAAAACCGGCAGAGGAGTCTTCGAAGTCGTCCGCCCCGGCCTGGATCTCGCCGGTGCTTCCGCTGGCCTTGGCGTTGTACACCTGGCCGAAGTACACCGCGGTACCGTCGGCCACGGCATTGCCGTACTGGTCGGACACCAGGGCAAAGTAGTCGTGGGACAGCGTCCCGTTCCCGTTGTCCTGAATCGCGTTGGATCGGCCCAACGTCACGCTGAAGGGCGGGCCTGCCACCACCGTAATCCTGGGCGAGGTCGCCGTCAGCGAGCCCACCGTCACCCGGATCCGGACCGTGCCCGGGACCGTCCCGCTCCGGAAGTCCGCCGACACCCGGCCGTTCGTCGTGCTCAGGGTCGCGGAGCTTCCCAGGGCCGCCCCCGCGATCTCCTCGCCGCCGTTGGGCCCCTCCACGATCTCGACCGTCACGTTGTTCGGCGAATCGGTGATCGGATTTCCCCCCTCGTCCACCACGGTGATGTTGAGCGTGGCCACCTCGTCCTCGCCGACCCCGGCCACGCTCACCGTCTCCTGGCTGAGGCTGAGCAGGATGTTGGCCGGGTCGCCGCTCGAGGTGAACCCCACCTCCACCTCCTCGGTGGAGAGCACCCCGTCCACCGACGCAGAGACCGTAGCGGTGCCGTTCTCGTCCGCCGTCAGCCTCACCGTGCCCTCGCCGTTGACCAACGTCACCGACGACACCGGCGACGTGGGATCGTCGGTCCACAGCACTCCCAGCGTGGTGCTCAGGCTCACCGTGGCATCCACTGGGTTCCCCTGGGAGTCCTTCGCCGAGACCGTCAGCACGGAAGGGGTCGTCCCGTCGGGAGGGATCCGGCTCAAGCTGGGGGTAATGGTCACGGATGCGACAGGCCCGGACGCCAACGTCAGGGAGGCGCTCTGGGACACCCCACCCGTACTAGCCGTGATCACCACCGGGCCTGCCGACGAGCCCGCCACGTACGACACCGACACCCCCCCGTTCACCGTGGTGTACGGTCCCGCAGGCACGAAAGAGCCCGACGTGGCGGTCAGCGTCACCGCCGTGCCGTCGGCCACCGGCTGCCCCAACGTGTTCAACACCCTAACGTCCACGGTTGTGGACGAGACGCCGTCGGCCGTGAGAGAGGTACTGCCCAGCTCGAGAGAAACCGACCCCACGGCCTCGTCCGACAACGTCAGATCCACCCCCTCGGTGACGGTACTCACCTGGACCGATACCCTGGCGGCTCCGTCCCCTGCTCCTGCCGGGGCCGTATAGGTCACCGAGAACTCGCCGTCCGTGGTTGTGACGGAGTAGGAGGACAGGAAGCCCTCCGGGCTTCCTGTCGCGTCTGTCGACACATCGAGCACAGCCCCGGTCCCGTCGACCACACGGTGGTTGTCGGCATCCAGCACCACCACCCGTAGCGTGCTCGTCTGGCTCCCGTCCGCAACCAGGGCCGTCGGGCTCGCCAGGATCAGAATCTTGTCCGCCGGGCCCGGCACCAGAGCCACGGAGGTCGTGTCCGTCACCCCTCCCGCGGTCGCCTTCACGGTGGCAGCGCCCAGCTGGGTGCCGGCCTTCAGATACACCACCGCCCGTCCGAGCGCATCGGTGTCAGCGGTCGAAACCGTGGCGCCGTCGGCATCGACCAACGAGCCCAGGTCCGTCGAGAAGGACACGGTGGTGCCCGCAGCCACGGGATTGCCTCCCTCGTCCGCAACCTGGGCGGTCAGGGTGACCAGCGAGTCCCCGTCAGCCACCAACGAGGACTCGGAGGTGCTCAATGTCACGGATCCCACCGGCACGCCGATCAAGGTTACCTCCGCCAAGGCGGTCACCTCGTTGGGCGTTGTGGCGGTGATCCGCGCGGTGCCCGAGGTGGTTCCCGCCGTGTAGGTAAAGGTTCCCACCCCGCCTGACACCGTGATCTGGGCGGGAGACACCAAGCCAAGGCTCGGCTCCACGTTGCCAGACGTGTCCGTGACCGCCAAATTGACCGTGGTGTCCACGGGGTTACCATAGGCGTCCCGGACCTCCACGGTGCCCTGGGCCTCCCCCGTCCCGTCCGCGGTGAGATTCGCCGGGAGCAGCCGGATCGAGATCCCACCCGCATCCGGAGCCCCAGCGACCACCGTCACCGAGGTCCGGTCGAAACCACCGATCTCCGCACTGGCCGCCGACACGAAGACCGTCCCCGCCACGGTCGGCACCCGAAGGTAGACCCTTGCCTTGCCGGACGAATCCGTGGCCGTACTCACCGACGCGGCCCCGCCGGTGCTCTCACAGCCGTCCAGGAACAGAGCCCCTCCGTCCGTGGTAAAAGTTACCGCCTCGCCACGGATCGCCGATCCGTTCGCGTCACTCGCGGTCAATGTGAACAGGGCGCACTCCCCAGCCCCGAACTCGGCGCCCGAGCCCTCCAACACGTAGGTCCCCAACTCTGCAGGGGGAGCCGTGGTAAACTCGATCTCCAGATCCGTGGCCGCCACGTCGTCCGCCGTGTCCGTGGTGTCGTTGTCGGCCTTCGCGCTCACGGTGGCGGTGCCCGCCGAGGTCGGGGCCACCAGGGTAGCCGTCGCCACCCCGTTGACGAGCGGTGCCGTGGTCGACTGGGCCCCGTTGGTCCCCTCGAACGTGCCGAGATCAACTGAAAAGACCACCGACCCGGTGGCACTCAGGTTCCCGTAAGCATCCTTCGCCGTGGCGGTCAGCTGCACCGTGCTCGCCCCGTCAGCCGTGGCCGTGGAGGCGTCGGCCGACAACGTCAACGAGGCCACCGCCCCCGGCTCGACGGTCACGGTCACGCTCCGGGTGAGACCCTCGGCCGTAGCCCGGACCCGAGCCGATCCCGCCTCGGTCGCCGAGAGCACCACCGAGGCCGTACCGTCCGAGCCGGTCGTCTTCGTGGCAGACGAGGTTCCTCCGTCCAGCACGCCCAGATCCGTGGTGAAGGACACCTCTACCCCCTCGAGGGGGTCCCCAGAGGCATCCTTTACCGCGGCCGTGATCGTGGCGCCGGTCGCGTCCCCTGCGGTGAACCGCTCCACAGACGCCGACGCGGCCACGGTGGCACGGCCCGAGGTGGAGCCCCCGGTCTCCCCCCCGTCCGCTCCCCCCCCCGTCGTTGTCGGGGCGGAAGGGGCTGGCGGAGGGCCGCCGCTGTCCTCGGAGCCGCATCCCGCCAGCATCAGGAAACAGGCCGCGAGGGCGAAGACGAGAACCAAGCGAAAGGAGCGCTGCACGCGCATGAAAGTTCCTCCGCGGAGATTCGGGGGTCCCCTGGTACTTACTGCGTGGCGAGATCTTCCACGATCAGATCTTCCACGATGGGGTTGATGAACCGCACGGTGATGGATCCACGTGCGTGCACGTCGTCGTCGTTCAAGACGTCCTTGGCGTACGCGTCCACGTAGATGGTCCATTGGCGAACCGCCTCCCGTTCGGTGGGGTCGGTCTCGAACAGGATCGCTTCCCGAAGCCCGTTCAGCTTCATCTCCACCGGGACCAAGGTCACATCCACGTCCGCCGTGCCGTCGGCCGGCACCTCCACGGTGGGAAACTCGGACCGGGTGGGGGCGTAGTCGTGGGAGCGGCCGTACTTGTCCACGTAGGTCAGATCCACCCGATAGACCAGCAGGGGCCGGCCCTCTTCCACCCCGGGGCGGGTCTCGTTCCGAAACGTGATCGTGCCCATGTCATTGGAAAGCCGTGCCTCCACGTTGGCAATGGGCTCGTTGGGGATTCCGTCCCCCTCCCCTTCGTCGTCCGTGCCCAGTTCCCCGTCCTTGCCCGAGTCGTCCGTCTTCTCCACGGCTGCGAACACCGGCGCGGTGCTTCCCGCGGAGTCCGCCACCTTCTCCACGGTCAACAGGTTTCCGGCCTGGAAGTCGTTGGCACTTCCGCACCCGCCGAGCCCGAGGGCGACCACGGCCAGCACGACCAGGGCTGTGTACAGGGTTCGCATCGTGGGTTTCTCCCGGTTGCCGGTCACGGGCGGGTCACGGTGTAGGTGCCGGAGAACACCGCCCGAAGCGTACCGTTCTGGTTTGCGTAGGTCACACTGGTCACGAACGGAACGTCCAAGGACGAGAGCGTTCCGGGCAAGGTGAACGGGTTGGGAAACGCAAGCTCGAGCGTGTCGATGGGGGACAGGGCCTCGATGCGCTGGGGGATCGTCACCCCGAACGCCGTCAGCAAACTCGATGCAGTCACCGCCTCGAAGAACTCCCCCCCGGTCTCCTCGGCAAAGGTCTGGAGATCGGCCTTGCCGGTGTCGCTGAGGTCCCCCCCCAAGCCCACCGTGAACACCACCAGCTCCCGCTCCTTCGCCAACTGGAGCCCCTGGTAGCGCGTGCTGGTGGAGTCCTGCATCCAGACATCGGGCCCCCCCGCCACAGAGTCCACGGTGTCGTCGCCGTCGGTCAGCAGCACCACGGCCCGCCGACCCGGCCGGGTGCCCACCGCCCGCACCGCCTCGATCAGGGCGCCCCCCAGGTTGGTGGCGCCGCTGGCCGTGAACCCGTCGATGGTCTCCTCGAGGACGGTTTGGTCGCTGGTCAATTGCTGGAGGATCCGGGCCTCGTCATCGAAGTCCACCACAGCCACCAGGTCGTCCGTCGCCATCAGGCCCACGAACAGCTTGGCCGCCTCCTTGGCTACCTGCATCCGGGTCTGACCGGTCTCGGTTTCGGCCCCCATGGAGCCGCTGGAGTCGATCACCAGAGCCACGACACTGGCATCCGACGAGGCCAAAGAGACCGTCACATCGTCTTGCTCGATCGGCCGGGGAGCCGTGCCGGGGTTCAGGATGATCGCGAAGTTCTCGGGCCCGAGGTCGAACAATGGATCCCCGTTCTGGTCCTCGACCCGGGCGAACACCCTGACCTCGCCCGTTCCGGCGTCGTACTCCACGCTGGTCGCCAGGTCCACGCCGGTGACGCTCGACTCGTCCACCACCGGGACCGAGACCTCCGGGGCGGCCGGGCCGGGCTGGGCCGGGCCGGGATTGTACTCCTCGACCCCGCAGGCCGCGACCGCGGCGAGCAGCAGGGGAAGAAGAGGCCGGAGGAAACGCCTTGGGATGGTCATGGCTCGTGTACCGTCTCCGCGAGCAGGTCGGCGAGCAGGTCGGCAGGCACCTGGCGCCCCCACTCGGCCCGGCCGATGGCACTGAGAAGCACCCACCGAGGCTCGCCGCCCCGGCTCTTCTTGTCGTGGCGAAGCGCCGTACGGATCGTTTCGACCGAAACCCCTTCGGGCCTTAACCGGTACCCCCACGCCCGCAGAAGCGCCCCAATCCGTTTCGCCTGGGGGGCCGCCAGCAGCCCCAGCCGCTCGGAGAGGCGGGCCGCGAACCCGAGCCCCATGGCCACGGCCTCTCCGTGGGTGTAGGTCCCATACCCTGCCGCCGTCTCCACGGCGTGGCCGAAGGTATGGCCGAGGTTGAGAACGGCCCGCTCCCCGGCCTCGCGCTCGTCCGCCGCCACCACCCGGGCCTTGAGGGCCACGGCCCGGGCCACCGCCTCCTCCAGGGCCTCGGCGTCCTCCACCAGATCCGGCCCGGCGGTCTCCAGGAGCTCGAACAACGCCGGGTCGCCGATGAGCCCCGCCTTCACCACCTCGGCCAGGCCCGACAGAACCTCCCGCCGGGGCAGGGTGGAGAGGAGGGCCGGGTCGGCCACCACGAGCCGGGGTTGGTGGAACGCGCCGATCAGGTTCTTGCCCCGGGGGTGGTCGATGCCGGTCTTTCCCCCCACGCTCGAGTCCACCATGGCCAGGAGGGTGGTGGGGATCTGGACGAACCCGACGCCCCGGAGGACGGTGGCGGCCGCGAACCCGGCCACGTCCCCCACCACGCCGCCCCCGAGGGCCACGACCAGGTCCTGCCGCTCGATCCCGGCGGCCAGGAGGGCGTCCCACAGGGCGGCCGCGGTCTCCAGGGTCTTGTGCCCCTCGCCCGGCTCCATGGCGAACCGCTCCAGGAGCGTCGCCCCCGCCCCCACGAGCGCCCCCTCGGCCGCCTCGGCCCACAGCCTCCCGACCGTGCGGTCGGTCACCAAAAAGATTCGTCGCCCGGCCAACAGGCTCCGGGCCGGCTCCAGGTCGGCCAGGCGGTCCAGCAGGCCCGACCCCACCAGGACCGGGTAGGCCCTCTCCTCCAGCCCCACCCGCAGGGTCCTCACGGCCCCATCTCCTGGCGCACCCGCTGCCACACCTCTTCGACCACCTCGGGAAGCGGCCGGCCCTCGGTCTCCACCTGGATCGTCACGGCATCGTACAGGACCGCCCGTCGGGCCAAGAGCTCCCGGGCTCGCCCCAGCGGGTCCGAGCCGCGCAGCAAGGGGCGCGGGGTCGAGCTCGCTGCCGCCCGGGCCACCGCCTCGTCAGCGCTCACCCGCAGATTGATCACCACGTGGTCCTGCAGAAGCCTTCGGTTCTCCTCCCGCAGCAGCACCCCGCCTCCGGTGGCGATCACCCGCCGGGTCTCCCCGAGCACCCGGGCCAGGGCCTCGACCTCCCATCGTCGAAACCCCTCTTCCCCCTCCCCGGAGAAGATCTCCGAGATCGAGCGGCCCGCGGCCCGCTCGATCTCGGCGTCCAGGTCCACGAACCCCCAGCCCAGGCGTTGCGCCACCCGGCGTCCCACGGCCGACTTGCCCGCGGCCATGAACCCGGTCAGGACGATGTTCCGGCCCACCGCCGATTGATCCGGTCGAGGTAGGACTCGAGCCCCCCCTTGAGATCGGCCACGGTGTCCCCCCCGAACTTCTCGACGACCGCCCGGGCCAGCTCGAAGGCCAGCACGGCCTCGCCCACCACGCTCGCCGCTGCCACGGCGCACACATCGCTGCGCTCGGTCGAGGCCTCCAAGGGTTGGCCCGTGGTCAGGTCCACCGTGCGCAACGGCCGCATCAGGGTGGGGATGGGCTTCATCGCCGCCCGCACCCACACGTCCTCACCGTTGGTGATGCCCCCTTCGATCCCGCCGGCCCGGTTCGTCGGCCGCCGAACTCCTCCCCGCCGGCCGTCTCCGGGCCCGCCCGGCAGGATCTCGTCGTGGACCCGGCTCCCCGGAAGCCGGGCGCCCTCAAACCCCATGCCCACCTCGAACCCCTTGATTGCCGGGATGGCGAGGAACGCGGCCGCGAGCCGGGCGTCCAGCCGGCCCTCGGGCACCACGTGGGTCCCCAGCCCCACCGGAGCACCGGTGGCGAACACCACGAACGTGCCCCCCAGGGTGTCTCCGGCGGCCCGGGCTCGGTCCACGGCTCGGCAGGCAGCCTCGTCCGCGTGCGGGTCCGGCATCCGGATCCGAGCCGTCTCCGCCCGGGCGTGGAGCTCGGGGAAGGGGTCCTCCCACGCCGCCTCCACCGGCCCCACCGAGGTGACGAACGACCCGACCCGGATCCCGACCTCGGCGAGGAGGGCCTTGGCCACCCCCCCGGCCGCCACCCTGGCCGCGGTCTCCCGGGCACTGGCGCGCTCCAGCACGTTGCGGGCGTCGTCCAGGTCGTGCTTGAGCGCACCGGGCAGGTCGGCATGGCCCGGTCGCACCCGGGTCACCGGCGGGATCGAGCCCGTGTGCTCCGGGGACGGGCTCATGCCCTCCTGCCAGTTGGCCCAGTCTCGGTTCCGCACGGCGAGCACCACAGGGGCTCCCGTGGTCGTTCCCCAGCGCACCCCGGCCAGGATCTCCACCCGATCGGCCTCGATCTTCATGCGGCCGCCCCGGCCGTAGCCGCCCTGGCGCCGAGCCAGGTCCCGATCGACCTCGGCCGGGTCCAGGGCCAGGCCCGCCGGCACCCCCTCCACCACCGCGATCAGGACGGGCCCGTGGGACTCCCCGGCCGTACGGTAGCGCATCCCCATCACGGGCCTTGGGCCGCCGTCTCCAGGACCGGCGGGTTCACGATCTTCGGGGTGATGAAGATGATCAGCTCGGTCTTGTCCAAGCGGTTGTTCTTGCTCTTGAACATCCACCCTACGAACGGCAGCTTCGACAGCCAGGGGAGCCCCGACTCCACCTTGGACTGGCGGTTCGTGATGATCCCGCCGAT
This sequence comes from bacterium, assembly GCA_027021615.1. Classification (GTDB taxonomy): domain Bacteria; phylum Desulfobacterota; class Deferrisomatia; order Deferrisomatales; family Deferrisomataceae; genus Deferrisoma. Next base: position 193,338 of record JALUTY010000078.1, on the reverse strand, counting down.
CACCGTGGTCTCCCCGTCCTTCACCAGTACCTCGGTGGTGGCCGCCCGGGTCTCCTTGCCCGGGGTCCGGGAGTCCACGGCCTGGAACGTTGTGGACGGGTCCTCTTTGGACAGGTCGATCTTCATGATGATGGACCGGTCGGCCGTGACGTGGGGGGTCACGTTGAGCCTCAGCTTGTACTCGATGGACTGGGTCTCGATCTTCTCCTCGGTGGCCGTGGTGAACGGGATCTCCACGCCCTGGCTGATCTCGGCCGTTTTGTTGTCGAGGGTGGTCACGCGGGGCGACGAGATCACCCGGCCCTTGCCCGAGGTCTCGATGGCCGAGAGCCGAAGATCCAGGGAGAACACGTCGTTCACGTGGCCCAGCGTGAGGGCCAACGCCCCGCCCGGCCCGCCGGCACCACCGGCGCTCGGGAAGTTCACCGCGAAGTTGCCCACTCCCGTGTCTCCGGAGATCCCGATCGAGTGGGGGAACGCCCAGTCGGTGGCCGCGCCCGTGCGGGTGCTCGCCTCGAACCGTCCCCCCCACTGGATCCCCAGGTCCTTGGCGAAGGTGGATGACACCTCCACGATCCGGGCCTCGATCAGCACCTGCGGGGTCTGGGTGTCGAGCCGGCGGACGAGATCCCGCGCCTCCTCGAGCCTCTTGGCCACGTCTTTGATCAGGATGGAGTTGGTCCGCTCGTCCACCGAGACCGAGCCCCGGTCCGACAGCACGGCCTTGACCTTGTCCGACAGCTCCTGGGCCGAAGCGTAGTTCACGGGCACGATGTCCGTGACCAGCGGAGCCTGCTCCTTCTCCGCCTTTTCCTGCTCGAACCTCCGGGCCCGCTCCTGGGCGAGCCGCTCTGCAGGGGCGATCCGGATCACGTTGCCCTCGCGCACCTTGTCGAGCCCCCGGGTCTTGAGGATCACGTCCAGGGCCTGGTCCCAAGGCACGTCCACCAGCCGCACCGTCACTTTGCCCTGCACGTCGTCCCCGGCCACCAGGTTCAGCCCGCTCACCTCCCCGATCAGCCGCAGCACGTTCCGAATGTCGGCATCCACGAAGTCCATCGACAGCCGCCGACCCGTGTACACCGGGCCGCCCGTCTCCTCACCGACCCGTACCTCCTCGCCCCCGGCAGGCTTCCCCTCCACGAGCACGATCTGATCCTTTTCCCTCCGCACAGCAGCCACCCCGATCTCGGGCGGCGCGGCCGCCCCCCCCGCCACCAGGACGGTCAGGTGGGTTGCGTCCCGCTCGATCCGGAACGGGGCGGGTTTCCGCAGGTCCACCACCAACCGGGTGTCGCTGCCCCGGGGGTAAGCGGCCACCAGCTTGACGGCGCCGGGAAACGCCGAGGTGTCGAGGGCCCGGGTGAACCGTTTGGGCAGGGTCGTGGCCGGGACGTCCACCACGATCCGCTCCGGGCCGGCCTCCACCACCCGGTGGGGTGCCGGCTTTGTGAACGCCAGCTCGACCCGGCTCCAGTCGGCGTCCTGGCGGAAGCCCAGGTCGCTCACCTCACCGCCGCCGGCCAGGCCTTCCCACCGGGTCTCGGCAGCGGCGGGCCGGGCCTCCTCGGCCTTCCGGGCGGCGGGAGGGGGAGTCGCCTTCGGCTCGGGCTTCGGGGCCTCGCCGGCCTCACGCAGCTTCAGAACGAACCCTTCCGGCACCTTTTCGAGCCGGTACCCCTTCCACACCGATGGGGCCTTCGCCTCCACCACCGCACGCACGCGCCCCTCCTGGCGGCCCAGACGCACCCTCACCACCGGCCCCCCCAGGTCCTTGGTGATCTGGGCCGACGGAAGGGATACGCCCTCGGCGTCGATCACGAGCCTTCGGCCGTCCGAGAGCAGGAAGGCGGCCAGGCTCGTAGGTTCCTTGCCAAACCGGAACCGAAGGCCTTGGTTTTCGGCCAGCGGCTCCACCACCCCGTGGACCGCCTCAGCACCGGAGGGTGCCTCGGTCCGGGAGCCGGTGGCCCGCAACCGCACCACCAGGTCGAGGCCCCCGGAAACCGGCTCGACCACGGCCTCCACCGGCCCGGCCGGCCGCACCGTGATCTCCGCGTCCCCTCCCGGCAGGGCCCGGGCCTCAAGGGTCTCGACCACGCCGTCGCCCACGTCCACCCGGGGAGCGACCCCCTCCAGGGTCACCCCGTCGAGCCGCAGCGAAACCCGGGGAGGCGCGTCGGACACGCGCAGCCGGTGGGCCGGGGTGCCGTCCGCCTCCAGATGGATCCGATCGCCCGTGTCCTGGGGGGAGATCGACAGGCCGGTGATGCGCACCCGTTGCGCCTCGGCCGCCGGAGCTGCCGGGGCCGGGGGTTCGGCGCTGGTACGGGGCTGGGGTGCGGCGCACGCCGCCAACGCGGTCCCCAGGGCCGCCACACACACCGTCTTCCAGGCGCTCGGGCGCCGTGTCGATTGGCTCATGGCCTCACCTCATCCTCGGGAGTGTGTAGCCGCAGGTCCACGCTCCGGGCCTGCACCTCTCCCAGCAGGTCCACCACCCGTTCCTCCACCACCACCCGGTCCGGGTGGATCGCAACGATCTTCCCGCCCCGGTCCCCCACGAGGGTTCCTACCCGCACCACGTACCCCTTGCCGTCCGGCGCTTCGACCAGGGCCCTTGCCGGCTTCCCCGGCCCCCACACGATGCCGGCCACCCGCAGCTCCTCCACCGCGAACCGCTGCAGGGGCGTCTTGGGTACGAACACGTCGGGAGGCTTTTTCTCCTTCTTCTCGGGCTCGATCCGGATGAACGGCTGGAACGGATCCCGCAGCCCTTCGGGATCGTACACGAACGCAGGAGCCTCTTCGGCCGCCGAGGGGGTCGCCGCTTTCCGAGCCTTGGGCGCGGGCTTGCGCACGGGTGGGGCCTTGGCCGGAGCCGGGCTGCTCGGAGGCTCCCCTCCGCAGGCCCAGAGCGCCGTGGCCAGGACCACCCCCCACCAGGCCGGACGCACCCGCCGGGGGATCACCGCTTCCCTCCCTTCTTCTTTCGCTTCTTGTCCGCCGCCGCCTTCTCGCCGGGCTCCAGAAACTTATAGGTCACAGCCCGACAGCTCACGGTGAGCTTCATCCCCCCCGGCTCCGGCTTGGGGTTTCCAAACTCGCTGGAGACGATCGTGACGATTCGGGGAAGGCGTCCCACCTTGTCGAAAAACACCGCCACGTCGTGGTAGCGGCCGAGCACCTGCATCTCCAGGGGAACCTCGGCGTAGAAGTCCTTGGGCTGGCTCCCCCCCGGCTTGAACAGCAGGAACTCAAGACCCGAGTCCTTTCCCAGGTCGCTGATGGTCCGGAGCAGGTCCGGGATCTCTTCCCGGTTGGGGAGCTTCTGGAGGGCCTCGGCCAGCTTCTCGTCCAGGCGCCGCACCTCCTCCCTCACCCGGGGGAGGTTGTCGGCGATGGCCTGGTTCTCCCGAAGCTCCCGGCCGAGCCGCTCGTACCGGTCCTCCAGGTCCCGGAGCTCCCGGAGCCGGGGCTGGAACCCCAGGAAGTAGTAGCCCAGCCCCACGAGCACGGTGAACCCCACCCACAGCAGGGCCTTTCGGCTTGCCGGCCACTTCAGATAGGTGTCGACCACGGCCGCCATGGGTCACCCCGCCTTCGGGTACACGATGGTCGTCTGGATCGTGAAGGACTTCAGATTGACCCCTCCCTTGCTCACCTGACGGGTCACCTCGAGCCGCACCCCGCGAAACAACGGGCTGCGCTCTAAAGCGGTCATGAACCGGGCGATGGTCTGGTTGTCGATGGCGTAACCCTCGAGGGTCATCGCTCCCCCGGAGTCCCGGAGCCTCTCGAGCCACATCTTCTGGGGGGTCAACCGGGCGATCTCATAGAGCACCCGCGACGGGCCCCTCTGGCGCTCCTCCAGGCGGGCGATGACCTCCAGCTTCTCCTCCAGGTCCCGTTTCTTCTTCCGGAACTCCTTGACCTCTCCGATCACTTTTTGCAGCCGAGCGATCTCGGCCTTCCGGGCGGCGATGCGCTGCCGGGCCTCGGCGATGTCGGATCGGATCATGGAGTCGACCGCCACGATGGCTCCCACCAGCGCGACCCCAAGAACCGCCACCATCACGGCATGGCGCCGGAGCACCTCCCGGCGCCGTTCGGCGCGGACCGGGAGCAGGTTGATGCGGATCATCGCTCGTCGATCCTCCGCAGTGCGAGCCCCGTGGCCACGGCTGCCACCGGCCCCACCTCCTCGAGATAGTCCGGGTCGAACCCCTTCTCGGACCAGCGGATCCCCCGAAACGGGTTCAGGATCTCAACCGTTATCCCCACCCGTTCCTCCACAGCGGCGGCCAACCCCGGGATCCGGCAGGACCCCCCGCACAGGAACAGCCCGTCGATCTCCTCCTCGGCCGAGGTGGCGCTGAAGAAATCCAAGGACCGCTGGATCTCAAGCACCAGGTTCTCGGTGGTGAGCCGCAGCACCTCCAAGGCATCCTGGGGTCCCAGGGTGCCCACGTGGCCGCCGAGCTTCAGAACCTCGGCCTCTTCATAGCTCACCCCGAGCTCCTTCTGGATCTCCTCGGTGAAGTTGGCGCCGCCCATGGTGATGTCCCGGGTGAAAGTGCTCACCCCGTTGCGGAGCACATTGATGTTCATGATGCTCGCACCCACGTCCACGAGCACCACCGTCTTGTCCAGGTGCTCGGGGTAGCTCACCTCGAAGATGTTCTCGAGGGCGAACGCATCCACATCCACTACCTGGGGGGTGAGACCGGCCTCGGTGATCACTGCGGCGTAGTCGTTGATAATATCTTTCTTCACCGCCACGAGGAGGACCTCCATCTGGCCCTCCTCCTCGAGAACCGGTCCGAGGACCTGAAAATCTACGTTCACCTCCTCGATCTCGAACGGAATGTACTGTTCCGCCTCCCACTGAATCTGATCCTCCAGCTCCTCCTCCGTCATGAGGGGAAGCTGGATCTTTTTTACGATTAGAGAGTGGCCGGAGACCGAGGTGGCGACGCTCTTGTTCCTGATTTTGAGGTGAGAGAACAAGCTGCGGATCGACTCCACCACGACGGCCGAGTCCATGATCACGCCGTCGACGATGGCTTCGGGAGGGAGCTGGGCCACGCCCAGGTTGGTCAGGTCGTATCCGCCCTTATGGTGCCGGAGTTCCACCGCCTTGACGAAATGGCTTCCGATGTCCAGGCCCACCAGGTTCTTGGGTTTCCACAGTGCCATCCGGAGCTCCTGGCAAAGGCGGGCGGCGGCCTCCGCGGCCCAGGGCAGGCCGCAGGGAACTCGGAAAAAGTCCCGCCGGATCGTATCGGAGGGGTCTCACTGTGTCAAGGTTCCCCCACTTTCGGCTCACCAAACACAGAAACCCATCGGATAGGCCGTTCTCACACTTGAGGAAGAGCGAGTTCTTTTTCTTCTAAGCCCCCGTTCAAGCCTCGGGTTTCCGAAGCGTGCCGACAAAACCGATACGGTAACGACCACCGGCCTTCCAAGTAACGTCCGCTAGGACGCTGGGAGGCTAGGACGCTGGGAGGCATGAAAACCTACTTGATTCCAGAGTGTTCCAAGCATGGCCCCGCCTCTTTGGCGCCACCTCACGGTCTCGGGGGCAATGGGTTTCAGGGGCCAGAATTCAGAAGTCGGTGGACAAGGAGAAGGCTCTTCGGTGCCCCGAGAGAGTCCCCCCGGAAACCCAAACTGCTTTTCGGGATTTCCTGTCTCCTGGCCGCTGGATTCCGGTTCCTGAAACCCATGCCCCACCGCGGAAACTGTGCGGGGATCGGTTCAAGTTACTTCCTCGCAAACAGGCCGCCTCGCGGTCTACTGGAGCTGACAACCGTCACGGCCCGGGGAAGCGGAACGCAAGCAAGAACCGGACCACCAGCCCCGCGCCCGGGGAACGGGGATCTCGCCGAACGGCGCGGTCATACCAAGTCGCGTTCAAATCTATTGCCCCCCTGCCCAGAGGGGCAAGGGTCCTGTCGGAGAGCCGGGCGCGGCCCCTTCGCTCGCCGCGCAGTGCCTCCGGCGTCTGGACTGCGAAAGGGTTCGGATTCCAACGGGTTGTCATGAAGCCAGCTCCCCCGCCCCATGCCTGCGCGGCGAATCTCAAGCCTGGCTTCGCGCCCGGCCGGAGGCAGGTCCCTTGCCCCGCCCCCGGCTGGGTATCCTATGGATGGCAACTCGGTATCAATGGGCAACGGCAGGCCACCGAAGGGGCGACCTGCCGTTGTGTGGTTGGGAGGGGGCTCTGTCGGCCCGCGCTACGGTTGCGGCTCGTCCTTCGGCTCGCCGTTCTCGGGCTCGTCCTCCCGCTCGACCACCCGGGCCACGGCCGCCACGGTCTCGCCGAGCTCCATGTCGATCAGCTTCACGCCCTGGGTGTTACGGCCGATCACCGGGATACCGCTCACCCCGGTTCGGATGATCTTTCCGGAGCTGGCGATCAGGAACACCTGGTCCCCGTCCTCCACGGCCAGGACCCCCACCACCGGCCCGTTGCGTTCGGTGGTCTTGATGGTGATGATCCCTTTGCCGGCCCGGCTCTGGCGCCGGTACTCCTCCAAGGCGGTGCGCTTGCCGAACCCCTTCTCGGTCACGGTGAGAAGGGTGGTGCCCGGCCGCACCACGTCCACCGCCACCAGCTCGTCGCCGGGGCCGAGCTCGATCCCCTTCACCCCGCGGCTGGTGCGGCCCGTGGGCCGGATCTCACTCTCCAAAAACCGGATGGCCAGACCGTTCCGGGTGCTCAGCACGATCTCCTGGTTGCCGTCGGTGATCCGGGTGGCGATGAGGTCGTCGCCCTCGTCCAGGGTGATCGCCTGGATCCCCCGGGTCCTCCACGGCTTGGAGAACGCCCGAAGGTCCGTCTTCTTCACCAGGCCCCGACGGGTCACCATGAGCACGTACCAGCCCTCCTGGAACTCCCGCACCGGCAGGAACGCCGAGATCGTCTCGCCCCTCTCGATGGGCAGCAGGTTCACGACGGCCTTGCCCCGGGCCGCCGCGCCCGCCTGGGGGATCTCGTGGACCTTGAGCCAGTACACCTTGCCCCGGTTGCTAAAGAACAGGATGTAGGAGTGGGTCGAGGCCACGAACAGGTGCTCGACGAAATCCTCCTCCCGGGTGGTCATGCCCATCCGGCCCTTACCGCCCCGGCGCTGGCTCCGGTACAGCGACACCGGGTTGCGCTTGATGTAGCCGGCGTGGGAGATGGTGACCACCATCTCCTCCTCGGCGATCAGGTCCTCGATGGTGATCTCCTCGGTCCGGGCCACAATCTCGGTGCGCCGTTCGTCGCCGTACTTGCCACGGATCTCCTCGAACTCGGCCACCAGGATTCCGAGCACCTTCCGGTCGTCGGCCAGGATCCCCTCCAGCTCCTCGATCAGGCGCAGGGTCTCCCGGTACTCCTCCAGGATCTTGTCCCGCTCCAGCCCGGTCAGGCGGTGCAGCCGCAGCTCCAGGATCGCCTTGGCCTGCTCCTCGCTGAGCCCGAACCGCTCCATCAGCCCGGCCCGGGCCTCGGCCGGCGAGGCGCTGCCCCGGATCAGGGCGATCACGGTGTCGAGGTTGTCGAGCGCGATCTTGAACCCCTCGAGCACGTGGGCCCGGGCCCGGGCCTTGCGCAGCCGGAAATGGGTCCGGCGGATCGTCACCTCCCGCCGGTGATCGATGTAGTGCTGGAGGGCCTCCTTGATGGTGAGCACCCGGGGCTGGCGGTCCACAATGGCCAACAGGTTGATCCCGAAGGGGATCTCCATGCGGGTCATCTTATACAGCCGGTTCAGCACGATCCGGGCGTCCTCGCCGCGCTTCAGCTCCACCACGACCCGGATCCCGTCCCGGTCCGACTCGTCCCGCAGGTCTGAGATGCCGTCGATCTTCTTGTCGCGCACCAGGCCGGCGATCTCCTCGATGAGCTTCGCCTTGTTCACCGTGTAGGGCAGCTCGGTGACCACGATCGCCTCCCGGGCCGTGCGGGGGTGGCGCTCGATCAGGGCCCGGGCGCGGAGCCGGATCGTGCCCCGGCCGGTCCGGTAGGCCTCGTGGATCCCCTTCGTGCCGTAGATGAACGCACCGGTGGGGAAGTCCGGGCCGGGCAGGACCCCCATCAGCTCCTCGATCGTGGCCCCGGGGTTGTGGGCCAGCAGGACGAGGGCGTCGCACAGCTCGGTCAGGTTGTGGGGGGGCACGTTGGTGCTCATCCCCACGGCGATGCCGGAGCTGCCGTTGGCCAGCAGGTTGGGGATGCGCGACGGGAGGACCAGGGGCTCCTCCAGGGAGCCGTCGTAGTTGGGCCCGAAATCCACCGTCTCCATGTCGATGTCGGCCAGCATCTCCCCGGCCAGCCGGGTGAGCCGGACCTCGGTGTAGCGCATGGCCGCCGGCGCGTCGCCGTCGATGGACCCGAAGTTGCCCTGCCCGTCCACCAACGGGTAGCGGAGGCTGAAGTCCTGGGCCATGCGCACCAGCGTGTCGTACACCGCGGCGTCGCCGTGAGGGTGGTACTTACCGATCACGTCGCCCACCACCCGGGCCGACTTTTTGAACGGCTTGTCCCAGCGGTTCCCCAGGTCGTGCATGGCGAACAGGACCCGGCGGTGTACCGGCTTGAGCCCGTCGCGCACGTCGGGCAGGGCCCGGCCCACGATCACGCTCATGGCGTAATCGAGGTACGAGCGCTTCATCTCCTCTTCGATGGGGATCGGAATGCGCACACTCGGATTCTGCATGGGGTTCTCCAGGGGATGTCAGGAGGCGGGGACCGGCGACGGGCTCCCGGCGGGGCCCCTCCGGCGCGGGGTCACCGCCTGTCCTCCACGGCCTCGAAGGCGTTCTCGAACACCTCCACCGTGGGGCACGGGCCGTCCCAGCGTACGGCCACCACGTCGAAGCGCATCGGCGCCCCTTCGAGCCGCCGCTCCCTCGCGAAGTACTGGGCGAGGCGGGTGAGCTTGCGACGCTTGCGCCGATCCACGGCCTCGTGGGGGGCTCCGTAGGCCTGGCCGGCCCGGGTCTTCACCTCGAGGAAAACCAGGGTCCGGCCGTGCAGGGCCACGCAGTCGATCTCGCCCAGGGGACACCGGTAGTTGCGCTCGAGGATCCGGTACCCCCGGCGGCGAAGAACCTCCACCGCCAGATCCTCCCCGGCCTGGCCGAGTCGGCGGGTCCTCCGCGCGCTCACGACGCCCCGAACAGGCCCTGCTGGACCGGCAGGGCCCCGGCCAGCTCCCGGACCCCCCGGAAAGTGAGCCGGTGGGCCGGGCTGGGCCCCAGCCGGGCCAGGGCCTCGCGGTGGGCCGCGGTGGGGTAGCCCTTGTGGTCCTCGAACCCGTATCCCGGGTACCTTCGGCCCAGCTCCGCCATGAGAGCATCCCGATGCTCCTTGGCGATCACCGAGGCGGCCGCGATGGCGAGACTGCGGCCGTCGCCCCCCACCAGGGTTCGCTGGGGCAGATCGAGGGGCAGGGGGTGGACCCCGTCCACCAGGAGGAGGTCGGGTTCCAGCCCCAGGTCCGACACGGCCCGGCACATGGCCCGGAGCGAGGCCCGGAGGATGTTCGTCCGGTCGATCTCCTCCGGCGTGGCCTCGCCGACTCCCACGGCAACAGCTGCCTCGCGGATCCTGGGCACCAGCTCGGCCCGGGCCGCCGGCCGCAGCTTCTTGGAGTCGTCCAGGCCTGGGATCCGCACCCCCGAGGGGAGCACCACGGCCGCGGCCACCACCGGCCCGGCGAGCGGGCCGCGGCCCACCTCGTCCACGCCGCACACCTTCCGGGCGCCGGAGGCGTACGCCTCCCGGTCGGGTGTTCCCAGGGGCTCGCGGACCCGGCCCAACCCGGGGCTCCCGTCCCTAGTGGGTGCGCAGTTCCTTGAGCCGCGCCGCCTTGCCTCGCAGGGCCCGCAGATAGTAGAGCTTGGCCCGGCGCACCTTGCTGCGGGAGACCACGTCGATCTTCTCGATTAGGGGGCTGTGGACCGGGAACGTCCGCTCCACCCCCACCCCGAAGCTCATCTTGCGGACCGTGATCGTCGAGCGGACCCCGCCGCCCTTCTTGGCGATCAGCACCCCCTCGAACACCTGAGTGCGCACCTTCTGACCCTCCCGGATCCGGTAATGGACCCGCAGCTTGTCGCCGGGGCGCAGGTAGGGGACGTCCATCCGCATCTGCTCGCGTTCCAGCATGTCGATCACGTTCATGGCTGACTCCTTCTGGTTTCCAGACCCCCGGCCGCGCCGCGGGTCACCCGTGTCGATCTCGCCCCGGCGCCGGGGGGGCGCGTACCCCGAACAGCCGGTCCACCACGATCGAGGCGGCGGATCGCACCGAAAGGTGATTGTACCCAAACCCCGCATCCACCGGCTCGAGCACGTCGTCGCACGCCTCGTACGCCTCGGGGGCCAGGCCCCATCCCGTTCCGAACACGACGAGGCACCCTGCCCCCGGCCCGTCCAATCGCTGCCGGGCCTCCCCGAACCCGACCCGGTCCCCCTCCCGGCGGGCCGAGGTGGCGAGCACCCAGGGCCGGCCGCCCCACCGCGCTCCCAGGTCGGCCACGGCCTTGTCCAGCCCACTCACCAGCCGAACCCCTTCCAGGGCCCGGCGCCGCCAGGGGTTGGCCCGGCCCCCGGCCCCCTGCACCCAGTGGCGGAGCAAACGCTCCAGCAACTCGGTCTGGGCCCGAAGGGGGGTGACCACGTACAGCCCCCCCAGCCCGTAGGTGGCGGCCAGTCGGGCCAGGTCGTGCACGTCCAGCGGCGTCACGGCCGTGGCCACCACCCCGCCGGTGCGGTCGAGCACCGGGTGGTGCACCAGGGCCAGGGCCCCGTTAGCCCTCGTCAACCGTCTCTCCCCGCAGGACCCTTCGGGCCAGTTCCCGCTCCTCGTCCGAGAGGTCGGCCCGTTTCAGGAGGTCCGGGCGGCGCTGCGCCGTGCGGATCACCGCCTGCCTCCGCCGCCACGCGGCGATCTCGCCGTGGTGGCCCGACAGCAGCACGTCGGGCACCCGCAACCCCCGGAACTCCCTGGGCCTGGTGTACTGGGGATACTCCAGCAGGCCGGCCGACAGGCTCTCGTCCTCGGGCGAGGCGGCATCCCCCAGCACTCCGGGGACCAGCCGGGCCGTGGCCTCGATCACGACCCAGGCCGCGGCCTCCCCCCCCATCAACACGTAGTCCCCCACCGACACCTCGTCGTCGCAGAAGGCCCGGATCCGCTCATCGAACCCCTCGTACCGGCCACAGACCAGGGTCAGGCTGCCGGCCCCGGCGAACTCCCGGGCCACCTCCTGGCGGAACGACCGGCCCTGGGGCGTGAGCAGGACCACCCGGGTGTCCGCGTCGGCCCGGCGCACCCGCTCAATGGCGTCCACCACCGGCCCGGGCTTCATGACCATGCCCGCGCCGCCGCCGAAGGGGTAGTCGTCGGTGACCCGATGGCGGCCCTCGCCGAACGGGCGGAGATCCAGCAGGTTCACCCGGATCCGGCCCTCCGTCACCGCCCGTCCCAGGATCCCCTCCTCCAGGGGCCCCCGAAAGAACCCAGGGAACAGGGTGACGACGTGGACGGTCAGCCCCGGAGCCCCTCCGGCACCCGCACCACGATCCGCCCCGCCTCGGGGGCGATCTCCAAGACCCACTGTCTGACCACCGGGAGCATCCATTCCCGCCCTTGCCCGGCCCGGATCACCAACACGTCGTGGGCGCCCGAGTCAAACACGTCGACCACCGTGCCCAGGATCCGGCCCTGTTCGTCCGCCACCTCGCAGCCCGGCAGGTCGACATGGTAGTACTCCCCTTCACCCAGGGGGGGCAGCTCGGAGCGGTCCACATACAGGACCGCGTGGGTCAGATCCCGCGCGGCCTCGGGGGTGTCGTACCCCTCGAACTTGACGAGCACGAGCCGGCCGTGAAGCCGGTGGTGCTCCACCCGGATCGGCTCCGGCCCCCGGCCCCGGTCCACGTAGAAGCGGGTGTATCCCTGCAGGCCCCGGGGCAGGTTTCCCCGGGGGTCGACCCGCACCTCGCCCCGCACCCCGTGGGGCCGGCCGATCCGGCCGACGGCGACGTGGCGGATCCGGGTCACGGCAGATGCCCTGGGGGCTTACGAGCCCGAGGCCTCCGGCCGCTTGGCGTGGGCCTTGGCCCACACCCCGGTCTTGCGCAGCAGGCTCACCACGGTGTCGGACGCCTTGGCCCCGTTCTCGAGCCAGTACAGGACCCGGTCCTCCTTCACCTCGATGGTGGCGGGATCGGTCAGGGGGTTGTAGGTGCCCAGCACCTCCAGGAACCGCCCGTCCCGGGGCGCCTCGGAAGACGCCGCCACGATCCGGTAGAAGGGACGCTTCTTGGCGCCGTGGCGAGCCAATCGGATGCGTACAGCCATGGGGTTCACTCCTCACGAGGTTCGGTCACGGCCGGACCCGGGGGGCCCGGCTCCGTCACGCTCTCACATCGGAAGGCGAGGCAGCCAGCTGCCCCGCCTCTTTTTCTTCTTGCTCCCGCCCTTCCGGCCCATACCGAGCACTCCCATCCGCTTCATCATCTTCCGGGCGTCCTGGTAGCGGCGGATCAGGCGGTTCACGTCCTCGACCCGGGTGCCGCTGCCCCGGGCGATCCGGCGGCGGCGGCTGGCGTTCAGGATCTCGGGGCGACGCCGCTCCTCCGGGGTCATGCTGTCCACGATCGCGATCACCCTGACGAGCTCCCGCTCGTCCACCCGGAGGTTCTTCGCCTGCCCCATTCCGGGCACCATCTTGAGCAGGTCCTCCAGGCTGCCCAGTTTGCGCAGCATGCGCAGCTGATCACGGAAGTCCTCCAAGGTGAACCGGTTGGACCGGAGCTTCTCCTCCAGCTCCTTGGCCGAGCCCTCGTCGATGGCCTGCTCGGCCTTCTCGATGAGGCTCATCACGTCGCCCATGCCCAGGATGCGCGACGCCATCCGCTCGGGGTGGAACACCTCGATGGCATCGAGCTTCTCGCCCACGCCCACCAGCTTGATGGGCCGCTGGGTGACGGCCTGGATCGACAGGGCCGCGCCACCGCGAGCGTCGCCGTCCGCCTTGGTCAGGACCACCCCCGTGATGCCCACGGCCTCATCGAACGCCTTGGCCACGTTCACCGCGTCCTGGCCCGTCATGGCGTCGGCCACGAGCAGGATCTCCCGGGGCTCCAGGAGCTCCTTCAGCCGGCGGAGCTCGTCCATGAGCTCCTCGTCCACGTGGAGCCGCCCCGCGGTGTCCACGATGAGCGTGTCGTACCCTCCCTTGCGGGCCTCCTCCAGGGCGGCCCGGCAGATCTCCGTCGGATCCTGATCGGGTCGCGAGGGGTACGCGGCCACGCCCGCGTCCGACGCCACCTTCTGGAGCTGGTCGATGGCCGCGGGACGGTACACGTCGGCCGGCACCAGATAGGGATCCCGGCCCGCCTTGCGCTTCAGATGGAGCGCCAGCTTGCCAGCGGTGGTCGTCTTACCCGATCCCTGGAGCCCCACCAGCATCACCGGCACGGGGGGTTTTCCGGCCACGGCCAAGGGGGCCACCTGCTCGCCCATCATCCGGACGAGCTCGGCGTGGACGATCTTGATCACCGTCTGGGCCGGGGTGAGGCTCCGCATCACCTCCTGGCCCTGGGCGCGCTCCCGCACCGCCTCCACGAACCGGCGCACCACCCGGTAGTGCACGTCGGCTTCCAGAAGCGCGAGGCGCACCTCCCGCAGCGCCGCCTGGATGTCCTTCTCACCCAGACGGCCCTTGCCCCGCAACGAACGGAACACGCCGCTCAGCTTTTCGGACAGCGAATCGAACATGCGCAGAAGCCCCGGCCCGAGCGCACAGCTCAAGCGTCCCCCAGATTTTTCGGAAACGGGGACTATAGGGAAGGCGTCAAGAAGGTGTCAAGGAGAAACGCCGGCGGCAAGGAACCGATCCCCGGGCTCTAGGGCGGCTCGGCTCTCCACCACCACGGCCGAGGAGGTCTTGTCCTCCACCCCGATCACGACGGCCCGGGCCAGGGGAGTGCTCAGGTCCACCGTCCCCTGGGCGCTCTGCATGGCACCGCCCGGGGGGAACTCCACCACAAGCCCCCGCTCGACCCCGTGGATCTGGCCCCGGTCCAGGAAGATCAGGTCCTGGTCCCCGTACACGCTCCGGTCGGGCTGGCCCCGCAGAACCACCCCCTCCACCCCCCGGGCAGTGGGAACCGGCACGACCTCTCCAGGGGGCGGCCGGTACACCATGACCCCGGCCCCGTTCTCCACGGCATCGTATCCCTCCACGATCTTGGCGACGGCTCGTCCCCCGCCGGACGAAACCACCTCCAGGTGGGCCAGGATCCGGACATATCGGCCCACCGGCTCGCCGTTGCGGGGATGGAGCACCTCCTGGCGGTCGTCGAACGCCGTGAGCCGGGTACCCGGCCCGGGCGCCGGGCCAGAGGCCCAGGCGATCTCGATCTCCTCGCCGGGGGCGTAGACCACCTTCCTCTGTGCCCGGGTGTCCACGGTGCCCAACCGGGGCAGGGGGTGGGACGAGATGAAGTCCTGGGTCCGGGCCCGGGCGAACCGGTACCCGGGCCGGGCGGCTCCCTCCGCCCCCGCGGCCGGGGTGGCCCACTTCGGGGCCGGTGCCCCGGCGGGCTCGGTCGCTGCCCCACCCCCGGCAGGGGGCGCGAGCCGCTCCACCGGCAGCCGGACGAGCCGTGTCTCGATCTGGGCGGGCGGGCCGGCCGGCCGATCAAACCGAATCTCCTCACCCGGGAAGATCCAATGGGGGTTGCGGATGTGGGGGTTCATGGCCCACAGCTCGGGCCACAGGGACGGATCGTTCCACTGCCGGCCCGACAGGTCCCACAGGGTGTCCCCGGGCGCCACCCGATACGGGGGCTCGGCCGCGCCCACGGTCAGAGCGGCCCACACCCACACCGCCGTCGCGCAAACGATCCGTGCCCTCACGCTCACTCCTCCTCGCCCTGGAGCCGTCTTCGGGCCTCCCGGGCCGCGTCCGCCTGGGGATATCGCTCCACCACCCGAGTCCAGAACACCCGGGCCTTGTCGGCCTCGCCCAGCCGGTCATAGGCCAGCCCCATCTTCAGCAGGGCGTCGGGCGCCTTGGGCTCGTGGCCGTACCGATCCACCACCTTCTGGAACTCCACGATCGCCTGTTCGTACTGGCCTTGGGAGTAGTAGCACTCGCCGATCCAGTACTGGGCGTTGTCCGCGTACTCGTGTTCCGGGTAGCGCTGGACGAACTCCTCGAAGTCCAGGATGGCCGCGCCGTAACGTCCCTCGCGGTACGCGTTGAACGCCCGGCGGTACAGGTCGGCCGGCTCGGACAGGTCGGTGCGGGGCTTGGGCGCGGCCTGGGGCGGCTCCAGCTTCACCACCTTGAGCCGGGGCCCGGGCGCAGCGCTCGGTTTCTTTTCGGCCACCCGCTCCAACGACTCAAGCCGGGCATCCAGGGCATCCAGCCGCTCTCGCAGCCCCAGGAGGACCCGATTCATCTCGTCCAGCCGCAGCTCCAGCCGGGCTCTTCCCTGCTCCAGCTCCCGTACCCGGGCCTCCCAGGCCGGCGGTTGATCCTTGGGCGGGGCGGCGGCGCACCCCCCCAATCCGAGCGCAACGACCGTTACAGCGAGAAACTTCGTAGCGGTGTTCACGGGTTTCCGACCTCCCGATCAAGGGTGATTCCCTCGGCGGCGCCGCCCCCCGACGCGCCCGGTCGCGCACCGGAACGGGCATACCATACCACCGGCCTCCCCGTCCACCAAAGACCCGGGGTTTGACAACAGCGTTTGTTTGTTATTACGCTTCACAAGCAACCGGCGATTCTCGAGCCTGGATGATCCACGAACGTTCGTCGCGAAGCCGTCGACAGGGCGTCCGATCGGCACCGTGCCGAGCCGCAGATGAAAGCCCTGGACGCTCACGATCGGCGGCCGCGGCAGAAAAGCCCATGGATCGTTCGGGTCGGCCCCAGCGGGGAAGGAGCGGGATCCATGCAAAGTCCCAAGGTTCCCGAAGCCACCATCAAGCGGCTCTCGATCTACATGCGGGTGCTCAAGGATCTGGAACGGAAGGGGGTCGAGGTAATCTCCAGCGCCGAGCTGGCCGATATATGTGGGGTCAACGCGGCTCAGATCCGCAAGGACCTGACCTATTTCGGGGAGTTCGGGGTGCGGGGCGTGGGTTACTACGTGAAGGAGCTCCACTTCGACATCCGCAAGGTGCTGGGCCTGAATCAGAAGCGCAACATCGCCCTGATCGGCGTGGGAAACCTGGGCCGGGCCCTGGCGAGCTACCGGAGCTTCACCGAACACGGGTACGTGTTCGTGGCCGCCTTCGACGTGGATCCGAAGAAGGTGGGTACGTTCCTGCCCACGGGGGTTCCCATCGAGCACCTGGACGAGCTGCCCCGGGTGGCCCGTGAGAAGCACATCGAGATCGCGATCGTCACAACCCCGGCCGAGGCGGCCCAGGACGCGGCCGATGCGGCGGTGCGGGCCGGCATCAAGGGGATCCTCAACTTTGCGCCGGTTCAGATCAGTGTGCCGGAGCATGTGAAGGTGAAAAAAGTTGACCTGACCACCGAGTTCGATAACCTGGTGTACCACCTGTCATCCGGAACGTAGGGACGGACACGATGGCCGACTGGATCCTGGAAAACCCCGAGAACGTCTCCGAAGCCGACATCGTGGTCGGCATCCCCAGCTACAACGAGGCCGACGCGATCGCGTTTCCCACTCAGCAGGCGTCCCTGGGCCTGCAGGAGTACTTCAAGGGCTACCGCACGGTGGTCGTCAACTGCGACAACGCAAGCACCGACAATACCAAGGACGCTTTTTTCAGCGCCCCCTGCGAGGTGCCCCGGATCTACGTGTCCACCCCCCCAGGGGTGAAGGGCAAAGGCAACAACTTCCGGAACCTGTTCCGGTTGGTTACGGAGCTGGGCGCCCAGGCCGTGGTGGTGGTGGACGCGGACCTCAAGAGCATCACCCCCCGGTGGATCAGGGCACTGGGCGAGCCGCTGCTGGACGACTTCGGGTTCGTGGCCCCCCTGTACCTACGGCACAAGTACGACGGCACCATCACGAACAACATCGCCTACCCTCTCACCCGGTGCCTCTACGGCCGGCGAGTGCGCCAACCCATCGGCGGGGACTTCGGGTTCTCGGGGGAGCTGGCCCGGTTCTACCTGGAGCACGAGACCTGGAACGACGACGTAGCCCAGTTCGGCATCGACATCTGGATGACCACCCTTGCCATGTACTTTCGCAAACCCATCACCCAGGCGTTCCTGGGCCGACCCAAGATCCACCGGCCCAAGGATCCGGCGGCGAGCCTGGGCCCCATGTTCCGCCAGGTGGTGGGAACCATCTTCCACCTGATGGAGCCGTTCGCCCCGTTCTGGCGCGAGGTCCGCCGCAGCCGCCCCACGGCGATCTTCGGCTTCGGTTTGGGCGAGACGGAGCAGCCGCCGCCGGTCAACGTAAACGTGGACGCCCTGTACCAGAAGTTCCGGGAGGGGGCCGATCGCTACGACGCCGCGTGGAAGGAGGCCCTTGCGCCGGCCACCTACGCCAAGCTCGCGGAGGTGCAGGAGCTCGAGCCCACCCACTTCGAGTTCCCGATCCCCCTGTGGGCCCACGTGCTCTACGACATGGCGGTAGCCCATCGCGACCGGGTGCTGCCCCGAAAGGAGCTGCTGGACTCCCTGGCGCCCCTGTACTTCGGCCGCACCCTGTCGTTCGTGCGATCCACCGAGGGGATGGCGCTTCGCCAGGCCGAGGAGTACGTGGAGGACCAGTGCCTGGTGTTTGAGGACGCCAAGCCGTACCTGGTCGAGCGCTGGGGCGCCTGACCCGCATCCGTCGGAAAGGAGGAGGACGTGGCCCGGATCCTGATCGTGGACGACGAGGAACACATCCGCACCCTCTACACGCTGGAGCTCGAGGACGAGGGGCACGAGGTGTGCGCCCTGGAGACCGGGCGGAACATCGTAGAGCACGTGGAGTCGTTCCGACCCGACGTGGTGATCCTCGACATCAAGATGGTGGACGTGAGCGGCTTGGACGTGCTCCAGGAGATCCGCAACCGGTTCTACGACCTGCCGGTGATCCTGTGCTCTGCTTATGGCTCGTACAAGGGGGACATCAAGAGCGTGGCCGCCGACTACTACGTGGTGAAGTCGTCCGATCTGACGGAGCTCAAGCGGAAGATCCAGCAGGCCCTCGAGGCGAGGATCCCCCAGGACTGAACCCTTCCGGTGCCCGGCGCGCGCAGGCCGGCCCCGGGGGCCGGCCTTTTTGCTGCCCCCTTTTCCTCTCGGCATCTCAGCGGAGATCCATGGTCAAGTACATCGCGGTGGCGGGCAACATGGGCAGCGGCAAGTCCAGCCTGGTGGAGTTCCTGTGCCGCCGGTACCCACACATCCGGCCGTTCTACGAGCGCAACGCCGAGAACCCCTACTTGGCCGACTTCTACCGGAACATGGACCGGTGGGCGTTCCACTCCCAGGTGTACTTCCTCACCCTCAAGTTCCGGGTGCACCAGGAGCTGGACGCCTGCCCCCAGACCGTGATCCAGGACCGCACCATCTACGAGGACGCCGAGGTTTTCGCCGAGAACCTACACCGGCGGGGGCACCTGAGCGGCCGGGACTACCAAGCGTACCGCCTGCTGTACGAGACCATCCGCGCCAGCCTCAACCCGCCGGACCTGCTGATCTACCTGAAGTCGAGCATGTCCACGATCCGCCGGCGCATCCGCCGCCGTGGTCGGGACTACGAACAGGCCGTGGACCCCGGCTACCTCCGAGACCTCAACCGGCTGTACCGGTCCTGGATCCGTCGCTACGACCTCTCGCCGGTCCTCGTGATCGATGCGGACCGCCTGGACTTCATCCACGACCTGGTGGACCGGCTGGAGGTGCTGGAGACGATCGAGCGGTACCTGTAATACCAAGTTGCACTCAAAGCCATTGGACCCGAGGGGTAAGGGACTTGCCGGAGAACCGGGTGCGGCTCCTCACAGCGCTTCTGACGCCCGGACCTCGGAAGGTTCGGACGCCAACGCGCTGCCGTGGACCCGGCTCTTCGGTTTCGTGCCTGCGCGGTGAAGCTCAATGCCCGGCTTCGCGCACGGTCGGAGGCAGGTCCTTTGCCCCGCCCCACGAGAACTCTCGGTTTGAACGCAACTCGGTATCAGCCCGCTCCAGCGCTTGACAGTTTTTTCACCCATCGTCTAGCGTTGCCCGTTACGGAGAGGAGCCGGATGTCCCGACTCGTTCTCGCGTCTGCCTCGCCCCGCCGCCGCGAGCTCCTGGCCACGGCAGGGATCGACGCGCTCGTGTTTCCCACGGGGGCGGACGAGACCCTTCCCCCCGAGATTCCCCTGGAGGACGGCCTCCGGG
The DNA here is from genome assembly GCA_027021615.1 of bacterium. Taxonomy (GTDB): domain Bacteria; phylum Desulfobacterota; class Deferrisomatia; order Deferrisomatales; family Deferrisomataceae; genus Deferrisoma. Next base: position 173,952 of record JALUTY010000078.1, on the reverse strand, counting down.
AGGTGGCCCTTCGCAAGGCCCGATCTGCCCGGGACGCGTTCCCGGCCGACTGGATCCTGGCGGCCGACACGGCGGTGGTGCTCGACCGATGGGTGCTCGGAAAGCCGGCGGACCGAAAAGAAGCGGCCGCCATGCTCCGGGCTCTCTCGGGCCGGAGCCACCGGGTGATCACGGCCGTCGCCTTGCTGGGCCCCGACAGCGCCCGGACCGCGCGCACTTGCACCACCCACGTGTGGTTCCGGCCCTTGGACGAGGAGCAGATCGCGTGGTACACGGCCCTGCCGGAGCCCTACGACAAGGCCGGGGCCTACGCGATCCAGGGCAGCGCGGCAGGGTTCGTGGAGCGGATCGAGGGCTCGTACACGAACGTGGTGGGGCTGCCCCTGGCGGAGACCCTGGAGATGCTTGGAGGAACGGGCCTCCTTCCCTGGGAGGCCCCTCGGGCCCCTGCGGGGCCGTCTAGAGGCTAGAGACTAGAGACTAGAAAAAGCAGGGGCTTCGGACCGTTGGGCGGGCGCTCCGGCAGGCCCCATGCCCCCGAGGCTTTGGTGTCGAGGCCCGGGAGCCGCCGGGCCGCCCAGCGGACCGAAGGCCCGAAAAGGTGATGGAGATGGACCACACAACCGAGATCGCCGAGCGGTACCGGGCCGCCCTGGAGCGGGTGCGGCGGGCGGCCGAGGCAGCCGGACGCGAGCCCCACGGGATCGTGCTGGTGGCCGTATCCAAGAGGATGGGCCTGGAGCGAATCGAGGCGGCGTACCGGGCCGGGGCCCGGGACTTCGGGGAGAACTACGTCCAGGAGGCCTTGTCCAAGGTGGACCGTTTGCCCCCGGACGCCCGATGGCACATGATCGGCCACCTCCAGTCCAACAAGGCCCGCCGGGCGGTGGAGACCTTCGCCTGGATCCACTCGCTGGATCGTCCCTCCCTGGGGGACGCGCTCGAAAAGGCGGCCGCGTCCCGCAACCGCACGGTGGACGTGCTGATCCAGGTGAACGTGGGCGGCGAGGCCACCAAGTCGGGCACCGACGCCGAAGGGGCCCGGGCTCTGCTCGGCCGGGCGGGCGGGTGGCCCCACCTGAGGATCCGGGGGCTCATGACGATCCCGCCGTACCGGTCCGACCCCGAGGAGGTCCGCCCCTACTTCCGGGCCCTGCGCGAGCTGCGGGACCGCCTCCAGGCCGGGGTGCCTCCGGCGGTTCGGCTCGAGCATCTGAGCATGGGCATGAGCCACGATTTCCCGGTGGCCATCGAGGAGGGCGCCACCATGGTGCGGGTCGGAACCGCGATCTTCGGGGAGCGGGGGTGAGCCTTCCTGCGTACACCAACGGCCCGAGTCACGACGGGAAAAGGATGCAACCATGTCAGCACTGCCACGCATCGCCGTGATCGGGGTCGGCAACATGGGCGAGGCCCTGGTCCGGGGGCTTCTGGACGCCGGGGTCGTCTCCCCGGAGCAGCTGGTCGGGGTGGAAAAGCTCGAGGCCCGAGCCGGGGAGGTGTCCCATCGGCACGGCATCCGGGTCGAAGTGAACCCGGCCCGGGCATGCGCCGGTGCGGGGATCGTGGTGCTCGCGGTCAAGCCCCAGGACCTGGACCCAGCCCTGGAAGGGACCCGGACCGGCGGCGGCTCCCCCCTGGTGGTGAGCGTGTGCGCCGGCGTCACCCTGGCCCGGCTGGAGCGGGGTCTGCCAGCGGGTACTCCCGTCGTCCGGGTGATGCCGAACACCCCGGCGCTGATCAGGTGCGGCGCCAGCGTGTACTGCGCAAACCAGCTCGTCACTCCGAAGCACCGCGGGTGGGTGGAGACGCTCCTGGGGTCGGTCGGCACCGTGCACGCGGTGGACAAGGAGGAGCTCCTCGACGCCGTGACGGGCCTGAGCGGCAGCGGGCCGGCCTATGTGTTCTCGGTGATCGAGGCCCTGGCCGACGGGGGGGTGCTGATGGGGCTTCCCCGTCCCCTGGCGCGCCACCTGGCCGCGCAGACCGTGCTGGGCGCCGCAAAACTGGCTCTGGAGAGCCCGGAGCACCCGGCAGAGCTCCGGGACCGGGTCACCTCGCCGGGGGGCACGACCGCGGCGGGGCTGCGGGAGCTCGAGGCCCGGGGGCTTCGCTCCGCCCTGATCGAGGCGGTGGCCGCGGCCACAGAGCGTTGCCGGAAGCTAGGCTAGTGCCGTGTTTCCGAAATTTCGTGCTTTCCCAGAGGGTGGGGCTGGGGGCCCCTCGTGCGCTCGTGCTTGCCCCGATCTGACGCACACTCGACGGTTTCGCGACGAACGCTCATGAATAGTGCGGGCTAGGCCCCTGAGGCCGGGGCCCGACGCTACTCACGGAGGCGACACATGTTCGTGCTGGGCAATTTTCTTCTCGGGCTTGCCCGGGTGCTGGACCTGGTGCTCAACCTCTACTTCTGGGTGGTTCTGATCCGGGCCCTGCTGTCCTGGGTGAACCCCGATCCCTATAACCCGATCGTGCGGTTCCTCCATCGGGCCACGGACCCCGTGCTCTACTGGGTGCGCCGGAGGCTGCCGGTGGTGTTCGGGGGCATGGACTTCTCCCCCTTGATCGTGATCCTGGCCATCTACTTCCTGCGGCTCTTCCTGGTGGGTACGCTGGCCGATCTGGCCCTGCGTCTGCGCTGACGAGGTGTCCCCATGCGACTGACCCCGGCCGATGTGATGGAGCAGACGTTCCGCACCACCTTCCGGGGGTTCGACCCGGTGGAGGTGGACGCGTTCCTCCAGCGGATCGCGGACGAGCTGGAGCACCTCCGGGAGGAACGCGATCGGCTGACCGTGGAGCTCGGGGAGGAGAAGAAGGCACGGCGCACCCTGGAGGAGGCGCTGGCCGCCGCCCGGACCCTGCAGGAGGGGATCCTCGCGAAGGCACGCCAGGAGGCCGAGATCATAGAGGCCCAGGCTCGGCAGCGGGCCGACCGGATCCTGGCCGAGGCCAACGAGGAGCTGCTGCGGGTGCGGCGCGAGATCGAGACGCTCCGCCAGCGCTGGACCCTTTGGCTCGCCGAGGCTGAGGGCCTGGCCCACACCCTGCTGGCCTGGGTGCAGGAGCGCAAGGACCGGCCACCTCAGGCTCCCGAGCTGATCACGAACGACGAAGAAGGGTCCGAGGACGATCCCGGTGCCGATGCGTGAGGTCCCCGGCGGGGTGGAGATCGATCTGTGGGTGCAGCCCCGGGCCAGCAAGACCGCGGTGGTGGGGCTACAGGGCGACGCGATCAAGGTCCGGGTGGCGGCGCCCCCGGTGGACGGCAGGGCCAACACCGAGCTCGTACGGTTCCTGGCCAAGCGGCTCGGCGTGCCCCGGTCGGCGGTGGAGATGGTGCGGGGCGAGAAAGGCCGCCGCAAAACGGTCCGGATCGCGGGGCTCACCGCTGCCGACGCACAAGCCCGGCTGGGGGCTCCACCCCGCTGATCTCCACCTCGGCGCCGAACCGCTCCTGGGCGATCCGCAGCAGGATGCGCCGGTGGCACGCCTTTTCCGGGCCCTCGTAGCACACCAGGTACACGTCCCCGATCCGAGACCGGGCCGCGAGCTCCGCCAGCCGCTCCAACGCGGCCGGGTCGCCCTCGATCTGCCGCCGGAACCGGGCCTCGTAGGCGCACTCCACGAACGCCCGGTTGTGCGCCGCTTTCGAACCCCGGCCGAACCGCTCCTCCAGGGCCTTCTTCGTTTCCAGGAACTCCCGGAGCAGATCGGAAGACGGCGCGAGTTCGTCGTTGCCCCGACCCCGGTTCACCAGCACCCGCCGGTCCCCTGGGATCCCCATCCGCTTGAGATCCGCGATACTCGCCTCCCGCAGCACGTCGTGCGCCTCCTTCCATTGCACGGACCCGCTCCCCCCCTCTACACTTGCCTCCCTTTTCCGCTTCGACCTCTACCAAGTCGCATTCGAAGCCAGCGATTTGGGGGCCGTTGGCCCGCAGCGCTACGGCCGAGCCGTTCGAGCCGCTCGGCGCAAGGGAGCGCCCGCGGCGCGTGCTCTCACGCGCCGCAGCAAACCGAGCCGTAGCGGCTTCGGCGAGGCCGTCTTTTCCGGCGGAGGACCGACGGCCCTCAAATCGCCCCTCTATGAGCCCATCTTGATCGCAAATTGGCATACTAATACCAACGGAACTATTGTCAGATCCCCGGCGTTCACAAAGGAACCAGCGGGTGGGGGGCTGGTGGAGAGCCGGGCGCGGCCCCTTACGTCGCCGCGCCCTCACCCGGCTTGGATCGCTTTGGAAGTTCAGGAACCTCCGCCACCGGCGCCCCGGCCTACCGGGCTGACAACGGCATGCGAAGGCGCGGCGAAAAGGGTGCCGCACTCGCGCCCGGCCGGAGCCAGTCCCCCACCCGCGTCCGGCAAGACCTCCGTAGGCCTTAGTAACTCGCCGACTAACCTCCGATGACCCTCTCCCCCGGCCAGCGAAAAATGGTGCTGGCCACGTTCCTGTTTACCCTGATGGGGGTGCTGGTCAAGCTCCTCCGGCCGATCCCGGCCCACGAGGTGGTGTTCTTCCGGGCCTGGGTGTCCCTGGTGGCGTGCGGGTGGATGCTCCGTCGGGCCGGCCGAAGCCCCTGGGGCGCCCACCGGGGGCTTCTGCTGGCCCGGGGGGCGGCCGGGACCGGGGCCCTGCTCCTGTACTTCTACACCCTCCAGCACATGCCCCTGGCCACGGCGGTCACGGTGCAGTACCTGTCGCCCCTGTTCACGGTGGCCCTGTCGGGCCTGTGGCTGCGCGAACCGGCCACTCGGCGGCAGTGGGGATGGTTTCTGCTCTGTTTCGCCGGGGTGGCCCTGATGAAGGGGTTCGACCCGCGGGTCGGGCTGGGCGTGCTCGGCCTGGGGCTCACGGCCTCGGTGCTCGCCGGGGTGGCCTACAACCTGGTGCGGAGGCTGGCCGGCCTGGAGGACCCCCTGGTGGTGATCTTCTACTTCCCCCTGGTCACCCTTCCTCTGGTGGGCCCCTACACCCTGACCCATTGGGAGTGGCCCCGAGGGATGCAGTGGGTGTGGCTGGTGGCCGTTGGGCTGCTGACCCAAGCCGCCCAGGTTCAGATGACCCACGCCTACCACCTGGAGCCGGCCTCCCGGGTAAGCCACCTCACGTATCTCGGGTCGGTGTTCGCCCTGGGGCTGGGCTACCTGGTGTTCGGGGAGGACCTACCCTTCGGCGCCCTGGCCGGCATGACCCTGGTGCTCCTGGGCCTGGTGCAGGCCACCCGTGCGGGGAGAAGCCCGGATCGGTCCTGACGTCGGTCGTTGGTCATCAGTCGTTGGTCGTCGGTCGGGGCCTTCGGCCGGCTAGCGGCCAGGCGGCTCCCGAACCGTGCCAGAGCTCGGGGGCGTGCCTGTAACACTCGGAAATCAGATAAGCTTTCAAACCCCATGACGTCCCAGCCTCCCACCGTCCTAACGGAAGTTACATGGAAGCATCGCCAGGTCCCTGGGGGGCCCTACAACCCGCGGCGTAACCGGGCGCCTTCCCGCGGCGGCGGGGGGCCTGTTTCCGGCCGTGCGTGAGTGCAGCATCCGACTTACGCTGCATCCGTCACTCAGCCCGGGGGACGAGGCGTTTCAGCGGATCTTATTGCGAGACTGCCCGGAAGCGAAGCCGACCGGGCACGCGGTGGCTGAGTGCCGGATGCAGCGACCATAGGAGCCACGCCCGGCGCTCCAATAGGCCCCCCGCCGCCGGGTTGGCGAGAGCCACTTGCCCTGGGGGGGGCCAGGAGACCGTAGACCGAAGACCGTGGACCGAAGTTACTGGGAAGCCCCCTGTCGTGGCACGCTTGCGCCATCTTGGTAACACGCACGTCTCTGGTATAAATTGTGGCCTTCCCCTGCATCGCCCCAACGGTCGGGAGACGATTGACGCATGGATTCGTCGCAAACCGAGGACGCACGCCCTCCCCGAGGCGTGGTGGCCCTGATGGGCTCCGGCGAGCTCACCGCCACCATGGTGGAGGTGCACAAGGCGCTGCTTCGCCGGCTGGGTGACCGGCCCAGGGCCGTGTTCCTCGACACCCCTGCCGGGTTCCAACTGAACGCGGACCAGATCGCGGAGAAGGCCCGGGCCTACTTCCGGGAGAGGGTCGGCCACCCCCTGGGGGTGGCGTCGTTCCGGCGGAAGGGCCTGCCCCCCCTCGAGGTGGCGGAGGCGTTGCGGACCCTGCGGGCGGCCGACTACGTGCTGGTGGGCCCGGGCAGCCCCACCTATGCCCTGCGCCACTGGAAGGGCACGCCGGTCCCGGACATCCTGGTGGAGCGGGTCCGGTCAGGGGGCTGTCTGGCGGCCGCCAGCGCGGCGGCGCTCACCGTGGGTCGGTACACCCTGCCCGTGTACGAGATCTACAAGGTGGGCGAGGAGCCCGCTTGGGTCGATGGCCTCGACCTGCTGGGCCGCCTCGGCCTCGATCTGGTGGTGGTGCCCCACTGGAACAACGCCGAGGGCGGCACCCACGACACCCGATTCTGCTACATGGGCGAGCCCCGGTTCCGGGCGCTCGAGGCCCAACTGCCGCCCGGGCAGGGGATCCTGGGGATCGACGAGCACACCGCGGTGATCCTGGACTTCGGCGCCGGTCGGGTCGAGGTGCGGGGGCTGGGGGCCGCGACCCTGCGCCGGGACGGGCGGGAGAGTCGGTTCCCCAGCGGCCGGGCGTTTCCGCTGGAAGCCCTCGGTCCCGGAGCGCCCCCCGGCGAGGAGACCCCGATCGGCACCGCCTCACCGGAGCCCAGGCCGGAGGCACGGCAGCCCGGTTTCTGGGACCGGGTTCGCAGCCTGGAGGAGGCCTTTCACCGGGCCCTCGCCGAGGGAGACCCCCGGGGGGCGGTGCGGGCCGTGCTGGACCTGGACCGGTGGGTGATGGAGGCCCCGGATGAGTCCGACCGGGTCGAGGCCCGGGAGGTGCTTCGGGAGGCCGTGGTCTCCCTGGGCGCGGAGCTGGAGACGAGGCCGACCAGCCGGGAGGCGTGCCTCGCCCCCCTCGTGGAGGACCTGGTCCGGGTTCGGGAATGGCTCCGCCGCGAGGGGAGGTGGGCCGAGGCCGACGCCCTGCGCGAGGCTCTGGGCCGGACCGGTGTCACGGTGGAGGACACCCCGGAGGGGCCCCGGTGGCGGTGGGGATGACGGGCGCGGCCGAGGCGCGGAAGGCCCGGGGGCCAGCGCAGGTCCGGGAGCTGGACCCGCCGGCAGTGCGGGCTGAGTGGAGGTCGTGGGGGCTCGCGTGGCCCGCGGCCTTCACCGCGCCCCCCTGGGTGACCGCTTGGTCCGAGACCCTGGGCTCCGGCCGGCCGGTCCGGTGGTTCGTGGTGGAGGAAGCCGGAGCCCCCATCGGTGCGGTCCCTCTGGTGATGGCGGGGGACACGGCCCAGGTGGCCGGCAGCCCGGACGTGTGCGACCACCTGGACCTGGCCTCCCGACCGGGCCGGGAGGCCGAGGTGTGCCGGGCCCTCGCCCGGTTCCTGGAGCACAGGGGGGTGCGCCGGTTCGACGCCGAGGCGGCGCGGTCCGAGGCTCTCCTGATCCGGGGCTGGAAGGCCGCGGGGCTGGCCGTGGACCTCTCCGGAGTGGCGGTGACCGTGGAGATGGACCTGCCGGGCTCGTGGGAGGGCTACCTGGAACGCCTCCCCAAGCACGACCGCCACGAGATCCGCCGGAAACTGCGCCGCCTTGAGGCGGCCGGCCCGGTGGTCTGGCGCCGATCCCAGGACCCGACCGCCGACCTTCCGGTGTTCCTGCAGCTGTTCCGGGACAGCCGGCCCCGGAAGCGGGCCTTTCTGACCCCCGAAAGGCTCTCGTTCTTCCACCGGCTCGCGGTCGTCCTGGCCGCGGAGGGGGTGCTCGACCTGGGCATCCTCAAGGTGGGGGGCCGGCCGGTGGCGGCCACCTTTGGGTTTTCTTGGGGGGACACGGCGCACCTCTACAACAACGGGTTCGACCCCGCCTGGGCCGACCGCAGCGTCGGACTCGTGGCAAAGGTCCTGTCGGTGCGCGACGCCATCGAGCGGGGCATGGCACGCTACACCTTCCTACGGGGGGACGAGCCCTACAAGTTCCGGCTCGGCGGCCGCGCCGTGCCCCTCCTGGGGTTCCGGGCCCGGTTGAGCCCCTCGGGCGGGGGGGATCGCTGATGCGGCCGTCGCTGTGCATCGCCCTGCTGTGCCTCCACTCCAGCCCCCTGGGCTCCCTGGGGGCGCGGGACACCGGGGGCATGAGCGTGGTGGTGCGGGAGACCGCCCGGCACCTGGCGCGGATGGGTCACCGGGTGGATGTGTTCACCTCGCCCCTGGGATGCCGGGGGACAGGGGTCCGGCCCCTGGCACCAGGGGCCAGGCTGGTGGAGTTCGAGCCCGGGGTCCCCGCCCGGGCCGGCAAGCTGGCCCTCCGGGCCCGAGTCCCGGAGGTGGCGGCCGCGGTGGAGGCGCTCCGCAGGCGCGAAAGGCTCGTCTACGACCTGGTCCACAGCCACTACTGGCTGTCGGCCCTGGCCGGCGAGCGGCTGGCCGCCCGGTGGGGCGTTCCCCATGCCGTCACGTTCCACACCCTGGCCGCGGTCAAGAACCGGCTCGGCTGCGGCGAGGACGAGCCCCGGGTCCGCCTGGAGGAGGAGACCCGGTTGGGCCGGACGGCCGACCGGGTGATCGTGCCCAGCCTGCGGGAGGCGCGGGAGCTGGAGCGAAGCTGTCCGGGCGCGCCGGTGCAGGTGGTTCCCTGCGGCGTGGACCTGGAGAGGTTCCGGCCCGTGGCTCCGGCGCCGAGGCCCCACGGTGGGCCGTTGCTCCTGTACGTGGGCCGGATCACGCCGGTCAAGGGCCTCGACCTCCTTCTGGCCGCGCTGGCCCGGTTGGGGCCGGACCACCGGCTGTGGGTGGTGGGGGGTGAGGGCCCGGCCGACGCCGGCCGGGTGGCCGCCCGGGCCCGTCAGGTCGGGGTGGAGGACCGGGTCCGGTACCTGGGCCCGCAGGGCCACGACCGGCTCCCCGCCCTGTACTCGGCAGCCGACGTCGTGGTCGTGCCGAGCCGGTACGAGAGCTTCGGACTCGTGATCCTGGAGGCCCTGGCCGCAGGCACGGCCGTGGCCGCCACCCGGGTGGGGGTGGCGGAGGAGGCGGTCCGTCCCGGCGAGAACGGCTGCCTGGCCGACGCGGCCGACTCCGACGCCCTGGCTCGGGCCATCGGGTCGGCCCTGGCCCTGCCCCGCCAGCCCCACCGAATCCGGGGGGGCGTGGCCCGGTTCTCCTGGGACCGGGTCATTGGAGACCTGGCCGCCGTGTATCACGATCTGGTGCGACCGGCGCCCCTGGCCGCCTTCTTCTGATCCGGCCCAAGCCTGACGGAGGGCCCCATGCCCCCTTCCCTTCTACCGTCCGATGTGAGCCCCGTGGACCTGCTGGTGGTGGCGCCCCACCCCGACGACGCCGAGCTCGGAGCCGGGGGCACCGTGGCGCGGTGGACCGACGAGGGCCGGGACGTAGCCTACCTGGTGGTCACCAGCGGGGAGAAGGGCTCGGTCGATCCGGCCGCCGATCCGCAAGTCCTGGCCCGGGTGAGGGAGGCCGAGCAGATGGCCGCCGCCCGGGTGCTGGGGGTGAATCAGGTGGTGTTCCTGCGGCAACCCGATCAGGGGCTCGAGGACACGCCGGTGTTCCGTCGCGAGATGGTCCGGTGGATCCGGACCTTGCGGCCGAGGATCGTGGTCACCTCGGACCCCTACCGGCGGTACCTGTGGCACCGGGATCACCGGGTGGTGGGTCAGGCGGTCCTGGACGCCGTGTTCCCCTACGCCCGGGACCCCCTGGCTTTTCCCGAGCTCCTGGAGGAGGGCCTGGCCCCCCACAAGGTGGCCGAGGTGTGGTGTTGGGCCAGCGAGGACCCCAACCACCGGGTGGACGTGACCGGGGTGTTCTCCCGCAAGGTGGAAGCCATCGGCTGCCACCGAAGCCAGCTGGCCGGGCTTCCGTTCGAGGACCCAGCCGGCTGGCTGAGGGCCCGGGCCCGGGAGGCGGCCCGGGGCAGCCCCTACGAGCTCGCGGAGGCGTTCCACCGGGCCGTGGCCTTGCCGTAGTCTCCCCCTGCCGGCCCATACCCCACCATCCGGGCCGATCCGTCCGGCCAGGCGTCCACGGCAAGCACCGAGCCGGGCTGGGGGTAGCCGTCCGTGACGCCGTACCGGTGCAGGGCGGCCTTCCGCCTCGGGTCCGGATCGGCCCCGGCCAGACGCAGCACCAGGAACGCCAGGGGGTCGCCGTGGGTCACCGCCACCACGACACCGCTCGGGTGCACCCGGGCCGCCCGCCCCAGGAACCGCAGCATCCGCTCGGCCACGCAGGGGGGCTGCTCGAACCCGGGGCCGGCGCCCGTGTAGAAGTCCTCGCCCGCGGCCCGGGCCTCGGCCAGAGGCAGGCCCTCGAACGGGGTGAGCACCTCGTGGAGCAGCCGGGAGATCCTCAGCCGCAGTTCCGGGTGGAACCGCAGGACCTCGGCCGCGGTCTGCCGGGCCCGGAGCAGGGGGCTGGCGTACACAGCGGCCAGGGAGGCGGCCGCCAGCCCCTCCCCCACCTGCCGGGCCTGGCGGCGGCCCTCGGGGCTCAGCCCGAACCGGGGCAGCCGGCCGTACAGGATCCGGCCGGGGTTGTGGACCCGGCCGTGCCGCACCAGCAGGACCCGCGTCGGGGCGCGTTCCATGGATTCCACCTCCTTCTTGACGGCCGGCCCCGCCGTCTGTTACCCACACGGGACGACCGGGCAACCCGCTTCCCAGTAACCTCGGTCGTCGGTCTACGGTCAACGGTCACCGGTCTGGGGCCTTCGGCCCCCTGGGCGGCCGGGCGGCTCCCATGCCTCGGCGGCCTGAGGCGGAGCCTCGCTAGTTTCTAGTCTCTAGTTTCTGGTCTTTAGATCAACGCAAGTTACTCTCCCCTGTAGGGCCCCGCAGGGGCCTGTTGGAACTTCACAAGAGAAAGGATATCGCGCAGTGGCCCTAGCAAACGAGCACTACCTGAAGCTGAAGGCAGGCTACCTGTTCCCCGAGATCGCGCGCCGGGTCAACGCCTTCGCCCAGGCCCACCCCGAAGCCCGGATCATCCGGCTGGGCATCGGCGACGTGACCCGTCCCCTGGTCCCCGCGGTGGTGGAGGCGTTCCACCGGGCCGTGGACGAGATGGCCCGGGCCGACACCTTCCGGGGGTATGGACCGGAGCAGGGGTACGACTTCCTGATCGAGGCGATCCGGGAGAAGGCTTACGGCCCCCTGGGCGTGGACCTGAGCCCCACGGAGATCTTCGTCTCCGACGGGTCCAAATGCGACACGGCCAACATCCTCGACATCTTCGGCCTGGACAACCGGGTGGCCATCTGCGACCCGGTGTACCCCGTGTACAACGACACGAACGTGATGGTGGGGCGCACCGGCCCGGCCGACGAGCGGGGCTACTACCAGGGCATCGTGTACCTGCCGTGCACCGTCGAAAACGGGTTCATCCCGGAGCTTCCCGACGAACCGGTGGACCTAATCTACCTGTGCTACCCCAACAACCCCACGGGCACGGTGGCGACCCGGGACCAGCTGGCCCGGTGGGTGGAGTACGCCCTGGAGCAAGACGCGGTGATCCTGTTCGACGCGGCCTACGAGGCGTTCATCACCGAGCCGGGCATCCCCCACTCCATCTACCAGATCCCCGGCGCCGACCGGTGTGCCATCGAGTTCCGAAGCTTCTCCAAGACCGCCGGGTTCACCGGGGTGCGCTGCGCCCTGACCGTGGTGCCCGAAGCGCTGACGGCCCGCACCCCCTCCGGCGAGCGGGTGGGCCTGAACCGGCTGTGGAACCGGCGCCAGTCCACCAAGTTCAACGGGGTCAGCTATCCGGTGCAGCGGGCCGCGGCCGCGGTCTACACAGACGAGGGGTGGGAGCAGGTGAGCCGGGAGATCGCCTACTACATGGAGAACGCCCGGATTATCCGGGAGGGGCTCGCCGCGGCCGGCATCACCTGCTACGGCGGGGTCAACGCGCCCTACATCTGGCTCAAGACCCCCGGCGGGATGTCCAGCTGGGACTTCTTCGACCGGCTGCTGGAGGAGTGCAACGTGGTGGGCACCCCGGGCAACGGGTTCGGCCCGAGCGGGGAGGGGTACTTCCGGCTGTCGGCCTTCGGGGACCGGGCCAACGTAGAGGCGGCCGTCGACCGAATCCGCAGCCGGTGGGGAAGATGAGTGCCCTTGGCCGACCCAAGGCCGTCGTGCTCCTGAGCGGGGGGCTCGACTCGGCCACCTGCCTGGCCGTGGCCCGGGCCGAGGGGTACGAGTGCCACTGCCTGAGCTTCGCCTACGGGCAGCGCCACGACGTGGAGCTCGAGGCCGCCCGGCGGGTAGCCCGGGCCCTCGGCGCGGCCGAGCACAAGGTGATCCGGCTCGATCTGCGGGCGTTCGGCGGCTCGGCCCTGACCGACGACATCGAGGTGCCCCGGCCGGCCGACGAGGCCGAGATCGGCCGGGGCGGCATCCCGGTGACCTACGTGCCCGCCCGCAACACCATCTTCCTCTCGTTCGGGCTCGCCTGGGCCGAGGTCCTGGGCGCCTTCGACCTGTTCATCGGGGCCAACGCCATGGACTACTCGGGCTACCCCGACTGCCGGCCCGAGTTCCTCGAGGCGTTCGAGCAGGTGGCCAACCTGGGCACCAAGGCCGGGGTCGAGGGCCACCGGTTCCGCATCCACGCCCCCCTGCTGCGGCTGACCAAGGCCGAGATCATCCGAAAGGGGGCCGCTTTGGGGGTGGACTACGGGCTCACCCACTCCTGCTACGACCCGGACCCCCGGGGCCGGGCCTGCGGTGGCTGCGACAGCTGCCTTCTACGGAAAAAGGGGTTCCGGGAGGCGGGCGTGCCCGACCCCACCCCGTACCGGACGTAAAGGGGCCTACTCCTCCACCACGATCGCCCCGGGAGCGCACTCCTCCGCAGCCCGACGCACGGCCTCCGCGTGCTCCGGCGGCACCGCGTCCACCTTGACCACGCCCCGGAGGTTCCGGTCGTCGTAATCGAACACCGCCGGGCACACCCGGTGGCAGTTGCCGTCGCCCATACACAGATCGTAGTCGATGCGCACCTTCATCGGAACCTCCTGGGAGAGCGGGGGGCCGGCGACCCTGCCTGAGGGTACCGCGGCCCCACCCCCTGTCAACGCACGCGAGGGCCCATGATCCGTCACCTGCCCAACCTCCTCACCGCCAGCCGTATCGCCCTGGTGCCGTTCCTCCTGTGGCTCATGGCCGAGGAGCGGTTCGGAACCGCCCTGGTGCTGTGCGGGGTGGCGGGGTTCACGGACGCCCTCGACGGGTACCTGGCCCGGCGGTGGAACCAGGTGACCCGATTGGGCGCGGTGCTCGACCCCATCGCGGACAAGATCCTGGTGGTGGGCAGCGTGGTGGTTCTGGCCGGGCAGGACCGGGTCCCGGCGTGGCTGGCCGGGCTCGTGGTGGGCCGCGACGCCCTGATCCTGGGGGGCGCGGTGGTGTACCGGGCGGTCACGGGTCGCCTGGAGATCCGGCCCACCGCCCTGAGCAAGGTGAACACCTTTCTCCAGATCGTGGTGGTGATCGGGGCGATCCTGGAGGGCGCCGGCCTTCCCCTGGGGCGGGTGCTCGGATGGGGCTTCGTGGCCGCCGGGATCACCACGGCCGGCTCAGGGCTCCATTACCTCCTGGCCTGGACGATCAAGGCCTTCTCCCATCCTCCGGCCTCCCCCCAGGGGTAATCCCTACCCTTTGTGGCACCCCCCGCACTCGTAAGGCGCCTTGCGGCCCTCCTTCCTGTTCGCCTCGGCGTGGCAGCCGCGGCACAGGCCGTGGAACGCCTTGAACAGGGTGGGGATTTTCTGAACGCCCAGCCGCTTCTTCAACGCCGTGTACCTCTTGGCGTAGTCCTCCTGTCGGTTGGACAGGTGGCAGTCGTGGCACAGGCCCTCGTGCACCGTGTTCATATGGCAACCCTTGCAGTCGGTCTGCCCTTGGCGGATCATCACGATGTTGTGGTGACACTGCTCGCACCGGACCCCCCACTGCTCCACGTGCTTGCGGTGGGGCAGCACCACCACTCCCCGCCGGGCCCTGGGCAGAACCACCTCGTCCTGCACGCCCCAGGCGACCCCCCCGGCTCCCACCACCCCGGCGACGACCAACGCAACGACCCGCTTCCCCATTCGGATCCCTCCTCTTCGGCAAAATACGAAACGAAAAGAGCCCCCCGCGGGTTCACGGAGGGCCCTTCTACCAAGCCGGCCGCTGGGGGGTCAACCAGCCACGATCAACTCCTCCAGCCGCCGCTTGGGCACGTGGTGCACGCCCTCATCGTCCCGCCAGTACCGGATGTCGCCGCCGGGCTCCAGGTCCTCGATCACCACGGTCTCGGCCGGCTTGCCCAGCGCGAGCACCAGCCGGATGAACAGGTGCTCGGGGATCGAGAGGACCTCGCGCAGCCGATCCTTCTGGACGGCGCCGATCATACACCCTCCGAGCCCCCGCTCCACCGCCCCCAGCAGCATGGTCTGGGCGACGATGCCGTCGTCGCACCACCAGTCCTTGGCGACCTGGGTGTCCACGGTGATCACGATGTAGGCCGTGGGCCGCTCTCCCGGGGCCGGGCCGGGCCAGTCCTTGAGGTACCCAGCCCAGGCCAGGCAGGGGAAGATCCTGGCGTTGGTCTCGGGGCCGCACGACAGGATGTAGCGCAGGGGTTGGCGGTTCGCGGCCGAGGCGGTGTGCCGCGCCAGGTCCACCAGCTCCACCAGGGTGTCCCGCCCGATTCGGTGCGTCTCGTCGAACCGCCGGTAGCTGCGGTTCCGGAGCACCAGGCTGCGTAGCTCGCTCATGTTCGTCCTCCTTGCAACTTCACGCTGGGAGGCTAGGAGGCTGGGATACCGGAAAACCCCTTTGATCTCCGTCCATTCCAAGTACAACCACGCCTCTGGGCTGCCACCTCCCGGTCCGGGGGCATGGGGGCTGTCTGGTTCCGGCCGGACGGGGGGCCTACCGGGGAAGGTGGGGTAGCACGAGGAACGTGCCCGTGGCGTGGCCCACCAGATCCCCGCCATCGTCCCACAGGTGCATCTGGACCACGTCCTGGCGTCGGCCGGCCCTGAGAACGTCGCCCACCGCCCGCAAGCCCACCCGTCGCGCCGGTCGGAGGAAGTGGACCGACATCTCGGACGTGGCGATCCAGCACCGCTCGGTCCGGGCCACGGCACAGGCGAACCATCCCGCCGAGTCGAGCAGCGTGGCGTACACCCCGCCGTGGATCCCCCCCAGGCCGTGGTCGAGGCCCGGGTGGTATGGTAGCGTGACGACGGCCCGATCCCGGTCGTCGAACGCCAGGCGCATCCCGAACGTCTTCGCGATCGGCGCTCGCTCGTGGAACAGGCGAAGGAGCTCTTCCCGACGCTGAGCCCGCTCCAAGGGGGTTCCTCCGAAACGCATGAAAAAGGCGACCCTTTGGGATCGCCATTGTGTCACCGTGAGCGTCGGAAGGCCAGGACGGAAAGTAAAAAGGGAGGGACGGACCTCCGTGTCCTTCCCGCCCGGACGGGGCTCGCCGGCACCTCCATGTCCCGGCCCGGGCCGCCCCGCCCATCTCGCCTTCAGCCCCTGGATCGGCAGCCCCATGGCCGGGCTTGAGGACTTTTTTCGAAGATCTCCGCCCCACGCGTTCAAGGGCTTACCGCGGGCGACCGATCCAGAATCCATTCTCCAGCGAGTGCAAGGAGTTGGACCATGCACCTGAAGCGAATCGTGGAAGCCGTGTTGGACAGTGGCGTGTGCCCCCCCGACCAAGCCATGGCGATCCTCCGACACCTGGAGGCGGGGCGACCGGGGTCGGGGGAGGCCCGGATGCTGAGCCGGCTCCGCGAGGCGCTCGAGACGGGGGAGGTTCGGATCCCGGCCGCCAGCCGCTACCGGAACATCATGGAGGAGCTGGTGTGGGCCGAGGTGGAGCGCCGGTGCGAGGACCCCGCGGTGCTCCGGGCCGTACGGACCAACCTCCACGACATCATGGCCTACGCCCTGAACCGCTTGCCCCCCCTGTACGCCACCAGCCTGGAGGGGGCCGCGTTCCAGCGGCGCCGGGCCGAGGCGGAGCTGGGCGAGCTGGTGGCCTCGCGGGTGGACGAGGCGCTGGCCACCACGGCCCGGAAGCCCGAGTGGCACCCCGAGCGCGTCCCCCTGGTGGACGACCCGGCCCCCAGACTGCTCGAAGCCCTGCAGAGGCTGGGCGAGGACCGTTGATCCTGGAACCCGAGCGCACGGTGGCCCTGCCGACACGACGACGCTGGGTCCCGGTCGTCGTGTCGGTGTGGGCCGCGCTGCTGCTGACCCTGGGGGCATCCCGGCCGGTCCGGGCGGGCTCCCCATCCCCCCCCTCTCCCCCTTCCTCCCGAAAGGTGTCGGTGCTGCCCATTTCCTTCTACACCCAGGAGACGAGCCTCGCCTTCGGCGGCATGCTGGTGCGGGCGTTCCGGTGGCCCGGCGACGGGGCGGACGCCCGGCCCAGCAGCGTCATCGGAGTGGCCTTCTACACCCTCCGGTCCCAGTACAACCTGGCCCTCAGCCCCTCGCTGTACCTACGGGACGGCCGGTACCTCCTTCGGTTCTCGGCCGCGTTCAATGAGTGGCCCAGCACGTTCTGGGGGGTGGGCAGCGGCGTGTCCGACGATGATGAGGAGGACTTCACCCGCCGCACGGCCTTGTTCGAGGCGGCGTTCCTCCGGCGGCTGTGGGGACCGCTGCGGGCCGGACCGGCGGTGGACCTGTCGTTCACCACGATCTCCGAGGTGGAGCCCGGGGGGTTCCTCGACCGGGAGGCGTTCCGGGGCAGCCGCGGGGGGGACGTGGCGGGGGCCGGGGGGGTGGTGGAGTGGGACTCCCGGGATCAGGAGTTCTGGCCGACGTCGGGGGCGTACCACACGGTGCGGGTGGTACGGTACGCGGGCCGGCCCCTGGGGGAGTTTCCGTTCACCCGCATCAGCGTGGACCTGCGGGGGTTCGTGTCACTGTGGCGGGGCCACGTGCTGGCCGCCCAGGTCACCGGGGCGTTCACCCGGGGCCGGCCCCCGTTCTTCCGGTTGGCCGAGATGGGCGGGCCCGTGAACATGCGGGGGCTGTACGAGGGCCGGCTCCGGGACCGGAACCTGCTCACGGCCCAGGTGGAGTACCGGGTCCCCCTGGGGACCCGGTTCGCGGGCGTGCTCTTTGCCGGGGCGGGAGAGGTGGCCCCCAGCGTCCGGGGCTTCGGCTTGGGGGGGATCCCGGTGTCCGGAGGTGCGGGCCTGCGGTTCGCCCTGGACCCCGAGAACCGCATGAACCTCCGGTTAGACCTGGGCGTCTCCCGCTTTGGGGCCGCCCCCATCGTCACGGTGAACGAGGCGTTCTGACCCCGCCCGGGGGCTGATCCAGCGGGAGCCACACCCGGAACCGGCAGCCCCGTCCCGGGGCGGTGTCGAGCTCGATCTCGCCGCCGTGGTCGCGCACGATGCCGTAGGCCACGGCCAGGCCCAGCCCGGTGCCCCCCCCCTCCTCCTTGGTGGTGAAGAACGGCTCGAACGCCTGCTCGGCCACCTGCCGCGGCATGCCCGGGCCGTCGTCCTCCACCTCGAACCACGCCCGACCCGGCTCCGAGCCCACCCGCACCGCCACGGTTCCCGCCCTCCCCGCGGCCTCGCCGGCGTTGAGAAGCAGGTTCAGGAGCACCTGCTCCATGCTCGAGGGATCCACTTCGACCACCGGGCCGGGATCCCGGGGGAGCCAGAACTCCACCCCCTTGGGCAGGGCCGCTCGAGCCAGTTCCGCCACCCGGGCAGCCAGCTCACCGAGACGAAGGGGCTTTGCCCGTGGCCGGGACCCGCGGCCGAAGGCGAGCACCCGGTATGCAAGCTCCGAGGCCTGGGCGCACGCCGATAAAATCCGGTCGACCCGCTCCCGGCCAGCAACCTCCAGGCCCCCGTGCAGGTGGAGCAGCTCGGCGTTCCCCTGGATGGTCATTAAGAGATTTTTGAACTCGTGGGCCAGGCCGGAGGCGAGCCGGCCCAGGCTCTCCATGCGCTGGGCCCGTGACAAGGCGTCCTCGGTACGGGCCTCCCGGGTCACGTCGTACAGGGCCAGCAGGGTCCCCGGGGTCAGGCACCCGTCGCGCAGGGGGGTGAGCCACAGGCTGACCACCCGTGGGCTGCCGCGGGAACCTATCAGGCGCACCCGGGGCCGGAAGGTAGGGTGGCCGCGCAAGGCCTTATCCAGCAACTCCCCGAGGTCCACACCTTCCAGGGCCCCTGCCGGCAGCAGGAGGGTCACCGGGGTGCCGGCCTCTGCCGAACCGCCGCAGGCCTCGCGAAACATCCGGTTCGCCGTGAGCAGCCGGCATTGGTCGTCGCATAGCGCGACAGCCATGGGCAGGCTCTCCACCACGGCCCGCTGGAGATCCACAGCCCGGGCCTCCCGCTCCAGGGCCCCGGCCAGATCCTCGGCCCGCTGTAGGTGAAGGGTCAGCACGTCGGACAGGGACTCACACAGCGGCTCGGACCCGACGCAGTGGGGGCACGGGGCACCCCCGCAGGCGAAGAACCCCAGCAGTCGGCCGGGGGTGTCCAGATACAAGGGGAACATCCGCAGCGGGTCGGCCGGCCCGAGCCCTGCGGTCCGACGGAGAAACGGTAGGGGGTCCAGCCCCATGGGAAGGGGATCGGGCCGCCTACCCCTACCCCGCCACACCACCGGCTCCAGGCTCTCGCAGCCCGACCGGGCCAGGAATACCGCGTAAACCCGCTGACCACACAAGACCTCCAAAGACGCGACAAACCCTTCGGAGGCCTCAGCCGGGCTGCGGGCCGACCTCAGGGCCCGCACCACCCGGCCCATCACGACCGCGGTCCCCTCAGCCACCTCCGCCCCCCTCGAATACCCGCCGCCCCGGCTCGATCCTGCCCAGCACCCGAATGCCGTCGGTGTCCACGGTGTAGCGCACGATCTCCCGGGAGTGCTCGATGCCCCGGGCCTTCAGCACCGTGAGGGCCGTTCCCAACCGGCCGTCCTCCTCCAGGTAACGCAGAAGCACCACGTTGTCGGCCACGTGGGAGATGCCCACCCCCGAGATCCGCACCGTGCCGAACAGGTCGCTGGACTCCAAGGTCAGTGCCAAGCTCACCCGACGGTCCTTGAAGTGCTGGACCAGGGAGTAGGCGAAGGCCAGGTACCGATCGCCGGCGCCGGCCCGGAGGTCGGTGAGGCTGTCCACGGCCACCAGCCGGGCCCCGCACGCCTCGGCCCTCCGGGCCACGTCGAGCACATGGCGGTCGGATCCCAGCTCCACGGGCGAGGTGTAGAAGAACTCCACCGGCCCGTCGGCGGGCACGCCCAACCGCTGGGCGGCCCGGGCGAGCTGGTTGGGATCCTCCTGGAACGAGACGAACAGGCTCGGCTCGCCGCGACGAGCCGCAGCAGCCACGGCATGCAGGCAGAAGGTGGTCTTGCCGGTGCCGGGCTCCCCCACGAACAAGGTGGCGGTCCCCTCCAAAACTCCCCCGCCGGTGAGCCGATCCAGCCCCTCCACCCCCGACGAAACCTGCCGGTCCAGGGGATCGTAGGTGACCGGCCGCTCCGGAGTGGAGTAGCGGGGCGCCACCCGGACCCCGGCTGCGTCGATCCACAGGGGGTGCTCCCCCTCCTGGAAGCCCGAGCCCCGCAGTTTGACGAGCCGCAGGCTCCGCCGACCGCTCCGGTCGGGGTCCACATCGTTGCGCAGGTACACGATGCCGTCCACCACGCTGGCGGCCACCGTCTCCATGACCTCGTGGTCCCCGTACTCGCCCAAAAGCAAGGTGGTGACGGGCAGGGTGGCCAGATGGGCCCCCAGCCGGAACACCAAGGGCCGGAACGCTTCGGCCGACGGGGCCAGATCCCCGAACGCGCGGAAGCTGTCCACCACCAGGTACGTGGGCTCGTGGGCCCGGAGCAACCGCTCCAGCTCGCCGACCGCGGTCCCCGGCCCCTGCTCCAGAAGCACCGGCCCCAGGTCGGCGAACCGGATACGATCCCCGACCGCATCGGGGTCGAAAAACCGGTACCCCCCTAGGTGCCTGAGAAGCTTGTCCTGTGGCTCGGACAGGGTCGTACAGTACAGGCCGGAGGCTTCCTCGGTAGCGTTTCCAAACAACCACTGGAGGGCGAGGAGGGTCTTGCCCGTCCCTGCCCGTCCGGCCAGCAGGACCAACGATCCGCGGGGGAATCCCCCCTGGATCACCTCGTCCAGATGGGGAACGTGGGTGGGTACGCGGGTCACGGGTCCCTCCCTTCTCCCGCCCGGCGGGTCGCCAGCCGCCGGGCCAGATCCCGCAGGTCCCGGTCAGCAAGGGGTTTCTGCAAAAAAAAGTCTGCCCCCGCCTCCCGGGCTCGGTCGGCAAGGGGCAGACTCGACACCACCGCAGCGGGAACCTTCCGGGTCAACGGGTGGGCCCGAAGCCGCCGGACCAGGGCGAGCCCGTCGAGAAGGGGAAGGAGCGCTTCGCAGACCACGGCGGCAGGCGGATCCCGGAACGCCCTCTCCAGGGCCAAGACGCCGTCCGTCACGATCTCCACGGTCCATGGAAGCTCCAGGACCTGCCACCGCCTCTGCCAGAACGGATCTCTTTCTGCCACCAAGATGCTCATCAGCACTCTCCCATCGCGAGAGCTGCCGAAAACAAAGCAGATCTCCTCGGTTTGTCAAGGAAGAGAACGGCCGCACCCGGCTCTCCAGCGGACGCCCCCGCGCTCCTCGTCTTGACCGACGACCGAAGCTGCTACGGGCGGTGTCGATCGAGGTCACCCGACCGAAGAGGGCCGGAATCGAGGGCCCGCTCGTGGTACAGTACCCTCGGCTCCGCTCCACGGGGGAAAGAGACGGCCCCTGTCGAAGGGCCGCCTTCCCCGCCGAGGCGCGAGCTCTCTTGAGAGGCGAAACACCATGAGCCGAGAAACCCGATGCCCTCCATCGACGATGTGAAGACGTACCTGAACGCCCATGGTGTGGAGGTGTGGGAGTTCGACGTGGCCACGCCGACCGCCGAGACCGCGGCGGCGGCCGTGGGATGCACCCCCGCCGAGATCGCCAAGACCCTGCTGCTCCTGGTGGGCGGCCGGCCCGCGGTGGTGGTGACCTCGGGGGACACCCGGGTCAAGGGCTCCAAGCTCAAACGGGCCCTGGGGTGGACCGGCAAGGTGCGGATGCCCGGGGCCGGGGACGTGATCCGGCACACCGGGTACGCGCCGGGCGGGGTGTGCCCCTTCCTGCTCCCAGCAGACGTGCCGATCCTGGTGGACCGGAGCCTGCGGAGGTTCGCGCGGGTCTACCCGGCCGCCGGCAACGACCGCTCGGCCGTTCCCCTGACCGTGGACCGGTTGGTCGAGATCACCGGCGGCCGGGAGGTGGACGTGTGCGAGGCACAAGCTCGCACCCCATGACGGGAAGGCCCCTTCGGCCCCTGGGGGCCCTACGACGTGCGACGTAACAGGACGCCCTCCCGCGGGGACAAGGGGCCTGCTTCCGGCCGCGCGTGAGTGCAGTATCCGACTCACGCTGCACCCGGTGCCCAGCCGGGGTTGCAAAGGTTCCGTGCCAGACCGATCAGGGAGAACGTGATCCAAGGGTCCTGGGGGAGGCGAGCATCGGCTGAGCACCGGATGCAGCGACTGTGGGAGCCACGCCCCGCGCTCCACCAGGCCCCTTGCCCCCGGGTTGGCGAAAGCCACTTGCCCAGCGGGCCGAAGGCCCGACCGCCGCTTTGACAACCCACCACCGATTGGGGGATGTTGGGGGGTCGCACCGGCCAGGAGATGAGAGGGAGAGATTCGGATGCTGATCGTGATGGATCATTTTGCCACATCGGAGCAGGTGAAGGCGGTGTGCCGGCGGATCCGGGACCTGGGGCTCACGCCGCAGCCGATCCCCGGGGGCGAGCGGGTGGCGATCGGGGTGCTGGGGAACCAGGGGTACGTGGACGAGGCCCCGTTCCGGGACCTGGAGGGCATCCGCGAGTTCATCCACGTCACCAAGCCCTACAAGCTGGTGAGCCGCGACTTCCACCCCGAGGACACCGTGGTGCGGGTGGGGCCCGTGGAGATCGGGTGGAGCCGGGACCCCGTGGTGATCGCCGGGCCCTGCGCCGTGGAGAGCGCCGAGCAGGTGCGGGCCGCGGCCCGGGCCGTCAAGGCGGCCGGGGCCCACCTGATGCGCGGAGGGGCGTTCAAGCCCCGGACCGGCCCCCACTCGTTCCAAGGGCTGGGGTACGAGGGGCTCGACCTCCTGGCCGAGGCGGCCCGGGAGGCGGGCCTGCCTGTGGTCACCGAGGTGATGCGGATCGACCAGCTCGAACGGGTGGCCCGTGCGGCCGACTGCGTGCAGATCGGGGCCCGCAACATGCAGAACTTCGACCTGCTCAAGGAGGCGGGTCGGGCCGGCAAGCCCGTTCTGCTCAAGCGGGGCATGAGCGCCACCCTGGACGAGTTCCTGGCGGCCGCCGAGTACATCCTGCTCGAGGGGAACGAGCAGGTGATCCTGTGCGAGCGGGGCATCCGCACCTTCGAGCGGGCCCTCAGGAACACCCTGGACCTGGCCGTGGTGCCCTACCTGCGCGCCGCCACCCACCTGCCGGTGATCGTGGACCCCAGCCACGCCCTGGGCCGGAGGGACTTGGTGCCCCCCGTGGCCAAGGCCGCGTTCGTGGTGGGCGCGGCCGGGATCATGGTGGAGGTCCACCCCGACCCCTGCCGGGCCCTGTGCGACGGGCCCCAGTCCCTGGACTTCCCCACGTTCACCCGCCTGATGGCCGAGCTCGACCGGGTGGGCCGGCTGAGGGGGGGTGGGTGAGGCCGGACGTGGACGCGTCCGAGGTCCTCCGCCGGCACCCTTACCTCCGGGACCACGCCGACCGGTGCCGGTCGGTGCTGGTGTTCTACCCCGTGCTGCGGCTGCTGTCCCGGTTCTACGGCGACGACATCGCCGAGGGCAACCGGGGGTTCACCGTGGCCATGGCGATCCTGGCCCACGTGTGCGAGTGCATGCTCACGGGCCGCGGGGGCGCCACCCACCGGGAGCTGCTGGACGCCCTCACGCCCCTGGTGCTCGGCCAGGCCCGGGCCGAGGGCCGGGAGATGGGGCGGGGCGAGGCCGAAGCCCTGGTGGCCCGGGTGCTCAACGAGCTCCAGAACTCCGGCGAGATCTTCCGCACCGAGTTCTTCGACTTCGCCTCGGGCCGCACCGTGACCCACGCGTTCCGGATCCTGGAGGCCGAGGCGTCCCGGGAGCGCGGGGCCTACAAGCTCAAGCTCACCCCGGCCGGCATCGACCTCTTTTTCCGGCTCAAGGAGGTGTACGGCGCCCTCGACACCGACATGGAGCGCCTGTTCCTGGAGCACCAGGTCAAACGGGGGTGCTACGCCGAGGCCGGCCGGGTGGTGGACACCCTGCTGCTCAAGATCACCCAGGCCCAGGAGCGCCACCGGGAGCTCCGGGGCAAGCTCCGGTCCAACCCCGGCGAGGTCTCGGCCGAGGAGATCGAGTACTTCGGCGGGGTGGTGGCCGACCGGCTCCGGGAGGAGAAGGAGCACTTCGCCCGCATCCGCGATCTGATCGAGGGGCAGA
Source organism: bacterium (assembly GCA_027021615.1). Taxonomy (GTDB): domain Bacteria; phylum Desulfobacterota; class Deferrisomatia; order Deferrisomatales; family Deferrisomataceae; genus Deferrisoma. Next base: position 150,287 of record JALUTY010000078.1, on the reverse strand, counting down.
TGCGCACGCTCCTGCGCCAGGTCCGCCGGAAGGGCCCCACCGACCCCGTGGTCCGCGACAACCTGGCCGCCCTCCGGGAGCTCCAGGCCGGCACGGCCCGGATCGTGGACCGCCACAACGTGCTGTTCGCCCTGAACACCGAGCTGCGCCGGGAGTTCCGGCGGCTCAAGCTGGGGCTGCTGACCTTCACCCCCACCCTCCGCCGGCTTCCCATGGAGACCGAGGTGCTCGACCCGGTGCTCCGCAAAGGGCCCGGGCTCGACGAGGTCCACCGGTTCCTGGGCCCCCTGCTGGGGCCCCGCCGGCCCCGGTGGTTCCACCTGGCCCACGCCTTTCCGCCCCCGCCCCAGACCCGCGACGCCCCGGGCGAGGCGTTCCTGGCCGACCCCTGGGCCGACCCCGAGTGGACCGCCCGGGAGCGCCGCCGCCTGGAGCGGCTCGTCGGCCACCTGCGGGCCCTGCTGGCCTACCTGTGGAGCCGGCCCGACGGCCGGGGCGACCTGGAGGGCCTGGCGGCCCACGACGTGCCCGCCAGGCCCGTGGTGGACGAGACCGGCCGGGTCGTGGCGGAGGAGCCGGTGTGCCTGATGGACATGGACGCGGCCGAGACCCGGGGGTTCCTGCGGTTCCTGCTGTGGCTCCACAACCGGGGCCGAATCGCCCTGCGGGGGGCCGAGACCCGGGAGGCGTTCGACCGCCTCGTGTCCGAGGAGCCCGAGTGGGCCGGGGCCGAGGAGGTCCGGCTGCGGGCCCTGCCCGGGTGGACGCGGGTGGGCGACAACCGGGTCCGGCGCTTGGGGTTCGAGCTGGTGCGGGCGGGGGACCGCCCGCAGGAGGAGGTCGTGGATGCCTGAGCACACCACCGACACCCTGCCCATCGGCGCCGTGCGCACGGCCCTGCGCGCGTTCCGCCGGCTGCTGACCCAGGGGCAGATCACCGAGCGCGATCCCGAGCTCCTCAATGCGGTGCTGGCCGACGCCCGGGTGGGCGAGGTGCTCGCCGTGCTCGAGGAGGAGTTCGAGGTGCGCATCCTCCGGGGCCGCAGCCGGGTGGACCTCTCGCCCGACCCGGATAACCGGGAGCTGGGGTACCGGCTCACCGACCTGCGGGACCGGTTCGGCGACCGCACCGGCTCGGCCTACCTGGTGATGCTGGGGCTCCTGGCCCTGTTCTTCCGATCGGGCAACTTCCGGGTGCCCGACTACGACTACGTGGAGGTGTTCGACCTGGAGGAGTACCTGACCCGCAAGGCCCGGGCCGTGGTGGAACGGCAGGGGGAGGCCCGGGCGGTGGAAGAAGCCGTGGGCACCCGGGTGTTCGAGCCGTGCCGCGAGTGGCTGAGCCGCGAGAAGTACAAACAGGGCCCGGGGTACCGGTCGACCCGCTACTCGGTGATCAAGGCGGTGGTGGGGTTCCTGGCCGAGCAGGGCCTGGTCCACCGGGAGGCCACCGTGGGGGAGAACGAGCGGATCTACCCCACCGACAAGCTCAAGGCCCAGGCCGAGGCCCTGGCCCTGGACGAGCGCTACGCCGCCATGGCCGCGCTCCTGTCCGGCGACGGCGAGGCCCTGGAGCCGTGGGCGTCCCGGGCCGAACCGGCGGAAGAGCCCGAGCCGGAGCCGCCCCGCCGCCCCCGCAGACGCCGCAGGAAGGCGGCCGCGGACCCCAAGCCCAAGGTGCTCGACCTGTTCGGAGATCCAACCCGATGAGCCGGATCCGCCGTATCCGCGTCGTCAACGTGGGCCACGAGGACGCCTACTACCCCGACCTCGTGCTGGAGTTCCACGGCGACGACACCCTGGTGTGCCTGGCCAACGGCGGCGGCAAGACCACCCTGCTGCACCACGTGCTCCAGGTGGTGCGGCCCGGGGCCCAGATCGACCGCCGGCGCATCGGCGACTACTTCGGGGGCCGGCGCCGCACCGTGCACGTGGCCATCGAGTTCATCCTGGACGAGAGGGCCGGGGAACTGCTGCGGGACGACCCGCCCCTGCTCCTCGCGGGGGTGTGCTTCGAGAACCGGGGGACCGACCGGGGCTTGGACCGGCTCACCTACACCTGCGAGTACCCGGCGGGGCTGGTGGACCGGGTGGAGGGCCGGGGGCTGGTGCACGCCGGCGATCCCCCCACCCTGGGCACCCTGCCCCTCACCGTGGGCGAGGACGGCTCCCGCCGGGTGGCCACCCTGCGGGAGCTGCGCCAGGCCCTGCGGGAGGGCGGTCAGGTCAGCCTGTACCGGGCCGACCAGGCCCGGGAGTACGAGGAGAAGCTGCGCAGCTTCCACATCGAGCGGGAGACCTGGGAGGGCATGGTCCGGATCAACCGCGTGGAGGGCGGCCTCAAGCACTACTTCGAGACGGTGAACACCGTGGAGAAGCTGGTGCGCGAGCACTTCCTGCCCGCGGTGCTCGACCCGGACGAGGAGGCCAACCTGCGCGAGGCCGTGCGCCAGATCGCCGAGAGCGCGGCCGAGCTGCCCCGGCTCGAAGCCGAGGTGCGGCTGTGCGAGGCCTACCTGGACCACTTCGGCCGGCTCCGCCAGGCGAGCGCCGAGCTCCACGAGGCCGAGCTCCGGCAGGCAGACCTGGGCCGTCGGGTGGCGGACCGGGCGGCCCGCATCGAGGCCACGGCCGCGGCGGCTGCCTCCCGGGTGAGCCGGGCCGCCCAGGCCCTGGAGGAGGCCGAGGCCGCCCACGTGGAGGCCAAGGCCCGAAGGGACGCGTTCGTCCGGCTCCGGGCCCTGCGGGACCTGAAGGCCCTCCGGGAGGCCGAGACCCGGGCGGCCGACGCCCTGGACGCGGCCCGGGCCGAGGAGGACCGGTGCCAGGCGGACCTGCGGCGGGTCGACGCGCTGGACCTCGCCGTGGCCAACCTGAGGGACCGGGCCCGGATCGAGGCCCTGGAGGAGAAGCGGCGGCTCCTCCTCCATGGCCACGAGGAGAAGGAGGCGGCGTGGCGCACCGCGGCCGGTCTGGCGGCCGGCGCGGCCCGGCGGGTGCTGGCCGGCCTGGAGGACGAGCGGGCCGCCCTGGAGACGCGCCGCGCCGAGGTGTCCCGACGCGCCGAGGCCGCCCGGGCCCGGCGGGCCGAGCTGGAGCAGGAGCGGGCCGGCCGGGCCGAGGCCCTGGGCCGGCACCGGGAGCGCCTGCGGGCCGGGGACGAGGATCTCCGGGCCCTGGAGCCCCTGCTCCGGGGCCGGGCGGTTCCCGAAACCCTGGCTGAGCTGCGAACCGACGCCGACCGGGAGCGCGCCCGGGCGGACCGGCTCGAGGACGAGGCCCGCGAGGTCCGGTCCCGGGCCGACGAGGCCCGGGCGAGGGCGGCCGAGGCCCGGGAGAGGGCGGCCCGCTCGGAGACCGAGGCGGCCGCGTGGCAGGAGAGGCTGGACGCCCAGGCCGAGGCGGTGGAACGGATCGGCCCGGTCCTGGCCCGGTGGGGCTGCCAGCCCGACCTGCCGTACCGGGAGCGTGACAGCGCCCTTCGGGCCGTGGAGGAGGCCGTGGCCGACCGCAGGGACCGGCTCCTCGAGGCCGAGGCCCTGCGCTCCCGGGCCGAACGGGAGCAGGCCTTCGCCCGGGACGAGGGGTTTCCCCTGCCGACCGAGGACCTGCTGCGGGTGCGCGACGCCCTGGCCCGGGCCGGCATCCCCACCGAGCCCGGATCCCGCTGGCTGCTGCACGCGCCCCCGGCCTCGCGGGACGCCGTGGTGGCGCGGTGGCCGTTCGCGCCCTACGCCCTGGTGGCCGAGGGCCGGGCCGCGTGGAACGCGTTCCTGGAGCGGGGCGCCGAGGTGCTGCGCGCCCTGGACCTGCGGGCGCCGGTGCCGGTGGTGTCCCAGGGCCTGCTGGACCGCACTCTGGCCGAGGCCGCCGCGTTCGAGCCCGCCACCGGCCGCATCGTGGAGCTCTCGGAGGGCGCCGCGTTCCCCCTGCCCGAGGCGGCGGCCCCGTTCTGGGACCCCGATGCCTTCGCGAGCCTTCGGGCCCGGGCCGAGGAGCGCGCGGCCGAGGCGACCGCAGACCTGGACCGGGCGCGCCGGGCGTGGGAGGCGGCCCTCCAGGACCGGGACACCCTCCAGGAGTTCTACCGCCGGTTCCCCGAGGAGGAGGCGGACGCTTGGCGCACCGCCCTGGAGGACGCCCGGGCCACGGCCCGCGAGGCCCGGGCCGACGCCCTCCGGGCCGGGGAGGAGGCCGAGGCCTGCGCGAGCCGGGCGGACGAGCTCCTGGAGCAGGCCCGGGCGGCCCGGGAGCGGGCCCGGGAGCAAGACGCCGCGGCCGCCCGGCTCGAGGCGTACTGGGAGCGCCACGGCCGCCACCGCCCGGCCCTGGAGCGTCAGGTCCGGGCGGCCCAGGACGCCCTGGCCCGCCTGGAGCGGGAGGCCGGCGAGCTGGCCGCCGAGCTCCAGGCCCTGGAGGCCGAGCACACCGCCTTGGAGCTCAGAGCCGCGGCCCTGGATCGGGAGGCGGCCGACGTGCGGGCCGCGCTCGCGGAGCTGGGCGGGGCGGAGCCCATGGAGCCCCCGGCCGAGGCCGGCCTGCCCGAGCTGCTGGCCCGGGCCCGGGCCGCCCGGGAGGCCCTGCACTCCCAGGCCCGGGAGGTGGGGGGCATCGACGACCAGGTGCGAACGCTTCTCGGCCACATCGACGAGCGCGCCGCTCGGATCCGACGGTTGGGGGTGGGGGAGCCGCCCCGCGACGAGGTGACCCGGGCGGCGTCGGCCTGGGACCCGGACGGGGCCCGCCGTCCGGTCCTGGCCCGGCTGGAGCAGGCCCGGGCGGCCGTGGAGCGCGCCCGGCAGGCCCTCGAGGAGGCTCGAGCCGCGGTGGCGGCGGCCGAGCGCGACGACGCCGTGGAGCGGGGCCGGTTCCTGGAGCGCTACGGCCGGCCGGCCGAGGCGTTCCAGGAGCCCGGGTGGCAGGACCTTCCCCGGGACGAGGAGGTGGGGTTCCAGCGCACCCTGCAGATGGCCGTGGCCCGGGCGGCCCAGGCCGAGACGAGGGCCCGGGCCGGGCTGGACGAGGCCCGCCGGTTCCTGGAGGGGGCCGAGCACGCGGCGGATCGGGCCCGGGTGGTGCGGGCCGCGTGCGGCCTCGAAGCCGGGGCCGAACCCGGCGAGCCCTTGGACGCCGGGGCCCTGGACGCGGCCCTCTCCGACCTGGAGACGGCCGGGAATGAGCTCGGATCGGTGCAGGCCAAGGCCCGCCAGGCCTCGTCCCGACGGGACAAGGCCCTGGCCGCGTTCGTGGAGTTCCTCCGGACCGACGCGGCCCGGCTCGCCGGCCGGCTCCACCTGGTGGCCGAGGACGCCGAGACCGCCCTCACCACCCACGAGGGCGTGGAGCACTACTGGCAGGCCCACTCCAAGGCGGTGGAGGACCTGCGCCGCAGCGCCCTGACCGAGAAGGAGAAGCTCGAGAAGGAAAAGGAGGACATCGCCGCCCGGTGCGCCGGGTTCGCCCGCCACCTGGCCGCCGAGATCCGCTCGATCCAGCGGTACTCCACCGTCCGGTTCGGGGGCGGCTCGTCCCGGAGGCTGCTGCAGGTGGATCTGGCCCTGCGGGACGAGGCCGCGGCCCTGGCCGAGATGCAGGCGTTCGTCCAGCGGTTCGTGGAGCTGTACTCGGCCGCGCCCGAGGCCGACCGGGCCGGGCTCGCGGCCCGCTCCGTGACCGGGTTCGAGCTGCTCGGGGTGGTTTGCCGGCTGGACCGAGCCCGGGTCCGGATCTTCAAGCCCAAGACCCCCGGCGCTCCGGCCCGGTACTCGGACTGGGAGGAGGTGCGGGCCTGGAGCGGGGGCGAGAAGCAGGTGGCCTGCTACCTCCTGTTCGTGGCCACCCTGACCTACGCCACCTACCGGGCCGCCGGCCGGGACGACGCCACCAAGGTGCTGCTGCTGGACAACCCGGTGGGCGAGGCCAGCTCGGCCCACCTGCTCCGGATCATGGTGGAGCTGGCCCGGGAGAACGCGATCCAGCTCATCGTGCTCACGGCGCACCAGGACCCGGGCATCTGGAAGTACTTCCGCAACCTGGTGAGCCTGGTGCCGGTGCCCACCTCCCGCCGAACCTACGTCCAGCTCGACCGGGACACCATGGAGGCGTTCCGGGCCAACTTCGAACTGGAGGAGGCCACCTTGCTCACCGCCCCCAACCGGGACTGGGAGGAGGACTTCCCGGAGGGGTGAGGGATGAAGAACCTCGCGATCAGCGCGGTCCTCCGGGGGCAGGTCCCCTCCTCTCCGAGCAGGGAGGTGTGCGTGCCTATCTTTTGCGGACCGACAACTTGACCATGGTCATTGACCATTTTAGACTCCCCCGTACCGGAGAGCGGTCATGGAGACCATCGGGATCTCGAAGTTCAAGGCCACGTGCCTCGCGGTGCTCGAAAGAGTCCGGCGCACCGGGAAGCCCGTTCTGATCACGCGCAGGGGGGAGCCGGTGGCCGAGGTCGTGCCTCCGCCCCCCCGAACCGGGGGGGTCTCGTGGCTCGGTGCGATGCGCGGAACCGGGCGGATCGTCGGCGATGTGGTCTCCCCCGCCGGCGAGGAGGAGGACTGGGAGGCCCTCTCCCCGTGAGGTTGCTCCTCGACACCCACATCTTCCTATGGAGCCTGCTCGAACCGGAACGGCTGGGCGGCCGGATCGCGGCCGAGCTGGAAAACCCGGACAACGAGCTGTGGCTCTCGTCGATCAGCGTGTGGGAGATCCTGGTGCTAGCGGAGAAGGGGAGAATCCAGCTGGACCAGGACCCGCCCGCCTGGATCCACACGGCCCTCAAGAAGGTTCCGATCCGAGAGGCCCCGGTGGACCACGAGGTGGCGATCCACAGCCGCCTTGTCGACCTGCCCCACGACGATCCTGCGGACCGGTTCCTGGCCGCCACCGCCCGGGTCCGCAACCTGACCCTGGTCACCGCCGACCGGCGCCTGATCGGCGCAGCCGGTTTCGAGGTGCTGCCCAACCGGTGAGGCCGTCTCCTGCAGGGAGGATCCTTCCCGAGCCTCGAGGTTCGCCGCCCCGGATGAAGGCCCCAGCAAGCAGAGAAAACAAGATCCGGCAAGCCGCCGAGGCGTTCTTGTCCGCGGTGGAGCGGGCCAGGCGGCGCACGTTCGCCCTGGACGAACTGGAGGCCCACGTGCAGGCCGCCCTGGGTCCGGAGGCCTACGTGGAGGCAGGGGAGTACCAGGCCTTGGCCGCGGTGGTGCAGGCCTTGGTGGACGAGGATCGCATCGCCCCCATCCGAGCCCGGGGCCCCAACGGCCGCAACCCGCCCCTGTACCGCGGCTACCGGCTGGCGCCGGCCCGCCCCCCCGAGGCGCCCGCCGCGGATCTGGTGGGCCTGCACCCCCGCATCGACCGAACCGGGCTCCGGCGCCTGGGCGGCCAGGACGCCGGCCCGGTTCGGGCCGTGTCCGAGTACCTGTTCGCCCACCCCGGCCGCTCGGACCGGCCGGCGGTGCCCCGCAACGAGCGAAGCCTCGAGATCTTCGGGGACGAGAAGTTCCTGGAGAGGCGCCCCGGGTTCCTCCGGGCCCTGGGCCTCGAGCTCGCCGACATCCACACCCTGGAGGTGCGCGAGCCGTTCTTCCACCGACGGTTCGACCCGCCCGGACCGGTCGCTCTGATCCTGGAGAACCTGGCCACGTTCTGGTCGGTGTGCCGGGTGCTGGAGTCGGAGGCCGCCTGGCGATGGGGGCCTCGGCCGGCCCTGGTGATCTACGGCGAGGGCAAGAAGATCCTGCGGTCCATCGGGTTTCTGGAGGTCTTTCCCGAGGTGGAGCGGGTGGCCTACTTCGGCGACCTGGACCCGGAAGGGGTCGGGATCCTGGCGGGGCTGCGCGAGCGGGAGCCCCGATGCGTGCCGGCCGAGCCACTCTACCGGGGGCTCCTCCGGCAACAGCGCCGGGCCCGGCCGCTCAAGCGAGCCCCCGGCCGGGTCGATGGGAAGGAGGCGTTCGCCGGGTGCGGGGATCTGGCGGAACGGGTGGAGGATCTGTTCGCCCGGGGGCTGTGGCTCCCCCAGGAGGCCCTGGGGCTGGAGGCGATTCTTGGAGATGTACCTGGGAAGCCCTGTCAGGCCCCTTCGGGGGCGTCTAGAGACTAGAAACTAGGGAAATCTTAGTGACCTCGGTCCGTGAGGCGGGCGGCCGCCTCGCCATGCCCCCTGCCCCCCGGACCGTGTGTCAGGTGAAGGCGAAGAGGTGTGGTGGTGCCTAGAACGTGCGGGAATCCGGAGGATTTTCAAGCCTTCTAGCCTCCTAGCCTTCCAGCTTTCCAGCCTTTGCGCTGCCCAGCGGGCCGAAGGCCCCAGACCAACGACTGACGACCAACGACCGAACTTGGAGGATCGAGCATGATCGCACGCGTGGCAACGATGGCTTTGGCGGCCTGCATGGCCTGGGCCGGAACGGCAGGGGCCTTCGAGGTGGGGGCCCGGGCCGCCTACTGGATTCCCCAGCTCTCCGGTGAGGTCCGGCTCGACGACGGCACCCGGGGCGACACCCTGGACCTCACCGACGACCTCGGGGTGGACGACGAGAGCTTTTTCTTCGGCGATGCCTGGCTGTGGATCGGGGATCACCACCTGATCCTGTCCGGCACCCGGGTGGACTACTCGGGCACGAAGACCCTCGCCGGGGTGACGTTCGGGGGCAGGACCTTCACGGGCCGCACCGACGCGTCCCTCGAGTACACCCAGCTCGACCTGGCATACCGGTACGACCTGATCGACCTGGAGAACCTTCTGGCCGGGTTCTCCCTGGGGCCCCAGATCCAGGTGAAGTATCTGGATGGCGAGGTGCGACTCGAGACGACGGGGGTGGAGGAGTCCCAGTCGTTCCAGATCCCCATTCCCCTGGCGGGGGTCGGAGGGCACCTGGGCATCCTGGCCGATCTTTTGGAGGTGCGGGCCCAGGCCGTGGGCATGGGGTACCGGGGGAACACGATCGTGGAGGCCTCGGCCGAGGTCTCGTACAACCCCATCCCGTTCGTCGAGCTCGTGGCCGGGTACCGGTACTTCCGGATCGACGTGGAGGCGGACGACCTCACCCTGGACTACCGGCAGGCCGGCCCCTACGTGGGGATCGGGGCGAAGCTCTGACGGAGACGCCGTGGAGGTCGTGATCGCGGGCCAGCCCCGGGAGGTGGACGACCTGATCTGCGCCGGGCCCGGGCTCCTGGCCGACGACCCGGACAAGACCGGCGTGGTGCGTCTCGGGGGCCGTTCGGGCCCCCGAGACCACCTGGCCGCCGTGCAGACGGCCCGGGTCCTGGTGGAGGAGTACCCCGAGGACTGCCTTCCCCTGGCCCCGGGGATCCGCGGGCCCGGGGGGGAGGACGCGGCCGACGCGATCCTGGCGGTGGCCCGGGCCCAGGGGCGGGTGCTGGTGTGGACCCGGCTGGATCCGGCGCAGACCCAGGCCGCCCTGGCTCGGCTCGAGCGGTACCTCACCCGGCTCGTGCGCCTCGACACCCCGTAGCCGACCCCCGCCGGGGGTCACACCCCCCGGTCCCGGCCGGGCCACAGGATGCGGTGGAGCTGCACCTGGAGGCGGGCGTCCAGGCGGTCGGCGAGCATCCAACGCGCCAGTTCGGCCGGGTCGAGGCGGCCCCACACGGGCGACAGGCTCACCCGCACCCGGCCCCACAGGTTTCGGCGGGCGAGCTCGGCCACGGCCCAGTCGTAGTCGGCCCGGTCGGCGCACACCACCTTGATCTCGTCCCCCGGGCCGAGCCGCTCCAGGTTCTCCCATCGGTTCCGATCCACCATCCCCGATCCCGGGGTCTTCAGGTCCATCACGATGTGCACCCCAGGGGGTACGGGCTCCAGGGGCAGGCTGCCGTTGGTCTCGAGCAGCACCCGCCGGCCGGTCTCGAGCAGGGCCTCCAGCAGGGCCGGCGCCCCCGGCTGGCAAAGCGGCTCCCCGCCGGTGACCTCCACCGTGCCCTGCCCCTCCCGGTCCACGACCCGGAGCACCTCCTCCACCCCCATGGGGGTTCCCCCTTCCCAGGCGTAGGCGGTGTCGCAGTAGGAGCAGCGCAGGTTGCACCCGGCCAGCCGCACGAAGGTGCAGGGGTACCCCGCCCAGTGGGACTCGCCTTGGATGCTGGAGAAGATCTCGATCACCTTCAGTTCCACGGTGCCTCTTCCATCTTGCGCCTCCGGCCCGTCATACCAAGTTGCGTTCAAAGCCATCAAACCCCTGAACCGGCGGGGCAAGGGGCCTGGTGGAGCGCCGGGCGTGGCCGTATCAGGGGCCAGAATTCAGAGGACAGTGGACAGAAAAAACTTCCACTTTGTTGTAAAGCTCCACACAGCTTTTGGACTCTACCCGAACTTCTGCCTTCTGACCTCTGGCCCCTGACACCTGAATCGCAGGTCCCTTGCCCCGGCCCCCCCCGGAGGGATCTCTTGGATTGAACGCAACTTGGTATCAGATCTCCCCGAAGCTCGCGCGCACCAGGTCCTGGAGCCGGCCGGCGGCCTCCAGGGCGTGGCGCAGCAGGTAGCGCTCCTGGATCGGCCGGGCCGAGGGGTTCAGGTAGGTGTCGGGCGGCCGGCCCCCGGCCAGGGCGCGAGCCTGGGCGCGGAGCAGGAAGAACAGCATCGTCCGGTACGCGGTCTGCACGAACTCGGCCTCCTCGGCCGGGACGGCACCCCGGTCGGCCAGGGCCTGGAGCCGGCCGATGGTCGAGGTCTCGCCCACCCCGTGGCGCAGGGCCAGGATCCGGGCGCACTCGGCCACGAACAGGAGCCCCGAGCGCTTGAGATCCAGCTCGCCCCGGTGGGGGCCCTTGCGCTCGGTCACGAATGTCTTGAACCAGGTCAGCGGAACCCGGTGTCGGGACGCCTCTCCGTACAGGCTCTGGAGCAGGTGAAAGTTCCGGCGAACCCCCTGCAGTAGGAACCGCCGGAGCTCGTGGGCCAGGGTGGCGTCCCCCCAGATCGGCGCGAAGTCGTAGAACAGGGTGGAGTACCGCACGGCAACGGAGCCGGGCCGGTCGAACCAGCCCTGCACCTGCCGCCGCCACTCGCCCGCGGGCTTGCGCCACACGGGGTTCCGGCTCATCACGTGACCCCGGCAGGCCGGGAACCCCACGGCCTCGAGCGCGGCCGACACCCGGTGGCCCAGCTCCATGAAGTACGGCTCCACGCAACCCCACTCGTGAGCGGGATAGTCGGCCAAGATCATGCCGTGGTCCTGGTCGGTGGCCATATGGCTCTCATACCGGCCGTGGCTCCCCATCACGATGAAGCAGAACCGCACCGGCGGCCGACCCCACCCTTCCTCCTCCAGCTTTCCGATCGTGAGCTCCAGGGCCCGGCGGTGGATGTCGCGGTAAAGATGGGACAGGGCCCGGGCCACCTCGTCGCCGGCAAGCCCCTCGTGCACCAGGTCCACGCACACCCGCGCAGCCTCGGTCCGGGCCCGGCGCAGGTCGTCCAGGGTCTTGGCCGCCTCGATCGACTCGACCAGCTCCAGGGTGCCCCGAGTGACCAGGGGCAGGAGCGCCCGCATGGACACCACCCCCAGCACCCGTTCGCCCTCGGCGACCGGCAGGTGCCGGATGCGGTGCCGGCTCATCACGCCGAGGGCCTTGTACACATAGGTGTCCGGCGCCACCCGGATCACCGGAGTCGACATTACGGCCTCCACCGGCGTGGCGTCCGGGTCGCTGCCCCGGGCCAGAACCTTGCCAACCAGGTCCTTCTCGGTGAGGATGCCGCGCAGGGCCCCGGCCTCCTCCACCAACGCCGACCCGGCCCGGCGTCCGGCCATGGCCTGGGCGGCCTGTCTTACCGAATCCAGAGGGGTCACCCGGACCGGCGGCGCCGACATCACCTCCACCACCCGCCGCCGGAACGCGGCCGCATCGGCCCGCCCCACCAGCGCGTCGCCCCGGGCTTCCTCCCGAACCCGGCGGAACAGGTCCTGGAGCCGGCGGGCCATGGAGGCCGCCAGCAAGGACCCCACCTCGGGATACCGGGCCGCCAGCTCCCGGAGCACCTCGGTGGGAACCTCGAGGACATCGCCCGGCGCCGCCACCCTGGCCGATGCCGGGAACGGGTCGGGGGTGAACACCGACAGCCACCCCACAAGGTCCCCTGGGCCCGAAACGCTCACCACCTGCTCCTCGTCCCCCACCCCCACCCGGATCTCCACGGTGGCTGAGACCAGGTGGTACACCCGGCCCGGGGGCCCCTCCCCCTGGCGGAACAGGTACTCGCCTACGCCGAGGGTACGGCGGGTGAGGGCCCGGCCGAGCACGTCCAGGGCCTCGCCCGGTAGGCGGGTCAAGGCGGGGGCAGCCTGCAGGAGAAGCTCCAGATCGGTCACGGGCCCGACCGTTCGAGAAGATCCAAGGTGGCAAGCACCCGCTTCGCCCGGGCGTCGTCCGGAATGAGCTCCAGAACCCGCCCGTACCACAGCCGGGCTGCCTCGCGGTCGCCGGCAGCGGCCGCCAGCGCCCCGGCGTCCCGGGCAATGCGCACCTTCAGATCCGCACCCAGGTCTGGGACCTCCCAGGCCCGGGCCAGCAAGCCGCGGCAGAGCTGGGGGTCGGCTCCAGCAGCCGCGCCCATGGCGGCCAGCTCGGTCAGAACGGTGGCGTAGAGGGAGGTGCGGGTCCCCCCCTCGGCCTCCTCCAGGGCCTTGCGAGCCCGCTCCAGGACCTGCTGGGCCTGCTTCGGCTCGCCGCGGCCGTGGGCGTCGCGGGCCGAGGCCACTTGCCCCACGACCCGACGGGCCAGCTCCAGCGCGGCCTCTCGTTCGGCCTGGCGCCGCCGAGCCCCCACCCACATCCCCACGGCCGTTCCCAGGGCCACCACCAGCGCCCAGATCCACAGACGGCGCATCAGGCGCCGGCGGATCGGTTGCGAAGACGTATCGGGCTCGATGGTTCTCCTCCTTCGGGCTTCGGCCCGCTGGCCAGCCAGTTGCGGCTTCCGGAGTAACTTCTCCCATCCGTGGGACCGGCCTCCAGCTCGCGACGAAGCCAGAAGGGCCGGGGGTGCCTCGATGCTACGGACGGGACCGGGGGGTGTCAATCGGGTGAGAAGGGGCCAAAGGCCCCCCTGGAGGCCGGGTCTTTTCTCCCGGGCGGTTTTGAGATAAGGTTTGAAATCCTGCTCTGATCGTTCGGTTTGGGGGTTCGGGGACAGAGGGGTCCGAGATGAAGCCGAAGAAGAGGATCAAGGTCCTGGCGGTGGACGACGAGCCGAACATTCTGCTCTCGCTGGAGTACATCTTGGAGCAGGAGGGCTACGACGTCCACGTGGCCCGCGACGGGGACGAGGCCATCGAACGGGCGGGTGAGATCCAGCCGGACGTCGTACTGCTGGACGTGGCCATGCCCCGCAAGGACGGGTACGAGGTCTGCCGGGCCCTGCGACAGAACGAAGATCTAGCCTCCACCCGTATTGTGATGCTCACTGCCAAGGGTCAGCCGCTGGAGCGGAAGAAGGGCCTGGAGGTGGGGGCGGACCTGTACGTGACCAAGCCGTTCGCGACGGACGAACTCCTCGAGAAGATCCGCAAGGTGCTGTCCGGATGACCGCTCCTGCTCCGGCGCACCGACGCACCGGCGTGCGTCGCCGGATGATCGCTGCGTTCCTGGGGTTGGCCGTGGTGCCGTTCGCGGCCGCCCTGTCCATCCTGTTCTTTGTGGCTCGCTACGACGTGGTCGAGGTGCGGGCCGGCGCCCTTGCCCGCCAGGCCGGCATGCTGGCCGAGCTGCTCACCTCCCGGATCACCTCCCTCACCCAGGCCGTGACAGGCGTCGCCGGAGTACCCGAGGTACGCACCCACGTGACCCGCAACCGCAACCTGCCGCCGGGGTGGGCCTCCACCGTACGCCGGCTGCTGCCCGAGGTGCGGCGGGTGTGGGTGGACCCGGCAGAGCCCGGCAGGGATGTGCCGGGGCTGCGAGTGAGTGACACCCTCCTGCGCATCCGGGTGCCGGTCTTCACGCTCCAGGGGGAACCGGCCGCCACCCTGGTGGTGGAGGCCGGGCTGGACCGGCTGCAGCGGGACGTGGAATGGTTCCATGTGGGAGAGAACGGCGTGGCCGTGTGGGTGGGGCGGGACGGGGAGCGGCTCGCCGGCGGCAAAGGGGCCCCGGTCCCTCCAACCCCTTTGGGCAAGGGCTGGACTCGGTTCGAGTCGGGGGGTCAGGCTTACGTGGCCGGCGCCGCCCCCGTTCAGGCGGGAGCCCCGGAAGACTTCGGATGGAGCGTGGCCGTGGTTCAGCCCGTCTCCGACCTCCTGGCCCCCTTCTACCGGGTGGTGGGACAGCTGGCTCTTCTCCTGGTGATCCTGGCCGCGGCCGTGGTGGCCCTGGCCTGGCGCATGGCCGACACCTTCGTGCGGCCGCTCCTGCGGATCCGCGACGGGGCCGAGATCGTGTCCCGGGTGAACCTGGGGCACCGAATCGAGATCGACACGGGGGACGAGCTCCAAGACCTGGCCGAGGCGTTCAACCGCATGGCGGAGTCCCTCTCCCGGAGCTACCGGGAGCTGGAGACCCGGGTGGCCGACACCACCCGGGTACTCCAAGAGGAGCGCAACCGCTTGGCCACGGTGCTGCGGACCATGCGCGAGGGGGTGGTCCTGGCGAACGTGGCCGGGGAGGTGGTTCTCATGAACCCCCGGGCCCGATCTGTTCTCGAGCACGGACCGGAGTCACCGATCGGGGCCCCCCTGTCCCGCCTGCTGCCCGAGGACCGCACCGCCTTTTATGTGCGGCGGGTTCGGCGCCGCTGGGACCAGGGCAGGGAGGCCCAGGAAGAGGTGGTGTTCCCGCTGGAGCCGGGGGCTCTCCTGCGGGGCACCCTGGCCGGAGTCCCCGGGCCGGGAGGCGAGCTGGCGGGGTTTCTTCTGGTTTACCGCGAAGCCCATTTGAGCCCCGAGGAGCACCGGGCCGACGAGACCCTGATGCAAATGCCGGCGCTCCTCAAGGGGCCTGTGGCCACCTCTCGGGCCCTGCTGGAGGCCCTGGGCCGACACCCCGGCATGAAGCCAGCCCAACGGGATCGGTTTCTTCAGGCCCTGGCCGAGGAGGCCTCCCGCATGGCCGAGCGGATCCGGGCGGCTGAGGAGGCGGCGACCCTTCTGGCTGGCGCTCGCTGGGAGATGGTGCCGGCCGACCCCCGCAACCTCCTGGAGGAGGCGGTGGCCCTGGTTCCTGGAGCCTACGTGAACCTGAGGGACTCGGACGACGCCGTGCCCCGGGTGCTCGTGGAGCCGTTCCTGTGGGTGGCGTCCTTGGCCGCGGCCCTGCGGTGGCTGGGGGAGCGGACCACGGGCTGGGCCCCGGTGGATGCTTCGCTGGAGGTGTCGGACGAGGCGGTCCTCACCGTGCTCCGGATCGCGTCGGGGGGCCCCCTGTCGTCCGAGGATCTGGAGCGGGTGGAGGTGGCCGCCAAAGGGGAGCCGCCCCTGCCACTGGGGGACGCGGTGCGACGGAATCGGGGCGAGCTCTGGATCCGGGGTGGCGAGAAAGGCGGCCAGGAGGTGTGCTTCGGGCTGGAGCGGGCCACCCGGCGGCTGGAGGAGGAGCCCCGGCCCGGCATCCTGGACGACCAACCCGAGTTCTACGACTTCGACCTGTTTCTTCCCCGGCCGGCGGTAGAGGGGCCCGAGCTGCTGGACACTGCGCTTCGGGACCTGGAGGCCGTGGTTCTCGATACCGAGACCACGGGGCTCGAACCCTCCAAAGGCGACCGAATCATCAGCTTGAGCGCCGTGAAGATTCGGGCAGGCAAGGTGTTGGCGGGAAGCCAGTTCCACACCCTGGTGAACCCCGGCCGGCCCGTCCCTGCCGCCTCCAGCGAGTTCCACGGGCTTCGGGACGAGGACGTGGCCGACGCTCCTTCGCTTGCGGAGGTGCTGCCCAAGTTCCACGCCTTCGTGGCCAACGCCGTGCTGGTGGCCCACAACGCGGCCTTCGACAAAAAGTTCCTGGACATGGGGGCTCGGGAGGCGGGCCTGCCGCTGCTGGAGAACCCGGTCCTGGACACCCTGTTCCTGTCGTACGGGGTCCACAAGGACCTGGAGGGGCACAACCTGGACGCCATCGCCGAGCGGCTGGGGGTCACCATCGAAGGGCGCCACACCTCCCTGGGCGACGCCCGGGCCACGGCCGAGATCTTCCTGCGGCTGATCCCGCTGCTCGAGGCCCGGGGCATCCGGACCCTAGGCGAGGCCAAAGCGTTCTGCGACCGGATGCTCCTGCTGCGCTGGCAGTCGTCGAGGTTTTGAAAGCTGGAAGGCTGGAACGCTAGAAGGCTGGGAGGCTCCTTGCCCCCCGAAACGGGGCGGCGTGTCCGTGTCGGGTGGAAGCGGACAAAAGACGGGAACTCCCGGAACGCAGTTCGGGTTCCCGGGGGGGAGAGCCGCGTAGCCGCCTAGCTGCCTAGCCGCCTAGCCCGCCCAGCTGGCTAGTGGGCCGAAGGCCCCAGACCGAAGACCGTCGACCGGTGACTTCTCCCATGGATCCTGGAGCCCGACGTCTCGCCGCCCTGTTCGTCCTCGGGGTGATCACGTTCTTCTCGCCCCTGGTGCTCCTGTTCAACCGGCCGGAGCCGGCGGCTGGGGTGGCGCTGCTTCCCTTGTACCTGTTCGGCGTGTGGGCCGTCTTGATCGTGCTGGCTCCCTTGCTCCTGCGGAAGTCCCGATGACCCGCACGTTCTGGGTGGCGCTCCTTGGGCTGGGCTACGTGCTGGGTCTGTTCGCCCTGGCCTATGCGGCCGACCGGGCCCGGGAGCGGGGTCGCAGCCCGGTGGACCATCCCCTGGTCTACAGCCTCTCCCTGGCGGTATATTGCACGGAGTGGACCTTCTACGGCAGCGTGGGCCGGGCCGCATCCAAGGGGATGGGGTTCCTGCCCATCTACCTGGGACCGACCTTGGTGTTCTTCCTGGCCCCCCTGGCCCTCAGCAAAATGGTGGGCTACTGCCGGGCTCGGGGCATCACCACCCTACCGGACCTTCTGGAGGAGCTCTACGGCAAGGGGGCCACCCTGGGCACCCTTGCCACCTTCATCCTGGTGGCCGGAGTCACCCCCTACATCGGCCTCCAGCTCAAGGCCGTGGGTCAGACCTTCGACCTCCTCACCGGCCGGCTGGCGGGCGGGGGCCTGGCCCACGACGCGGCCTTCTGGGCCGCGTTGGGGCTCGCCACCTTTGCCGTGCTGTTCGGGGCCCGCACCCTGGTGGTGAGCGAGCGCCATGAGGGCATGGTGGCGGCCGTAGCGTTCGAGAGCGCGGTGAAGCTGGGTGCGTTTCTGGTGCTGGGGATCTACATCACCTGGGGCATCGGTGGGGGCCTCCGCAGCATCTTCGGCCGGGCCCTGGAGCATCCGGAGCTGCGGGAGATCCTGGTCATCGGGCCCCGAACCACGGTGCCCGAGTGGATCACTCTGAGCCTACTGTCCATGGTGGCCGTGGTACTTCTGCCCCGGCAGTTCCACATGCTGGTGGTGGAGAACGTCCGCGAACGCCATCTTCGCCAGGCCTCGTGGATCTTCCCTTCCTACCTGCTGCTCATGAACCTGTTCGTGCTGCCGGTGGCCCTGGTGGGGCTGCTGGCCCACGCGCCGGGGCCGCCCGACTCGTTCATGATCAGCCTGCCCCTGAGCCGGGGGCACACCGGGCTGGCCGCCCTCGCCTTTCTGGGCGGGTTCTCGGCCGCCGCCAGCATGGTGATCGTGTCGTCGGTGGCACTGGCCACCATGATCCTCCACCACCCGGGCATCGCCCTGCTGGGCAAGCTCTCCCCAGCCCTGGGCACCGAGACCCGCCGCGACCTCTCGCGCCAGCTGCTGACGGCCAAGCGGCTGTTCATCTTCGGGGTGGTGCTGCTGGGTTACGGGTTCTACCGGTGGATCGGAGAGTCCCAGACCCTGGTGAACATTGGGCTCCTGTCGTTCTCGGCCGTCACCCAGTTCGCGCCGGCCGTGTTCCTGGGGCTGATGTGGAAGGGCCGCACCCGGGCCGGGGCCCTCACGGGCCTGACTCTGGGGTTCGGGGTGTGGGCTTACACCCTGCTGCTCCCCACCTTCGTGGGATCCGGCTGGATGGACCCGGGCATCCTCGACCGGGGGCCGTGGGGCATCGCCGCGTTGCGGCCCCACGCCCTGTTCGGGCTGGAGGGGCTCGATCCCTGGTCCCACGCCCTGGTGTGGAGCCTGGTGTTCAACCTGGGCGGGTTCCTGACGGTCAGCCTGTTCGCCGGGGGTCGGCGAGGTGCCCAGGCCCCGGCCGTGCCCGTGGGATGGGTCACCCGCGAGGACGTAGTGGGGCTCCTGACCCGGTTCGTGGGGCCAGCCAAAGCCCGCGAGGTCATGGTGAGCCTGCCCCCGCGGGCCGGGCCCCAGGCCCTGGTGGAGGCGGCCGAGCGATGCCTGGCGAGCGCTCTGGGCACCCCCTCGGCCCGCATGATCCTCCAGAGCTTCCTGGCCTGGCCCCGGGACCAGGCCGTGGAGATCCTCGACGTGTTCGGCCGGGTGTCGCGCACCCTGGCTCAGAGCCGCGAGGCCCTCGAGCGCCAGCTACGCGAGCTGCTGGTGCTCCACGAGGCCGCGGGGCTCATGTCCCGAAGCCTCGACATCGACGCCGTGCTGAGTGGGGTGCTCAGCCTGATCCACCGGGAGTTCGGGTTCGAGTACCTGGCGGTCCGGCTGCTGGACGACGACGGCAAGCTCCGAATCCGGGCCCACGTGGGGCTGAACCCGGCCTATGTGGCCCTGTCGGCCGTGCCCCCGTCGGAGGAGAGCTACTTCGGCACCTGCTTCCTCAGGGGGGAGCCGGTGGTGTTGGAGGACGCCCGCAACGTGGACAAACCGATCTTCTTCGGCCAGCTCACCCAGGACGTGCCGGTCACGGCGCTGATCCACGCTCCCATGATCCACGAGGGCAAGCCCATGGGGGTGCTCACGGCTTACGGCACCCGAGGGCCCATGCACTTCACCGAGGAGTTCGTGAGCCTGTTCTGCGCCCTGGCCAACCAGCTCGGCATGGCGGTGGCCAACGCCCGGCTGTACCAGGAGGTCCAGGCATACAGCCAGGCCATGGAGGAGAAAGTGCGCCAGCGCACGGCCGAGCTCGAGGCGGCCAACCTCCGGCTCCGGGAGATCGACCGGCTGAAGAGCGAGTTCCTCTCCACCGTGAGCCACGAGCTCAGAACCCCGCTGACCTCGATCCGGTCCTTCAGCGAGATCCTGCTGAAGTACGGGGTGGACGACCCGGAGAAGCGCCGGGAGTTCCTCCAGATCATCCAGCAGGAGGCCGAGCGGCTGACCCGCATGATCAACGAGCTGCTGGACCTTTCCAAAATCGAAGCCGGCCGGGTGGAGTTCCACGTGGAGGCGGTGGACCTGCCCACGGCCATCGACAAGGCGGTGGAGGTGGCCCGCCCCCTGTTCGAGGAGAGAGGGGTGGCCGCGCAGGTCTCGGTGGAGCAGGGGCTGCCGCCTGTGGCGGCCGACCTCGACCGGCTCCAGCAGGTGCTGGCCAACCTGCTGTCCAACGCGGTCAAGTTCTCTCCCCACGGGGGCACGGTCTGGATCGGCGCCGTGAGCGGCCGGGGCGAGGCCGTGGTGAGCGTGGCGGACGAGGGGCCGGGTATCCCGTCCGACCGGCTCGACGAGGTGTTCGAGCGCTACGCCCAGATCCGCGACCCCCAGAAGAGCCACCCCTTGGGCACGGGATTGGGGCTCGCCATCTCCCGGGAGATCGTCCAGCGCCTGGGCGGCCGCATCTGGGCCGAGAGCCGCCCGGGCACCGGCGCCACCTTCTCGTTCACCATCCCGTTCGCCAGCGAGCTGAACCGGACGGCATAAAGATGCGCGGGTTGGGGGGGCGCCGTTCGACCGGTTCGCGGGGGGCGCTTACGGCCGGGCGTTTTTGGCGTAGAGCTGGCCGTCGAAGTAGTACATGGTGCCCAGGAAGGCCCTGCCGTTCTCCCGGTGGACCACGTACGAGATCTCGTCCCGGCCTCCGCCGGCATAGGTGAGCACGAGCTCTCCCTCCTCCAGGGTTCCCCGAACCTCCCACCGGCCCGACGCGGCTCCCGTGCCCAGGGCGCTGCCGGCGTCGTTGGAGTAGCCGGTCTCGCCGCCCATCACGAAGGTGCCGTCCGCCCGCAGGGCCACCGTGCTCTCCCGGGTGGAGTAGCTGCTCGGGATGCCGCTCTTCTCGTAGTGCCACCACACCCCCACGAACCGGGCCGCCAGGGAGCGGTCCGGCGCCAGGAACCGCAGGGACCGGACCACCTGCTCCACCGCCTCCCGGTGCGACGGGCCATAGGCGTCGGTCGAGGTGACGGCGAGCACGGCCGCGCCGCCGCCCCCCTCGGGGGCGAGGACCATGGCACCCCACCCCTTCACGGCGGCGCCGTTGGAGGTTCCGGCCAGGGGACCGGCGATGCCCCGCCTACCCAGGGGCTCCACCGGCCCCGAAGGGGCGATCTGGATGCCGCCGTCGGTGACGCCTTGGGCAAAGAGGCGGCGCAGATCGTCGGGAGTGGAGGCCTCGTGGCGGAACACCACCAGGAGCCCGGGGATCGTCGCGTGCCCCAGCACCGCCCCTTGGGGCGTCTGCCGGGCCGTCCACCCGGGCGGGGGCCGAAAGGCGAACCCGGCCGCCGGCAGGCTCACCTCGGTACCGGCCGCTCCGGAAACCTGGGCCCCAAAAAGAAGGGCCGCGACCACTCCGATCCATCGCCGAGTGCCCATGTCCGTTGCTCCTCGTGCCTCACGCCAAGGCACCAATCCCAACGAAAGTATTGCCAGACCCGTGTCCCTTCCCCTTGGGGAGTGCGGGGTGGGGGCCTGGTTCCGGCCGGGCGCGAGTGCGGCATCCGATCGCCGCGCCTTCTCATGCCGCCGCTTGTGCGTCGATCCAGGCCACGATAGCGGAACCCACGGAATCCGGAGGGGACCCGGACGTTCGGAGGGCGCGGCGAGCTAAGGGGCCGCACCCGGCGCTCCACCAGGCCCCCACCCCGCACCCTGGCAATACGTTTGCAGGTCTTAGCAACTCGAGATCACCGAGCCCGCGCGTACCGGGTGACTCCCCCCATCTCGTCCTGCAGGATCAGCTCCGCCGCCCCCAGCCGGAACCGGAACACCATGGTCGTGCCGGTGACCAGGCTCTGGGCCTCGATCGTGTCCCCCTGCACCCGGAGCACGCCCTGATCCACCGGCTGGCCGAACTCGTAGTACACCCACTGGGTGCCCTGGATCACCAGCCCCGTGCCCTCTGCCGACTGCCACACGCCGTCAAGGGACACCGCACCGGCTCCGGGTGCGGTGCCGGCCGGGCCCGGGGGCTGCCCGGCCGGCACCGATGCGGGGGCCGACCGCAGCCTGAGGGCCGGGCCGGACCGCTTCACGAACACCTGAAGCTCTCCGTTCAACAGGTCCATCGCGAGCATGACCCCCCGGCCGTTCACCTGGTCGAACACCGGATAGGTCATGGCGTAGCCGTAGTCGAACCGGGGCGAGCCCCGCTCGTCCAGCACGTACTGGCGCAGGTGGGGCAGGCCCTGGCGCTGGATCACCGTGACCACGTCGAGCCCCCGGTACAGGTCCTGCCCCCGAGGCCGGCTCACGATCTTCTTGAGCACGCCCTTCAGCCGGGGGTGGGGCCGGTAGGTCACGAACCCTCCCAGGGGCACCATCCGGCGCGCCTGGAACCACGCGTTGGGATCGATCAGCTCCCACTCCCCCTCGAGGTTCTCAGCCGTCAGCTCCTCGGCGGCGGACTCCCGGTTGGCCAGCAGGTCGTCCCCCCGCTCGGCCACCCGGAAGGTGTGGCGGCCGGTGTTGGATCGGCCGGTAAGGGACTCCAGCGCCAGCAGCACCTCGTACGGCCCCGGCGGCACCAGGTCGATGGTCAGGGACGGGCCGTCCCTCCACGCCATCTCGCCCGTGGGGGTGTAGCTCACCCCCCCTCGGTCGTCCACGGTCTCCAGCAGGGGTCGGATCCGCGCCTCAGGCGGGGGGTCCACCTCGGCGTACACCACGGTGCCGTCCTTACGGGGCACCTCCACCACCATCGACGCGGGCCGCCACAACCAGTCGTAATACACGGTGGCGAAGAACTCCCCGTACTTGGGATCCACGTACTGCACCGGCACGGTCATCACGTGGGCCACGGTGTTGCCGATGTCGGTCTCGTCCAGGGTGACGGGGAGGGCGGCCTCGCCGTTGGCGAGCAGGTGGCGGATGCCGTCGTAGCGAAACCGCAGGTCGTGCCGACCGTCGGGGTACGTGTACACCTGAAGGAGCTCCGCCCGGCCGCGCTTGGGCACGGCGCCGCCCTCGTCGCCCGGGGATGCCTTGCGCAGCAGCGACTTGCGAAAGAGCAGGGTCCGCCCCCGGGCGTCGTCCCGTTCCCCGATCATGGCGTAGGCGTAGAGCAGATTGGTGCCCTCGAAGGTGAACTCGAATCCGTCCTGACCGAGGTGGAGCACCTCGCCCACGGGCTGGTTCCGAAGCAGGCTGATCGTCCGGATGCCGCCCAGCCGGATCCGGGCCGGGTTCTCCCGCTGGGCCGCGTACAGGGCCCGGAGGGTCGGCACCCACCGGGTCTCCGTTCCGAACCGCGTCGCAACGTAGGCGTCGTTGAGCAGGTCGGCCCGGAACGGCGCATACACCGCCACGCCGCGGCTGTTGCGGTGGCGGGAGCTGGTGCGGCTGCGGATCACCACCCGCCGGAGGGCCGCCTCGAACCCGGCGTACTCCGGCAGCGATCCCACCGCCGGGGTCAGACGGGCCAGGTTGGCGAAGGCGTTGCCGAGATCCACGCTCAGAAGCCCCTTCTTGCCCTTGCGCACGTCTCCCAGCGAGGCGTAGCCCTCGGAGAAGAACAGGGTCCGGGTGAACGCCGGCCAGTTCTCGCCCAGGGTGCTCCCGATGCGGCCCAGCAGGGCGTCCAGGGCCTCCACCGTCCCGCCGATCTCCCGGAGATCCAAGGCCGACAGGGTGGTGACCGCCTCGTTGCGGGCCAGGTAGTAGGCGTCGAACGCGTCCACGATGTCGGCCGCCACCTGCCGAGGGCTCCGGCCGGGCCGGCCGAACAGGGGGAGCACCGTGTCGTAGGGCCAGCCGTCCCCGGGCTCCACGGCCTCGGAGGCCACCATCACGTCGGCCACGTCCCGAAGCTCGTAGGCGGTCTCGATCTGGGCCATCAGGCACATGTCGAACCCCACCAGGTCCAGCCGGGCCACGCCCACGTCCCGAAGCCCGGCCTCGATGGCCCGGCGCAGCTCGGGCAGGGTCAGGTGGTCCTCCCCGCTGTCGACGCCCGGCGCCTGTTCGTCGCTGACGTGGCTCGCCCACCCGCCCCCATGGTCCCACAGGAGCAGCGCCCGCCGCTTGGACGGAGCGAGCCCGAACCCCTTCGCGAGGAAGGCGCGCAGCACCGCGGGGTCGCCCATGTTCACCTCGCCCAGGTCGGCCAGCACCTTCGATTGGATCCCGGCCTCGGGCGCCCGGCGGACCCGGAGGAGCCGGGCTCCGGTCCAGTCCCCCTCGGCATCGGTGTACCCTTGGGCGCGGTCCAGGAGCACCAGCACCTCCACCCCCTTGGCCGGCAGAGCGCGCTCCATCTCCTCGAGGTCCTTCAGGGCGAACGGCTCCAGGTTGTTGTCGCCGTCCAGGTACACGAGCACGGTCCACTCGGCCCCGGCCGCCGGAGGAGCCTCCGGCCCCTCCGGGGCGTCGGCCGTGGGGGCCGGCGCGGACTGGGCGGCCTGCCGGTCCGGGTACACGAAGAACGGCGCCCATGCCAGCCGCTGGTCGCCCGCGTACACCTCGAACCGGTACCATCCCTGGGGCCAGCCTCCCTCCGGTCGCCCGGCCCGAAACCGGAGCAGGTTCGTTCCGGCGGACTCGATGGTCACCGTGGTCTCCCCCAACACGCCCCCGGCCGCCGCCGAGCTCCACACGCCCCGGATCCGGACACCTGGATTCAGGTTCTCGATCATGGCCAGCCCGAAGATCGTCTCGACCTCGGTGTCGAACTCGTCCGCGAACGCCTCGGGACGGCCGTTGGCCGTGAGGGCGCGGGCGAGGCCCAGGGTGGTGAACCAGGGGGGTGGGTCGCCGTCGCGGGGAGCGATCGAGAACGGGACCCGGCCGAACTCCTCTCCGTCAAGGGACAGAACCACCGCATAGTTGCCGGGCGGCCAGGTCCGCCCTTCGGCCAAAGAGATCTGAAGGTGCGCCCGGGTGAACCCGTCGGCTTCGATGGGAATGTCGGTGGTGGCGATCACGTAGTCGGGCTCGCTCACCGCATCCACCGCCACCCACGCGCCCTTTATCGTGGTCCCCGTCTTCACGCCGTTCAGGTCCACCACCGCATGGAGTTCGCGTTGGTCTTCCGGGAACCTCTGGCCCACCCCCTTGGGCACCACGTCCTCGGTGATCCCCACCGACACGGTGCCGGACAGCAGCTCGGCCGCCCGGGCCCCCGGAGCCAGGGGGCCCAGCAGAAGGCACAGCACGAAGAACGGTCGGACGAGCCGGGTCATGGGAAACGCCTCTCGCTAGCGGGTCGGTAGCCGCAGGGGGAAAGGACCCGTCTCATCGACAGGTCGTCGACTTGCGACACAGGGTGCTGCCCTCGAACGACAGGCACCCCGGGTCGTTGATCCGGCGGAACCGGATGGTGGCCGTGTCGCCGTTGGCGTACGAGACGTGGATCGTCCCCCCGTCGGCGTTGCCCGTGACCGTCCAGGAACCCGCCCCCCCGCCCTGGCTGGCGCTGCCCCACGCCATGGTCTGGTTGCCGTACTGGTCGGTGGAGGTGCCCGAGTAGCCCGACTCGGTGAACTCCCGGTACACCCCGCCCGGGCACAGGCCGATCCGGCGCTCGGTGCTGCCCGCGTAGCCCCACCACACCCCGGCGATCTGCCGGGCCAGCCGGGGGTCGTTGGGACCCGCGGGAGCTGCGCCGCCGGCGGCCGGGGCGGCCGCCGCGTAGTTCATCACCCCGCCCGGAGCGTTCAGGTCGATATCGAGCCGTAGGTCCCGGTCCACCACCGTGACCTCCCGGGTCACCTTCTCGGCCCGCACCGCGTAGGAGCCCGGCGGCAGGCCGGAGAACCCGTACTTGCCGAACATGTCGGTCTGGGCCGACGCCACCGGCCGCCCCGAACGCGCGTCGAACAGGGTCACCGGCACCATCGCCGCCGGCGCGGTCGGCCCGCGTCCCAGGTACCCCCACACCGAGAACCCCCGCTGCAGGTCGCCCTTGGGCGGGGCTCCCACACACGCGGCCAGCAGCACCGCCGTCGCGGCCGCACACCACCAGGTCTTCGTGCCCATCATGTCCGAGTCTCCTTCGAGGTTTCCGCCTCCGCGTCCGGTCTGTACGCATCGGCCCGTTGGAGAAGGCGGTCTACAGGAACTGCGGCTCCACCTCCACCGCCCCGATGTCGCACGCGGCCGTGCCGTCCCCGTCGCCGTCCTGGGGCCGGGACACCCCCCGCTGGTCGGTGGCCGGGCACACCCCGTCGTCCCCCGCGTCGATGGCCGGGCTGCCCCCCTGGGGGAGCAGGGTCCAGGTGGGGCCGCCGTTGTCGGCCAGGGGGCCGAGCTGGGGGTCGGTGTTCACGAGGTCGCCGGCGGCGGCGGAGCCGCAGGTGCTGCCGCTGTCGATGTTGGTGCCGTTGGAGACCACCGCCGCGCCGGTCAGGTCGCAGTCGCCCGCGGAAAAGACGGTGTTCGCCATCTCGACGTTGCCGGAGGAGGCGATGTGGCCGCCGGTCCAGGTGGACTGGTTGGCGTGGAAGGTCGTGTTCCGCAACGACAGGTCCCCGCTGTCGGTGGAAGAGATCGCCCCGCCCGCGCTGTTGGTGCCGTTGTTGACGTTGCCCGAGAAGGTCGCGTTGACGATGGTCGCCGTTCCCGCGATGAAGACGCCGGCGCCGCCACCGCCGCCCCCCAGGGTGCTTTCGATCCTGTTGTTGGAGATGGTCGACCCGGTGATGGTGAGCGTGCCGTCCGAGTAGATCCCGGCGCCGCTGAAGCTGAAGCTGCCGACGGCGGTGCCGGTGTTCCCGTCGATCGTCGAGTCGACGACGTTCAGCACCGCGTCGGCGCCGGTACTGCTCACCCCACCCTCCAGGTTGTCGACGATCTGCGAACGGACGATGTTGATGGTGGAACCGCTCGAGCCCGTGACGGCGCGGCCGGCCTGGGTGTTCGAGATGGTGGAGTCCGTGATGTTGATGGTCGCGTTGTCGGCACCCCGGACGACCTCGGCGTAACCGGCGGCGTTGCTGTCGAGCAGCGTGTCGGTGATGTTGATCGTCGAACCGGCCCCCCCGTAGACGGCCGCCCCGTAATGTCCGTACGCGTAGGGCATGGTGTTCCCCGACAGGGTCGATCCGGAAAGGTCCAGCGTCCCCTCCACCCTGATGGCGCCGCCGTAACGACCACTCGATGCGTTGTTCGACAGCGTCGTGTCGGTGACGGTGACGGTGGCCACCGGACTCCACGCGTTGATCCCCGTACCGTGTCCCCCCGCGTTGTCCGAGATCGCGGCGTTGCGCACGGTGAGATCCCCGCCGGTCTCGATGCCGCCTCCTGGAACATTCCAGTCGATAGCGACGTTTTGCAGGGTCAAGCCGTCGAAGGTCGTGGGCACGTCGTTCAGGACGTGGAAGATCCGGTCGTCGAACGGGGCGCTCCCGTCGATGACGGTCGTCGCCGGCCCGGCGCCCTGGATCGCGAGGTCGTCGGTGATGTCCAGATCGCCGGTGGCGGCCGCATCCTCACCGCTCCCCGCCAGGGTCAGGGCGTAGGTGCCCGCCGGCAGGGTGATCGCATCCCGGCCGGCGCAGGCGTTGGTCTCCTGGATCGCGGCGCGCAGGGTGCAGTTGCCGGAAGCGTCGGCGCACACGCCGTCGCCGATGTCCGCGTCCACGGCATCGTCGGTGCTGTCCACCGTCGGGTCCGCCCCCCCGTTGGCCTGCAGGCACGTGACGTCGGCCACCTCCCCTTCCACCGCGCCGATGTCGCAGGCGCCGTCGCTGCGCGCCACGCCCCGCTGGTCGGTGGCCGGGCAGGCCGTGTCGTCCCCGGCGTCCAGGGCCGGGCTGCCGGCCAGCAGTCCCCGGGTCCGGGTCGGCCCGCCGTTGTCCGCCAGGGGGCCGAGCTTCGGGTCGGTGTTCACGAGGTCCCCGGCGGCAGCAAACCCGCAGCTGTTGCGGCTGTCGATGTTGTGACCGCTGGAGGTGATGGTGCCGCCGTTCGTCGAGCAGTTGGGGCCGTTGCCGTAGAGAATGGAATTCGTGAGCGAGACAGCGGCGTTTCTCTCCGCTCGGATGCCTTCCCTGGTGTTGTTCGTGATCGTGCTGTTGGTGACCGTGGCCTGCGCCTCGTACAACAACACGCCGCGACCGGTGTTTCCAACGAC
Organism: bacterium; assembly: GCA_027021615.1. Lineage (GTDB taxonomy): Bacteria > Desulfobacterota > Deferrisomatia > Deferrisomatales > Deferrisomataceae > Deferrisoma. Next base: position 122,857 of record JALUTY010000078.1, on the reverse strand, counting down.
CGTGCTGTTCTCGATCGTCAGACTCGATGGGGAGTTCGAGTAGTCTAATACGCCTGCTGCGTAGTAGGGCCAGCTATCCCCGACATTGTACGAAACAGTTGCGTTGACCAGTACGAGAGTGCTGTTTGCAAACGTGATCCCGCCGCCACGCCCGGCGGAGTTGTGCGAAATCTCCGAGTCCTCGAACACGGCCGTTCCCGTCCACGTGTAGAAGCCTCCACCGAAGGACGTCGCCACGTTTTCCGTGAGGGACACCCCTCGGAAGGTTGCCAGCGTGGCACCGGAAGAGACACCGCCGCCGGGCCCGGAGACGTTGCCGTTCCGGATGGCCAGGTTTTCAAAGGTTGCAGCGGCGACGGTTCCCACCGAGAAGACACGGCTGGCGGCGTTGCCGTCGACGATCGTCGAGCCCGCCCCCGCGCCGCTGACCGTCAGGTCGTCGGTGATCTCCAACCCGCCGAGGGTCAGCACGTAGGTCCCCGCGGGCACCTCGACCACGTCGGCCCCCTCGCAGGCGTTGGCCTCCTCGATCGCCGCCCGCAGGGTGCACGCCGCGGTGTCCACGTCCGCGCACAGGCCGTCGCCAGGGGAAGCATCCGGGGCGTCGCTCGTGCTGTCCACCAGGAGGTACCCCCCCAGGCAGGTGACCGACAGGACCCGCAGCGACACCTCGTCGGAGGCGGTCCCGTCCGTCACGCTGACCGCCTTTACGGTCACGGTGTCCGGGCTCGGCACCGCGGCCGGCGGGGTGTAGGTGCCGTCGGCCGCGATCGTGCCCACGGTGGCGTCGCCGCCGGCCACGTCGTTCACGTACCACGCGACGGCGGTGTCGGCATCGCCCGTCACGGTGGCGGAGAACCCGGCGGTGGAGCCGAGTTGTACCGCGGCAGGACCGGTCACGGTGACCGCCACGGCCACGTTCACCGTCACCGCAGCCGTGGCGCTCCGGGTGGGGTCGGCGTTGCTCGTGGCGCGCACCGTCTCGGTACAGTCGGCGGCGGGGTTCCCCGCGATATAGGTGCCGTCGGGGGCCACGGTGCCGGGGTCCGTGCAGGTGGAGCCCTCCACCGTCCAGGCCACCGTGGTGTCGGCATCCCCGGTGACCGCGGCGGCAAAGGCCTGGGAGCCGCCCGGGGCCACCGTGGCGGCTCCGGGGCTCACCGCCACCGCCACCGGCGCGACCACCGTAACCGTGGCCGTGGCGCTCTGGGTGGGGTCCGCGTGGCTGGTGGCGCGCACCGTCTCGGTGCAGTCGTCGGCGGGGCTCCCCGCGGTGTAGGTGCCGTCGGCCGCCACGGTGCCGGGGTCCGTACAGGTGGAGCCCTCCACCGTCCAGGCCACCGTGGTGTCCGCACCCCCGGTGACCGCGGCGGCAAAGGCCTGGGAGCCGCCGGGGGCCACCGTGGCGCTCCCGGGGCTCACCGCCACCGCCACCGGTGCGTCCACCGTGACCGTGGCCGTGGCGCTCTGGGTGTTGTCGGCGTTGCTCGTGGCGCGCACCGTCTCGGTGCAGTCGTCCACGGGGCTGCCCGCGGTGTAGGTGCCGTCGGCGGTCACGGTGCCGAGGTCGGCGCAGGTGGAGCCCTCCACCGCCCAGGTCACCGTGGTGTCGGGCGAGCCGACCACCGAAGCCGAAAAGGCGGCCGTTCCCCCGGGGGCCACGCTGGCCGAAGTGGGGCTCACGGCCACTACCACGCCGCTGCTCTGGAACTCGACCGCCCCCAGGTCGCACGCGCCGTCGTCCCGGGGGAACCCCCGCTGGTCGGTGGCGGGGCACGCGGCAGCGTCGCCCGCGTCGATGGTCGGGCTGCCGGCGGCCAGGGCGTGGGTCCAGGTCGGCCCCCCGTTGTCGGCCAGCGCGGCCAGGAGCGGGTCCGCCGTGGTCGCGTCGCCGCAGGAGCCGTCGGTGTCGAGGCTCGCCGTCACCACGAGCTGGCCGGCGTTGGCGCAGTCGCTGCCGCCCGACGAGTCGGCGACGAGGCTGTTGACCAGGGTGACCGTGCCCGCGCCCTGGGACGCGTCGTTGTCGATGCCGGCCCCCACCGACGCCGCGTTCCCGGCGACCGTGACATGGGTCAGGGTCGCGGTGGCGCCCGCGTAGTTCATGAGACCCCCGCCGGTGAGCCCGCCCTGGTTGCCGCTGATCGTCCCGTTGACGACGGTGAGGGTGCCCCCCTGGTTGTTGATGCCGCCGCCCTGCTGGGTGGCGGTGTTGCCGGAGACGGTGCTGCGCTCCAGGGTCACCTCCCCCACGTAGTTGTGGATCCCGGCGCCGTACCGGGCGGAGTTCCCGCTGACGGCCGTGTCCACGACGGTGAGCACGCCGCCCTCCCCCACCACGAGGCCGCCGCCCCCGTCCGTGGCACCGTTGTTCTCGACGACACAGCGGCTGACGGTCGCGGTTCCGCTTCCGGTGACGCTGATCCCCCCGCCGTACCGGACGTTGCCCCCGTTGCGGATCCTGAGATCCTGCAGGGTCACCGCACCGCGGAGTTCGGCGACGCGGTCGAGCCCTCCCCCGTCGATCACGGTGCTTCCGGCACCCGCTCCGGTGAGGGTCACGTCGCCGTAGATGTCCAGGTCCCCGGTGGCCGCGGCGCCCTCCCCCGCACCCGCCAGGGTCAGGGTGTACGTCCCCGCCGGCAGGACGATCTCCTGGTCCCCCGGGCACGCGTTGGCCTCCTGGACCGCGGCGCGCAGGGTGCACGCGCCCGAGGCGTCGGCGCACACGCCGTCCCCGGGGTCGGCGTCCACCGCGTCGGCCGTGCTGTCCACGGTCAGGGTCCCGCACGCGAGGGGGGGCTCGATCGTCACCCGGGCCTCCGTGTACAGGTCCGGGGCCAGGGCGCTGGCCACCCGGATCGCGACCTCGGCCGGGGTCGGGACCGCGTCGGGCGCCGTGTAGGTGCCGTCGTCGGCGATCGTCCCCACCGTTGTGTTGCCGCCCGGCACCCCGTTGACGGTCCACACCACGGCCGGGTTCTCGAACCCGGTCAGGTCCACCGCCAGGGTCGTGGTCTCCGACACCCGGAGGGCCCCCGGCGGCGGGGCGGAGAAGGTGATGGTGCCCAGCTCCTCGATGGTGATCGAGACGGTGGCCGTCTCGTTCACCCCGAGGCTCGGCAACAGGGTGGACCCCGCCATGCGGTGGGTCGTCCCCGCCCACGCGTCGGCCGAGAACAGCCGGTCCCGGCCGGCCGGGATGACGAGCACCAGGGGCGCGCCGTCCAGGGGCAGGTCGCCCGACACGGGGTCCATGCCGGGTCCGGTGCAGGTGATCTCGATCCGTTCCACGTCGTCCGGGAGGCCGGGGCCCACCGCCGGGGCGGTCCGCCCGGCCCGGGCCGCCCGGCCGAGGGACACGGTCACCCGCCCCGTCCCCCGCTCCGCGCCGGGATCCACCGGCCCGCTGCACGCGGCCAGCAGGGCCGCTGCGACCACCCCCCACGGCCAACGCCACCAGTGTCCCATGGCTCTCCCCTTCGTCTTCCCAAACGGCGACGCCACCGGGTCACCCTCCCTCGGGCAGCAGGCCCGTCGTCCGCAGCAGACTCCGCCAGCGCCCGTGGTGGTACGCGAACCCCAGCCCCACCCCCCGGCGCCACGGGCCCGCCGGGAAGGCGAACTCCAGGACCCGGTCCGTCCGGGTCGCGAACCTCTCGACCCGCGCCACCTCCCGGCCGTCCTGGGTGATCACCAGGTAGCCGGAGCACCCGAACCCCTCCCCTTCCACCCGGACGCGGTCGCCCACCCGGACCTTTGCCGACCCCGAGACGCCGCCGACCCGCACCACGCGCACCGACGGCACCCGGTCGACCACCTCCCGGTACGACACGATCTCGTTGCCGGCGATCACCACCTCCCAGAACAGGGGTGCGTACCCGTAAGGCGAGCCGCATGCCGTACCCAGCCACGCGCCGTCGGGCAGCAGGACCCGGTACCGGCCCCCCTCGGCCTGCACCCGGGCCACCGGGCCGCCGGGGCCCCACCCCTCCGCCCTCGCCCAGAACACCACCGGGGCACCGGCCGTCAGGGATCCGTCCGGCCCCCGCACCCACCCGCTCACCTCGGTGAGTTCGGTGGTGGGCGCGGTGGTGAGGCCCACATCGGTGGGCGGCGGGGCCGGCGGTGCGGCCGCGTCGCCCGCACCCGCCTGGCTCGCGTTCGTCGGCTGTGGCGGGGAGGGGAGCGAACCCGGCTGCCCCTTCACCGGCGCCTGGGCGCCGCTGTCCGCCGAAGGCGCCGCCGGGGCCCCGGTCGCCTTGCCGGTGCTTGGCGAAGCGGCGGCGCCCGCACCCGCCTGGCCGGCGTCCCCCGGCCGGGAAGCCGCCCCGGCCCCCGGTCGTCCCTTGCCCGGCGCCCGGGCGTCGCCGCTCGCCGGGGCTTCCTGCGTCGGCGTCACGGCCTTGCCGGCGGCCGCGGCACCGGGTGCCGGGGTGGAGGGGGCGGCCGTCCCCTGCTGGCTCGCGGCCGCCGGCGCCGGCGTCTTCTGAGGGGCGGCCTTTCCGGCGGCGGGCGCGGACCCGGCCGCCGAGGACGGGGCCTCCGGGTCCGCGGCCTGGCCGGCCGTGGGCTGCTTGTCGATACGGACCGCCTTGTCGAACGCGGCCGCGTCCGGGACCGGTGCGCCCCAGAGCAGCGAACCGCACACGGTCAGCGCCAGGAGCGGCCGGCTCATGGCTTCGCCTCCCGGGGCGCCGTGACAGCGGCCGACGGCGCGGACAGCCGCCCCCCGGCGTAGAACGCCCGCACCCGGTACCACGCCCCCTCCGGGGCGGCCCGGTCGAGGAAGCCCGGCTCCCGGACCAGCCCCGAGAGCTTCACGAACCCGTCGTCCCGGTCCGGGCTCCGGTACACGAAGTACCCGGCCAGGGCGTCGGACGCCACGGCGGGCCAGGTGATCCGGACCCCATCCGCCTCCCGGTCCGCCGAGGGCGCCCCGGGTCCCGGCACGCCCTCCGGCGCGACCCGGGCGCGGGCGGCCGCCGGCGCGGACAGCTTCGAGACGTTGCCGGCCGCGTCCACCGCCGCCACCGCGTACCGGTACGCCACCCCGGGCACGGCGGTGCGGTCGGTGGCCTCCGAGACGCCGGCGGGCTGCTCCGAGACCACGGCCGGCTCGCCGCCGTCCCGGCTCCGGTACAGCCGGTAGCCGGCCACGTCGTCCCCCGGCACCCCGGCCCACCGGACCGTGACGGTCCCGTCGGCCCCGCTGGACACCCCGGTCACCACCGGAGACGGGGGCGGGGTGCGGTCGGGCGCCCGGACCTGCACCTCGGGGGTCCGGGGACCCAGGTTGCCCCCCGCGTCCAGGGCGGCCACGGCGTAGTGGTACGTGTACCCGGCCCACGGGTCGATGCGGTCCTCGGCCCGGGTGGTGCCGGGCCGGAACGCCCCGATCACCGACCACGACGCGTCGCTCCCCACGCGGCGGAACAGCTGCACCTGGGCCACGTCGGGCGACGGGCTCGGCTCCCAGCGGATCGTCACCACGCCGTCCTCCCCGGCCTCGGCCACCAGCCCCGAAGGGGGGTCCGGCGGGGTCTCGTCCACGAGCACCGCCAGCACCGGCGCGGAAGGGCGCCCCTCGTTCCCGTCCCGGTCCACGGCCGTCACCCGGTACACGTAGAGCAGGCCGGGCTCCACCGCCCGGTCCACGTAGGCACCGGTCCCGGCGGGCAGCTCGGCCACCACGGGTCCCAGCTCCGGGGTGCGGCGGCCGTCCGCCGGGGGCTTCATCGCGAACCGGTGGACCCGGACCGCCGCCTTCCCGGGGGAGGACCACGCGAGGGTCACGTCTGTGGCCGTGGCCGTGGCCCGCAGCCCCTCCACGGCCGGCACAGCCGGGCCGGCGGCCGCCGCGGCCGGGACGCACACCGCGAGCACCCACGCGGCGACCCACCCACCGATCCACCCCCTGGTTGCGCTACTCATGGTTCGGCTCCGTCATCACCTGGCCCGGCACGGCCGCGTCGGGCCGGAACTGGCCGTCCCGTCCCGCGCACATGTCCCGGTCGCACACGTTGTAGGGGCTGGGGCTCCACCCGACCCACGCCGGGGAGGGGTGCGTCACGGTGATCCCGGCCAGGGCCCCGCCGGACACGGGCATGTGGAGGACCCAGCTCTCCGGGTCGGTGGGGAACTCCCCGAGCCCGAACGAGAACCCCTTCGTGCCCAGCACCCCCCAGGCGCCGACGGACTGGCCCGCCGAGGTGGTGGACACGAGCAGCTGCAGGCCTTCGCACACGCCGCGGGCCAGGGCGTCCTCCTCCGGGATGGGGGTGCAGTCGATCTCCGGCAGGTCGGTCTTCACGTCGGGGATCGAGAGCCGGAACTTGATCCCGACCTCCGCGTCCTCCGACGCGGTGTCCACCGCGCCGAAGTACTGCGCCTCCAGGCCGGTCCCGGGGCTCTCGACGTCGAACCCGAGGAAGTACCCCCGCACCCACGGCGAGACGCACATGCCGAGGCCGAGGCGGGCCGCGGTACCGGACAGGACCGCGTCCCCGGACTGGCCGAGGGCCAGGCCGAGTTCGAGGCCCGCCGCCGGGAACATGGGGATGATCACCTGCACGGCCGCCCCCCCTTTCGCCCCGAACCCGATCGCGTCGCCCTGCTTGTAGAAGTACCCGCCGGCCTCGGCCGTGAGCCCGCCGCTCAGCAGGGAGAACGGGGGCGGCACCACCGGCAGGGCGAGGTCGCCGCACATCCCCGCGTCGAACGCCCGGACGAACGCCTCGGGGGGCAGCGGGCGGCCGTTGGCCGCCGCGGGCACGGTCATGAACCCGGACAGGTTCACTCTGCCCAGGGGGAGCGCCCCCAGGTTGGCGTCCGCGTACGCCCACAGCCGGGCGTACGCGCCGGCGTCGTTGTGGCCGAGCCAGCCGAACAGCTCCGCCTCGGCCCCGCCGACCAGGGACTCGGCCAGCTGGTTGGCGGGCACGCTCACCCCGATCGACTGGAACCCCGCGTCCAGGTCGGGGTAGTTGCCCCCCGCCTGGATCTTCACCAGCCACTCGTTCGGCCCCAGGGTCTCGTAGGTGAACTGGGCGGCCACCTTCAGCAGGGCCGGCAGGGTGAACCGGCCCACCAGCTCGAGCCGGACCCGTTCGTCCAGGGGGCGTACGCCGCCCCCGGCCAGGGACCACCGCCGCCACACCCCGCCGCCGATGCCGGTGAACGTCGCGCCGCCGATCGTTTCGGTGAACACCGAGTCGGCCAGCACCTGTTCGGCCCCCACCTGGACCTGGTTCCCCGTGGGCAGCCGGTCCACGAACGACACCGCCATCCGGGCCAGGTCGATCACCCCCACCACCGCCTTTTTCGCGTCGTCGGCCACCGCGGCGCGCGCCGCCGGGTCGATCACCGCCCGGTTCAGGTTGTTGACCCGCGCCACGGTGTCGGCCCACAGGTCCTCGTCGCCCAGGTTGGCGAGCACCGGCACGCCGTCCGCGTCGGCCCCCGCGAGGATCGGGAGGGTCCGCAGGTACCCCCACGCCTCGTCGTTGGCGTGGGCGTCGTCCGGCAGGTCGGGGAGGATCGTCCGGCGCAGGTCCCCGAGGGCGCCCAGGATCAGGTTGCGGGCGCCCTTGCCCTCGCCGGGGTCGCACGCGTCGGGGGCGAGGAGCAGCTCCTGGTCGCCGATCTTCTCGCAACTGCCCGACAGCAGCCGCATCGGCTTCTGGAGGGCGGGGTCGCTAGAGAGGATGTCGATCACCTCCCCGGCCATCTTCGGCACCCCGAGGGCGAACTGCACCTGGGTCACGGGGTCCTGCACCTGGCCGGCGAGCAGGTGGTACACGCCCACGGACCGGGCCGGGGGCCACGTGGCCGGGTCGGCCTGGGCGCCCCACCACAGCACCTTGAGCACCCGCGACAGGGTGTGGGGGTTCTCCCCGGCGAGGGCCTCGGCGGTGTAGACCGCTGCCACGGCCACCCGGCCCGCCAGCTCGAACGGGTCGCGAACCGACTCCAGGTCCTTGAACTGGCGGATCAGGATCCCCAGGGCGGAGGGCTCCACCCCGGCGAACGGCCCGTCCCCGCAGGACAGGGGCACGCGGGAGTACAGGTAGTCCGCCCCCCCTGCGGCCACGTCGATCAGCACCCGGGGCGCGTCGTCGGTGCCGAGGAGGGCGGCGTTCTTGGCCACCTCGTTGATCAGGACGAACGGCGCCACCAGGGCGCGAGGCGTCACGTCGAGGCCGTCCACGTGGCGGTCCAGGATGCACGCGAGCTTCGGCGCCCCGTCCGCGGCCACCAGGGCCCCGGCCAGGGCGGGCAGCCCCTGCTCCGGCCCCTGGGCAAGGGCCGCCTCCTGCCCCGCCACCAGGTCCAGCGCCCAGTGGGACAGCTCCCGGCCCGCGGACGGCGCGCCCCCGGGCGACGGGAACAGGGCATTGGCCGCGGCCTTGAGGAACGCGTACAGGATCGGGTCGCCCGCCACCCGGCGGGGCGGCGCGTCGGCGGTGTCCCCCGGTTGCAGCGTCCACGCGTAGGAGAGCGCGTCCACCGGCACCTGGGCGGCGAGCCGGACGCCGGTGCGCACGGGCTCCGGCAGCCCGTCCACGGTGGTCTGGAAGTCCCCCTCCTGCACCAGCCGCCCCAGCAGGTCCACCGCCTCCCGGCCCTGGGCCTCGGGATCGGACGGCCCGCCCGTCTCCGCCACGGCGAGCCCCAGGAGGGTGGTGTCCGCCACCAGCCGGACCCAGAACCCGCTCGTTCCCGACGACAGGGGCGTCACGGCGTCGCGCAGGACCCGGTTCCAGTCGATCGGGTTTCCGGCGACCGTGCCCTGGTACCCGGCCGACAGGACGCCGTCCACCACGCCGCCCAGGAGGCTGGCGGCGCCCCCGGGCCACCCCGTGGACGGCAGTCCGGCCGCCGCCAGGGTGGTCCGGAACATCCGGGCGAGCGCCTGGCCGGGGGAGAACCCGGGCCGGGGCTTGAGCAGGGTGAACGCGCCGGTGAGCATCCCCTCGGGGGACAGCTGGGCCGCGAGCTGCTCGGCCGTGGACGCGCCCGGCTGCACCAGGCCCAGGGGGCGGAGGCCGCCCTCCTCCACCACGAACCGGGCGAGTTCCGCGGCCAGGGCGTCCCGGAACGGGTCGGCCGCGCTGGCCGCGGGGTCGGGCAGGCGGGCCGCCAGCCGCCCGGCCAGCAGGCCGTGGCTGCCGAGCACGGCGCGGGCCGGCTCCAGGGCGGCCGCGACCGCCTCGTAACGCGCCCCCGGGTCCTGCTCGGCGAACGCCTCGACCGAGAGCACCTGGCCGCTCTGGGCGGCGGTGGCCAGGCTGGCCCCGTCGCGCACGGCCAGGCGGTCGAGCTGGTCGAACAGGTCGTCCACGTCCCCGTTCACCGCTTTCCGGATCAGCTCCGTCACGTCGAGCTGGGTGGCCGCGAACCGCTCGAGGAGGCCCTGGATCCCGGCCGCCGCCGCGGCCAGGGGGTCCGGGCTGGGCACGGGGTAGTCCACCGGCAGGGCGGCCACCGCCGTCACCCGCCGGTAGAGGCGCTGCAGCTCGCCGAAGTCGTCGCTGTCGGTCGGGTCCAGCTCGTCCGTCCGGGCACCCACCCACCGGGCCGCCGCGGCCCGGCCGGCCGGCCCCTCCTCCGCCTTCTCCTGGAGGACGAAGCCGGTGCACAGGGCGGCGTAGTCGCTCTCGGGGTCGGTGGCCAGGGCCACCTCCTGCACCGCCTCCCGGTCCGCGCGGACGGCGTCGCTGCCGTCGAACCCGAGCAGCTGGGCCTGGGTCTCCAGGAACAACGCGGTCTCCAGGTGGCGCTTGAGGCACGCCCCCTCGGCCACGCACGCGGCGTTGGCCGCGGAGCGCTCCACGAGGACGGAACCCACCACCGCGACGGCCGACTCGGGGTCCGCCCCGGGCAGGTAGCCGCCCACGGACAGGTCCGCGCCGAGCAACTGGGCCGTGGCCAGGAGCGCCATCATCTCCCGGATCGCGGCGTCGTCCCGGTCGGCCAGCAGGCGGTCCCGGACGCTCCCGTACGCGTCGCGCAGCACCTCCTCCAGGGCCGTCGCGGACGGGCCGGCGGCCAGGGACGGGGCGTCCCAGCCGAACTGCTGCCCCACCACCATGGCGTCCAGGATCTCCCGGACCGACGCGGACCACCGGGTCGGGTCGGCCCGCGCCGCGGCCACGGCCGCCTGCACCCGCGCGTCCACCGCCGCGCCGATCCGCGACACCAGCCCCTCGGCACCGAGTTCGTCCAGGAGGGCGGGCCAGAACCCCACCGCCGCCCACTGCTCGCCGGTGGGGTGTTCGGGCAACGCGGCCAGGTCGGCGGCCAGGAGCGGCTCCACCAGGGACGCCACGGTGGGGAGGTCCGCGGCGGGCAACGCGGCCAGGTCGGCGGCCGCGGCCGCCCACCGCTTCACCGTGCCCAGGTCCTCCCCCGGGTCGGCGCCGGTGCGCGCCGCCTCCACCACCCGGCCGAGGGGTTCGGCGATCTGCGCCCGCACCCGCTGGGCCAGACCGGCCAGGCGGGACGGCAGGTCCACCGGCCGGTTCAGCCCGGCGGCGGCCGGCGCCGCGGCCGCGAGATCGAGCAGCTCCCGGACGGCGGCGGGCTCGGGCAGGCGTTCCACGGCCTGACCCCAGTAGTCGCGCCACAGGTCGGCGGCCGCGTCGGCCCCGGCCGCGCCGGCGATCCCGGCCAGGCGGGCGGCCAGGTCGGTGCCGGCCCAGGTCCCCAGCCGCGCCTCCAGGGCGTCGGCCAGGACGGCCAGCGGGTCGGGCGACGGGAGCGCGGCCCCCGGCGTGTTCAGCGGCTGGGCGGCGAGGATGCGGGCCCGGTCGGCCAGGACCCGGAGGAGCCGGCGCTCCCCCTCCACCCGGGGGTCGAGCCCCGCGGCCACCCGCTCCAGGAGACCGGCGGCCCGGCCGCGCGCGTCCGCGTTCCGGGTGGCGAGCTGCTCCAGGACCACGGGGGTGACGACCTGCCCGTCCCAGTCGCCGGACGCTGCCGCGGTGGTGGCGCGCACCACCGCGTGGAGGTGCCGCTCCACCGCCGGGGCGTCGGCCCCCAGCAGCTGCGCGTCGGCCGCGAGCCGCAGGGCCTCCTCCAGGTTCCGGGTGAGGCAGGTGCCGACGGCGACGCACCGGGCGTTCTCGGCCGCCCGGTCCTCGAGGCGGGCGCCCAGGTGGTCCACCACCGCGGCGAGATCGGCCTCGGCCGGGAACCCGTCCACGGGCAGCAGTTCCACCCCGAGCATCTGGGCCGTCGCCAGGACCGAGAGCAGTTCCCGGGCCGCCCCGTCGAAGTCGCCGCCGTCCACCGCCCGGCGGGCGGTCGTGTAGGCCTCCCGGAGCACCGGGAGCAGGTCGGCGCCGGCGCTCGCCGACAGGGCCGGCAGGTCCCACCCCAGGCGCTGGGCGGCGGCGTGGATCCGGAGGATCGCCCGGACCGCGTACTCCCACGGCACGGCGCCGGAGCGGCCCCGTTCCACCAGGGTGGCGATCCGGTCGTCCAGGGCGGCGCCCAGGGCGGCGCGGGTCCGGTCGGCGCCGAGGGCGGCGGCCAGGTCGGGCCAGGGCGCGAGGGGCGCGAGATCCGCTTCGGACGGCGCGGGCGGGAGCGCCTCGAGGAGCGGCCGCAGGCGCGGCAGCAGCGCGTCGTCGGCGGTGAACGGGGCCCACCCGGGCACGGCGTCGGCCAGCAGCCGGAGGGTGTCGGCCACGTCCCGGACGGCCGCCACGGACGGGTCGGCCGGGTCCACGACCGGGTCGGCCGCCCGACCCAGCTCGTCCAGGTAGCGGTCGAGGCGGCCCGTCAGGCTGTCCGCGAGCCGCTGCCGCAGGCGGTCCCTGGCGCCGTCCACGTCGAGGTCCGGCCGGCCCAGGGTGCGTTCCACCCGGGTGCCGAGCCGGGCGAGCCGGGCCACCTCGGCCACGCGGTCGGCCACGGGCGGGGCGTCGTCCGGCGGGTACACGAGGGTGAGGGCGGCCCCGTTCCAGGCCGCGGTCCAGATGTTGCGGATCCTGGCGACCACGGCGTCCTCCAGCACGCCGAGGTCGTCCGGCTTGCCCTCCCACACCGCGTCCCACGACGGGTCGCGGTCCGCCTCGGCCGGCAGGGGGACCTCCTGGAGGCGGCGGACGCGGAACAGGTAGTGGAGGAGCCGGTCCAGGGAGTCCTCGGCCTCGGGCAGGGCGTCCACCGCCGCGCCCAGCCGCTCCACGGCCGCGGCCCGGCCGGCGAGCCCGTAGCGGGCGATCTGTTCCGCCAGCCGGGAGGTGAACGCGAGGTCGAAGGACGCGCGTTCGGTGCCGCCGGTGCTCACCGCCAGGTCGGCCGAGATCCGCTCCGTCACCCGCAGCGCGAGGTCGGTGGCGTCGAACGGCCGGTACCCGACGGCGGCGAACGCGGGGGACAACGCCTCCCCCACGGCCGGGCAGCCGAGCATCTGGTTGTCGCGCTCCACCGCCAGGGCGGCCCGCGCGTCGGCGGTGACGAACACCCGGTTCGGGTCCGCGAGCAGGCCCTCCAGGCGGTCGTACGCGGCCCGGGCCGCCTGGCACAGCAGGGCCAGGTCGGCGGCGGCCGCCGCCGCCAGGTTCTCGGCTCCGTACACCAGTTCGGGGTCGACCACCCCCTGCTGGACGAACGTGTTGAGCCCCAGGAGGCGGGCGCCGTCGTCCGGCTGCGGGGCCGTCGCCATCCGCTCGCGCAGGGCGAGGTAGGTCCGGCGCAGGGCCAGGCCGAGGCGGGCCCCCACCCGATCGGCCACGACCAGGCCCGTCTCCTGGGCCAGGGCGAGGTGCCCGAGCAGGGCGGCGATCGGGTTGTCCCCCTCCGGGGGAGGCGTCAACCAGTCCGTCACCGCGGTCGGGTCCGAAGCCCGGGCCTCCACCGCGGCCAGGGCGTCGTCCACCAGGGCCGACAGGCCGGCGGCCAGGGTCTCCAGGACCTGGGGTCCCACCCCGTCGACGGCCCAGCCGTTGGCCTCGGCCTCCGCCCACAGGGCCAGGAGGCGCCCGGCGCCCTCGTCGGAGGGCGCCCCGGCAAAGGCGGCCCGGGCCGTCTCCAGGGCGTTCAGGAACGCGGTCTTGTGCGCGTAGAGCGGGTCGTCTTCAGAGGGCGCCGTCACCCGGCCGGGCGGGCCGGGGTACGACACGGCGGGCTCGTCCCGGTCGTACTCCGCGTGGTAGCGGGTGCCGTCCGCGCGCTCGATGTCGATCACCTCGCGGCCGGCGGCGGTGGCGAGGCGGCGGGTGGTCTCCTCCGGGGTGGCGAACACCAACTCCACGTCGCCCCCGGGCCGGGTGGTGACGTTCAGCACGGCCGGCTGGCCGCCCTCGAGGATCCACGCGGTGCGCCGGTGCTGCCCGTCGCGGTCGGACCAGGTGGTGACCCGCCGGCCGTCCACCGCCTGCTCGGACCGGGGGGCGGCCCCCTCCGGGTACACGGTGACCGCGCCGTCGGCTGCGGCGAACACGGGCTCCCCGGTCCCGCCGGTGACCACGATGCCGCCCTCCGGGGTCCGGGCCACCGCGAGCCGGCTGAACGCCTCCATCTGCGCCGCGACCCGGGCGTCCAGCGCCTCGCCGGTGAGGCCGGTGCTCTCCAGCTGGTCGCGCACCAGCTGCTCCACGTCCACCACGTCGGCGAACCCGAGCTGCTCGGCCACGGTGCCCGCCCCGGCCGGGTCGCCGAACAGGCTGACGCCCTGGGCGTCCACCACGTCGCCGGACGCGGTGGCGCGCAGCAGCAGGGGGCCGTGGGCCAGGTCCTGGTCCGGGGCCGGCACCGCCGCGCCGGGCGGCACCGCCGGGAACGCGTAGATCTCGGCCGAGCCGTCCGGCGCCACGTACGCCGCGAACTCGCCGGGCCGGTACAGGTGGCGGGTGCCGTCGGCGAACACCACCTGCCGCTCCAGGAGGGCACCGCCGACCTCCAGGCCGGCCGGGTCCGTCGGCGCCTCGGCCGGCTCGAACGCGACCACGTCGAAGCTCTCCCCCTGCGCCACGTGCACCGTTCCGCGCCCCGCGGTGTAGCGCACCCGCAGGTCCGGCCGGCCCGGCAGGGGCCCCTCGTACGCGAGCAGCCGCCCGTCCAGGGGCACCGCGGCCACGTCCGTGAACGGCACGTCGCCGGCCACGAACCGCAGCTGCCGCTCGCCCGTGGCCGGGTCGGAGATCGAGACCGCCTCCATCTGGGGCTGGAACGCGATGCGGCGCCCCCCGGCGTCCAGCCACCGGGCCTCCAGGAGGGTGCCCGAGATCTCGTCCCCCGGGGTTCCCCGGGGCGGCGGCGCCGCCACCAGGAGGAGGCGGTACGGCACGAAGGTGCCGTCCGCCCGGCCGGCGGTCACCTTGACCACCTCGCCCAGCTGGCGGTTGTACGAGACCCGGCCGCCCCGGCCGTCCCGGTACTCCCGCTCCTGGACCGTCGCGTCGGTGGCCAGGGTCTGCTCGACCCCCGCCAGGTCGGTCAGGCGGTCCTCGGGCAGGTCCTCGACCCCGTCCAGCACGTGCAGCTCGCGCAGGCCGGGGAAGTCGGGGTGGTCGTCCGGGTACCGGACGGACAGGACCCCGCCCCGTTCCAGGTCGAGGGTCCGCTCCACGCCGGACAGGTCCACCTGGCGCACCCGGCGGACCGTCCCGCCGGCCCGGGTCACCCACACCCCGACCCGGGAGGCGGGCGGCCGGCGCAGCACGTACAGGGCCCGCGCCACCGCTTCCCGGCCCGCCGGGTCGACGACCCGGTCCGCCTCCGTCTCCAGCAGGGCCTCGAGGGTGCGGGGGTACGTGTCGGCCGGCGGCCGGTCGGCCCACACCGGGTCCACGGCCCGCAGGGCGGCGGCCAGGGGCGCCGTGAACTCCCCCGCCGGCTGGTAGGCCGTGGCCAGGTCGTCGAGCATCCGGGCCACCACCGGCGGGGTGAGACCGCCGGCCTCGAACACGCCCAGCGCCCCCCGCAGCACGGCCGCGGCCACCCGCAACGGGCCGGCCGCCCGGCCGGGAGCGGCCGCCGGGAGGAACCGGGCCAGCGCCCGGTCGTCGCCGGCCCACGCCACCAGGACCGGGTCGCGGTCGAGGCTCGCCGTGAGGCCCCCCCGCTCGTCGGCCCGGATCAGCAGGTCGATCAGCTCGAGACCGACCTGCAGCACCTCGGGGAGCCGCTGGATCTCGGCCCCGTACAGGGCGATGAACTGCAGGACCCCCCGGGTGTACGCGAGGCCGTCCGACAGGAGGGGGTCGCTCGCCGCGCCGGGCAGGCCCTGGAGTTCGGCGACCACCCCGTCCAGGCTGCGGCCCCAGGTCGCGAGCCCGTCCCACCGGTCCGCGTCCGCCAGGGGGACCAGGGCGTCGAGGATGCCGGCCACGATGTGGACGTACCGGACGGCGGTCCGGTCGCCCGTGGCCCGCCGGGCGACCAGGCCCAGGGGGCGCGCCAGCTGCGACCCCACCTGGAGCACCTGGACCGGGGGCGGGTCGGCGTCGTCCAGCTGGGCCAGGGCCCGCCGCAGGTCCCGCAGGGCGGCCACCTCGTCGAAGGCGAGGGTGCCCGGCGCGATCGCCCGCACCGTGTTGGCCACCTGGACCAGGAGATCGGCCCCCCACCGGGCCGTTCCGAGGTTCCCTTCGGGCACCGCGCTCACCCCCCGGAGGGCCACCTGGCCCAGGCGCAGGGCGGCCTTCACCTGGGCGTCGAACCGGCCGTAGTCCACCCGGGCGGTGACGGCGCCGCACCGGACCTGGCCGGCGGCGGAGCCGGCCAGGGGGTCGAGGACGTCCACCAGGGCGCCGGCCACGGCCGCCGGGTCGGCGGCGCCCCCGTCCACCAGCTCCTTGAGCGAGGCGAACACCTGCCGGGACACCACGGCCACGTTCCGGAACTCCTGGCGGGTCGTCACCGGGGCGTCGCCGGAGGTCAGGGGGTCGCCCACCTCCGGGTTGGCGCACACGAACGCGCTCACCTCGTCGGCGAGGTCCACCACCTGCGCCAGGTCCACCGGCGTACCGGCGTTCACCCCCTGCCCGATGGCCACCCCGGTCTGCGCCAGGGCCACGGCCAGGGGCAGGGCGCCCAGGGCCGGGTTGCCGCTCTCGATCTCGGCGTACCGGCGCACCACGTCCACGGACGCGTCGGCCAGGCGCCACGCGGTGGTCGGGTCGATGGTGCCCCGCTCCACCAGGGCCCGGGCGGCCGTGACCAGGACCTTGGCCACCTGGAGGGCCAGGTCCACCTGGGCGTCCACCTCGGGCGGGTCGTACTGCATCGACTGGAGGATCGGGATCGCGGTGTCGAGGGTCTGGAGCACCAGGGCGGCCGCCTGCTCCGGGGTGATCTCGTCGAACTGCACCCCCATGTTGGCCGCGGTGATGGCGATGTCGGCGAGTTCCATGGCCACGTACTCGGGGTCCGTGGCCTCCGGGGACGGCTTGAACAGGTCGGGCGACAGGTACAAGGCCTTGAGCAGGTCCACCGACGCCCCGGCCAGGGACAGCCCGTTGCCCACCAGGGCCCGGACCTCTTCCACGCCCACGCCGCCGGCACCGCCGGCCGACGCGCCGGTGGCCGCGGCCGCGGCCACGGTGGTGACCACCGAGCTGGCGAACGCGGCCGCCTCGGTGGCCACGTTGATCACCTCGGCCCCGACCCCCTCGGCCCCGGTCACCTCGCCGGCGATCGAGCCGCCCAGCCGGGCCGCCGTCTCCCCGATGTGGAGGGCGGCGAGGGCCGCCTTGACGATGTCCACCCCGGCCCCGGCCCCCACCTTCTCGTAGGCGGTGAGGACGCCGTCGGCGTCCAGGTACTGCCCCACCTCGGCCAGGCCGTTGAACGACAGGGCCCCGAGCACCTCCACCGTGGCCTTGCCGAGGAACGCCTTGAACTGCTTGGGCTGGGCCTCGTCGTACCGGTCGCTGTCGGCGCTGCCGGCCAGCCGGGCGTCCACCACGGTGTCCGGGGTGCCGTAGGTGTTCAGGAACTTGAGGGTGGCGTCGATGTAGATCGCGCCGCCGGGGTCCCCCACGATCGGCTCCGGGGCGCCGTCTTCGTTGCGGTGCTGGGGCTCCACGTACGGCACCATCGCCCCCAGGGCGGTGTGGAACACGGTGATGTGGCGGGGCTTGAACAGCTGGAACGCGAGCCTTCCGTCCAGGCGCACCCGCCAGTCCCGGGTGGGCGGCGCGTCGGGCGGCGGCGGCCGGTGGTCCCCCACGTAGCGGCGGAACGACAGGGCCGTCTCCCCCTCCCGGGCGGTGGCCGCCACCTCGGGGGTGAACGGGATCCCGAGGAACCGCAGGCCGGACCCGGCGGGGGCGATGGGCGGGCTGCCCCGCGGGTCCCGGTCGTACCCGATGTTGCCGTCGGGGTAGATGTCGAGGGTGACCGTGAACGGGTGCTCGGCACCGTCGGCCCGGAACTCCACGCCGCCGTACGCGTCGGGCACCGCGAGGGCGAGCCCGGCGTCCTGGATCACGATCCGCCGGCCCGGCCCGTCGAGGACGACGCCCGGCGCCGCCCCGTCGGCGGCGGCCCGGGGGTGCAGCGTGGCCGACCAGTACCGGAGGGGCCAGCCGGCGGACGCGTCCGGGGGCACGAGGCCGTCGGGCCCCACCAGGATCTGGCCCGACGCGTCCACCTCGCCGCGGAACCCGAGGGCCAGGTCCACCGGGTACGGCACCAGCAGGTCGCCTTCCACCAGGCTGCGGGCCACGGCCGAGTCGTCGAACTCCACCACCGCCCCGCCGATGCGCGCCCGGAACCCGGCCACCTCCCGCGCCACGGTGTCCCGCTCCAGCAACCACAGGCCGTCGGCGCCGGACGAGGTGAGCACCACGGCCGCCCGCTGCCCCCACGCCTGGACGACGTCGGACAGGGGGGTGCCGTCCACCTGGATCGCGGCCAGCCCCCCGCCGCCGTCGCCGGCCCCCTCCCGCGGCGCGGGCAGGGGCGGGGCCTCGGGCCACGGCAGGTCCACCCGCCCGCCGGTGAGGTGGAGCCCTCCCCGGCCGGCGAGGCCGGCCCGGTACTCGGCGATCCACGCGTCGGCCTCCTCGGCGGACGCAGGCGGCACCAGGGCGCGCCGGGGCGGGACCGGCCGGAGGTCCCCGGCCGCCGCGGACCGGCCCCCGGGGATCACCAGCCGGGCCTCGGCCGGGCGGTACGTGAACCCGCCCAGCTGCACCACGCCGGCCGGCAGGGGCTCGGTCTGGAACCGGCTGCTCCCGGGCACGCGACCGAGGTTCTGGAACCGCACGGGCTGGGCGGCGTACGCGGCCGGCAGGCGCACCTCGCCCGCCAGGGAGAGCCCCCCGACCCCGTCGCCGTCCAACGCGAACACGCCCCCGTCCACCGCCAGCTCGAACCCGGCCGGGTCCTCCAGGCGGAGGGGCTCGGCGGACGGGGCGACGCCGAAGAACGCCGGCGCCTCGGCCGCCGGCACCACCTCGATCTCGCCGGTGAGGCGTCCGTCCGTGGCCAGCTCGAGGCGGGCGAACCGGCCGTACAGGTACGCGCTCGTCGGGTCCACGGTCTCGAACAGGCCGGTCCGGGACTCGTCCACCCCCGGGGTCAGGGCCAGGTCCGACCGGGCGTGGACGGCCACCCGCACGTAGCCCCCGGCCAGGGCCACCCCCTGCCACTCGGGGCCCTGGCCGCCGTGGGTGGCGTACCCCAGGTGGGGGGAGAAGTCCGCCACGATCCGGGCCCCGGCCAGCTTCAGCGCGACGTCGTCCCCGTAGGGCACGAACACCCCCGGCCGCACGTACGGGTGGAGGTCGGGCAGGTCGTCGGGGAACCGGCGCTCGGCCACGAACTCGCCGCCCGAGACGATCTCGACCCGCTCCAGGGGGAGCACCCCCGGGACGTCCACGGGGCGCACCGCGCCGGGCATCGGGTACCACAGGTCCAGGTCGGCGGTGGCCCGGGACGCGTCGAGATCCAGGCGCCGCAGGCTGAACCCGTGCCCGCCCAGGGACAGGGGGACCGGCTCCCCCTGGAGCGAGGCCGTGCCCATGGTGACCCGGGCCACCAGGGGGTCGGGGGTGGCCTCGATCCGCACCCCCTCGAAACGCACCGGGACCTCGGCCCCGGAGGTATCGCCCCGCCACGCGAGGTGGGCGGTGCCGGACAGCGCCCCGCCGGGCTTGGCACCGGGATCGTAGGCGTCGACCACCACCTCGAACCCGCCCATGAGCAGGGTGGCGGGCAGCCCCCCGGGGTGGGTCACCCGGACCTCCGTCCACGGGGCGAACCCCCCGAGGCTGGCCAGGTACAGCCCCGGCTCCTCGGGAGTCCACGGCCCCACCGTGACGGGCCGGTCCCGGTCCCCCGGCTGCACCCGCACCACGGCGTCGCCGGCCAGCCAGCCGGCCGGTTCGGTGGCCCCGTCGGGCAGCACCCGGTGGATCGCCAGGGGCATGGGGTAGCCCGGGTACGGGCCCTCGTCGGTCCGCTCGCCGACCACGTCCCGGATCCCCCGGGCCGTGCTGCGCGCCCGGGCGGCCAGGTCCGTGCGCTCGGCCCGGGTCAGCCTCCCCCCCGTCGCCCGGGACACCGTGCGTTCCAGCCCCCGGCACGTGGCCTCCGCCGGCGGGGGGGGCAGGTCCCGCAGGCGCCCGCTCTCGAGCCGGTCCGCCAGCTCGTCGGCGTACGCGGCCAGGTCGCGCAGGTTCGCCGTGCACCGGCGGGTCTGGGCCCCGGCCCACGCCGCGTACCCGTTGTCCGTGACCTCGCCGAGGAACCAGCCCGGCACCCCCGCGTCGGCGTGCAGGGACCCGTCGTCGGCCAGGCCGTCGGCGCCGGCGGACGACCGGAAGCCGGTGATCGCGCCCGTGGGGGGCCCGTCCCCGGAGAACGGTCCGCCCCCGGTCGCTTCGACCCGGTCGCACAGGGTCGGGACCCTGCCGGAGAAGGTGACCCCGCACGCGAGGGGCGCCCGCGAGAACCCCCGTTCCTCGGGGGCCGGCCGGACCCGCTCGGCGAAGTCGAACCGGCCCACCTGCCGCGACACGCGCACCGTGTACGACACCGTGGCGCGGTCCACCTCGCGCCCGTCCCGGAGCAGCCGCACCACCAGGTCGCCGTCGGCGGTGAGGGCCGGGGCCCGCCACGGCAGGGCCACGTCCAGGTACGGGCTGGACACCCGTCCCCCGTCCGCGGTGGCCGGGGGCAGGGCCGACAGGAACCGCCGGACCCACGGCACGCCCCCCTGGGCCAGCTCGAGGACGAGGTCGTCCCGGGTGCGGAACGCGCCGTTCTGGACCCGGACGACCAGGACGACGTCCCGGTCGGCCTCCACCGTCTCCCGGAGGTGGATCCCCAGGCTCTCCGAGAGCCGGCCCGGGACCGCCCCGGCGCCCAGGGTCACCGGGTCGGCGGCGAGCCGCACCGCCCCGATCACGGCCTTCCCCGGCTCCGGCGGCTCGTCCAGGGTGAACGCCACCCAGTCGCTCACCACGGGCTCGCGCCCGTCGAAGAACGCGGTCACCCGCCACCGGTGGTCGCCCCCCCGGAACCCCACGGCGTCGGCCGCGGGCACCGCGTACCGGTCCCCGGCGGTCTCGACCCCCCACACCGGCACCCACGCGTCGGACAGGCCGTCGGCGGCCGTGGCCGCGCGCCAGCGGGAGGCCCGGAGCCCGCCGGTGCCGGCGGGGCGGGCCTGGAGTTCCACCCGGTAGCGCTGCGGAACCGCCCGGGAGGCGGCCTTGCCCGTGGCCTGGAGCCGCCACCGGAACGCCAGGCCCAGCGGGTCGGCCCGGGAGCCCGACGCCGGGGCCACGGGCACCAGGGACGGCGGGAGCGGGGCGGGGTTGGTCACGAAGTACCGGATCGTCGGTACCGCGATCACCGTCCGGCGCCCGGTGCCGTTGTCCAGGGTCAGGGTGACGGCGTGGGAGCCGGGCTCGTGGGTGGGCAGGGGCACCCCGGTCTCGTCGGAGCGAACGGTGAAGTCGGTGCCGTAGGTGAGCGTCCGGCTCATCACCGCGATCGGGTACCCGTCCACCACCCACCGGATGGTGAGGGGGCCGTTGCCGGCGTACCGCACCCGGGCCTCGGCGTAGAACCCGGCCTCGCCCTGGGGCACGGTCTGGCTGCCCGTGCCGTTGGGGAACGTGATCTGCACGTAGTTGGGCACCACCACCGGCGACGTGGTGGAGCCCGCACCCGCGCCCTGGGCCCCCACCTCCACCTGGACGGCGGCCCGCGCGGGCGCGCCGAGGAGTCCCGCGAGCAGCGCGACGAGTAGAACCCGACCGAGACGATGCGTTCCCATGAGGGCTCCCCAACAAGCGGTCACCGGGCCGCGGGCGCCGGCTCCCCGATCACGAAAGGCAGGTGCAAGGTGCAAGGTCCAAGGTGCACGGAACCGATCACCGATCACGGATCACTGTTCCCCGTCACTTCACGAAATACCGGACTGCGGGCACCTCGATGTCCCCAGCCGGCTCGTCGATACGAAGGGTCACCCAGTGGGTGCCGGGCTCGAAGGTGGGCAGGGGCGTGTCCCCACCGGTCTCCAGAACAAGGGTCGTGCCGTAGGTGACCAGGTGCTGGACCTGCTCCAAGGGCCGGCCGTCCACGAGCCAGGTGGCCCGAAACACCCCGTTGCCCGAGAGATTGATGACCGCCCGGGCGCGGATCCGGCCGTTGCGCTCCACCGTGGCCGACCCAAACCCGTTGTCGAGGGTGATCTCCACCCGGGTCAGGGTGAGGGGGCCGGTGGTGGCGCCCCCTGTCACCCGTAACCGCGGGGCGACGGGAGCCGCGGAGTCGGGCCGGGGGCCCCCGGCACACCCTGCGAGGGCGAGCACCACCCACCACCCGACCGCTCTCCTCCACATGCTCACCACTCCGTCTCGGCGCCGAAGCGGTACGGGGCGCCGAAGTTGAAGGTGAGGAAGGTCAGGTACTCCTTGCTGTCGTTGGCGTCGTCGAGCCGGTCGTCCACCCGGTTGTACTCGCCGGTGACCGCCAGCTGCACGTCGACCCAGTCGGCCCCGGCCAGCAGCCGGTCCACGTTCCACGCCAGCCGCACGCTGCCGCCCGTGGTCACCGTGTCCACCGACCCGTCGCTCGCGTCTGCGAGCTGGTACGACACCTGTCCCGACAGGTCGACCCACTCGGGCCACACGGGCACGGCCAGGGTGAGGGAGGCCAGGCGGGACCGGTCGGATCTGGCGTCGGTGATCGATTGGTTGAACGAGAGGCTGAGGTTGGCCGAGCCGGCGGAGCCCGACAGTCCGGTGGTCAAGGTGGCTGACCGGGTGTCGGTGTCGTTGCCGGCGGCAGAGCGGTCGTCGAGAAAGCCGAGGCTGCCCCCCACGGAGCCGCGCCACGGCCCGTAGGCGTGGGCCAGGTTCAGGGACACCTGCTGGTTGAGGTTGTCCACCCCCGTGGTCCCGGGAGGCTCGTCTCGGCTGTCCTGACGAGCGATGCCGTACCCGAGGTTCATCGACACCCCGCGGATGCCCCGCCAGCCCAGGCTGGTGTTGCCTGACACGCTGCGCACGATGGGCTTCGAGGCGTCGCGGCCCACGTTGTCTTCGGTGAACGAGCCCGAGACCGCCCACGACGCCGGTCCGATCCGGGTGGAGAATCCGCCGTCGGCCCCCTGCCGGTCTCCGGTGAAGCTCGGGTCGGCGATGGTGGCGTAGTCGGTGCCGTAACGCAGGTAGCCCAGGTCAAGGGTGCCGAACCCCAGGTCGCTGGTGAGCCGAATCTCCCAGGCCGCGTCGCCCTTCTTGCCCTCCCCTGCTGAGGTGTCGTCATCGAACCGGCTGTACGCGTACTGGCCGTCGAGGCGTACCGGGCCCCAGGCGCTCTCCACCCGCACACCCACGGTGTCCCCCTCCTGCGGCCCTCCGTTGCTCTGGTCGTACGCGCCCGAGGGGTTCTCGTTGCGGCCCGACAGCGCCGTGAGGTGGACGTCCAGATGGCCGTCGGCAAGCAGCGGGCCGGCCACCGAGACGCCGTAGGTCTGGCTCTCCCGTCCGGACGAGAACAGCCCCGACTCCCACCCGTCCACGGTGTCGGTGCGCACGTCGAACGCGCGGACCTCGGCCCGGCCCACCTTCAGGTGGAGTTGGGCTCCCCGGCGGGACAGCCCGGCCACGGTCAGAGGGGTCTCGTCCACCGTGACGTCCCCGAGCTCGAGCCGCTGCTCGCCGTAGGCGGCCTCGAGCCGGAACCCCGACGAGAGGGTGAACGGGTCGGGGGCGTCCTTGTCGTACTGGAGGTTCACCCCCGAGAACCGAACCCGAAACTCCCCCTTCTCCGCGTAGGCCTCCACATTGAGGTTGCCCGACAGGCGGTCGCCGGAGGCTCCGCCCCGGCTGCGGGCGTTGTAGCCGTAGTTGAACGACAGGCTTCCGTTGAGCCCCAGGACCCCCCCGGGGCCCCCTGCCGGGGTCCCGGTCACCCGGACCGGCACCTCCACCCGCCGGCCTGCCCTGTCCTCGGCAGCGAACACGTGGGTCCCCGGCTCCAGGTCCGCGGGGGGGGAGTAACGCACGGTGTCGCCTCGGACCTCCACCGCACCGGTCACCTCGGCACCGTCGAGAAAGTACCGGGTGCCACCCCCGCCCGGCCCCGATCGGAACACCAGGGGCTGGCCGCCGGCGATCGGACCGCTTCCGGCCGGGGCCAGCACCGGAGCAGGGCTGGCAGCCACTTCGAGGCGGTACGGGTTGTAGCGGGGGTGGGAAGGGGGGTCCGTGACCACCCGGCCGTCGGCGGTGCGTACCTCCAGGTAGTACTCCGTTCCCGGGGGAACGGCGGCGCTCGCCGGCAGATCCACGCGGACCCGTCCCTGCTCCACCGCCGCCGGCACCGACAGGTACCGCCGGGCTCCCACGGCCCGGTAGTAGACGGTGGCCGAGACGACCCGCGCCACCGGCTCGGCCGTCCACCCGATCGGCTGCCCGGCCGGGTGCGGTCCGGCCGGAGGCAGCGCGGCCGCTGCGTCGCCGGCCGGGGCGGCCAGCATACACCACACAGACACGAGCACCCCCACCGCCCTCACCATGGCAGACTCCTTGCCGACCTCGCCTTCCCAGTAACTTCCGCTAGGACGCTGGGAGGCTTGAAAACCTTCAGATTTCCCACACGTTCCAGGCAGTACCATGCCTCTTCGCCTCCACCCCATGGTCCGGGGGGCAGGGGGCCTGGTTAGCGCCCGCCCGCTTAACCCGCAGATGCCCAAAACTTCTAGTTTCTGGTCTCTAGTTTCTGTTCTCCGGCCCCCACGGGGGGATCACGGCTTGGCATCCTTGGCATAGAGCACCCCGTCGAAGTAGTACTCCCGGCCCTCGTAAGCCGTTCCTCCCTCCCGGTGGACGACGTAGGGCACCACGGTTCGGGTCCCGTCCGGGTACCGGAGCACGAGTTCCCCCTGTTCGAGGGTGCCCCGGACGCTCCAACGCCCGGAGGAGGTGCTCCTCCCGAGGGAGCTGCCGTCCTCGTCGGAGCCCCCAGGCTCCCGACCCGTGGTAAACGTCCCGTCCGCCCGCATGGCCACGGTGCTTTCGCTGGCGGAGCGCTGGCTCGAGACGCCGTGTTGCTCGAAGTGCCACCACACCCCCACGAAATGGGCCGCAAGATCCTGGTCCGGTGGGAGGAACCGCAGGCTTTCCACGACCCGCATTACCACCGCCCGGTACGCGGGCCCGTAGCCCTCGGGGGAGGTCAGGGCTAGCACGGTGGCACCGCCGCCTTCGGGGGCCAAGGCCATGGCGGCCCACCCCAGGAGGGAGGAGCGATCGGCCGTCCCTTCCACGGGGCCGCCCAATGCGTCTTGGGCCAGCTGTTCCGGAGCGCCTGCCGGCGCGAGCCGCAGGCCTCTTTCGGCAATCCCCGCGGTGAAGACTCGGCGCATCTCTTCCACGGTGCCGGCACCGTGGCCCGACACGAGAATCACGCCGGGGATCGTGGCATGGCCCAAGAGCACCCCCCCAGGGGTTGCCCGAGCCGTCCAGCCGGCGGGGGGGCGAAACGCGAAGCCTGCCGAGCGCAGCACCACCTCGCGCGGATCGGCCACGCCGTCCCCGTCCACGGTCACGGCCGCGCCCCCCAAACGTTTGCAATCCTGTTGAACCTCGTGGCCCTCCGCAGTCCGGGCCCGAACCGACGGCGCGGGCAACGGCATGCGAGGGCGAAACGATCGGATACGGCGCTCGCGCCCGGCCGGAACCGGGCACCCACCCCGTACCCTGGCGATACGTGTAAAGGCCTTAGTGACTTTGGTCTTCGGTCGCCAGTCATCGGTCTCCGGTCCCGGGTCTCCGGCCCGCTAAGCGCCCTGGCGGCTCCCGAGCCCCCTTTGCACCGCCATCGAACCGCGCGCTGGATTGCACCCCCCTTTCGGCCCCCTCCCGGTGACCGTTCCCGCGTTCGGAGGGTGGGGCTCCTCGGCCGGGCATCCGCCCCGCAAAAAGCGGTTGGGCCGCCTCGCCACGGGTCTCGGTCTCCATAAAGTACGGGGGGCGGGGTCTCCAGAAGGTAACAGGTTTGGGAACGTGTATCGTTTTTTCGAGGGACTTTGAGGGAGGGTCAGCGGGCGCGCGCTCGCAGGGCGGTCAGCTCGGGACCGGGCTCCGTGTCCAGAATTTCGCGCAGACATGCCTCGGCCTCGGCGAACACTCGGAGGGCCTCTGCAGGGTACCCCTGGGAGAGGAACAGCTCCATGCGTCGGGCGTACAGGCGCTCGGCCCCGGGAACGAGGGCGCAGGCACGGGCCAGCAGATCTAACGGGTCAGGGATGTCAGCGCCCGCCAGGCAGGCCCGACCCAGGGCATCCACGGTTCGAACGTACAGGTTCCTGAGATCGTTTCTCCGCCGGACGAACGCTCCCCATCCATCGTCCTGGGGCAGAAAGTCCCCTTGGTACAGCTCGGCGGCCCGGAGTAGCTCGGCCGGTGCCCCGGAGCGATGCGCGTCCCGGGCGACATGCTCAAAGGCCAGCGCGTCCACGGCCACGGTGCCCTGGGCCAGGGAGACCCGGCCCCACCGGAGATGGATCCAACGGACTCGGCCCTCCGCATCCACCACCCGGCGCAGCCGGGCCAGGGCGGTCTTGAAGTTGGCATACCCCCGGTCCCCCTCGGAGTCGGGCCAAAGATCGAGAATGAGCTCGGCGGTGGGCACCTTGTGTCCCCCCAAGGCCACGATGAGCTTGAGCAAGGCGAGCGTCCGGCTGGAGCCCCATCGCCGATCAAATATCGGACGACCTTCGAACCTCATCTCGAACCGTCCCAGGGTCCGGATCTCCACCGTGGCCTCGCTCTCCCCGGCGGTCCAGGTGTGGGCCCGGGAAGGTCGCAGCTTCCGGCGCATTGTCTGCTGGAAGACCTCGTCCCGAAAGGGGGTCCAGAGGACCTCCTCCCGCCCGCTTTCGGGCAGCAGCCTTCGCGCGGCTTCGCTGTTCCCGCGACCCAGGCTGATGGCCGCGAGCTCCACCTCGGCGGCCCTCGCGAAGAACCCGAACCCCCATTCGCGCGACCGCTGCCGCGTCTCTTGGAGGTAGGTCTCGGCCTCGGCCGTCTCCCTGAGCTCGGCCAGGGCTTGGCCCCGAAGCACGGCGTTCATGAGCTGAGGGACCCGGCTGTGGCACGCTCGGGCGAACTCCAGCCCCCGATCCGCGTGGATCAGGGCCCGGTACGGCCGACCCGAGCGGAGGTAGGCCGTGCCGAGGCTGAAGTGGAGGAACGCTCCGTGAAACCGGTTGTGGAGGGCCAGGCTGAGCTCCCGCACGTGGGTCTCCAAAGTGGGCTCGGGGAGGCCGCCCCGTACGAGTGTCTCTGCCATGAGCTGGTAGCTCGCCATCTGGAGTCGCATGGACAGCGGCTGCTCCGCCGGGGGGAGCACGGATGCGGCCCGGCCCAGGGTGACGAGAGCCTCTGCGGGCCGGCCCGTACCGCACTGCAGGATACCTTGGACCATGGGGAAGTACGCCCTGGCGTGGGATCCGGGGGACGCGCCCGCCGCGTGGACCGCAGCGTCGTCCATGACCACCTGCGCCTCCGTGGGCCGACCGGTCAGGAGAAGGGTGAGGGCCCGAAGAGCCGTGCCGTACAGAACCATCTCCGGGCAGGCTGCCTGGTGGGCAGCCAGCGACTGAGCCCGAAGGGTCTCCAGGGCACGGGGTGGGTCCCCGTCGCCGAACAGCCGGAAAAGCCCCAGAAAGGCAAGCAGGTGGGCACGGGCCTCGGGGCAGAGCCCCCGGCTCAGCAGATCCTCGACGCGGGACATCCAAGGGGGTGCCGCGTCGAAGTCGGTGCCGAAGTCCCAGACCCCGGCCAACGCCAGCCCCGCGGCCATGGCGGCTCCGTCCCAGTCCCGGGTGGTGTGGAGCAACCGGTACGCGGCCGCCACCGGGCGAAGGGCCCGCTCCAAGCCCCGCTCGAACGGGGGCGGAGAGACCGCTCCGGCCAAAAGATGCAGCCGGGGCGAGAGCCCCGGCCCCCCCCAACCTAGATGGGGCTCCAGGTAGTGGGCGATCCGCCGCAGGTCCATCCGGAACCACCACTGGGGACCCACGGTGGCAAGCTTCGCGGCGTAGCCGCGCCGGTCCCCCTTTCTCGCGAGCTGCTGGAGCTGGGCCTCGGCGGACAGCGACATAGGATGGAGGCCGGGAAGGGCGGGTCCCGGTGCGGATCGGGGAAAAGAAGCCCCACCGGCAGCATCCGGCCTCCGCCCGACCGGACCGTAAGGCGGTGGAATGAGAAAGGGACGAACAAAAGATGCAAGAACGGCTCCGGGTCTTCTCTCCCCACCGGAGAGGTGGGGGGTACCGCACAAACAAGAGAAAAACAGTTCCACTAAACGGCACTCTCGTTCCCTTTTTGGTTCGCTTGACCGCCGCGGCCGGGTGTGTGAGCATCGGCGCCGGATCGTCCCCCTGATGCCCGGAAGGTCGCCTTGCCCCATGCCGTATTGTTCCTCGCCCACGGAAGCCGCAGCGCCGATGCCAACCGGTTCGTGCTCGAGCGGGTGGCCGAGACGAGGGCCCGCCTGCCGGGTTGGACGGTGGAGGCGGCGTTCCTGCAGCTGGCCCAACCGGGCCTGGACGAGGCGCTGGGCCGGCTGGCCGGGGCCGGTGCCCACCGGGTGGCGGTGGTCCCGCTGTTCCTGGCCCCCGGGAACCACGTGTCCCGGGACCTGCCCGCCCGGGTCCGGCGGGCCGCGGCGCGCCACCCCGGCCTGGAGGTCGTGATCACGCCGCCGCTCGGCGTCCAGCCCGGGGTCTGGGCGGCGGCGGCCGAACTGGCCCGAAGCGCCCTGGCCGATTCCGTTCCCCCTGGAGAGCCGCCCATGCAACGATGGGGTTACGACGTCGCCCCCCACGAGATCGAGACCCGAAGCTTCGAGATCATCGAGTCGTTGGCCGACCTCACCCGGTTCACCCCGGCCGAGAAGGCCTTGGTGCAGCGGGTGATCCACGCCACCGGGGATCCCTCGTTCGCCGACCTCCTGGCCTGGTCTCCCGGTGCGGTCGAGGCCGGGGTCGAGGCCTTCCGGGCAGGGGCCCCGGTGGTGACCGACGTGGAGATGGCCCGGGCCGGGGTGAGCAAGGCCCGGGCGGCGAAGATGGGCTCCGAGGTCCACTGCTTCTTGAACGCCCCGGGGGTGCCCGACGAGGCCCGGGACCGGGGGCTGACCCGTTCCATCGTGGCTACCGAAAGGGCTGCGGCGGCTTTCCCGGACGCGGTGTTCGCGTTCGGCAACGCGCCCACGGCCCTGTTTCGGCTCCTGGAGTTGGTGGACGAGGGCCGGGCTCGGCCCCGGCTGGTGATCGGGGTGGTGGTGGGGTTCGTGGGCGCGGCCGAGTCCAAGGAGGCACTGATGGCCCGGTCCGACCTGGCGTGGATCGCGGTGCGAGGGAACAAGGGCGGCAGCAACGTGGCCGCGGCCTGCGTGAACGCCCTGATGAAGACCGCCCTGGAGGGGGCTCCGGCGTGAGCCGCAGGCTCCGGTCCGGGTTCACCACGGGGGCGTGCGCCGCGGCCGCGGCCAAGGGCGCGGCGCTCCGGCTATTCGGACGCGCCGTGGACGCCGTGGAGCTCCCCCTGCCCTGGGATCGGTCCGAGGCCCGACCGGTCCGGTTCTCCCTGGTGAACCCCGAGGCCGGCGAGGGATGGGCGGCCTGTGGGGTGGTGAAAGACGCGGGCGACGACCCCGACGTGACCCACGGCCTGGAGATCCGAGCCGCGGTCTCCCTCGATCCGCTTCCCCCGGGGGTACGCCGCCACGACCACACCGACCCGGCCTGCTCCCTGGGGGCCGGAGCGCCAGGGACGGTGGTTCGGATCGACGGCGGCGAAGGGGTGGGCCGGGTCACCAAGCCCGGCCTTGCCGTGCCGGTGGGGCAGGCCGCCATCAACCCGGTGCCCCGGCGAATGATCGAGGCGGCCGTGCGCGCCGGCCTGGCCGAGGCAGGGGTGGCGGAACCGGTGGGGCTCTCGGTGGTGATCCGGGTTCCCCGGGGCGAGGAGGTGGCCCGCAGGACCCTGAACGCCCGGCTGGGGATCCTAGGCGGGCTATCCATCCTGGGCACCACCGGGATCGTGGTGCCCATGAGTCACGACGCCTGGCGAGCCACCATCGACGCGGCGCTCGACGTGGCCCGGGCCGTTGGGCTCGACCGGGTGGTGCTGGCCCACGGCCGCTCCAGCGAGAAGGCGGCCCAGGCCCTGTTAGCCGACCTGCCCGAGGAGGCCTTCGTGCTCATGGGGGATCACGTAGGCTACGGCCTGGACGCGGCCGCCCGACGGGGCCTGGCCGTGGTGCTGGCCGGACAGTTCGCCAAGTTCTGCAAGGTGGCGGCCGGGGAGTTTGCCACCCACGTGAAGGACTCGCGCCTCGACAAGGCCCTGATCGCCCGGCTCCTGGCCGAGGCGGGGTTCCCCCCCGACCGGGCCGAGGCGGCCCGGTCGGCCAACACGGCCCGGGAGGTGTTCGAGCGCCTGACGGCCGAGGGCGACCGGGGGGTGTTCCGGGTCCTGACCCAACGGGTGGCCCGCAGGGCCTGGGAGCGGCTGGGCGGCCGGGCGCCGGTGGAGGCCGTGCTGTTCGGCTACGACAAGTCCGTGCTCGCCCGGGAGGGGGCGCCGTGAGGGTGCTGGTGGCCGGGGTGGAGCCCGGCGCCCGGGGGCTTCCGGCCGAGGTGACCGAGCGCATCGCCCGGGCCGACCTGCTCGCCGGGTCCCGGCGGCACCTGGCTCTGGTGCCCGGGTTCCGGGGCGAGATCCTCCCGTTCGAGGATCACCGGGTAACCGACGTGGTGGCTCGGGTCGCGGCCGACCCGAACCTGCGGGCGGTCCTCCTGGCGTCGGGGGATCCCGGTTTCTTCGGCGCGGCGGCCCTGGTGCTCCGGCGGTTCCCCCGGGACGAGGTGGAGATCGTCCCCGCGATCTCGTCCATGCAGCTCGCGTTCGCCCGGGCGGGCGAGCCCTGGAGCGACGCCCGGTTCGCGAGCCTCCACGGCCGCCCCCTGGAGAACCTGGCCCCGCTTCTGGGGGCCCGGCGGATCGGGGTGTTCACGGACGCGGAGAACTCCCCGACCCGGATCGCGTCGTTCCTGGAGGACACCGGGTGGGACGGCTACGAGATGGTGGTGGCCGAGGACCTGGGCCTCCCCACCGAGAGGGTCACCCGCGGCCCGGTGTCGGAGTTCCGGGACTGGACCGGCTCGGACCTGAACGTGGTGCTCCTGCTGCGAAACGGGGTCCCGGCCCGGCCGTTGGGCCCGGGGATCCCGGACGGGGCGTTCTCCCACGACCGGGGGCTGATCACCAAGCGGGAGGTCCGGGCCGTGGCCCTGGGACTCCTGGACCTGCCCGAGGCCGGGGTGCTGTGGGACGTGGGGGCCGGGTCGGGGTCGGTGTCGGTGGAGGCGTGCCTGCTGCGGTCGGGCCTGCGCGTGTACGCCGTGGAGAAGACCGCCGAGGGCGTGAGCCACATCCGGAAGAACCGCCGCCGGTTCCGGGCCGCCGGGCTCGTTCCGGTGGAGGGGGAGGCGCCCGGCGCACTGAAAGCGCTGCCCGATCCGGACCGGGTGTTCGTGGGCGGAAGCGGCGGCCGGCTCGCGGCCGTGCTGGACGTGGCCTGGGGGCGGCTCCGGCCCGGCGGGGTGCTCCTGGTGGCGGCCGTGCTCCTGGAGACCCAGGCCGAGACGCTCGCGTGGACCCGGGCTCGGTCCCTCGAGCCCGAGATCACCGAGGTGCGCGCCAGCCGCTCCCGCCCCGTGGCCGGCCGGCACCGCATGGTCCCGGAGAACCCGGTGTGTTTGGTGAGGCTGGAAGGCTAGGAGGCTGGAAGCGAAAACCTTTTGGCCACAGATGGACACAGATCGACACGGATTTTCTGTTTGGAGTGTAGGGGCGGTTCGTGGTGTGCGCTTGCCCAACCCTCTGGCCGCCAGCGAACCGAAGACCGTAAACCGACGACCGTTGACCGAAGTTCCGACCGACGACCGAAGTTACTGGGAGGAGGTTTTCAGCCTTCCAGCTTTCTAGCTTTCCAGCCTTCAAGCGGGCCGAAGGCCCCGGACCGATGACCGACGACCGACGACCGAAGACCGAAGTTCCGACCGACGACCGAATTTCTTCCACTGTTCGCCCCGGCGAGGTGGTGTTCGTGGGCGCCGGCCCCGGCGACCCCCGGCTCATCACCGTGCTGGGCCGGGAGGCCGTGGAGGCGGCCGACGTCATCCTGTACGCCGGCAGCTTGGTGAACCCCGAGGTGCTCGGGTGGGCCCGGCCCGGGACCGAGATTCACGACACCGCCCCCCTGGACCTGGAGCAGACGACCCGGATCTGCCTCGAAGCGGCCCGGGCCGGCCGGCGGGTGGTGCGGCTCCACACCGGCGACCCCTCGCTCTACGGCGCCATCCAGGAGCAGATCGCGCCCCTCGAGGCCGCGGGAGTCCGCTGCCGGGTGATCCCCGGGGTGAGCTCCGCGTTTGCCTCGGCCGCGGCATTGGGCACCCAACTCACCCTGCCTGGGGTCAGCCAGACCGTGGTGTTCACCCGGCTGGCCGGCCGGACCCCGGTGCCCGAGGCGGAGTCCCTGGACCGGCTGGCCGCCACCGGGGCCACCCTGTGCGTGTTCCTGTCGGTGGGCCGGATCGACGAGGTGGTGGAGGCCTGCCTCCGGGGGGGGCGACCCCCGGAAACCCCGGCGGCTGTGGTCCACCGAGCCTCGTGGCCCGATGGGTCGTGGGTCACCGGTACGCTCTCGGACATCGCCGAAAAGGTCCGGGAGGCCGGGTTCCGGCGGCAGGCCATGATCCTGGTGGGCGAGGCCCTGCGGCCCCGGCTCCAGGGCTGGGACGGCTTCCCCCGGTCCAAGCTCTACGACCCGGGGTTCATCCACGGGTTCCGGTGTCAGGAATCAGAGGACAGAGGACAGAAGACAGGGGAAACGGACCCCTGACAGGCTCCCCGGGCAAAGGGCACCGAATGTCCACACAGCTTCACGCCGTCGCCCTCACGCGGGTCGGGGCGGATACGGCCCGGCGCCTGGCCGAGGGGCTGGCCGGGTGCCGGGTGTGGGTGCCGGAGCGGTTCGCCGTGGACGGCGACGAGCCCCTCCGGGAGCCGGTCGCGGCGCTCCTGGCCCGGCTCTGGAAGGAGGCGGAGGGGTTTTTCCTGGTCATGGCGGCCGGCATCGCGGTTCGCGCCATCGCGAGTCTTCTGGAGGACAAGACCCGGGACCCGGCCGTGGTGGTGCTCGATCCCGACGGCCGGTTCGCCGTGCCGATCCTCTCGGGCCACCTGGGCGGGGCCAACGACCTGGCCCGGCACGCGGCCCGGGTTCTCGGCGGGACGCCGGTCATCACCACGGCCACCGATGCCCTCGGAAAGCCGGCGATCGAGGTCTGGGCCGAGGCCCGGGGGTTCCGGTGGGAGCCCCGGCAGGGGCTCACGACCGTGAACGCGGCCCTGGCGAACGGGGAGCCCGTCGGGGCCTGGGCCGATCCCGTTGCCGGGGGGCTTCCCCTCCTGGACGGGATTCGGGACCACCTGGACCGGGCCACCGAGAGCGAGGAGGAGGCCCGGGGGTTCCCCGGGGTGCTCCTGGCGGTGTCCCCCCGGCTGCGGCCCGAGCCGGGAGCGGCACTGTACCTCCGGCCCCCTTGCCTCGTGGCCGGGGTGGGGTGCCGCCGAGAGGCCGACCCCGGCGAGGTCGTGGAGGGGATCCGCGCGGCGCTCGGCCGGGCCGGCTGGAGCGAGCTGAGCCTCACGGCCGTGGCCACGGTGGACGCCAAGGCCGACGAGCCCGCCCTCCACCGCCTGGCGGGGGAGCTGGGGGTTCCCCTGCGGGTGTTCCCGGCCGAGGCGCTGGAGGCGGTGGAGGTGCCGACCCCTTCCGAGCGGGTCCGCCGGGCCGTGGGCACCCCCAGCGTGGCCGAGGCCGCGGCCCTGGCCGCGAGCCCCGGCGGCCGGCTGGCGCTCCCCAAGGTCAAAGGTTCCACCTGGACCCTGGCGGTGGCGATCCGCCCGGGGGTCGCGCGCACGACCCAGGAGGTTTCCTGACATGCTCTCTGTCGTCGGCATCGGTCCGGGCGGGCGGGCCCACATGACCCTGCGCGCCCTGGGGGCCCTGGAGTCGGCCGAGGTCCTGGTGGGGTACACGAAGTACATCGGGCTCTTGGGCGATCTGGCCTCGGGCAAGGAGGTGGTGGCCACCGGTATGACCCGGGAGACCGAGCGGTGCCGGGCCGCGGTGGAGGCCGCCCTGGCGGGCCGGCGGGTGGCCGTGGTGTGCACCGGCGATCCCGGGGTGTACGCCATGGCCGGGCTTGTGCTGGAGCTCTTGGAGCGGCTCGACCCCGAGGGTACCGTGCCGGTGGAGGTGGTGCCGGGGGTCACCGCGGTGAGCGCGGCCGCGAGCCTCCTGGGGGCACCGCTCATGACCGATTTCGCCGTGGTGAGCCTCTCGGATCTCCTCACACCCTGGGACGCGATCGAGCGGCGGCTGGAGGCGGCAGCGGCAGCGGACTTCGTGGTGGCCCTGTACAATCCCCGCAGCCGCAAGCGGGTGCGCCACCTGGAGCGGGCCTGCGAGATCCTCGCGGCCCACCGGGGCCCCGACACCCCGGCCGGCATCGTGCGCCACGCCCTGCGGCCGGGCCAGGAGGTGCGGCTCACCACCCTCGGCAGGGTACCCCGGGAGCCGGTGGACATGATGAGCGTGGTGATCGTGGGCAACCGCTCCACCCGGCGTTGGCGAGACTGGCTGATCACCCCCCGGGGCTACGAGCTCGAACGAGGGACGTGACCGCCCCCCGGGCCGAAGGGCGCGAGGGGCCCTCGGCGGCCGGCCGGCGGCAACAACAGGGGCGGAAGGCCCGAAAACGATTCAGGGCCTTCTAGCTTTCTCGTGTCGTGGTTCGCAAGTTCGTGCATTCCCGGGGACGGTGGGGCTGGGGGCCCCTCCTTCGCTGAACGGCCTCGCAGGGGCCGCCTCGGCGCGGTCCGCTGCGGCGCGTGAGAGCACGCGCCGCAGCCGCTCCCCTGGCGCCGGACGGCCCGAGCTGCTCGGCCGTCGCGCTTCGTCGGAGCCCCCAGCCCCACCGCCGGAATGGATATGCTTTTTTGTGGAACGGAACACCAGCTTCCAGCTTCCCAGCCGTTCTCAGGAGTGACCCTCATGGCCCGCAAGATCGTGGTGACCGTGCTCGGCAGGGACCAGGTGGGCATCGTGGCCAAGGTGGCCACGGCCCTGGCCGAGGCCACGGTGAACATCGAGGACATCAACCAGAAGATCCTCGGCGGAGACATCTTCGCCATGACGCTTCTGGCCGATATGGAGAGGAGCCCCCTGAGCCTGGCAGAGCTGTCCCGCACCCTGGAGGAGGCCCTGGAGGGCATGGGGCTCAAGGTCATGGTGCAGGATGCCGAGGTGTTCCGCTACATGCACCGGGTGTAGGGGAGCCAGGGATCAGAGGACAGAATTCAGAAGTCAGAGTTGGGCCTCGGGGGGGCCTGATGCCGCCGCACCCGGCTCTCCACCAGGCCCCCTGCCCGCGGGACGGCGGCGGACCGTGAGGCGGAGGCGATCAGGTACGGCAACGCTTAGAACCTGTTGGAACGGAGGGTTTCAGCCTTCCAGCGTTCTAGCCTTCTAGCGGAAGTTACAGGAAGAGCCCATGCGCTTTTCGAGCGAGGAGATCCTCGAAACCATCGGCATGATCGCCGAGGACCGGCTGGACGTGCGCACGGTCACCCTCGGCATCTCGCTGTGGGACTGCTCCGACCCCGATCCCCGGGCGTGCGGCCGCAAGGTGGCCGACAAGATCCGGGCCCGGGCCGGCCGGCTCGGGGAGGTGGCGACCGTTCTCGAGGCCGAGTTCGGGATCCCCATCGTGAACACCCGGGTGAGCCTGACCCCCCTGGCCTGGGTGGTGCCCCGGGCCGAGCCCGAGGCGTTCTTGGAGGTGGCCCGGGCCGTGGACGAGGCCGGTGCGGACGTGGGGGTGAACTTCGTGGGCGGGTTCTCGGCCCTGGTCCACAAAGGCGCCACCGAAGTGGACCAGGCCCTGATCCGGGCCGTTCCCCGGGTGCTCGCGGAGACCGAGCGGCTGTGCTCCTCGGTGGTCCTGGCCAGCACCCGCACCGGCATCAACATGGACGCCTGCCTCGAGATGGGCCGGATCGTCCGAGAGACGGCCCGGCTCACGGCCGACCGGGACGGGATCGGGTGCGCCAAGCTGGTGGTGTTCGCGAACCCGGTGGAGGACAACCCGTTCATGGCCGGGGCGTTCCTGGGCCCGGGCGAGCCCGAGGCCACGGTGCTCGTGGGGGTGAGCGGACCGGGCGCGGTGCGCCGGGCTCTGGAGGGGCTCGCTCCGGACGCGGACCTGGGGCAGGTGGCCGAGACCATCAAGAAGACCGCGTTCAAGATCACCCGCATGGGGGAGCTGGTGGGGCGAGAGGTGGCCCGCCGGCTGGGGGCCCGGTTCGGCATCCTGGACCTGTCGCTGGCGCCCACCCCGGCCGAGGGGGACAGCGTGGCCCGGATCCTCGAGGCCATGGGCCTGGCCCGGGCCGGGGCGCCAGGGTCCACCGCGGCCGTGATGATGCTCAACGACGCCGTGAAGAAGGGGGGCGTGTTCGCCTCGTCCTCGGTCGGGGGGCTCTCGGGAGCGTTCATCCCGGTCAGCGAGGACGCGGGCATGATCCAGGCGGCGGCCGAAGGGGTGCTGACCCTGGAGAAGCTCGAGGCCATGACCGCGGTATGCTCGGTGGGGCTCGACATGGTGGCCGTTCCGGGCGACACCTCCGCCGAGACCCTGGCCGGGATCATCGCCGACGAGATGGCGATCGGCGTGGCCAACGGCAAGACCACGGCCGTGCGGATCATCCCGGCTCCGGGCAAGGTCGCGGGCGACCGGGTCCGGTTCGGGGGGCTGCTGGGCGAGGCGCCGGTGATGCCGGTGAACCCCACTTCCTGCGCCGGGTTCGTGGGGAGGGGCGGCCGAATTCCGGCTCCCGTCCAGGGGTTCCGGAACTGAGGGCCGGCGTGGCATCCGCGACCCGCCGCCATCGGCCGGAGGCGCCGTGAGAGCCGTGCGCTGGACCCTGTACGGGCTGGCGGCGGTAGCGCTCGCGGCCGCGCTGTGGCTCGCGGCCGCCACGGTCCGGTTCGTGGCCGGGTCGCAGCCGGTCACGGGCACGGTGGTGGCCCGGGAGAAGGTGGGAGTGAGATCCTGGACCGTGGTGGTGGAGTACCCCTCCCCCGGGGGAGGGTCGGCCCGAACCACACTGGAGGGGTACTACAACGACGAAGCCCACGCCCTCGGCGCCCGGGTCACCCTACGGGTGGCGGGGACCAAGGCGCGGCCCGCGGCCTGGGAGGACCTGGCGATCCCGCCGATGATCGCGGGCCTGCTGGCGGGCGTGCTCGTCTGGCTGGCCGCCCTGCTCCGGCCGGACCCCAGGGGATCAAGAGCCCCCGAAGAGCCACACGAGTAACCCCACAGCGAACCCCTGCACCACCCACGCCAGCAGGCTCACGCCCGCGGCCCGGGCCGTGCTCTTGTAGTCCAGGGCCTGCCGCACGGCCACCACCATCGCCGCGATGGTCCACACCCCCGCCACCACGTGCACCACCCACTGGAGAGCCGGAACCACCCCCACCACCCGGATCAAACCCGGGGAAGCCGCAAACCCCACCGTGCGCAGCAGCTCGCCGTGGTCGGCCCGGGTCTCGGGCTCGGGGAACAGGCGGGTGCCGACCCAGTACGCCAGGTACGCCCACACGTACCACCCGGCCAAGGCAGCCAGGGTGCCGCCCAGGAGGCCGAGCTGGCCGTACCCCCCGATCCCCCCGGCCACGCTCGAGAGCACCACCACGCCCACGGCCTGGCCCAGGGCCGAGCGGTCGGCCTCCACCTCCTCGTACAGGTTCGGATCCAGCTTGGCCGCCCGCACCACACGGCTCAGAAAGGTGCTCGGCATCGGATCTCCCTCCTTATACCAAGTTGCGTTCAAAGCAAGATCCATCCCGGGGGGGCCGGGGCAAGGAGCCTGGTTCCGGCCGTGCGTGAGTGCAGCATCCGACTTACGCCGCGCCCGGCGCTCCACCAGGCTCCCTGCCCCGCCGGTTCAGGGGTCTGATGGCTTTGAACGCAACTTGGTATTACTCCCCGCGCCCGGAACCATCACCGGAAGCCGATATGTTGGGTGCCTGGCTCCTTGCCGTCAAGCCGCCCGCGCGGCGATCGTTGAGCGGGGGGCCGGGAAGGTGGTAAACGGAGGTGTCCCTCCGAAACCCGCTCGATCGGTAAGGATGGATCCAATGGCCACGACCCCAGCGATCCGGTTCCTGAGGCAGAAGAAGATCCCCCACGAGGCCCGGGAGTACGACCACCGGGTCAAGGGAGCCGAGTACGCGGCCGAGGCCCTGGGCTGGCCGGTGGAGGCCATGGCCAAGACCCTGGTGGTGGCCCTGGGCGACCGCCGGTTCTGCCAGTGCCTGCTCCCGGGCCACCGGGAGCTCTCGCTCAAGAAGCTCGCCCGTCTGGCCGGGGTGAAGTCGGCCCGCATGGCCACGGTGGACGAGGCCGAGAGGCTCACCGGGTATCGGGTGGGGGGCATCAGCCCGTTCGGGGTGAGAAAACCCGTGCCGGTGTGGGTCCACGACTCCCTGATGGAGTTCGACACGATCGGGGTCAACGGGGGCCGCAGGGGGCTGATCGTGTTCCTCTCGCCCCATGACCTCGTGTCCGCGCTCTCGGCCCGGATGGCCGATCTGGCGACGTGACCATGGCAAACCCACGGGCCGAGGAGGTCCGCCTGCGGTACCTCTACCGCTCGCTGATCCTGAGGGGAAGGCTCCGGCTCCCGCCCGAGGCGGCGCGGGCGCTGGTGGGGCCGGACTGCGCCTACCACCTCTACCGGTACGAGACGGGCCGGAGGCCCGACCGGCCTTCCGAAAGAGAACGCGGGAGGAAGTATTAATACCAACGGAAGCATTGCCAGATCTCCGGCGTTCACAAGGGAACCAGCGGGTGGGGGGCTGGTGGAGAGCCGGGCGCGGCCCCTTAGCTCGCCGCGCCCTTACCAAGCATGAATCGCCTTGGAAGTTCCGGAACTTCCGCCACCGGTGCCCCGGCCTGCCGGGCTGACAACGGCATGCGAAGGCGCGGCGAAGAGGGTGCCGCACTCGCGCCCGGCCGGAGCCAGCCCCCCACCCGCGTCCGGCAATACCTTCGTAGGCCTTAGTAACGCCCGGTCGTGCAGGATCCGAGCGAAGCCTCACCGCTCCCCCTACTCCTCCCCCCGGCGCATCGCCTTCTTGCGGCTGTGCAGGCGCTTCTCGCGCAGACGACGCTCCCTTGCCGCCCGGCCCGGCCGGGTAGGAATGCGGCGCTTTCGCCTTCTGCGGCGGCGACGGAGGGCCTCGGCCAGGCGCTCCAGGGCGATCCGGCGGTTCTCGGCCTGGCTGCGACGCTCGGTGGCCGTGACCACGATGCCCGTGGGGAGGTGCCGGATCCGCACCCCGGTCTCCCGGGTGTTCCGGTGCTGCCCGCCGGGACCCGAGGCCCGGAAGAACGTGATCTCCAGGTCCTCCTCCCGGATGTTCTGGGGCTCCCCGGTGCTCACGATCGCTCCCCAGAGTCCCAGAGCACCCGTGCCGGCGCGCCGTCGCCCCCGGCCACGGCCAGGGGCAGGCAGTACAAGGTTCCCGGCCCCGAAGGCACCCCCTGGAGCCGCAGGTTCTCCACCACGGCGAGCCCCGCGCCCAGCAGGATCCGGTGGGCCACAAGCTCTGCGGCGCCCACCCGATCCACGCTGGGGCCGTCCACGCCCACCAGTCTCACTCCGGCCGCCACGAGGAGCCTCGCCTCTTCGGACGAGAGCCCCCCCTCCCCCACCCCGCGGACCAACACCCGGGACGGCAGGTGGGCGGCGGTGCCGAGCTCCTCCCGGTCCGCGAGCACGGCCGGCCCCACCCACAGGTCCAGCGGCAGCCGGTCCAGGGGGGTCCCCTCCGGCATCAGGTGGGCCGGGGCGTCCACATGGGTGCCGGAGTGGGTGCCCAGGTCGAGGCGACGGGCCCGGTAGCCCTCGGACTCCAGGGAGGCCACGAGCCTCACCCCCACGGGCCGGTCGCCGGGGTACACCGGGGTGTGGGGCGAAAGGGGATGGGTCAGGTCGTAGAGGGGTGCCGGCCGGTCCATGGGCCTCAGTATATCGTGGTGTAGCCCGAGAACACGATCTCCAGGGTCTCGTCGAACCGTTCCTCGGCCTCGGGCAGCCGGGCCTCCAGATCCTGCAGATCCAGCCCGGCCGCTGCCCAGGCCTCCGGCAGCACGGGGAACTCCTCCCCCGGCTCCACGCAGAGGATGCCCGGCTGGCGCACGCTGGCCGCCGCGTTGGCGATGTGGACCCGGGCGGCGTCAGCCGCATGGGCCTCGGCGAGATGAGGCTCGTGGTGGAACGCCACGGGCTCCCACAGGCTCTGGGGAAGCCCCCAGCCTTTCAGCAGCCTTGCCCCCACGCCCGCGTGGGTGAAGCCGAGCACATCCCTCTCCACCCGGTGCAGCTGCTCCCACCCCTCCCCGTCCGCCTCGAGCACGGCTCGGCCCCTCTCCGGCTCCAGATGCAAGAGGACCAGCCAACCCACATCGTGGAGCAGGCCGCCCAGGAGCAGCCGTTCCCGCCCGATCCGGCGGACCCCGGGGGCCAGCGTTGCCGCCACGGCCGCGGCGTACACGCTGTGGCGCCAAAACGAGTCCATGCTCACATCGGCAGGGGGCACATTCCGGAAGGTCTCGGCCGCGGCCGTGGCCACGGCCAGGGCCCGGACCTCCTCCCGTCCCAGCAGCGCCACCGCGTGGGTTACGGTCTCCACCCGGCGGGGCAGGCCGTAGAAAGCGCTGTTCACCAGCTTGAGCACCCGGGCCGCGAGCGCGGGGTCCGCCCGAAGGGTCTCGGCCACGTCCTCGGCCGTGGCCCGCTCGTCCGAGATCACGTCGTTCAGGCGCAGGCACACCTCGGGCAGCGACACCAGCCCGCCGGCTCGCTCCACGAGTTCGTCCAGGGTCATGGCGGCACCTCGATAACTTCGGTCTTCGGTCGTCGGTCTCAAAAGGCCGTGGATCGTCGGAGGTCATCCGGATCTCTTTTCGGCTCGTGGGCGCCCCGGCTCAAGGTGGCCACGGCGGGGTTCCTGTTATTGACCCCGCGGCGGAACGGGCCGCTTTTTCCGGAGAACGGGGCAAGGGGGAAACGGGCCCCTCCAGCCGCCGGTTCAACAAAGAAAGCGGCGCCAGTCTGGCAATGCTTTCGCCAGGATCGGTATCATCGGTCGGCGCGGAGGATCGCGACGGAGAAAGGAGGCAGGTCCATGGGCGATGCGGGTCCGGTCCTGGAACGGTTAGAGGCAAGACGCCAGGAACTCCTCGAGGAGCTTTCCGAGTTCCTGCGCATCCCCTCGATCAGCGCCGACCCCGAGCGGGCGGCCGATGTAGCCCGGTGCGCCGAGTGGCTCGCGGCCCGCCTGGCTCGGGCCGGCTTCGAGGCCCGGGCCGAGCCCACCGGCGGCCACCCGGCCGTGGTGGCCGAGTGGCGGGGAGCTCCGGGCAGCCCCACCATCCTGCTCTACGGCCACTACGACGTGCAGCCGGCCGACCCGGCCGACGGCTGGACCTCGGACCCGTTCGGGCCGACGGTGCGTGACGGTTGCCTCGTGGCACGCGGAGCCACCGACGACAAAGGGCAGTTGTTCTGCCACCTGGCCGCCTTGAGGGCCCACCTGGAGCTCCACGGGCGGCTCCCCGTGAACCTGGTGGTGCTGTTCGAGGGCGAGGAGGAGGCCGGCAGCGAGCACCTGGAGCCGTTCCTCGTGGAGAACCGGGACCGGTTCGCGTGCGACGCGGTGGTG
The DNA here is from genome assembly GCA_027021615.1 of bacterium. Classification (GTDB taxonomy): domain Bacteria; phylum Desulfobacterota; class Deferrisomatia; order Deferrisomatales; family Deferrisomataceae; genus Deferrisoma. The sequence goes on along the minus strand of JALUTY010000078.1, from coordinate 81,493 downwards.
GTGAGCGACTCTGGCCGGCTCGACCCTTCGGTGCCGGCGATCACCTATGGCCTGCGGGGCCTGGTGTACCTGGAGGTGATCCTCCGGGGCCCCAACCGGGATCTCCACTCCGGCACCTTCGGCGGGGCCGTGGCGAACCCGGCCAACGCCCTGGCCCGGCTCGTGGCATCGCTCCAGGACGACCGCGGCCGGGTGACGGTGCCCGGGTTCTACGACCGGGTGCGGCCCTTGGAGCCGTGGGAGCGGGACGCGTTCGCCCGCCTGCCCTTCGATGAGGCCGCCCTCTGCCTCGACCTGGGGGTGGACTCCTTGCCCGGGGAGGAGGGCTTCTCGGTGCTGGAGCGGGTCTGGGCCCGGCCCACCCTGGACGTGAACGGCCTCGTGGCCGGGTACACCGGAGAGGGCGCGAAGACCGTGATCCCGGCCGAGGCCCGGGCCAAGGTCTCGTGCCGGCTGGTGCCCGACCAGGATCCGGAGGAGATCGCCGATCTGCTGGAAGCGTGGCTGAGGGAACGCACCCCGCCGGGGTGCCGGGTCGAGGTGCGGCGGCTCCACGGCGCCCGGCCGGTGCTCGTACCGGTCCGAGGCCGGTTCATGGACGCGGCACGCAACGCCCTGGCCCGGGGGTTCGGGGCCAAGCCGGTGCTCATCCGCGAAGGAGGTTCTATCCCGGTAGTGGAGACGTTCCAGAGGCTCCTGGGGGTACCGGTGCTGCTCCTGGGGTTCGGTCGGCCCGACGACCGGGCCCACGGCCCGGACGAGCGGTTCCACATCGCCGACCTATGGACGGGCATGCGCACCAGTGCCTGGCTGTGGCACCTGCTGGGAGAAGAAAAGGCCGAGTGATCTACCCCAGCCCGTTCCCCTCCTTCCAGCGCGCGGCGCAGTCGGGGCACATGCCGTGGGTGAACTCCAGGCCCGCGTGGGTCTGTAGGTAGAACTCGAGCTGATGCCAGTAGTTCTTGTCGTCGCGGATCTTGTGGCAGACCATGCAGATGGGCAGGAGCCCGCGCAGATGTCGCACCTCGTCCAGAGCCTCCTCGAGCCGGCGGATGCGGTCCTCGAGCCGGTCGTGGAGCTCGACCATCCGCTCCCCGGCACGGATCCGGGCGAGGAGCTCCTCGGAGCGAAACGGCTTTGTCAGGTAATCGTCGGCCCCGGCGTCCAGGGCCTGGACAAGGTCTGGGAGAGTCTCTTTCACGGTGAGCATGATGATATAGGTGTAAGACCGGTCACTGCTCCACCGGATCCGCTCTACGAGCTCCAGCCCGGAGAGCCGGGGCATGAGCCAGTCGGTGAGGACGATCCGGTGGTGGGTAGCTTCCAGGGCATCCCACGCCGCCTCCCCGTCGGGGGCAAGATCCACCTCGTATCCGGCGGCCAGCAGGGTGTGTTCCACGATCTGCAGGGTGGTGGGTTCGTCGTCCACGACGAGTACGCGCATCGGGCAACCCTCCGCACAGGAGTTGGGCTTTCCGATCGACCTCGCCCGGGCCAAACTTGAGCGGAAAGGGCGCGTCGGGCATTGACACCCCCTGTCGGGTCTGGTAAAAAGCCGATTCTCTCGTGGGGCCGTAGCTCAGCTGGGAGAGCGCTTGAATGGCATTCAAGAGGTCGTCGGTTCGATCCCGATCGGCTCCACCATGAGCGAACGAAGGGCCAGGCGGAAGCGCCTGGCCCTTTTCTCGTTTGTGCTCGGCCACGCACCGTCGCACCTCGCCCCTTTGCCCATGCCCCTCACCGCCCCTCACCGGCCGTGACCAGCCCGTTGGCCCAGTCCAGAACCGGTCGGACCCGGTCGGCCAGGAGCCGCCGGGCGTCCTCGTAGCCCAGCCACCGGTACTCGTGGTGCTCGGGCCGGCCCAGATCGGGGTTCACCCCCAGCCGCACCTCCCCCGCCCCGGCCTCGGCCACGTAGTACCGAGCCACTTTTCCCCTGCCGTAGGGCGGGGTCTCCCGCCACTGCGTGCCCCACCGGAACCGGAACTCCCGGAGGCCGGTCTCCTCGCGGGCCTCCCGCAGGGCGGTTTCGAGCGGCTCCTCCCCCGGCTCCACCTCCCCCTTGGGGAAGTCCCAGTACCGGTACGCCCGGAGCACGAGAAACCTCGGCCCCTCCGGGGTCAGACGCACCGGCACGATCCCCGCAGACAGCACCCTCTTCTCCACAGCCCGTCCTCCGTTCTCGGCCTCTGTCGTCCCGGCGGCTTCGTCAAGCCCGCGCGGTTCTGCGAGCGCGATCCACCCCCGAAGCAATACCTGGATCGAAGACGCCCGCAAGTTCTCCGACACCATCCGAAAGGCTCCCGGCAGCGAGGAGTGCGTTTCCCTTGGGCGACCGTTTGACCCCTCAGAGCAGGTTGGTCTACCCCCCTGCTGGGCGGGCACGAAGAGGGCTCCAGCGAAGGCAAGACACCGACCCCATCTCGCAAACCTTGACCCATATCAAGGCCCTTGGGGCCCTCCAGGAGCAAAGTGCGTTTTCTGGGACGTGGTTTGTCCCTGGAAGTGGCCAGGATGCGCGCACTCTGAGCCAAACTCATGCACCGGCGCCGACACAGGCGAACGGTGTTAGGACAAGTCTGCGCTCCGAGCGGGTGCCGCTCGACGCGCGGAGAGGAGGTAAGGCCCCTATGACCAAGAAAACCGCAAAATCCATTTTTTGGGTGGGCACCCTGATGTCCGCCGGCATCTTCATATGGCTCACGGTGGACTTCCACCGCCAGGAGCCGGCCTATGCCAACACCGATCGGATCACCGACCAGGTCGTGGCGGGGAAGAAGGTCTGGCACAAGTACAACTGCAACGACTGTCACACCATCCTCGGGTTCGGGGGCTATTACGCCCCGGACATGACCAAAGCGTACTACCGCCTCGGCCCGAACAACATCATCGCCATCGTGATGGAGCCGGAAAAGGTCTACAAGGGCTCCTTCCGGAAGATGCCCAGGTTGGGGGTCACCCGGAGGGAGGCCGAGGACTTGGTAGAGTTTCTCCGCTGGGTGGCGGACATCGAAAACCGAGGCTGGCCTCCCCAGGACGAGAAGTACGTGCGGGCGGCGCGACTGCGGGAGAAGGAGCCCCACAAGCTCCAGAAGCTCGACATCGTGCTTGGCGCGTGCGGGGGGTGCCACTCCTTCGAGAACCAAGGCCGGGACATCGCGGGCGACTTCGGTGATATCGCCAAGGAGACCCGGTACAACCGCGATACCCTGGTGCGTTACATCCTGGACCCTGCGTCCGTGAACCCCGACTCCGGCATGCCTCCCCAGAACGTCTCGCGCGAGACCGCCGAGCTCATCGCGGACTTCGTTTTGGGGCTCAGGTGAGGAGGTGGCCCGATGACCATCCGGTACGAGAGCCAAAAAGTCGCCTTGCCGTACATACAACTCTCCCTGCTGCTGTTCGTGCTCCAGATCGCGATGGGGCTGTGGTTGGCGGTGAACTACGCCTTTACCCTCCCCCAGTGGTTGGTGGACGCGTTCTCGTTCGCCACCGCACGGGCGATCCATACCAACCTCTTGGTGGCATGGCTCCTCCTTGGGTTCATGGGCGGAGCGTACTTCATCCTTCCCGTTGAGTGTGAGCGGGAGCTGTTCAGCACAAAGCTGGCCTACCTCCAGCTGGGGCTGTTCGCGCTGGCCGCCGTGACGGCAGTGGTGGGGTTTCTGTTCGGGTGGACCCAGGGGAAACCCCTCCTGGAGATTCCCGTGCCGCTCGACCTGGTGATCGTGGTGGCAGCCCTCATCTTCATCGCCAATGTTCTGCTCACCGTGATCGGAGCGAAGCGCCGCAGCGTGATCCAGTGGATGCTCGTGGGCGGAGTGGTGTTCCTGGCCCTGCTGTACCTGTTGGGCATCCCGTTTTACCGGAGCCTGAACGCGGACTACTACTACTGGTGGTGGGTGATCCACCTATGGGTCGAGGGGGCCTGGGAGCTGATCACCGCCTCAATTGTAGCCTTTGTGGTCCTCCAGGTCACCGGCGTCGAACGCCAAGTGGTGGAAAAATGGCTGTACCTGGAGACCGGCCTGTTCCTGTTTACCGGAATCGTGGGCACCGGGCATCACTACTATTGGATCGGCTCTCCGGACTACTGGCTGTGGTGGGGCGGCATCTTCAGTGCCCTGGAACCGATCCCGATCGCCTTGATGGTGGTGGACACGTGGCTCCACGTACGCAACCGCCGGAACACCATGGTGAACCGGCTCACGTGGATTTATATCATCGGCCTCGCGATCTATCACTTTCTGGGAGCCGGGGTGTGGGGCTTCATCCACACACTGCCTCCGGTCAACTACTACACGCACGGAAGCCAGATCACCGTATCCCACGGACATATGGCGTTCTTCGGGGCATACGCGCTGCTCAACCTTACCGTGTTCTACTATGCCCTGCCCCAGTTCAAGGGCATCCGCCGTTACCAGGAGAAACTGGGCCAGTGGGGGTTCTGGACCATGGCGGTGTCCATGTTCTTCCTGTGTCTGGTGTTCGGCGTGGCCGGAATCCTCCAGACGTACCTGGAGCGGTTCCTCGACATCGGGTACAGCACGGCCCAGATGACCATGATGTTCTGGTTCAAAGCCGCCCTGTTCTTCGGAGCGATCTTCCTGGCCGGAGCGGTGATGACGGTCTACCACTTGTTTACCCTCCGGCCCGCCCCCAAAGCGACCGCTTGAGATCTCGCACCCCCCGGCATCCTCGTTTCCACGAGGCCGCCGGGGGGTGGGCCTCTCCGCCACCTGCTCCCCTGGCAACCGGCTACGGCTCCCAGGCCTGCAGCTCGATCCCGTTGCCCTCGGGGTCGGTCACGTAGCACCAGCGGACCCGGGCGCCGTTCGCCGCCCGCAGCGTCACCACCTCGCCCACGGCGCGGCCGCCGGCGTCCAGGACGGCCTGTCGGGCAGCCTCCACATCCTCGACCGCAAAGGCAATGTGCCCGAACCCGGGCCGGTTCACGGCGGTCTGCCCCCGCTCCGCCGGGGGATCGTAGCTGAAGATCTCGAGCGTGGGACCGTTCTCCCCCCGCCCGGGCAGCCGCAGGTGCACACCGGTCAGGCGGGCTCCCCGCAGCCCCATGCCCGCGTCCAACGCCTCGCCGGCATAGTCACGCTCCGGCGGCACCGGCACGCACCCGAAGACCCTCTCGTAGAATGCGGCCAGGGCGCGCCAGTCTTCCGCAACCAGGTTCGTGTGCACATATCTCGCAGGAACCGACATCGTTGCCTCCGCATGTGATCTGCTACGAATCGCAACGAAAGCATTGCCAGACTCGTGGGTTTTCCCTTTGCGGAGCGCAGGCTGGCAGGGGTGGAGTGCCGGGGGCGCAGCCCTTTGGCTCGTCGCACCCCCCGGCTGTTCGGATCGCCACGGATGTCCGGGGCTCCGCTATCGGCCCCCGGACCGACGGGAAGGCAACGGCATGAGAAGGCGCGACGATCGAATGGCTCACACGCACCCGGACGGAACCAGACCCCAACCCCGTACCACCGCAATACTCTTTATTAACCCGGCGGATAAACAGGCGCTATCACTCCCTGCTCGGAGGGGCAAGGGGCCTGCCGGAGGGCCGGGCGCGGCCCCTTAGCTCGCCGCGCAGCGTTTCTGACGCTCGGACCGCGAGATGGTTCGGATTCCATCGAGTTGTCGTGTAACCAGCTCTTCGGTCCTGTGCCTGCACGGCGAATCTCATGCTCGGCTTCGCGTCCGGCCGGAGGCAGGTCCCTTGCCCCTCCCTCCGAGGTGACGCGCCTAATCTGTCGCCGGGTTGATAGTAGCAGTAAGCGGGGTCGTCCGCTTCGAGGGAGCCGAGGTTGCCGGCGGAGACCCGGCGCCAGGGGCTCAGTCCAGCTCGAACTGCTTCTCCAGCATGATCCGGAGGATGGTGTGGTCGGTCTCGATCATGCCCACGCAGCTCAGGGTGCCCAGGTTCTGCATGGTCTGCTCGGGCGAGGCGCCCACGATGCCGTCGGTGGCCTGCACATTGACCCCGTGCAGCGAGAACAGGGCGGCCTGCACGGCCGTGCCCGCGGCCGTGGCCAGCTTGAAGGCACACCCGGCCTTGGCGCCGTCGCAGATCACGCCGGCCAGGTCGCCCACCAGGTTCTTGATGGCGCCTGCGATGTGGTGGTGGTTGCCGCCCAGCAGGTAGGTCACCCCGGCCGTGGCACCGGCACCGGCCGCTACGGAGCAGCCGCACACCGCCGACAGCCGGCCCGTGTGGGCCTTGACGTAGGCCGTGACCAGGTGGCTCAGGGCGATGGCCTCGAGCACCTCGCGCTTGCTCTGGTGGGCCACGAAATCCTTGACCGCCCAGATGGGCAGGATGGCGGTGAGCCCGTGGTTGCCGCTGCCCCCGGAGCTCATGGCCGGAAGCTTCACCCCCGACATCCGGGCGTCGGCCGCCGACGAGGTCAAGATCTTGGCCTCCAGCACCATGTCCCGCTGGAGCAGCCGCTCGCGCACCAGCCGGTCGAGCCCCAGGCCGATGCCTAGGCCGGGGCCGTACTTGCGGCCGTGCTCGGCCAGGCGGAGGTTGTACTCCACCCCCTGCTCCAGGAACGCCAGGTCGTCCTCGTCCAGGTCGTCGAGGAGGTCGAGCAGGTCCTGGAGGCTCAGGGTGCGCAGCCACTCCTCCAGGTCCTGGAGGCTCTCCTGCTCGCCCGAGGTACGCCTCAGTAGGGGATGGTCCGGCTGCTCCTCGCCGTCCAGGGTCAGGCGGGTGATGCCGTCGTGCACCCCTTGGATGGTGCACTCGGCCGTGCGACCCGCGGCCGACACCCGGGCCCGCACGTACAGTCCCTGCCGGTCTTCCACCAGGTGCACGCGGACCGCGCCGGCCCGCACGAACCGCTTGCTCGTGGCCAGGGCCTGGTCGTCCACGGTGTCGAGCACCTCGAGCTTGCGGTAGGGGTCGCCGCCGAACACCCCCAGGGCCGCGGCCAGGTCGAGCCCGGACGCACCCCGGGCCCCCGGGATGGACACGGCCAGGCCGTTCTTGTACACGTTGGAGTCCACCCACACCTCGACCGCCCCGGCCGTCTCCCCCTCCAGCAAGGAGGCCGCGGCCGCCGCCGCCAGGGCGATGGCCGAGGGCTCGGTGCACCCCAGGGCCGGGGCCACCTCCATGCGCAGCACGTCCTTCACGCCGTAACCCATCCGTTCGTCTCCGTGCCCGACCCACGGGGGAAAACACATTCATGAACGATACGCCGGGGAAAGGCCCGATTCAAGCCGGGCCATGCCGGCCGGACGACTGGGCGCCCCGAGCCTCTTTGTGGGACGCCGCGGTTGACGGCTGCCGGGACCGGGGCAGAATGGCCGGGCCGGGGGATTTCCGAAGGAGTATCTCATGAAGATCGCCGCAGCCGTGACCGCAGCCGCCCTCCTTACACCCGCTGCCGTCCGGGCGGCCGAGGGCTGGAAGAACCGGGCCGAACTCTCGTACACCCGCACCTCGGGCAACACCGAGACCGAGGCCCTGGCCGGTACCCTGGAGACCGGGCTGGATGCGGGAACCCACCGTTTTGCCGCCACGGCCACGGGCCTATACGGCAAGACGGAGAGCGAGCCGACCGCCAGCCGTTGGAGCGCCGAGGGTCGGTACGAACGGCTCCTGACCGAGCGGCTGTTCGGGTTCGTGTCGGTGGGCTATCTCAAGGACACCTTCTCCGGGTACGACGCCCGCCTGGAGGTGGGGCCCGGCGTGGGGTACGACGTGGTGAAAAGCGAGGCCCACGAGCTCAAGGCGCGCCTGGGGATGCTGTGGAACTACGACAACTTCGCGGCCGGGCCCGAGGCTTCCGACACCTACGCCTCGGGCAAGGCGGCCGCCGACTACGAGTGGCGCATCTCCGACACGGTCACGTTCCAGCAGGCCCTGGACTACTCGATCTCGTTCGACGACACCGACGTCTACTTCCTGAACTCCACCTCGGGCCTGATCGTGGCCCTGGCCGGGAACCTCTCGCTCGGCCTGAGCTACACCGTGAACTACCAGAACGCCCTGCCCGCTCCCGACGCCGAGCACGTGGACACGAAGTTCCTGACCTCACTGGTGGTGGACTTCTGACCCTGCCGCCCCCCCAACTCCGCCGCTTCCCCACCGAGGGGCGATCCGACCGCGTGCTCCCCGGCACAGGAGGGCCACGGCCGCCTCTGCTCCCGGGGCTTGAGTCGGCCGGGCGGTTTGCCTACACTCGGCCCGGTTCGCGTTTCCCCTGTCTCTTGCCGGGAGGAGATCCCATGCGGTTCGCACGCTCTTGGAAGACGCCCACGGCCCTGGTCCTCGTGTTCTCGTTCCTGTGCCTTTCGCTCCCCACCTCTCCGGCGGTGGCCGGCTGGATCCCGACCCGTCGGGTGCTCTCGCCCCAGGAGCGGCTGGCCACGGCGCTGGAGCGCCAGGAGATCGCCGACGCGCTGCGGCAACTCGGGATCGACCCGGCCGAGGCCCACCGCCGGGCCCTGGGGCTCTCGGACGCCGAGGCCCGGGAGGCCCTGGAGCGGCTCGACACCCTGCCGGCCGGCGGCGACCCCCTGGGCATGATCATCGGCTCGGCGGTGTTCGTGTTCGTGGTGCTCCTGATCACGGACATCCTCGGGTACACGGACGTGTTCCCCTTCGTGAAGCGCACGGTCCGGTGAGGGGCCGTCCGGCGGACGCCGTGAGCCGCCCGCCGTGGGGGTGACGGCCCAGGCCCCCTTCCTCCACCCCGTGTCCTGGCGGCCTCGGCCGGTCGTTCCGGCCCTCCTCGCGCTCGCCCTGGTCGCGGCCGGGTGCGCGCCCCGGCTGGCCCTGCGCCGGGCCGGGCTGCCCGAGGCCGCCCGGGTGGAGGGGGTGCCGGTGATCCGGCAGACCCGCAACCACTGCGGCCCGGCCGCCTTGGCCATGGTGCTGGCCTGGGCCGGCCGCCCGGCCGACCCCGCCGACCTCGGCCCCCTGGTGTACACCCCGGCCCGCAAGGGCACGTTCCCCTCTGACCTGGCCCGGGAGGCCCGCGGCCGGGGCCTCCTGGCCTGGAGAATCCTCCCCGAGCCGGAGCGGCTGTTCGCCGAGGTGGCCGCCGGCCACCCCGTGCTGGTGCTGGAGAACCGGGGCCTCTCGTGGGCCCCGGTGTACCACTACTCGGTGCTGGTGGGGTACGGCCCGGGCGGGGTGATCCTGCACGCGGGCGGCGAGCTTCCCGAGGAGGTGGCCACCGGCACGTTCGTGCGCACCTGGCTCCGGGCCGGGGGGTTCGGCCTGGTGGTGCTGCCGCCCGGGGAGCTGCCAGCCACGGCAGGCCCGGAGGACGTCCTCGACGCCCTGGCCAACCTGGAGGAGGCCGGCCGCACCGCCGAGGCGGCCCGGGGGTACCGGGCCTTTCTCGCGCGCTGGCCCGAGGACTGGCGGGGGGCGTTCGGGTGGGGCAACGCGCTGTGGGCGGCGGGCGACCTGGCCGGCGCCGAGGCCGCGCTGCGCCGAGCCCATGCCACGGCACCCGAACGGCCCGAGCCCCTGAACAACCTGGCCCTGGTTCTGGCCCGGTTGGGTCGCCGCGACGAGGCCTGGGCGGTGGCCCGCATGGCGGTGGAGGCGGCCGAGCGGCTGGGGCTCGACCCCGGACCGTACCGGGAGACGGAGAGGGGGGTGGGGACGTTAGGACACTAAAGGTGGTGGGGCGAGGCAGAGGGACCTGCCTCCGGCCGGGCGCGAAGCCGGGCACTGAGATTCGCCGCGCAGGCACAAAATCGGAAAACTGGTTTCATAGCAACTAGGTAAGCCCCGAACCATCTCGCAGCCCGGTCGACAGAGGCGCTGCGCGGCGAGCTAAGGGGCCGCGCCCGGCTCTCCGGCAGGCCCCTCTGCCCCTCTGAATCAGGGGTCCAATGGCTTTGAGTACGCCTTGGTCTCACACGAGCTGCGAGAGGAACGTGGCCGCAGGCACCACGAGGAGGCGGTTCTCGGCGAAGCAGTCCCGGTCCACGAACTCCAGGTCCAGCGCAACCTGAAATGCGTGGGCCGCGCCGGTGACCTCCTGGAACCGCAGCAGGTGGGGCGAAAGACGGGCCGACCCGGAGGACTTCACCTCCACCAAGAACCAGGGGACCCCGTCGCGCGTGACCAGGAAATCCACCTCCCGCTTCTCTTTGTCCCGAAGGAAGTGCAGCAGGCGAGCACGAAGGGTATCCGTACCTGCGTCCCTCCTCGAGGAACTCCCGCACCGAAAGCCCCTCCAGGGAGTGCGTTTGTTGGAAGCCCCCATCGGCCCCTGTGGGGGGCCTACAACGTGCGGCGTAACCGGGCCCCCCTTCCGCGAGAGCGCGGCACCTGGCCCACCGGGATCAGCTCGGCCACCGGCCGGCCGTGCTTGGTGGATCACGAACCGCTCCGTAGACCGGCGCATGCACCCAGCAAGTCTTGACGCGGCTCCCCTGCGTTGCTTTACTGCGACGTAAAGCAAAAACGGGAGGCGCCCTCATGCCAGTGGCTCGTCTGAGCAGCAAGTCCCAGATCGTGATACCGGCCGCCATCCGACGTCGCCTCGGCCTAAAGGCCGGCGACCTCCTGGAGATCCGGCAAGAGGGGGATTCCATCGTCGTCCGGAAGGCCGAGCGATCCGCTCTCGACAAACTCGAAAGAATCGGGGGCGATCTGTGGCGGGGCTCCGCGGAGGCCCTGAAGAGGGAGCGGGAGGAATGGGACGGGTGACTCCCGAAGACATCCCCCCGGGCTCGACCGTTGGCATCGACACGGTGGCGTGGATCTACCTCCTCGAGCGCCATCCTGTTCACTACCCGACGGCACGGCGGTTTTTCGCACGCCTGGAGGCCGGGGAACTCCAAGGCGTGGCGGCAAGCCTCGTGTTCACGGAACTCTTGGTCCCGGCCTATCGGGCAGGAGAACCCCGCCGCGCCCGGGAACTCGCAAGAATTCTAGAAAACTTTCCGCACCTTCGGCTTCTGGACCTCACCCCGTCCATCGCGTTGCTCGCGGCAGACCTGCGCGCCCGGTACGGGCTCCGCACCCCGGACGCGATCCACTGCGCCACGGCGATGGCCGCCCGGTGCGACGCCGTGCTCACAAACGACGCGGCGTTCCTTCGAATATCCTCGGAACTCACCGTGTACCTCTTCGAGGCTCCCAGCCAAGATCCCTGACTGGAGGCAGTGCCATCCTTCCCAACCGAATAACCGAACAACGTTCCCCTTCTGGGACGCAACTTATTTTAACTTTGCAGCGGCCATCCCCCATGGGCCTACGTCAAGCACGCCCTGCACGAACGCCCCCAAAGTCACCCTGGAACGAACAGCGGCACACCGGAGTTCTCGGCCGCCTTCTTCAGGTCCCGATCGAGCGTGGCCAGGGGCAGCCCCCTGCGGATGGCGAGGTCCAGGTAGGCCGCGTCGTAGGACGACAGGCCGTGGGTGCGCCCGAGCGCGTGCACCCGTGTCCAGGTCTCGTTGCCCACAGGCGTCTCGATCTGGATCGGCAGTGCGAGGAGGCGGTCCAGGAACTGGGTCGCCTGCGCTTCAGAGATCCTCTTTCGGCGCTCGGCAACGAGGAGAACGTTTGCGGCCTCCAGCGGCCACAGGCAAGGGACAACTGCTCCTCCGGCCACCACAGCGTCCAAAACGGCCTCGGTGAACTCCGTGGTTTCGTCCTCGAAACACCACGCCAAGGCCACGGAGCAGTCGACAACCACAGTGCTCACCGCCGGCCTTCCTCGATCATCTCGCGGATCGTCAGGCCGTCGAGTCGGGCCCCCCGCCGCAGGCGCCTGAGGTCGGCCGCCGCAGAGGTTGCGTCCCGGACCCCGTCCGGGACCGGCGTCAGGACGGCGACGGGGACCCCTCTGCGCGTAATGGTGATGCGCTCGCCCGAAGCCACCCGGTCGAGCAGCGCCGAGAGGTGTGTCTTCGCCTCGTAGGCCCCGATCGTTTCCATTGCATCTTCCTCCTTCCGACTAGTGTACAAACCAGTCTACCTGGGCCTCGGCGGCTCCGCAAGTCCTCCGGCCGGCAGAGGGGGCCGACACCGTGCGTGACGAGCCCAGGGGACTCTTTATTGGGGTCTGGTCAGGATGTGGGAACGCCGGTGATGAACCGACTGCGGACCGGCTACGCCGTGACCTTCGACTGCCGCCACCGCCGTGCCGGCCGGTTGTGTTCGTGGCGAGGAAGTAGGCCGAGGAGATCGTGATCTACGGCGAGATTCTGAAGACGTAAATGTCGGTCACCAAGCGCCGGACCAATAGGCCAGGATGCTCAAACCGAGACTGGTTAGAGCAGCTCTCAGCCCAAGGGCACCCATTCGGGAGGCAAGACCGTTGATTGCTTGTCCGATGGAGAACAGCCCAACCGCCACAAGCATCGTTGGAAGGCCGAAGAACAACGCAACCATTCCGACACCGGCGCTATCGTAATCGGTGATGCCAAGCACATTGCCAAACAGTGGAAGGCAATACCAGAGGCTGGCCAAGAGTGCGCACCACCCAGCCACGAATAAGGCCGCGCCGAGAGTGCCTTGGGGGAATTTTGCGAGAGCTTTTTTCTCCGTCGAGTCCGTTGTCGACATCTGCCAACTCTTTGCTCATCATGTCGGGGAGAAAGGGGCTGCCGTCCAGTTGCGGCGTCTTGGATACGGAGATCCGTTGGGCGTTTCCGGTGGCGCGCCCCACGCCCCAGATCTGCTGCCTTTAACGCAAAACGGCCGCAAGCGCCTCGATGGGCGTTGCGGCCGCGGGTGATTATCAGGGTGTGGTGTCGGGACATCGCCTCCCCCGGTCGATTTCCCTACTGTAGCGTGCTTCCTCTGTATACGGGCGCGCGCTCGTCCGTGTCAAGTTGGAGGGGGGAGGAAGCCGGCCGCCCCGCGGGCCGAAATCAGGCCTTGTGGAAGCGTACCGGCAGGCCGGCCGCGCGGAAGGCCTTGAACCGCTGCCGGGCCGGGCCGACCCGGTCGGGCAGGTCTACCGGGGCGAAGTCCACCACCCGGTCGAACCCCTGGATCTCGTCCGGACGGGCGTCTCGGGCCAGCACCAGGCACCGGGCGCCGTTGGGGTTGCCCGGCATCCAGCCCACGGCCACGGGGTCGTCGATGCCGTCCCCGCCCTGCCACAGACCGTGGGGCACGAACGAGTCCTCCCGGAACTCCCACAGCAGGTCGTCCAGGTGCCGGGCGTCGGCCTGGGACTCGGCCCACACGTACACCCGAAGCCCCGCGGCGTAGGCCTGCTCCACCCTCTCGCACAGGGCCAGGTCCCACCGGGGGCCTTTCACCTCGAAGAAGTCGATGCGCATGGGGTTTCACCTGCTAGGAGGCTGGGAGGCTAGGATGCTAGAAAGCTGGAAGCTAGAACGCTGAAAGGCAAAAAGGCCCCGAGGCCTTCAAGCCTTCTGGCCTTCGAGCCTTCCAGCCTTTCTCACACAAACCGCAGCATCATGTCCCGGCAGGCCTCTTCGATGCGGTCCGGGCCGTAGGAGCGGGCCACCTCGGCCAGCAGGGCCTCGGCCCGGGCCCGGACCTCGGGGATTTCCAGGTCGGAGAGCCCGTTCACCAGGCCGGCCCGCCGGGCCACCTGGAAGAGCCGCTGCTCCCCCGGGTCCAGGGCGAGGAACGCGTCGCACCGGTCGAGCAGGGCCTGCTTCTCGTCCGGCAGCCGGCCCTCCAGGTCGCCCAGCAGGTTCATGATGTGGTCGCTCACCAGCCGGCTGTGGATGCCGTCGAGGGCCTCGATGAACCGCCGGATCTCGGCCACGATCTCGGCGTCGGTCTGGCGGGTGAGCTGGGCCTCGGGCCCGTGGAACTCGGACCAAAGGTCCACTTTGGGCCCCAGGGTCAGGGTGCGCAGCCGGATGAAGTCCGGGTCGATGGCGTTCAGAACCCGGGCCGAGTCCAGGGCATGGCCCTCGCTCATCTCCCGGCCGCCGAGGCCGGGGATGATGTACTCGCTCAGCTCCAGGCCTGCCTCCTTGACCTTGCGGCCCGCCTTGATGTGGATCTCGGCCGTGGCCCCCTTCTTGATGAGCTCCAGAAGGGGGTCGTGGCCGGTCTCCATGCCGATGTGGATCCGGGTGAGGCCCAGCTCGCCGTAGGTCCGCAGCACCTCCACCGGCAGCCGGGCCACGGTGCGGGACCGGGCGTAGGTGGTGATCCGCTCCACCTCGGGGAACCGCTCCCGGAACCGGGTGAGCACCCGCTCGAGGTTCTGGGGCTTCATGACCAGGGAGTCCGCGTCCTGAAGGAACGCGGTGCGGCCCCCGTTGGCCAGGGCGTTGGCCACCATCCACTCGGCCTCGGTGGTCACCAGGCCCCGGGCCACCAGGGCGCGGGGCCCGTCGGAGCCCCCCTCGGCCCGCAGCCGGTCGCGGATGCGGGCCATCTCGTCGATCTGGGCCTCGATCTCCTCCACCGGCCTCAGGCTGAACCGGTGGCGCTTGTAGGTGCGGCAGAACCGGCACCGGTTCCAGGGGCAGTTGCGGGTCAGCCGCAGCAGGTAGCTGCCGGCCTCGCTGGGGGGCCGGATCGGCCCGATCTCGAACTCCACCGCTTCGCTCATGGGTCTGCGCCCAGCTCCTCCCGGGCCACCAGCGCGGCTCCGAACGCCCCCAGGAACTGGGGATCGGGGGGCACCTCCACGGCCGCGCCGGTGCGCCCGGCCATGATCTTGGCCACGATGGGAAACGCGGCCACCACGCCCCCGCTCATGACGATGAACTCGCCCAACGGGCCCATCTCCACCACCCGGGCGATCACCGAGTTGAAGATGCCCCGGCAGAGGTTCTCGGGCTCCTCGCCCTCGCGGATCAGCTTGATCACCTCGGTGGCCGAGAACACGGTGCAGAACGACGACAGGGTGATCTCGCGGGTGGCCCCCTCGGCCAGGGCCTCGATCCGCTCCAGGGGGATGTCGAGCCGGTGGGCGATCTCCTCCACGAACGCGCCGGTGCCGGCCGCGCACTTGCGGTTCATCAGGAAGTTGGCCACCGTGCCGTCCCGGCGCACGTGGATGATCTTGTTGTCCTGGCCGCCGATGTCCACCACGTCCATCTCGCGGGGGAAGAAGTGGTAGGCGCCCTTGGCGTGGCACGAGATCTCGGTGCGCCGGGCGTCCGCGAACGGAACGTTGCGCCGGCCGTAGCCCGTGGCCACCGTGCACCCCACCCGGTCCACCCCGGCCGCGGACAGGACCTCGTCGCGCAGGTCGCGGGCCGCGTCCTCGAATCGGATACCGGTGCGGCGCAGGGCCCGGCCGGCCACCCGGCCGTCCGGATCGAGCAGCACCGCCTTGGACCACGAGGAGCCCAGGTCGAGCCCCAGCACATGGGCGGCCACGGCCCTACCCTCCGGCCGCGGCCCGGCCGGGCCCCAACTGCTCGACGAACGCCTCGATGTTGGTCTTGGCCTGCTCCTCCGAGAAGCACCGCAGATCGTTCAGGTCGCCGTAGATCACGATGAACGGCACGCCGGTCCTCTCCTTGAGCCGCTGGGGCAGGCCGTAGCGAGTGTTGGAGTTGTGGGGGCAGGTCTTGGCGTCGTGGTACACCACGCCGTCCACCTGGAACTCCTCGATCAGTCGGGCCATGATCCGCTCCTTGGCGTCGTCGGAGCGCACGATGAACAGCTCCAGGTACGCCCGGGCCATGCTCTCGAACGGGTCGGCCGGGTCGAAGGCGTCGAACACCCAGGAGTTGCAGTAGGTGCTCACAACCACCGCGGTCCGGAGCTCCTGGAAGAACAGGGCCAGATCCCGGAGCTTGCCCCACACCGGCATGCCCTCCCAGTACACCCGGTAGCGCTCGCCCTCCACCGCGGCGACCCCGCCGTCCACCCGCTCCTTGAGCTCGGCCAGCAACTCCTCGTAGAACGCCACGGCCTCCGGCGTTCCCCGGAGCACCACGGCCGGGCCCATCAGGATGCAGGCGTCGAAGAAAGTGAGAGGGCTCGGCCGGTAGCTCGCCTGCCACAGGCACTCCTTCCACAGGTCCGAGGTCTTGGCGGAAAGCCCCATGACCTCCCGGAACCGGTCCGGGTCGAACCGGCGGCCCGACACCTCCTCCAGGGTGGGGATCAGGGCCTGGTACTGGGCCACCATGGCGTTCACGTGGGGCCGAGTGACCTCGCTGACCCCTGTGGGCGAGTTCACCCCGATCACCGGAACCCCGAACCTGCGGCCGTAGAACGAGAACCAGTCCTGCACGTCCCGACACTGATTGGTGTTGTACACGAGCACGTCCGGCCGGGGCACGCCCTCCAGGCCGTAGGCCCGCTGCAGCGGGGTCTCCCCGGCCAGGAACGCGCCGATGTCCGAGGTGAGGTAGCTGCAGATGTCGGGGCTGTACCCCAAGGCATTGGCGAGGGGGATGTACTTCTCGGCCGACCGGGTGGCACCCAGCATGGCGCCGTGGTTCTCGGGATAGTACACCTCGAACCCGAAGCTGTGCAGGAGCTCGGCCGGGCCCACGCTGGTGCACCACGCCACCTTCCGGTCGGGGTCCTTGGCGGCGGCGTCCACGCCGCGGAAGTGCCCCGCCATCAGTTCCTTCATGCGCTTCTGGGCGCGAAACGGCTTGATCTCGGGCATGATTCTCTCGGCTCGAAAGCTGAAAAGTCGTCGGTCGTGGGTCGCAGGTCGTCGGTCGTTCGTCGTGGACGCGGCGAGCGCTCCACGGTGCGCGGCCGCCCCCTTTTACTCGCCTTTGAACGCGGGGCGGGACTTCTCGATCACGCTCTTCAGGCCCACCAGGGCGTCCTGGGTGGAGAAGATCTCGCCCAGGTTGGCGAGCTCCAGCTCCAGGGCGTCGTCGAGGCTCTTCTGGAGCCCCTCGTCGATGATCCGGTTCGCCACCTTCAGGGCCAGCGGCGCCTTGCGCCCGACGGCCTTCACCGCGGCGGCCACCCGCGGGTCGTCGTTGGGCGCGGTGCCGGCCAGCACCTCCTGGACGTGGGCGTCGGAGAACGCGTCCACCACCGGCTCCCACCCGGCCGGGGTGGGCTTGGGCGCGTACTTGTCGCGGAACTCGCCCCGGGCCACCAGGTCGAGGATGAAGCCGTCCACGTCGTCGGCCGCCAGGTAGCCTGCCAGGCCGATCTCGTGGGCGGTCTTGCCGTCGAGGATCTGGCCGGTGAACACCAGGTACTTCCCGAGCTCCTTGCCCACCACCCGGGCCGTGCGCTGGGTGCCGCCCAGGCCGGGGAAGATGCCGATGCCGGTCTCGGGCAGGCCCACGCCCGCCTTGTCGGTGACCACGATCGCGGTGCAGGCCAGGGCCAGTTCCAGCCCCCCTCCCAGGGCCAGGCCGTCCACCCTGGCGATCACGGGCTTGGGGCTCTTCTCAATCTTCCGGAGCACCTTCTGGCCCCTTCGGGCGAAGGCCACGATGTCGCCCACCCGGTCGGCCTCGATGTTGTCGATGAAGAACTTGATGTCCGCGCCAGCCACGAACGCCTTGTCGCCCGCCCCCTGAATCACCAGGGCCTTCACGTCGGGCCGGGCCACCGCCTCGTCGAAGGCGGCATCCAGGTCGGCCACCACCGCCTCGTTCAAGGCGTTCAGGGCCTCGGGCCGGTCGATGGTCAACGTTGCGATGCCGTTCGCGACCTCCACGAGCACCTTCTTCTCCTGCTCCGCCATGGCAAGCCTCCCTTTCCCTCGATTCCGTGGTTGAAAGAAACCGCGATATGGTGAACACTCACCGAACGGCCGGCAAAAAATTCGGCCCGGCCGTGCTGTTCGAGTGTACGATACAAGATGCGTGCCTTTGTCGAAAGGAGGTCTCCCATGCAACGGCTCCTGGCCCTGGCCCTGGCCCTGTCTCTCCTCGCTCCCCCAGCGTTCGCGGCCGAGCTGGCTGGGGTCCGGGTGCCCGACGCGATCACCGTGCAAGGCCACACCCTGCGGCTCCAAGGGCTCGGGCTCCGCAAGAAGTTCTTCTTCAAGGTGTACGTGGGCGCCCTGCACCTCACCACCGCCACCTCGGACGCGGCCGCGGCCATCCGGGCCGACGAGCCCAAGCGGATCTCCATGTACTTCCTGCGCGACGTGGGTGGCGACAAGCTGCGTGACGCGTTCGAGGAGGGGTTCTTCAAAGCGGCCCAGGAGCGGCTCGACGCGCTTCGTGCCCGGATCGACCGGTTCCTGGCCCTGTTCCCCGACGAGGTGGAGGACGGCCAGGTGGTCACCCTCACCTACCTGCCCGGCCAAGGCACCGAGGTGGCCATCGCCGGCCAGGTGAAGGGCGTGATCGAGGGCAAGGACTTCATGGAGGCCCTGTGGGGCATCTGGCTCGGGGAGGTGCCGGCCGACTCGCGGCTCAAGAAGGGGATGCTGGGGGGGTAGGGCAGCCGGCGTCCGCCGCCCGGACCGCCTCCAGGAACCGCCGGAGCCGGTCAGGGTCCTTGACGCCGGGCCGTGCCTCGGTGCCCGAAGCCGCGTCCACCGCCCAGGGCCGCGCGCTGTGGATCGCCTCGGCCACGTTTTCCGGGGTGAGCCCTCCGGCCAGAACGATCCGGCCGTAGCGCTGGGCCTCCCGGGCCAGGCCCCAGTCGATGGTCCGGCCGGTCCCGCCGCCCGGCGCGTCGAGCAGGAACGCCGTGAGTCCTGGGTACCGACCCAGCCGGTCCAGGTCGGCCGGGCCGGCGATGCCCACCGCCTTGAGCACCGGCAGGCCCAGGGCTTGGATGTAGGCGGGATCCTCGTCGCCGTGGAGCTGGGCCAGGTGGAGCCCGCAGCCGCGAACCAGCCGGCGCACCTCGTCCACGGGCTGGTTCCGGAACACCCCCACGGCCGGCACGAACGGCGGCAGCTCCTCCACCACCCGGGCCACCACCTCGGGGTCGGCCGGCCGCTTCGTGCCCGGCGCGAACACGAACCCCAGGGCGTCGGCCCCCAGGTCGGCCGCCAGCAGGGCGTCGTCCCGCCGGGTGAGGCCGCACACCTTGACCCGGGTCCTCATGGTCCACGGCCCCCCTGGGGCCTTCCGCCAGAAGGCTGGAAGGCCAGAAGGCCGGAAGGCCCACCCCCCCTATGCCTCGGAACCCGGCTCCCCGCCACGAGAGGGACGTGCGGCACGCTGGTTCCCCCCTGTGCTGGCGTCATACGCCGCGCTCCACGAGCGCGCGCAGGGCCGCGCCCGGATCGTCGGCCGTGACCAGGGCCTCGCCGATCAGGAACGCCCGCGCGCCGTCGGCCTCCAGCAGGTCCAGGTCCCGGGCCGAGCGAAGCCCGCTCTCGCTCACCACCACCCGGTCGGCCGGGATCCGGGGCAGGAGCCGACGGGTCACCCCGATGCTCACCTCGAAGGTGGCCAGGTTCCGGTTGTTGATGCCCACGAACCGTGCCCCCGCGGCCAGGGCCGCGTCCAGCTCGTCGCCGTTGTGGACCTCCACCAGGGGCTCCACTCCCACCAGCCGGCACAGCTCCACGAACTCGCCCAGGCGCGGGCCCATCACCGCCGCGATCAGGAGCACCAGGTCCGCGCCCCAGGCCCGGGCCTCCCACACCTGGTAGGGGTCGATCACGAAGTCCTTCCGGAGCACCGGAAGGTCCACGGCCTCCCGCACGGCGCGCAGGTCCTCGAGGCTGCCCCCGAAGAAGTCGGGCTCGGTCAGCACCGACACGGCGAACGCGCCGGCCTCGGCATAGGCCCGGGCCAGGCCGGCCGGGTCCAGGTCGGGCCGCAGGTCGCCCTTGGACGGGCTGCGGCGCTTCACCTCGGCGATCACGGCCCGGCGGTCGGGGGGCCAGGATGCCAGCCGCTCCAGGGGGTCGCCCTCCCGGCGGGGCCCGCACCGGTCCCACAGGAACTCCAAGGGCACCTTCTCCTGGGCCTCGTCCACCCGCCGGCGGCGGGCCGCCACGATGCGGTCGAGGATCGTCATCGGTTCGTGATCTCCACGAGCTGCTCCAGCTTCTGGAGGGCCCGGCCCGAGTCGATGGCGTCCTGGGCCATGCGGATGCCCCACATCAGGTCCCTGGTGGCCCCGGCCACCAGCAGGGCCGCGCCCGCGTTCAGCAGCACCACGTCGCGGCGGGGCCCCTTCTCTCCCTCCAGGATCGACCGGACGATCCGGGCGTTCTCCTCGGCGTTGCCGCCGTGGATCGCCTCGGGGGGCGCGGTGCGAAGCCCCAGCTCCTCGGGGTGCAGGTCGAACTCCTCCACCGAGCCGTTGCGGAGTTCGGCCACGTGGGTGGGCCCGGTGATCGTGATCTCGTCGAGCCCGTCCGACCCGTGGACCACGAACGCCCGCTCGCTCCCCAGCCGCTGGAGCACCCGGGCCAGCTTGCCGGTGAGGTCCCTCCGGTAGACCCCGAGCACCTGGCGGCTGGCCCCGGCCGGGTTCGTGAGGGGGCCCAGCACGTTGAACACGGTGCGGATCCCCATCTCCCGGCGCACCGGGGCCACGTGACGCATAGCCGAGTGGAGGAGCGGCGCGTACAGGAACCCGATGCCGATCTCCCGGATGCAGGTCTCCACCACCTCGGGGGTCACGTCCAGGTTCACGCCCAGGGCCTCCAGCACGTCGGCGCTGCCGCACCGGCTCGACACGGCCCGGTTGCCGTGCTTGGCCACCCGAACCCCGGCCGCGGCCACCACCAGGGCCGTGGTGGTGGAGATGTTGAAGGTGTTGGTGTCGTCGCCGCCGGTGCCGCAGGTGTCCAGGATGGACTCGTACTCCACGTTGATCTCGTCCCGGTCGAGGGTCAGCACCTCCTTGCGGGGCTCCACCCGGATGGGGGTGGCGTGCTCCCGCATCACCCGGGCGGCACCGGTGATCTCCTCCACGGTCTCGCCCTTGATCCGCAGGGCGGTCAGGAACGCGGCCATCTGGGCGTGGGTGGCCTCGCCCCCCATGATGGCCTCCATGGCCTCGATCATCTCCCCCTCGGTCAGGTCGCGGCCCTCGACGAGCTTGTGGATCAGTTCCTTGAACATGAGATCTCTCCTGTGAAGGCTTGAAGGCTAGGAGGCTGGAAAGCTCCATCAGACCCCTGGGGGCCCTACAACGGGAAGGGCAACTTTCGTTGGTCCGGGCCCATTGCCGGCGGCGGGGCATGGGGCCTGCTTCCGGCCGGGCGCGAGTGCAGCATCCGATCGCCGCGCCTTCGCATGCCGTCGCCGAAGCGGCTTGTTCGGGCGACGACAGCGGAGGACCCTGGAATTCGACAAAGCTACGGATGTTCGGGGGGCGCGGCGAGCCAAGGAGCCGCGCCCGGCGCTCCAGCAGGCCCCATGCCCCCCCGAGACCCTGAGGTGACGCTAAAGAGGTGTGCCCATGTTTGGAACGCTGGGAGATCACGGAGGTTTTCAAGCGTCCTAGCGTCCCAGCCCTCCGGCCTCCCAGCCGATCTCACCGCAGCTCCAGGAAGTTCCGGAGCACGTTCATCCCCTGTTTCGTCAGGATCGACTCGGGGTGGTACTGCATGCCGTAGAGCCGGGCCCCGTCGTCGGCGATGCCCATGATCTCGTCGTCGTCCTCGGTCCAGGCCGTGACCCGGAACCGCTCGGGCAGGGTGTCCTTCCGGATCACCAGGCTGTGGTACCGGGTGGCCTCGAACGGGTTCGGGATGCCCCGGTAGATGCCGGTGCCGTCGTGGTGCACCCAGGAGGTCTTGCCGTGCATCAGCCTCTTGGCCCGCACGATCCGGCCGCCGTAGGCGTAGCCCATGGACTGGTGGCCCAGGCACACCCCCAGGATCGGCACCCGGCCCGCGAACCGGCGGATCACCTCCACGCTGACGCCGGCGTCGGTGGGGTCGCCGGGCCCGGGCGAGATTACGATCCGGTCCGGGGCGAGCCGCTCCACCTCGTCGGGCGTGATCCGGTCGTTCCGGAACACCCGGACCTCCTCGCCCAGGATGCCGAAGTACTGGACCAGGTTGTAGGTGAACGAGTCGTAGTTGTCGATCATCAGCAGCATGGGAGGAATCCGGTTGTTGGTGGTTGGTCGTTAGTCGTCAGTCGTTGGTGGTTGATACGAATCCCAACGGAAACATTGGGAGACTCGTGCCCCCACCCCCCGGGGCGTGCGGGGTGGAGGCCTGGTGGAGCGCCGGGTGCGGCCCCTTAGCTCGCCGCGCCCCCCGGAGGTCTGGATCGCCACCGGATTCCTGGGGTTCCGCTATTGCCGCTTGGACCGACGGGCAGACAACGGCATGAGAAGGCGCGGCGATCGGATGCTGCACTCGCGCCCGGCCGGAGCCAAGTCTCCACCCCGCACCACGGCAATACTCTTGAGGGGTCTCGTAACCCTCACTCCGGCTCCAGGCCGCGGGCCGCGAGCTCCAGGGCCCGGCGGAGCGCGGCGGACTTGTGGAGCGTCTCCTCGTACTCGAACGCCGGGTCCGAGTCGGCCACGATGCCGGCCCCGGCCTGGGCCACCACCCGCCCGCCCCGGAATGCCAGGGTGCGGATCGTGATGCAGGTGTCCATGTTGCCGTCGAACCCCAGGTAGCCCACGGCCCCGGCGTACACCCCCCGCTCCCGGGGCTCGAGCCGGGCGATCCACTCCATGGCGCGCACCTTGGGCGCGCCCGACACCGTGCCGGCCGGGAACGTGGCGGCCAGCACGTCCAGGGCGTCCACCCCGGCCCGCAGCTCGGCCGACACCGTGGACACGATGTGCATCACGTGGGAGTACCGCTCCACCACGAACGACTCCTCCAGCCGCACCCCGCCGGGCACGGCCACCCGCCCCAGGTCGTTGCGGCCCAGGTCCACCAGCATCAGGTGTTCGGCCCGCTCCTTCTCGTCGGCCAGCAGCTCCCGCTCCAGGTCCCGGTCCTCGTCGGGGGTGCCCCCCCGGGGCCGGGTGCCGGCGATGGGGCGCACCAGGGCCCGGCTCCCCTCCTTCCGCACCATCACCTCGGGGCTCGCGCCCACCAGTACCTCCTCGCCCAGGGCCAGGTGGAACAGGTACGGGCTGGGGTTCAGGGCCCGTAGAGCTCGGTAGGCCGTGAACGGATCGACCCCGCACGGCCCCTCGAACGGCTGGGACAGCACCACCTGGATCGCCTCGCCGGCGTGGATCGCCTCGCGAACCCGGACCACCATGGCCTCGAACCGCTCCCGGGGGATCACCGGATCGAGCTCCGGCGGATCCACGGGCTCCGGGTACACCCGGGCCTCGTCCAGGGGGATGCGCAGCCGACCGAGCAGGTCCCCGATCCGGCCGAGGCCGTCGTCGTACCCCTCGCCCTGGCCGGGCCGCACCAGCACGATCACGTCGAGGGTCTTTCGCACGTTGTCGAAGGCCAGGAGGCTGCGGGGGGCGAACAGCCGCAGGTCCGGCAGATCCAGGGGCTCGGGCTCCCCGGCCGGGATCCGCTCGAACAGCCGGGCCGCCCCGTACCCCACGTACCCCACCAACCCCCCGGCAAACCGCGGGAGCCCCTCCATCCGGGGCATCCGGTGGTCGCTCAGCACCTGTCGCAGCAGGTCCAGCGTGGGCCCCTCGGTCCGGCCATGGCAGCCGTCCTCCACCCACGCCCGGTCCCCCCTCGCCTCGAACCGCAGGAACGGGTCCAGGCCCACCAGGGAGTACCGGCCCCACCGGCTTCCGCCCTCCACGCTCTCCAGCAGGAACGACCAGGGTCCGTCCGCCACCTTCAGGTAGGTGCTCACCGGGGTCTCGGTGTCGGCCGGAAGCCGCACCGCCACCGGCACCACCGGGTGGCTGCGGGCCATGAGGTCGAACTGGGATCGGTCCACCAGGACTCGTGCGGCCATGGATCGTTTCTCCGGCGAGTTATACCAAGCTGCGTTCAAAGCCATCAGACCGTTGAACCGGCGGGGCAAGGGGCCTGGTGGAGCGCCGGGCGTGGCTCCGACAGTCGCTGCCCCCGGCACTCAGCCGATACCCGCTCTGCCGGTGACCCGGAATGCGTTGCCAACGGTTGCTTTCCTACCGTTCTTGGGACACTCGGGCTGAGTGTCGGGGGCAGCGTGAGTCGGATACTGCACTCACGCACGGCCGAAACCAGGCCCCTTGCCCCGGCCCCCGGATGGATCTTGGTTTGAACACAACTTGGTATTACCGCTTGACGGCGGGAAGGCCAGAAGGCTGGAAGGCCAGGAGGCTAGAAGGCTTGAAAGCCTCCCGGATTCCCGCACGTTCTAGGAACCACCATACCTCGTCGCCTCCACCTCACGGTCCAGGGGGCATGGGGTCTGCTGGAGAGCCGCGTGCGGCTCCTTGGCTTGCCGCGCAGCGCCTCCAACGCTCGTACCGTGAATTCGTTCGTGCCCCACCGAACTGTCATACAACCACCGACGGTGCCCCGTGCCTGCGCGGCGAATCTCATGCTCGGCTTCGCGCGCGGCCGGAAGTAGGCCCCATGCCCCGCCGCCGGCAATGAGCCCCGGACCCACGCAAGTTACCCTTCCCGTCGTTGTAGGGCCCCGCAGGGACCTGAAGGGACTCCCCACCGGGTTGGAAGGCTGCCGTCTCGGCTTCGGCCCAACGACCGAGGGCCGCGGTCTCCCGCGGCCCTCGTCCGATACGAAAGCGCCGCGGGCAGCTCGGGCTGCCCGCGGCGCGCTCTACCCACTGGGGGAAACGGCGGCGGTCAGCCCCGGTTCACGGGCCACCACCACCAGCCGGTCGTTCGAATCGTCGTCACCTGTGCCATGCTTCTCTCTCCTCGCTTCTGGCTGACCCTACCAGCGAGCCGGGCCTGCGTCAAGGCTATACCAGGTAGCGCAGGGCCTGCTCGGCCAGGTCCACCAGGCCGCCCGGCACGATGCCGAAGTACAGCACCCCCAGCCCGGCCAGGATCGTGGCCACCGCCATGGACGGGCCGGCCCGCAAGGCCTCGACCACCGGCGCGTCCGGCTCGGGCTTGAAGTACATCGTCACGATCACCCGGAGGTAGTAGTACACGCTGGCCGCCGAGTTCAGCACGCCGAAGATCGTGAGCCAGTAGTACCCCTGGTGCACGGCAGCCTTGAAGATCAGAAACTTGCCGATGAACCCGGCCGTGGGCGGGATGCCCGCCATCGAGAACATAAACAGGCTCATCGCGAGCCCCAGGGCCGGAAACTTGAAGCCCAGCCCGGCGAACGCATCCAGCTCGGTGTTCTCGTGGCCCTTGCGCCCCACCATGATCAGGCAGGCGAAGGCGCCGATGTTCATGAAAGCGTAAGCCAGGAGGTAGTACAGGATGCCGGCCCCGGCCTCGGGCGTGCCGGCCACCACCCCCACCAGGATGTACCCGGCGTGGGCGATGGACGAGTAGGCGAGCATCCGCTTCACGTCGGTCTGGGCGATGGCCGTCAAGTTGCCCACGGTCATGGTCAGCAGCGCCAGCACCCACAGCACCCCGCTCCAGTCCACGTGCAGGGTCTGGAACGCCACGAAGAACACCCGCAGCACCGCGGCGAACGCGGCCGCCTTCACCCCGGTGGCCATGAACGCCGTCACCGAGGTGGGCGCCCCCTGGTACGCGTCGGGGGTCCACATGTGGAACGGCACCGCCGCCACCTTGAACGCGAACCCCACGGTCACCAGCCCCACCCCGGCCAGGGCCATGGCCGATCCGGCCAGGGCCCGGTTCGAGGCGAACGCGTCCAGGATGCCCTGGATCTCGGTGGTGCCGCAGGCCCCGTACAGCAGCGCGATGCCGTACAGCAGGAACCCGCTCGAGAACGCCCCCAGGATGAAGTACTTGAAGCTGGCCTCGGCCGAGCGCTCGTCCCGGAAGAACCCGGCCAGGGCGTAGATGGCGATGCTCATGGTCTCCAGGGCCAGGAAGAGCGTCATCAGGTGGGTGGCCCCGGCCATCAGCATCATGCCCACCAGGGCCAGCAGCACCAAGGCGTAGTACTCGGCGTGATCCCGGCCCTCGTCCCGCAGGTACCCGTCGCTCACCAGCAGGGTCAGGGCGCCGACCGCGTACAGGATGAAGTACACGAACGCGGCGAACGCGTCCCCCGCCAGCATGCCGGAGAACCCGCTGCGCGCCGGCCCGAACAGCCCCGGCGTGGTGAACGCGGCCACCACGATCCCCGCGATGCCCAGGTACGGCAGGTACCCCTTGCGCCGGCCCGGGCTCACCGCCTCGGCGAGCAGCACCAGCAGGGCCGCCGCCGTGATCACCAGGTGCGGCGTCAGCAGTCGCATGTCGGCCATGGAGAACGTCATCGGCTCACCTCTTCTCGGGCAGCGCGGTTAGTCCGCGTGGGATGCGGGGAACACCAGGTTCAAGCCGTCCTGGAGCCACGCCAGGGCACCCGGCGCCTCCAGGCTGCGGCAGGCCTCCTTCTTGGCCTCGAACCGCTCCAGCCACAGCTCCAGGGTGGCGTCGGTCTTGCGCAGGAACGTGCCCGGGTAGATCCCCATCCAGAAGGCCATCACGACCATGGGGATCAGGTAGCCCCACTCGAGGCCGGTCAGGTCCGCCAGGCCCTGGTTCTCCTCCTTGTCCAGGGCCCCGAAGAACACCCGCTTCACCATCCAAAGCATGTACCCCGCGGCCAGAATCACGCCCGTGGCCGCGAACACGGCCGCGGTCTTGGACGTGAGGAATGCGCCGAGCATGATCAGGAACTCGCCCACGAACCCGTTGAGGCCGGGCAGGCCGATGGAGCTCATGGTGATGATCAGGAACACCGCCGCGTAGTTAGGCATGGACTTGGCGAGGCCGCCGAAGTCCGCGATGGCCCGGGTGTGGCGCCGCTCGTAGATCACCCCCACCAGCAGGAACAGGGCCCCGGTGGAGATGCCGTGGTTCAGGCTCTGGTACAGGCCGCCCTGGACCCCCTGCATGTTCAAAGCGAACAGCCCCAGCATCACGAAGCCCAGGTGGCTCACCGAGGAGTAGGCCACCAGCTTCTTGACGTCGTCCTGCACCATGGCCACCAGCGCCCCGTAGATGATACCGATCACGGCCACCACCATCATGAACGGGGCCCAGGCCTCTACCGCGTTGGGAAACAGCGGCATGGCGAACCGCAGGAACCCGTAGGTGCCCATTTTCAAGAGCACGCCGGCCAGGATCACGGAGCCGGCCGTGGGCGCCTGGGTGTGGGCGTCGGGCAGCCAGGTGTGCAGGGGCCACATGGGCACCTTGATGGCGAACGCCAGGCAAAACGCCGCGAACATCCAGAACTGCACGTTGGGCGCCAGGTTCAGCTCGTAGAGCTTCAGCAGGTCGAAGGTAGGCGCGTTGCCGGCCCGGATGTTCAGGTAGTACAGGGCCAGGATCGCCACCAACATGAGCAGCGACCCCACCATGGTGTAGATGAAGAACTTGATCGCCGCGTAGATCCGGTCGGTGCCGCCCCACACCCCGATCAGGAAGTACATCGGGATCAGCATAGCCTCCCAGAAGATGTAGAACAGCACCAGGTCCAGCGAGATCAGGGCGCCGAGCATGCCGGTCTCGAGCAGCAGGAAGAACAGCATGTACTCCTTGACCCGCTTGGCGATGCCCCAGCTCGACAGCACGCAGATCACGCTGAGGAACGTGGTCAGGAGCACCAGCCACAGACTGATGCCGTCGATGCCCACGTAGTACGAGATGCCCAGGGACTCGATCCAAGCCTTGCGTTCCACGAACTGCATGCCCCCCTGGGTCGGGTCGAACCGCACCCACAGGGCCAGGCTGATCACGAAGGTGACCGCCGCAACCGCCAGGGTCCAGGCCCGGATCCCTCCCTCGCTCCGGCGAGGGATCAAGAGGAGCACCAAGGCCCCCAGCAGGGGGAGGAACGTGATCGTGCTCAGGTACGGAAAGTGGCTCATCCCAACCTCTCCTCCACCCCTCTTAGAACGAGGCCACCACGGCGTAGTAGCCCACCAGGATCACCGCCCCCAGAAGGATCGTCAGGGCGTAGGCCTGCACCTGGCCGGTCTGGAACCGCCGCAGGCCCGACCCCACCGACCGCACCAGCAAGCCGGTGCCGTTGACGATGCCGTCGATCACCACCACGTCGACGAACGCGTAGCAGAACGTGGCCAGGGCCAGGGTGCCCTCCACGAACACGGCCTGGTAGATCTCGTCCACGAAGTACTTGTTGTATAGAAGCTCGTACAGCCCCCGGCACTTGGCCGCCACCTTGCCCGGCAGGTCGGGCTTGGCGATGTAGCAGATGTACGCCACCAGGATGCCCAGGAGCGCATAGGCCACGCTCAGGAACATCAGGGCGTACTCGGCCACCAGGTCCGCATGGCCGCCCGCCTCGGCCGCGGCGCCCGCGGCCTCCGAGGCCCAGGCCGTGGACACCAGTCCCAGGCCGCCGGCGGCCTGCTTCACCCCTTCGGCCGCCTCGGACGCGCCGCCCATCACGGGGGCCAGCCATTGGTGGAACTGGTTCGCCCCGCCCAGGGCCGCCGGGATGCCGATCCAGCCGCCCACGATGGAGAGCCCTGCCAGGATCCACAGGGGCACGGTCATGGAGGCCGGCGACTCGTGCACGTGCACCTCGTGGGGATCGAACCGCTCCTTGCCGAAGAAGGTCATGAACACCAGCCGGAACATGTAGAAGGCGGTGATGCCGGCGGCGGCGAAGCCGAGGAACCACTGGAACTTGAACCCGTTGGCCCAGGCGTTCCACAGGATCTCGTCCTTGGAGAAGAACCCGGCCAGGGGCGGCACACCCGCGATCGCGATGGTGGCGATCAGGAAGGTCCAGTAGGTGTGGGGCATGTGCTTCCGGAGGCCGCCCATCCTGCGCATGTCCTGCTCCTCGTGCATTCCGTGGATCACCGAGCCGGACCCGAGGAACAGGCAGGCCTTGAAGAAGGCATGGGTCATCAGGTGGAAGATGCCCGCGGCGTAGGCGCCCACGCCCATGGCCGTGAACATGTACCCGAGCTGGCTCACCGTGGAGTAGGCGAGCACCTTCTTGATGTCGTACTGGGTGATCGCGATGGTGCCCGCGAACAACGCGGTGAGCGCCCCGATGGTGGCCACCACCGTCATGGAGGTGGGGGCCATGGAGTACAGCACGTTGCACCGGCCGATCATGTACACGCCGGCCGTCACCATGGTGGCGGCGTGGATCAGGGCCGACACCGGGGTGGGGCCGGCCATGGCGTCGGGCAGCCACACATACAGGGGGATCTGGGCGCTCTTGCCCGTGGCGCCCACGAACAGCAGCAGGGTGATCGCGGTCACGATGGCGCCGCCGGCCACCAGTACCTCGGGAGCCTCCTTCATGATCGGCACGAAGTCCAGGGTGCCGAACTTCCAGAAGATCAGGAACATGCCGAGCAGGAACCCGAAGTCCCCGATCCGGTTGACGATGAACGCCTTCATGCCGGCCGCGGCCTTGGCCGCGTCCTCGAACCAGAAACCGATCAGCAGGTAGGAGCACAGGCCCACGCCCTCCCAGCCCACGAACAGCACCAGGAAGCTGTTGCCGAGCACCAGGGTGAGCATGGCGAAGCAGAACAGGTTGAGGTAGGTGAAGTACCGGGAGAACCCCGGATCGTGGGACATGTACCCCACCGAGTACACGTGGATCAGGAAGCCCACGCCCGTGACCACCAGGATCATCACGCAGCTGAGCGGGTCGAGCAGGTAGCCCAGGGTCACCTTGGTGGACCCGCTGGCGATCCACTCGAAGATCACCTGCTCGAACACCCGCTCGGCCGGCGGCAGGGCCTTCAGGCTGAAGAACGCCCCCACCGAAACCAGGAACGACAGGAACACGCTGCCGCAGGCCACCGTGGCCACCAGCCCCTTGGGCATCCTCCGGCCGAACAGGCCGTTCACCAGGGCGCCCACCATGGGGAAGAACGGAACCAGCCAGATCATGTCGAGCATGGGAAGCCTCCCTCAGGCAACCGGTTCAGCCCTTGAGCAGGCTGATCTCGTCGGCGTGGACGGCCCGGCGGGCCCGGTACAGGGACACCACGATGGCCAGCCCCACCGCGGCCTCGGCCGCGGCCACGGTCATCACGAAGAACACGTACAGCAGCCCCTCGACGCTGTTGAGGTGGTCGGCCACCGTGACGAAGGCCAGGTTCACGGCGTTGAGCATGAGCTCCACGCACATGAGCAGCACGATCACGTTGCGCCGCACCAGCACCCCCACCACGCCGAGCCCGAACAGCACGGCCGAAAGCCCCATGGAATACTCGAACGGAATCATCCCTCGTCCTCCACCGCTTCGGGGCCGGTTCCGGCCCGCGGTCCGGAACTAGAGCCGCTTCTTCGCCAGCGCCACGGCCCCCACCAGCCCCACCAGCAACAGCACCGAGGCGATCTCGAACGGAAGCAGATAGGTCGTGAACAGCTTCTCCGACAGGAACTCCACGCCGCCCACCCGTGCCAGCACCTCTTCCGTCATGCCGCCGGCCTTCCCGGTGAGTCCCGCCCCCAAGGGTACCAGCAACACCACCACCATCAGGCCCGCCAGGACCATGCCGATGACCTTGCCGAACCCCAGGCGCTCGGACTCGGTCTCCTCGTGGCGCACGTCGAGCAGCATGATCACGAACACGATCAGGGTCATGATCGCGCCGGCATACACCATGAGCTGGATCGCGAAGATGAACTCGGCGTGGTGCAGCAGGTAGATCCCGGCCAGGCTCACCATGGTGCCCACCAGGCTCAGGGCGCTGTGGATCGGGTTGCGGGCCAGGAGCACCCCGACCCCCCCCAGCACGGCAAAGGCGGCGAACACGAAGAAGATCGCTAGCGTCATCGGACGCCCTCCGTCAGTTGCGGGCCAGAACGTCCCGGGTCATGTGGAACTCCTCCCGGGTGTATCCGCAGAACTCGTAGTTGGGGGTCAGCTCGATCGCGTCCTTGGGACACGCCTCCTGGCAGTACCCGCAGAAGATGCACCGGGTCACCTCCACCACGAACCGGTTGGGGAACCGCCGTCCGTCCGGGGTCTCCTTGGCCTCGACCGTGATGACCTTGGCCGGGCACACGGCCTCGCACAGGCCGCAGGCCACGCACTTGAGCTGGCCGTTTTCGGTCTTGAGCCGGTGCAGGCCCCGCCAGCGCTCGGACGGTTCGCGCTTCTGCTCGGGGTACTGGTAGGTGATCGGCTTCGAGAAGAACCGCTTCAGGGTGAACGCGAGCCCCTTCAGGAGCGGGGTGATGACGGCCATGGGCTTGACTCCTTGTCCGAGCTTAGGCCACCGCCGTGACCACCACACCGGTCACGAAGATGTTGGCCAGGGCCAGGGGCATCAGCCACTTCCACCCCAGGCGCATGATCTGGTCGTACCGGAGCCGGGGAAAGGTGCCCCGCTCCCAGATGAAGAAGAACACCAGCACGAACACCTTGGCCAGGAACACCGGGAACTTCAGCAGCCCCGGGGTGGGGATGCCGAACGGCAGGTACCAGCCGCCCAGGAACAGGCAGGTGATGATCATGGCCAGGGAGATCAGGTGGGCGTACTCGGCCATGAAGAACATGGCGAACTTCATGCTGGAGTACTCAATGTTGAACCCGCAGGCCAGCTCGGCCTCGGCCTCGGGCATGTCGAACGGGGTCCGGTTGATCTCGGCCAGCCCGCAGATGAGGAACAGGAAGAACGCCAAGGGCTGCTTGAAGGCGTTCCACCACACGGTCTGGGTGTTCACGATTTCCACTAACGACAGGCTGCCGCTCACCATGATCACACTGATCAGCGTGAGCCCCAGCGCCAGCTCGTAGCTGATCATCTGGGCCGCGGTGCGCAGCGACCCCAGGAGCCCGTACCGGTTGTTCGAGGCCCACCCCCCCAGCATGACCCCGTACTCCCCGAGGCCGGCCAGCCCCAGGATGTACAGCAGGGCCACGTTCACGTCGGTGATCCGCATGGTGATCTCCCGGCCGAACAGCCGGAACGAGTCGCCGAACGGGATCACGGCCACGATCATCAGGGCCGGCACGATCGAGAGGACCGGGGCCAGCACGTACACGATCTTGTCGGCGTTGACCGGGACGATGTCCTCCTTGAAGAACCCCTTGAGGCCGTCGGCCAGGGGCTGCAGCAGCCCCTGGGGGCCGACCCGGTTGGGGCCGTGGCGAACCTGGATCCGTCCCAGCACCCGGCGCTCCAGCCACGTGGTGTAGGCCACCACGAACAGAAGCACCCCGAACACCACCAGCACCTTGAGGATGCTCTCGATCAGGAAGTCCAGCATGATCGTCTCCCTGCGGAACCCGGGCCCTGGGGCCCGCCGCTCCGCCGAACCTAGGCCTTCTCCACCCGAACCGCGGTCACCTTGTACTCGGGGATCTTGGCCACCGGGCAGGTGGCCGGGTTCGTGAGCACGTTCACCGGCGACTCGCTGTAGTGGAAACTCAGGAACACCGTGCCCGGCGCCGGCCGGTCCACCACCTTCACCTTGGTGGTGATCTCGCCCCGCCGGCTGGCCACCCGCACCCCGTCGCCGGTGTGCAGGCCCAGCCGCTCGGCATCGGCCGGGTGCATCTCGAGGAACCCCTCGGGGAAGCAGTCGTTGATGCGTCCGCACCGCCGGGTCATGGAGCCGGAGTGATAGTGGGGGTGCTCGCGGCCGGTGGTCAGGATGAGCGGGTACTCGTCGTCCGCCTCCTCGGCCGGGCCCTTGTACTCCACCACCTGGAACAGGCCCTTGCCCCGGGCGAACCTCTCCACGTGGAGCACCGGGGTACCCGGGTGGTCCCTGTCGGGGCACGGCCAGGGGATGCCCTCGCGCTCGATCCGGTCGTAGTCGATGCCAGCATAGCTGGGGGTAAGGGACGCGATCTCCTCGAAGATCTCCCGGGGATGGGCGTAGCTCATGGGGTAGCCCATCTTGGTGGAGAGCTCCTGCACGATCTGCCAGTCCGGCTTGCACTCGCCCCGAGGGGCCAGCGCGGCCCGCACCCTCTGGACCTTGCGCTCGGTGTTGGTGAAGGTGCCGTCCTTCTCGGCAAAGGAGCAGGCCGGCAGGACCACGTCGGCCTTGGCCGCGGTCTCGGTGAGGAAGATGTCCTGGACCACCAAGAAGTTCAGGGTCTCCAGGGCCTTCTCGATGTGATGCAGATCCGGGTCGGTGATCATGGGGTTCTCGCCCATGACGTACAGTGCCCGAATCTTGCCCTCCAGCGCGGCGTGACCCATCTCGGTCACCGTGAGGCCCGGCTCCCGGGGCACCTTCCGGCCCCAGGCCTCGTCGAACTTGGCCATGGCCTCGTCGTCACCCACCTTCTGGTAGCCCGTGACCACGTTGGGCAGACCGCCCATGTCGCAGGCACCCTGCACGTTGTTCTGGCCCCGCAGGGGGTTCACGCCGCCGCCCTCCACGCCCACGTTGCCCGTGAGCATGGCCAGGTTGGCCAGGCACTTGACCGCGTCGGTGCCCTGGGTGTGCTGGGTGACGCCCATGGCGTAGAGGATCGAGGCGGGCTTGGCCCCGGCGTAGACCCGGGCCGCCTTGCGGATCAGGTCGGCGTCCACTCCGGTGATCTGCTGGACCTTCTCCGGGGAGTGGGCCTCGAGGGATGCCGCGAACTCCTCGAACCCCTCGCACCGCTCGGCGATGTAGTCGGGGGCGTGCAGACCCTCCTTCAGGATCACGTGCATCATGCCCAGGATCACCGGGATGTTGTGGCCCGGCTTCACCTGGAGGAACACGTTGGCGTACTCGGCCAGCTCGATCCGCCGGGGATCGATCACCACGAGCCCGGCGCCCCGCTGGGTCACGGCGCGCTTGACCCGGTCGCCGATGATCGGGTGGTTCTCGGTGGTGTTGGAACCGATGACCAGGAAGGCCTGGGCCTTGTCCACACAGGCGATGGAGTTGGTCATGGCGCCGGAACCGAAGCTTGTGGCCAGACCGGCCACCGTGGCGCTGTGTCAGAGACGTGCGCAGTGATCGACGTTGTTGGTGCCGATCACCGCGCGCATGAACTTCTGGAAGAGGTAGTTCTCCTCGTTGGTGCACCGGGCGCTCGAGAGCCCGCCGACGGCGTCGGCCCCGTGCTCGTCCTTGATCTCCTGGAGCTTCCTGGCCACCAGGCCCAGGGCCTCGTCCCAGGTGGCCTCCTTGAGCTCGCCGTCCTTGCGAACCAGCGGCTTCTCCAGCCGGTCGGGATGGTTCACGAACTCCCAGCCGAACCGGCCCTTCACGCACAGGCTCCCGAAGTTGGGAGCCCTGTCGAAGTCGGTGGTGGTGACCCGGATGACCTCGCCGTTCAGCACGTTCAGCTCGAGCTGGCACCCCACGCCGCAGTAGCCGCAGGTGGTGGGCACCCGCTCGGCCTGCCAGATCCGGGCCTTGGTGGGATGCACGCTGTCGGTGAGCGCCCCCACCGGGCACACGCTCAGGCACTCGCCGCAGGAGATGCACTCCACCCCGGGCACCGGCCCGATGTACGAGTAGAACCCGTTGTCCACGATCTGGATGCAGCCGACGCCCTTGACCTCCTTGCAGGCCCGGACGCACCGGCCGCACAGCACGCACCGGTCGGGCCACTGCCGGATGAACGGCGACACGTACCGGGGCACGTCCCGCTCGAACGGCTCGGTGCGATACGACTCGGCCGTGACCCCGAACTCGTACACCAGGTCCTGCAGGTCGCACTCCCCGCCCTTGTCGCACACGGGGCAGTCCAGGGGGTGGCGCACCAGCAGGAGCCGCAGCACGTCGCGGCGCATCTCGCGCAGCTCCTCGGAGTCGGTGGTCACCACCATGCCGTCGCCCGCGGGGGTGTCGCAGGCGGTCACCGGTTTGGTGCAGCCCTCCACCTCCACCACGCACATCCGGCACGAGCCGATGGGGGAGAGCTTCTTGAGGTAGCACAGGGTCGGGATCCGGATCCCCGCCTCCTGCGCCGCCTCCAGGATCGTGGCCCCCTTGGGGACCTCGACCCGGACACCGTCGATCGTCACGTTGATCATGGGCTTCCCCTCTTCGAAACCAGCTGGGCCGCGGGGCGGCTTCCCAGTAACTTCCGCTAGGACGCTGGGAGGCTGGGACGCTAGGACGCTTGAAAACCTCACTGCGTTCCAAGCGCTTCAAGCATGATCGCGCCTCTTTGGCGTCACCTCACGGTCGCGGGGGCATGGGGTCTGGTGGAGCGCTCGGCGGCCTAACGGGCCGAGGCCCCCAGATGTCTAGCTTCTAGTCTCTAGTTTCCAGTCTCTAGCCCCCGCCCTTCCGGCTCCGGGGCCACCAGGAGCAGCCGGTAGCACCGCAGGCACCGGCTCGCGTCGGCGATGGCCTCCTCGTGGGTGAACCCGATCTCGGCCTCCCGGAAGTCCTGAATCCGCTCCTCCACCGGCACGTGGTGGATATGGGCCGGCTCGGTGGTGGCGGGCACGCCCACGTCCTCGGCCGGATCGTAGGGCTTGAGCTGGGCCACGTACTCGTTCATGACCCACTCCTCCAGGGGCTCGGTGCGTTCCTCCCGGAGGAACCGGTCGATCTGGAACGCGGCCTCCTTGCCGCCGGCCAGCCCCGCGATCAGGGTCAGGGGGCCGGTGACGCAGTCACCGGCCGAGAACACCCCCACCCCGTCCACCACGGCGGCCAGCTTGTTCAGGCCCTCCACCTGGATCTGGTTGCGCCGGTCGGCCTTGACCGGGGCGTCCTCGGGCAGGAACCCCAGGTCGATGGCCTGGCCGATGGCGGGGATCACGGCGTCGGTCTCCAGCACGAACTCGCTGCCCTCGATGGGCACCGGCCGGCGCCGGCCCGACTCGTCGGGCTCGCCCAGCTCCATCTTGATCAGCTCCACCCCCTTCACCTTGCCACTCTCGTCCAGTACGAGCCGGGTTGGGTTGTGGAGGAACAGGAACTCGATGCCCTCGGCCTTGGCGTCGGCGATCTCCACCTTGTCGGCCGGCATCTCAGCCTCGGTCCGGCGGTACACCAGGGTCACCTTCTCGTAGCCCACCCGCAGGCC
The DNA here is from genome assembly GCA_027021615.1 of bacterium. Classification (GTDB taxonomy): domain Bacteria; phylum Desulfobacterota; class Deferrisomatia; order Deferrisomatales; family Deferrisomataceae; genus Deferrisoma. The sequence continues at coordinate 45,694 of JALUTY010000078.1, read as the reverse complement.
CGTGCGCACGCAGTCGATGGCCACGTTGCCGCCGCCCACCACCACCAGCCGCTTGCCCACGAACACCGGCTTGCCCAGGGCCACGTCCCGCAGGAAGTCGGCGCCCCGCATGAACCCTTCCTTGGCGTCCTCCTCGCCCGGCGCCCGCAGGCCCGTGCCCAGCCGGGCCCCCACCGCCAGGAACACGGCCTTGAACCCGCCCTTGACCAGGTCGTCCCAGGTCACGTCGCGGCCCACCTCGGTGTTGTACCGGACGGTGACCCCCAGGTCGGCGATCAGGTCCGCCTCGCGCCGCAGGATCCAGCGGGGCAGCCGGTAGTCGGGGATGCCCACCGCGGCCATGCCGCCCGGCTCGGGCAGGGCCTCGAACACGGTCACGTCGTAGCCGAGCTGGGCGAGGTAGTAGGCGCAGGAGAGCCCTGCCGGACCGGCGCCCACGATCGCCACCTTCTCCTTGTCGGGCGTGGGCTTGGGCAGCCGGGGCGGGCGGTTGCGGTCGAGCTCGTAGTCGGCCACGAACCGCTTCAGGTACTTGATCTGGACGGGCCCGTCCACGTTCTGGCGGCGGCAGTTGAACTCGCAGGGCCGCACGCACACCCGGCCCACCGTGCCCGGCAGGCAGTTGTCCTGGCGGATCACCTCGAGGCTGTCCTCGAACCGGCCCTTCTTGATCAGCTCGACGTAGGTGGGGATGTCCAGGTGGGCCGGGCAGGCGCTTTTGCACGGCGCGGTGACCTTGAGCCGGTACTCGCCCCGGGGCACCTTGGCCTTCTTCCCGATCGCCTCGTCCAGCTCGGCCCGAAAGTGGGTCACGAGGTCCGAGAAGGCCTTGCCGCAGGAGCGGCCCAGGTCGCACATGGCCTGGTTGCGCAGCCGCTCGGCCAGCCGCTCCACCGTGGCCACGTCGCCGGGCTCGCCCCGGCCCTCGCACACCCGGCTCAGAGCGTCGAAGATCACCTTGCTCCCCACCCGGCAGGGCACGCACTGGCCGCAGGAGTACCGCACCAGCCCCTCGGCGTAGGCCCGGGCCATGTCGATGGGGTTCGCCCGGCCGTCCCACACGGCCAGGCCGTCCCATCCCATCAGGCCCAGCAGCGGCGTGCCCGAGGGAAGGGACCGGGGAATCGGGACATCGTCGGCACCCTTGGCCGTGCCCTGGCGGCTGTCGAGGACCTGGCCGCCCCAACTGGAGAAAATCCGATCAGCCATGAACCCCTCTCCTCGCCCGGCTCAGCGGTCGATCTCGCCGAGCACGATGTCCAGGGAACCGATCACCGCGATCACGTCGGCCACCATCCGGCCCTTGATCATCTCCTCTAGGGCCTGGAGGTTGATGAAACACGGCGGCCGGACCCGGAACCGGTAGGGTTTCTCGCTTCCGTCCGACACCAGGTAGTACCCGAGCTCGCCCTTGGTGGCCTCGACGCTCATGTACACGTCGCCCTCGGGCGCCTTGAACCCCCCGCTCATCAGCTTGAAGTGGCGGATCAGGCACCCGATGTCCTCGTACACGGTCTCCTTGGGCGGGGGCGTGATCTCGGGCACGTCGGCCATGACCGGTCCGTCGGGCATCCGGTCGAGGGCCTGCTCCACGATCCGGATCGACTGGCGCATCTCGGCCAGCCGCACCAGGTAGCGCTCGTACACGTCGCCCACCGTGCCGGTGGGGACCTCGAAGTCGTAGGTCTCGTACCCGCAGTAGGGTTGGACCTTGCGCAGGTCCCACTTGACGCCCGCGGCCCGGAGCACCGGCCCGGTGATGGAGTACTGGATGCACTCTTCCTGGCTGATGATCCCGATGCCCTCGGTGCGGTTGCGCCAGATCTTGTTCTTGGTGAGCAGCAGCTCGTACTCGTCCACCCGGGAGGGGAGCTCCTTGACGAAGGCCCGGGCCTTCTCGAAGAACACCGGCGGGGCGTCAGCGGCGAGGCCTCCGATCCGCACGAAGCTGGGGGTGAGCCGGGCGCCGGTCACGTCCTCGAGCATGTCGATGATGGTCTCACGTTCGCGGAAGGCGTAGAACAGAACCGTCATGGCGCCGATGTCCAGGGCGTGGGTGCCGAGCCACAGCAGGTGACCCGCGATCCTCTGGAGCTCGGCCAGGCAGACCCGCAGCACGGTGGCCCGCTCCGGGATCTGATCCTCGATGCCCAGGAGCTTCTCCACCGCCAGGCAGTACCCCAGGTTGTTGATCAGAGCCCCGGTGTAGTCCATCCGGTCCGTCAGGGTCAGCGCCTGGTGATAGGTCTTGGTCTCGGCGAGCTTCTCCAGACCCCGGTGCAGATGCCCCAGGTGGGGGATCGCCCGGACCACGGTCTCGCCGTCCAGCTCCAGGACCACACGGAGCACGCCGTGGGTGGCCGGGTGCTGGGGGCCCATGTTCACGATCATATTCTTGGTTTCCGACATCTCGACCTCCGGGGGTGACGGGCGCCTCGGGTTCGGGCGGTCGGCCCTAGCGGTAGACCACCTTCTGGGGAATGCCCTCCAACGGGTAGTCCTTCCGGAGGGGATGCCCCACGTACCCGTCCCAGAGCAGGATACGCCGCAGGTCGGAGTGGCCGTCAAACACGATGCCGAACAGGTCGTACACCTCGCGCTCCAACCAGTTGGCGGCCTTCCAGACCCCCTCCACCGTGGGGACGGTGTCGTTCTCCTCCACCGGGGCCTTCAGGCGCAGCCGGCGGTTGTGGGGGAACGAGTAGAGGTTGTAGACCACATCGAACCGCGGGGTGCGGGGGGTGCGGTCCACGGCGGTGAGGTCGGTGAGCATGTTGAACCCCAGCCGCCCGTCGTCGCGGCAGAACGTGGCCACGTCCGCGATCCGGTCCTTGGCCACCACCACGCTCGTCTGGCCCCGGAACTCGTGGTGGCCGAGGACGGCGTCGCCGAACTCACCTTTCAGGATGTCCACGATGGCGTTGAGGTCGCTCATGGCAGCCCCTCTCGATAGGGATTGGGCGCGCTAGCCGGCGGCTGCGGCGGTGTCGGGGCGGTCCGAGAACTTCTCCCGGGCGATCTTGTCCTGCAGCTTGATCAAAGCCGCCAGGAGCTGTTCCGGCCGGGGCGGGCACCCGGGCACGTACACGTCCACGGGCAGGAACTGGTCCACCCCCTGAACCGTGTTGTACACGTTGAAGATGCCGCCGGAGCAAGCGCAGGTGCCGTAGGCGACGACCCATTTGGGCTCGGGCATCTGGCGGTAGATCTTCTGGACCATGGCGGCCATCTTCTTCGTGACCGTGCCGGCCACGATCATCAGATCCGACTGGCGGGGAGAGGGCCGGAACACCTCGGCGCCGAACCGAGCGATGTCGTAGGAGGCCGAGGAGGCCACCATCATCTCCAGGGCGCAGCAGGCCAGCCCGAAGGTGGCGGGCCAGATGGAGTTCTTCCGGGCCCAACCCACCAGCTTCTCCAGGTTCGTCACCAGAACCGGGGGCAGCTTGGTCTCTACTCCCATTCCAGCACTCCTTTCCTCCAGATGTACGCGTACCCCACCAGGAGGATGAACAGGAACACGAGCATCTCGACGAACCCGAAGAGCCCCAGGGCCTTGAACTTCACGGCCCAGGGGTACAGGAACACCACCTCGACGTCGAACACCAGGAACACCATGGCCACCAGGTAGTACTTGACGTCGAACGGCCGGCGGGCCCCGGGCTCCACGGTCATGCCGCACTCGTAGGTGGACAGCTTCTCCGAGTCGGGCCGCCGCGGCCCCAGCATGGCCGACATCAGCACCATGCCGAGCCCGAAGCCGGCCGCCAACAGGAACAGGATCAGGATCGGAACGTAGTTTTCGAGCATCCCATCCTCCCCGGGCCCCGGGAAGCTCCCGGGCTCGCCTCACTTTGTGAACGCCTGGAACAAGCCGCGCGGTATGCTACTCGGCCGGTTTTTGCGATGTCAAGGACAAACCGCCGTTGGTTCGAAACAAAGCGGCGTAACCGTATAGAACCCCGACGATTTTGCTAGGTCTTCCGGATGCGGAGAGCCCCCCACCGGTTCATGCCGGCCAGCAGGAGACCCAGCGTGATAAACGCGCCCGGCGGCAGGATCATCACGATCACGGGCGAGAACCCGGAGCCCAGGAGCGGCAGCCCGAACCAGGTGCCGTTGCCCAGAACCTCGCGCACGCTGCCGAGCAGGGTGAGGCTCAGGGTGAACCCCAGGCCCATGCCCAGGCCGTCGGCCATGGACGCCGCCACCCCGTGCTTGGAGGCGAACGCCTCGGCCCGGCCCAGGATGATGCAGTTCACCACGATCAGGGGGATGAACACGCCAAGGGCCTTGTGGAGGTCGTGAGCGTAGGCGTTCATCACCAGGTCCACCACCGTCACGAACGAAGCGATCACCACGATGTAGGCCGGGATCCGCACCTTGGCCGGGATGACGGACCGGATCAGGCTAACCACCGCGTTCGAGCACAGGAGCACGAACGTGGTGGCGAGCCCCATGCCGATGCCGTTCACGGCCTCGGTGGTCACGGCCAGGGTCGGGCACATGCCCAGCACCAGCCGAAACACGGGGTTCTCGCTGGCGATGCCCTTCCAGAACTCGAAGAACAGGGAGCCGGGCTTCTGTGCGCTCGTGGGACGTTCCCGCTGGGAGCCCATCTTCATCCCTCCCCTCCGGGCGTGAAGATCTGGGACTTCGCGGCCTCGAACGCCTCCAGGGCCTCGCGGATGGCCTTGACCAGGGCCCGGGGCGTGATCGTGGCACCGGTGATCTGGTCGAAGTCTCCCCCGTCCTTCTTCACGGCCCAGTTGGCGCTCTGGAGGCTTTTCCCCCGGAACTGGGCCAGGTACCCCGGGTCCGCGGCCTTGGCCCCCAGCCCGGGGGTCTCGGCGTGCTGGAGGATCACCACGCCGGTGACCCGGCCCTCCCGGTCCACCCCCACCAGAGCCCGGATCCATCCCCCGTACCCCTCGGGCGAGGCCGCCTCGAACGCGGCGGCCACGGCCCGGCCGCCCTTGCGGCCCACGTAGTACGTGCGGCCGTCCACCACCCGGGCGTCCTGGTCCGGGGCGTTGTCGAAGGGGGGCAGCACGGCCCGCACGCCCCGCAGCAGCTCCTCGCGCAAGGCCTGGCGAATCGGCTCCTCGGTCAGGTCGTACACCTTGGCCAGGCCCAGGGCCGCCACCACGCACACCGTGGTGAGCACCAGCACCATCCGCGCCATGTCCCTCATGACGCCGCCCCTTTCGCCTCAGGCACCCAACCGAACTTCCGGGGCTTCGTGAACCGGTCGATCAGGGGCACCGTCGCGTTCATGAGGAGGATCGCGAAGCTCACCCCCTCGGGGTACCCCCCCCACAGCCGGATCACCGCGGTCAGGAGCCCGCACCCCACCCCGAACGCCCACCGTCCCCGGGCCGTCAGGGGGCTCGTGACCATGTCGGTGGCCATGTAGCACGCCCCGAGCACCGCGCCGCCGGTGACCAGGTGGAACCACGGGGGCACCACCTTGGTCGGGGCCCCGAGCCAGGCCGCGCCGGTGACGAGCACCAGGGTTCCCAGGAACGCCGCGGGGATGTCCCAGGGGATGATCCGCTTCCAGAGCAGGTAGGCCGCGCCCACGAGGAGGAGCAGCTCCGACACCTCGCCGAGGCTCCCGGGCTGGAGCCCCACGAACAGCTTCCACCACGGGATCCCCGCCAGGGCGTCGCCCAGGGCCCCGTGGGTGGCCACGGCGGTCTTGGCAGCGCCCAGGGGGGTCGCAGCGGTCACGGCGTCGGCCAGGGCGCCGCCCGGCACGGCCCAGTTGGTCATGGACACCGGGAACGAGATCAGCAGGAACACCCGGGCCACCAGGGCCGGGTTGAACGGGTTCTGGCCCAGCCCCCCGAACACCTGCTTGCCGAGCCCGGTCGCCACCCCCCCCCCCAGGAGGGCCATCCACCAGGGGCTCGTGGCCGGCAGGTTCATGCCCAGCAGCAGCCCCGTGAGCACGGCGGAGCCGTCGGCCAGGGCGTTGGGTCGGCCGCGCAGCCGCAGCGCCCCCGACTCGGCGGCCGCGGCCCCGGCCACGCACCAACCGATCACCCACGCGGCCCGCCACCCGAACGCGTACACCCCCCACACCGCGGCCGGTGTCAGCGCCGCCACCACCTGCCACATGATCCGGGCGGTGGTGTCGCCCTGGAACACGTGGGGCGACGAGGACAGGATCCACTTGGGGTCGTTGGGTTTTCTCACGTTCAGAAATCCAATGGCAGAGGTTGCGTTCCCGGCTGTGTGCTCAAGGTCCGTGAATCGTAAATCGTGAATCGTTTCAGAGCGTTCTGCCCGAGCCCATCGCATCCCGCCCTGGCCGGATGTCACGTTCACTAGAGCGGCTCCTGGGCCGTTGCCAAGGCTCCGGGGGGCAAGGGAACTGCTGGAGCGCCGGGCGCGGCCCCTTCGCTCGCCGCGCAGCGCCTTTGGCGCTCGGACCGCGAAATGGTTCGGATTCCACCGAGTTGCCATGAAACCATCTCTTCGGTCCCGTGCCTGCGCGGCGAATCTCAACGCCCGGCTTCGCGCCCGGCCGGAGGCAGGTCCCTTGCCCCACCCTCCATAGGGAACAAGCCGGCCTTGTCGTCGGGTTAGCACTGTTTCCCAAACAGGCCGCCCCCTTCACCCCCCCTTGCGGCGCCGGGCCATGACGCGGCCCTTGGCGTACCGGATCGCCTGCACGAGCGGGATCGCCGCCGGGCACACGAACGAGCACGACCCGCACTCGATGCAGTCCAGGGCGTTCCACTCGTCCGCCTCGGCCACCATCTCGTGGGCGATCAGGGTGCGCAGGATGGTGGGCGCGAGCCCCATGGGGCAGGCGTCCACGCACCGGCCGCACCGGATGCACGGCCCCTCCGGGGCGGTGCGCACCCGGTCCCGGGGCAACAGGAGCACCCCCGAGGTGCCCTTGACCGCCGGCACGTCCGGGTCGTGGTGGGCGATGCCCATCATCGGCCCCCCCAGGATCAGCTTGCCCGGCTCGCCGCGCAGGCCGCCGGCCAGCTCGATCAGGTGCCGCACCGGCGTGCCGATGCGCACCCTCAGGTTCCGGGGCTCGGCCACGCCCTCACCGGTCACGGTGGTGATCCGCTCCACCAGGGGGCGGCCGGCCGACACCGCGTCCCAGATGGCGGCCGCGGTGCCCACGTTCTGCACCACCGCGCCCACGGCCATGGGCAGCTGGCCCGAGGGCACCTCGCGGCCGGTGATCGCCTTGATGAGCTGCTTCTCCGCGCCCTGGGGGTACTTGACCGCCAGCGGCACCACCTCGGCGAACCCCTGCTCCCGGGCCTTCCGGCCGAGCAGCTCGATGGCGTCGGGCTTGTTCTCCTCGATGCCGATGTAGCCCTTGTCCAGCCCGAACACCGACAGGATGACCCTCAGCCCCGCCAGGATCCGGTCGGGCTCCTCCAGCATCAGCCGGTGGTCCGCCGTGAGGTAGGGCTCGCACTCCACCCCGTTGAGGATCACCGTGTCAATCTTGACCTCGGGCGGAGGCGAGAGCTTCACGTGGGTCGGGAACGTGGCCCCGCCCATGCCCACGATGCCGGCGGCCTGGATCCGCTGCCGGATCTCGTCGGGGTCGGCCCCGTGGGGATCGGTCGGGGGCTCCAGGTCGTCGGCCCACCGGTCCTCGCCGTCGGGCTCGATGACCACCGCGGGCTGGGGAGGCCCCAGGGGATGGGGCGCCGGCTCCACCCGGAGCACCTTGCCCGAGGTGGGCGCGTGCACCGGCACCGACACGAACCCCACGGCCTCGCCGATCGCCTGACCGGCCAGGACCCGGTCCCCTTTTTTCACCACCGGCCGGGCCGGCGCGCCGATGTGCTGGCTCAGGGGCACCACCAGCAGGTCCGGCAACGGGGCCGGCTCCACCGGCTTGGCCGCCGAGAGGTGCTTCTGGTCCGGCGGGTGCACGCCGCCCAGCGGGAACGTGCGGGCCGCCATCACGCCGCCTCCCCCTGCCCCCGCACCAGGGGCTCACCCTCATGGATCGCGTTCACCGGGCAGGCCTCCGTGCACTGGGAGCAGGCGATGCACTTCTCGGGGTCCACCCGGTGGGGCTGCTTGCGCTCCCCCGCGATCGCGTCCACCGGGCAGACCTTGGCGCACTTGGTGCAGCCGATGCAGGCGTCCTCGTCGATCCGGGCCCGGTGGCGCACCTCCACCAGGTCGTCGATGGTGGAGGTGGGGCACACGGTGGCGCACAGCCCGCACGAGGTGCACTTCTCCGGATCGATCCGGGCCAGGTCCCGGTCCAGGGAGATGGCCCCGAAGGGGCAGGTCTTCTCGCACCGGCGGCACCCGATGCACCCCACAGAGCACACGGCCTTGACCGCCTTGCCCCGGTGGGGGTTCGTGCACCGGATGTACACGAGCCGGTCGGCCGGAACGAGATCGATGATCCGCTTCGGGCACGCCTCGACGCAGGCGCCGCACCCGGTGCACTTCTCGCGATCCACGTGGGCCAGCCGGTCGGGCCCCACGTGGATCGCGTCGAAGGGGCAGGCCCGCTCGCAGCTCCCCAGTCCCATGCAGCCGTAGGCGCACCGCTTGGGCCCCCCGCCCACCAGGGTCGCCGCCCGGCAGTCCGGGATGCCCGCGTACCGGCCCCGGTCGGGAGCCACGTCCGGGGAGCCCTTGCAGTGGACCACGGCCACCCGCTGCACCGTCTCGCCCGCGTCCACCCCGAGGATCCCGGCCACGGCCTGGGCCACGTCGCCCCCCCCCGGGATGCAGGCCGTGGGCGCCGCCTCGCCCTCTACCAACGCCTGGGCCAGGGCCGAGCACCCCGCGTACCCGCAGGCCCCGCAGTTCACCCCGGGCAGAACGCCCTCGATCTGCTCCACCCGGGGATCCACCTCGACCCGGAACCGCAGGCTCGCCACCGCCAGCCCCAGGGCGGCCAACAGCCCCAGCAACCCCAGCACACCGACCGCGGGAATCACGGCACCCTCACTGCTTCACCAGGCCGGCGAACCCCAGGAACGCCAGGGAGAGGAGGCCCGCGGTCACCAGGGCCACGGCCGTGCCCTGGAACGCCTTGGGCACGTCGGCCACCGCGATCCGCTCGCGCATGCCGGAGAAGAGGACCAGGGCCAGGCCGAACCCCAGGGACGCGCCCACGCTGAACACCACGGTCTCCAGGAACCCGTGGCCCTTCTGCACGTTGAGCACGGCCAGGCCCAGCACGGCGCAGTTGGTGGTGATCAGGGGAAGGAAGATGCCCAGGGCCTGGTGGAGCGCCGGGCTCGCGTACTGGACCACCATCTCCACCAGCTGCACCAGGGCGGCGATGACCAGGATGAACGCGATGGTCTGGAGGTACTCGAGGCCCAGGGGCTCCAGGACCAGGGTCTGGAGGAACCAGGTGACCACGCCGGCCACGGTCATGACGAACAGGACCGCCAGGCTCATGCCCACCGCGGTCTCGGTGCGCTTGGACACCCCCAGGAAGGGGCAGATCCCCAGGAACCGCGCCAAAACGAAATTGTTCACGAGCACGGCGCTGAGGAAGAGCAGTCCCAGTGCTGCCATCGGCCCACCTTTTTCAGCAAACCAAACGAAACAGTAACGAAATCGAACGAGACCGACCCCTCCCCCAGAGGGCGGGCGGCCCGCAGCGTATGAAAACGATCACAAGCCTGTCAAGAACCCCTCGCGTTCTCGCCACCAGCGGTACAGCCCCTCGCCGGTGCCGAACCGTTGCTCCAGGGCCGCGTGCCAACCTTGCAATCGGCGTTCCAGACCGGACACGGCCCCCTCGGCCTCCTGCGGATCGCCGAACACCACCGCGGCGAACACACCCCGAGCTCCCGCGAAGTCGTCCGTGTCGCCCGCGGGCTCGGGCAGGCCCAACGCCTCGGCCAGGGCCCGGGCCGGCCCCGAGCACAGGAACCCAAAGCACAAGGGGGCCCTCCAGGGCCCCAGCACACACCCGTTCGGGGAGAGGTATGCGCACCCCACCCCCGTGGCCACCCGGCCGGTCCGGCGCTCGCGCACCCGGAACCGGGGGGGCACGGGACGGCGCGCGCACAGATGCCGCCGGGCCCGTTCCAGGGCCTCGACCACCTCCGGGGGAAACCGGCCCTCGTCGCCGAGGCCCGGGATCCAGTACCCGTCGGCCACCCCCGCCTGGCAGCACCCCGCAAACACTCCCTCGAGCACCTCGACGTCCGCGGCCGGAAGGCGGGGGTGGGCCAGCCGGGTCACCTCGACGCACCGGGCGCAGAACGCCGAGGTCCACGCCGAGAAGAACCCCTGCAGGGCCCGGCCCGCCCGTTCGTAGGCCCGGACGCGCAGCCCGACCGGCGTCCTCATCCCCCGAGCCGGGCCACCACCTTTCGGAACTCCTCGCTCTGGGCCAGGGCCCGGAAGGTGTCCATCAGGGCCTCCCGAAAGGCGGCCTCCGCCCGGCGGGCCGTGTTGCCCGGGGACTTCACCTGGTTCTCGGCCTCCACCTTGACCTTGGAGAGCACGTTGCCTCCCCGATCCACGAACGACACGGCGTAGGCCACCCGTACCCGAACCTCGTCCACCACCGTGCCCGGCATCTCCTCCAGGGAGAACTCCCGCAGCTCCAGGTCCAGGTAGATGCGGGCCTTGCCCTGGGACGAGGCCTCCAAGCCCCGGTGGAGCAGGTATCGGCGCAGCTCCTGGGCCACGTAGGCCGCCGGATCGGCTTCCAGGAAGGCGTCCTGGGGGGTCTTTTCGAACCGGGTGTACAGCACCCCCACCCGCTGCCCGGCCCGTTCCGGCGGCCGGGCGTCCCGCACCTGCCGGACCCAGAACGACCACGCGGCCGGGGTGTCGCTCCACCCCGGCTGGGCCTCCATCGGCACCGGCCCGGGATCGAGGATCACCGCCTTGGGGGCGCAGGCCCAAAGAGAGAAAAGGCCCAGGACCGCGACGATTCGAACCAGCACTCGGCTCATGGGGGAACCTCCTTTTTGGGCCTTCGGCCCGCTGGAAAGCTGGAACGCCAGAAGGCTGGAACGCTAGGAAGCTGGGAGGCCAGGAGGCCGAAAACCTTCTCTGGTTCCCAGCGGTTTCGGGTAACTTCGGTTCTCGGTCGTTGGTCGCCAGTCGTTGGTCGTTGGCCGCAAAGCCGTAGCTACTAATTCCAACGAAAGTATTGCCAGGCCCGTGCCTCCTTCCCCTTGGGGAGTGCGGGGTGGGGGCCTGGTGGAGCGCCGGGTGCGGCCCCTTAGCTCGCCGCGCCCTCCGAACGTCCGGATCGCCCCAGGATCCCAAGGGTTCCGCTATCGTGGCACGGATCGACGCGCAAGCGGCGGCATGAGAAGGCGCGGCGATCGGATGCCGCACTCGCGCCCGGCCGGAGCCAGGCCCCCACCCCGTCCCCTGGCAATACGTTTGAAGGTCTTAGTATTTGGGTCGTCGGTTTCCGGTCGCCGGGCCGGGGCGACATGGTAGCCTAGGCTCGTGGGGAACGGAAGCGGGACTGCGGGGGACTAGCGTAGCGTTTCCTAAATCTCGTAGTACGGCAGGGGGTGGGGCTGGGGGCCCCTCCTTCGCTGAACGGCCTCGCAGAGGCCGCCTCGGCGCGGTCCGCTGCGGCGCGTGAGAGCACGCGCCGCGGCCGCTCCCCTGGCGCCGGGCGGCCCGAGCTGCTCGGCCGTCGCGCTTCGTCGGAGCCCCCAGCCCCACCGCCGCAATCCGCATACGTTTTTGCGAAACGGAACGCTAGAACGTGATGGAATCCTGGAGGTTTTCAAGCCTCCTAGCGTCCTAGCCTCCTAGCGTCCTAGCGGAAAAAACGTTTGACCCGAGCGAGCCGGCTCCATAAACTTCGCCGTTTCGCCGGACGAGCCATGGACCGCAGACGATTCGAACAGATCGCAGAAGATCAGCTGGCCGCCCTGCCCCGGGCCCTGCTGGACCGCATCGACAACGTGACGATCTGGGTGGAGGACTGGCCCGACCCCCAGACCCTCGCGGAGATGGGGATCCGTGAGCGGGACGGGCTGCTGGGGCTGTACCAGGGCTGGCCCCTGTCGGAGCGGACCCACGACATCGTGGCCCGACTGCCGGACCGGATCGTCCTGTTCCAGGGCCCCATCGAACGCTACGCCGCCGCCTGGGGCGTGCCGGTGGAGGAGGTCGTCCGCGACACCCTCGTCCACGAGATCGGCCACTACCTGGGCCTGTCCGAGGCCCAACTCCGCCGCCTCGAAAGAGGAGGCTGACCCACGGGAGGGACGCCCGTGAAGCGAGCCGCGGGTCCCATCAGACTGCAAGGCTTCAACAACCTGACCAAGAGCCTGTCGTTCAACATTTACGACATCTCCTACGCCCGAAGCCCGGAGGCCCGGCGCGAGTACCTGGAGTACATCGACGAGGAGTACAACTCCGAGCGCCTCACCCGGATCCTCACCGAGGTGGCGGACATCCTCGGCGCCAACATCCTGAACCTGGCCAGCCAGGACTACGACCCCATGGGCGCCTCGGTGACCGTGCTGGTGGCGGAGGAGCCGGTGCAGATCCCGGCGTCACAGGCCCAGGTGGCCCACCTGGACAAGAGCCACCTGGCGGCCCACACCTACCCCGAGTCCGACGGGTCCAGCGGCATCTCCACCTTCCGGGTGGACATCGATGTGAGCACCTGCGGCCAGATCTCGCCTTTGAAGGCCCTGAACCACCTGATCCGCAGCTTCGAGTCCGAGGTGGTGGTGATCGACTACCGGGTGCGGGGGTTCACCCGGGACGTGGACGGCCGGAAGCACTTTCTGGATCACGACATCCGCTCGATCCAGGAGTTCATCGACCCGGAGATCCTGGCCGAGTACCATACGGTGGACATCAACATCTACCAGGAGAACCTCTTCCACACGAAGATGATGCTCCGGGACCTGGAGCTCGACCGGTTCCTGTTCGGGGACGCGGCCGAGGACCGGCCCCCGGACGAGCGGCGCCACATCCGGGCCCTGCTGGAGCGGGAGATCACCGAGATCTTCTACGGCAAGAACATCTTCGGGTGATCCCGCACGGGGCCTCCAATCGGGCCGGAAACCGCTGATTTTTCACCGTTTCGTCGGTGGACATTCATCGACGAACGGCCCCACCCCGGACCCCCACGGAGGCCCTGCGGTTCCCCCGGGCCCCCAGCCCCTCCCCCCCACCCCCCTGCCGGGGTTGGCACGCCCCTTGCGTTGCCGTCGGATCCGGGGAACCGCGGAGGCATCCGGGGACCCCCGACCATCGTACCCACACTCGGAGATCGCCATGATCACCGCCGGGATCGACGTGGGCAGCAAGAACATCAAAGCGGTCGTGCTGCGCGACGGCCGGATCGCCGGAGAAGCCGTGGGCAGCGGGGGGTTCGAGCAGCTGGCCCGGGCCACGGAGCTGCTGAAGCAGGCCGTCCGAGCCGCGGGATGCGCCACCGCGGACCTGGCCCACATCACGGCCACCGGCGCCGGCCGCACCGCCGTGGCATTCGCCCACTCCACCGTGACGGGCGTCACCGCGGGCGCGCGCGCGGCCAATCACCTGTTTCCCGGAGCCAGGACGGTAGTGGAGGTGGGGGCCGAGGAGAGCCGGGCGGTCAAGACCGACGGCGCCGGCAGGGTGCTGGACTCGGCCGTGAACGAGAAGTGCGCCGCCGGGTCCGGGAGCTTCACCGAGTCGATGGCCCGGGCCCTGGGCATGACCCTGGAGGAGTTCGCGGTGAGGAGCACCCAGAGCACGGCCCGCATCCCGATGAACGCCCAGTGCACGGTGTTCGCCGAGAGCGAGGTGGTCAACCTCATCCACTCCGGGGTCGATCCGAAGGACATCGCCCGGGCCGTGCACGACGCCATCGCCTCGAGGGTGGCGGCCATGGTGCGGCGGGTGAAGCTGGAGGGCGAGGTGGTCCTGCTCGGCGGCATGGCCCACAACCCCGGGTTCGTGAAATGCCTGAAGGAGAACCTTGAGGTGGAGACCCTCCTCATTCCCGACCGACCCGAGCTGGCGGACGCGCTGGGGGCGGCTCTGGTGGCGGCCGACCGGGCGGGCGCCGCGCCGGGAGGACGGCCATGATGATGGCTCCCCGGCAGGAGTACTGGCGCTGGGCAGAGGGCTCGTGGGCCGACCCGGACCGGCACTGGAAGGACGCCCGGGTCGTCACCCTGGGGATCGACGTGGGAAGCGTGAGCTCCGAGGCCGTGGTGTGCCTGGACGGGGAGCTCTACGCCTTCAGCACGGTGCGCACGGCGGCCGGATCGGTGGAGTCGGCCGAGAACGCCATGAAGGGGGTGTTCGAGCGCACGGGCCTTCGGTTCGACGACATCCACTACGTGGTCGGCACGGGCTACGGCCGGGTCAACCTGCCGTTCGCCCACAAGGCCATCACCGAGATCGCGTGCCACGGCCGGGGAGCCAACTACATGGGCGGGCCGTCGGTGCGGACCATCCTCGACATGGGGGGCCAGGACTGCAAGGCCATCCGGGTGGACGAGCGGGGCAAGGTGACCAACTTTCTCATGAACGACAAGTGCGCGGCCGGCACCGGTCGGGGCATGGAGGTGATCGCCGACCTGCTGGAGGTGCCGATCGAGGAGCTCGGGCCCCGCTCGTTCGACATCGACGAGGAGCCGGCTGCGGTCTCGGACGTGTGCGTGGTGTTCGCCAAGAGCGAGGCAATGGCGCGGCTCAAGGACGGGTGGAGCAAGAACAAGGTCATCGCGGCGTACTGCCGTGCCATGGCGGAGCGGGTGGCGGCGTTGCTGCAGAGGGTGGGGGTGGAGCCGGAGTTCTTCATCACCGGCGGCATCTCCAAGAACATCGGGGTGGTGCGCCGGATCGAGGAGATCATCGGCGTGAAAGCCCTGCCCACCCCCTACGACACCCAGATCGCCGGAGCCCTGGGAGCGGCCCTGTTCGCCCACGCCCTTTACCTGAAGGCCCGAGGGAAGCCGCAGGCGGCGTAGCCGCCCGGGCACCTTCCGGAGGAAAACACGTGATCGCCCACTACGGGTATCAGGACGCGGAAGGGGAGTTCTTCATCACCATCGACACGGACCGGTGCGGCCGGTGCGACGGCAAGCCCTGCGTGGCGGCCTGTCCCAGGGGGGTGTTCACGGTGGAGGAGGATCCCTACGGTGACACCGTGGTGGCCGTGGACGACCGGCGGCGCAAGCGGCTCAGGTACGAGTGCGCGGGGTGCAAGCCGGCCGGCGACCGCCCCTCCCTGCCCTGCGTGCGCGCCTGCCCGTGGGGCGCGATGACCCACAGCTGGTAGCTCCGGTAGGCCGCGAGGATTCCCCCATGACCGATCGAGACCCCGCCGGAGGCCGGCCTCCCCACCCCGACCCCGCAGAGCTCGAGCGGGCGGGGTGGGTGCGGCGCAGCGTGGCGTGCGAGCCCCGACTCAGCGAGATCGTGGAGACCTACCGCTCCCTGGGGTACGAGGTGCGCCTGCTGCCGGCCGCGGCCGTGTGCGGCAGCGGGAAGGAGGGGCCGGCGTGTACGGCGTGCTTCGACGGAGACCCGGACCCAAACCGCTACCAGGTGGTGCTCACCCGGGAGCTCGAGGAGTGACGGCCTCTCGGCGGGCCAAGGGCTCAGACCGACGACCGCTGACCGGAGACCGACGACCCTTCTAGCCTCCTAGCCCGCATTATTCATGAGCGTTCGTCGCGAAACCGTCGAGTGTGCGTCAGGTCGGGGCAAGCGCAGCAACGAGGGGCGCAGGCGTACTGGACGGTACGTCGAGCCCCGAGGCGCGAGCACGCCCCGAGATGGCGTGCAATCGGCGGTTGCAGCAGAAGGTTTCATGAATAATGCGGGCTAGCCTTCCAGCTTTCCAGCGGTCTTCCCGCGGGCCGAAGGCCCAAAAGGTGGTGCGATGAGCCTGAGCGTGATCGTACGGGTGATGAAGCCCGAGGACCTGGACGCGGTGGTCGCGATCGACGAGAAGATCACCGGGACGCCCCGAGAGGAGTACTACCGGTACCGCTTCAAGGTGGCCACCTTGAACGACACGCAGATCAACGCCTCGCTGGTGGCCGAGGCGGACGGCCGGGTGGTAGGGTTCCTCATGGGCACGCTCTTTTCGGGTGAGTTCGGGATTCCGGAGAGCTCGGCCGTGGTGGACACCCTGGGGGTGGACCCTGAGCTTCAGGACCGGGGGGTCGGCGGTGCACTGTTCGATCAGTTCCGGACGAACATGAAGGCTGCCGGGGTCGAACGAATCTACACCCTGGTAGACTGGAAGGACTTCGGGCTGCTGAAGTTCTTCGGGCACATGGGGTTCGTGCCCAGCCAGCGCCTGAGCCTCGAGCTGCCGGTCCTGTACTGACGCGACGTCATCGGCGAGAGCCAGGAGTACCGCCATGAACAAGACCGACGAACTGGGACCGGTGGTCGAGATGGAGGCCACCCGGTACTCGGCCGGCGGCGTCTCACCCGTTGAGGTGAACGTGCCCACCGAGGTGCCGGTCACCATCGTGGCCAACGGCACCGAGGTGGCGACCCTCATGTGCACCCCCACGGACCTCCCCCACCTCGTCCTCGGGTTCCTGTTCTCGGCAGGCGTGATCCGCTCGCAGGAGGAGCTGGGGGCCTGCCGGGTGGACCCGGTGCGGTGGGTGGCCGAGTGTGAGCTGAGCCGGGACCCGGACGTGGAGCTCCTGAACAGGCGGGTCTACACCTCGGGGTGCGGCAAGGGGGTGATGTTCGCCAACGTGGCCGAGCTGGCCGCCCGGAGGCCGCTGACCACGGCCCTGACCGTGACCAGCCGCCAGATCGACCGGCTCGCGTCCGCATTGCAGGGCGCCTCCCCCCTGTACCGCCGGACCCGGGGCATCCACACGGCTGCACTCAGCAAGGGCGGCTCCCTTCCCGGGGCATGGTTCGACGACGTGGGCCGACACAACGCGGTGGACAAGGCCATCGGCCACGGGTTGGCCGAGGGCACCGACCTCGGCACCTGCGTGTTGCTGAGCTCGGGCCGGACCTCCTCGGAGATCCTGCACAAGGCCCGCCGGGCCGGGATTCCGGTGGTGGTGTCGCGCAGCGTCCCCACCCACCAGTCCGTGCTCCGGGCCCGGGACATGGGGGTCACCCTGATCGGCCGAGCCAAGGGCAAGGGGTTCGTGGTGTACGCCCATGCCGAGCGCGTGGTCCCCGACGGCTGCTGCGCCGCCGAACATGATTGAGGACCGGGCGGACGGGCTCAACGGTGCAGGCCTTTGCGGTACCCCCTTTTCGCGGCACACTATACAACCCGGCGGACAAGCAGGCGCGATAGCCCCCTTGCCCCGCCCCCGAGGTACTATTACTCCGGTACTCCGGCGGCTAAATAGATGCGCTCTGGGGCGTGGGGCCTGCTGGAGCGCCGGGCGTGGCTCCCACAGTCGCTGCATCCGGCACTCCACCAGACCTCCACCCCGCACTCCCCAAGGGGAAGGGGGCACGGGCCTGGCAATACTTTCGTTGGAATTAGTAACTCGTCGATGCCGAAGCAATTGCCTCGTACCCCCAACCGCTTGCAACCCAACGGGAGAACAGGAGGAGCCATGAACGACGTTTCCTTTACGACCCGGTTCCTGCGCGCAGACGACCTGGACGCGGTGGTCGCAATCGACCAGAAGGTGCTCGGGAGCTCCCGGCGCCAGTACTACGAGACCAAGTTCGAAAAGCTCTTCGGAACCCCCGACTATCTGCCCGTCTCGTTTGCCGCCGAGACAAGGGACGGAAAACTCATCGGGTTCGTCATGGCAGAGCTGTACATCGGACAGTACGGGATCTCCCAGGAGGGGGCCACCCTCGACACGATCGGCGTGGATCCCGACTATCAGAAGCTGGGGGTGGGCCAGACGCTTATTAACGAGCTGCTCGACCACCTCCGACAGCTCGGGGTACAGAAGATCAACACGCTGGTCAACTGGGACGACTACCAGATGATCCGTTTCTTCAGCACGAACCAGTTTGCGCCGTCGCGTACGATCAACCTGGAACGGGAGCTGTGATCGCACGCTCCGCCCCGTCTGCCCACTTCCCCACCAGATCCCCCGAGGCGCCGCCCCGTGCGGCGCCTTTTCCGTTCCACGGCGGCGCAAGGCCGGATTCGATCAGAGTTTACCCAAAAAACGGTTAACTTTTACCAGCCTGCCAACCCCGGCGCCCCAGATGGGGCGGCAGGCAGGCACGCCAGGGGCGCAGACGGATCGTGGAAAGGGGCTCCATCCCCGTCATGGTGGGCCGACTCGTCGTCGACACGGCTCCGGCAACGTCTGTGCCGGCACCGACCGCTCGGTTGGCATACGGATTGCAGTTCTAGAGCAGGACGCAGACGAGAGGGGCGGTCGGGACGCCCTTTCCGGCTTGACGATTCCGGCTCCGGTGAGAACATCACCCTCCTGTCGAGCGCTCGTCCCCACCGGCGGGACCCACCCAAGAGCGTAACGTTCGTAGAGGGAGTGCCATGCGGTACGCGGAAACAGGCTTTCGTCTGGAGGTGGATCTGACCCGGGGAAGCATCCAGAAGGTGCCCACCGAGCCCTCTTGGACTGAGATGTTTCTCGGCGGTCAAGGCACGGCCGCCAAGATCCTGTGGGACCGGGTCGGGCCCGAGGTGCAGGCCTTCGATCCGGAGAACCTGCTCATCTTTACCGCCGGGCTGCTGGTGGGTACGCCGGTACCGGGAGCCAACCGCACCGTGGTGAACACCATCTCCCCCCAGACGGGTCTCTACGCCCACTCGATCTTCGGCGCGTTCTTCGGCCCCGAGCTCAAGCACGCCGGCTACGACCAGATCGTGTTCCGGGGCAAGGCTCCGGACCTGGTGTACCTGTGGATCCACAACGACAAGGTGGAGCTGCGGGACGCCACCCACCTGCGGGGCAAGGGCGCCCAGGAGACGGCCCGTCTGATCCGCGAGGAGCTGGGCGTGCCCGAGGCCCAGGTGGCGGCCATCGGCCTGGCCGGGGAGAACCGGGTGTACATGGCCACCATCGAGCACTCGAGCGCCAGCGCCTCGCGGGGCGTGGGCGCGGTGATGGGCGACAAGCGGCTCAAGGCCATCGCCGTGCGGGGCACCCAGGACCTGCAGCTGGCCAAGCCCGAGGAGATCTTTCGGCTCTCCCTCGACATGTTCAAGGCGATCTCCGAGAACCCGTTCACGGGCGACATCATGGCCCACGAGGACGACGAAGAGTTCCACGTGGACAACTTCGCGTGGGGCAACGCCCGCAAGCGGATCAAGGGCTTTTGGAACAAGGAACGGGAGGAGCGCTGGAAGAAGATCAGCGAGAGCGTCCGGCTGCGCTGGACCGGGTGCTACAACTGCCCCAAGGACTGCCACCAGGCCATCAAGGTGCCGGGCCACGAGACCTACTTCCAGAAGTGCTACAGCAAGCTCACGTACGCCATGGCGGCGTACAAGGAGATCGATTTCAACTACCAGATCCTGGCGAAGACCCAGGCCTACGGGCTCGACGGGTTCTCCACCCCCCAGGTGCTGGCGTTCGCGGTGGAGCTGTACGAGGCGGGCATCCTGACGGACGAGGACCTGCCGGGCTTCCCGGAGGACAACGGGGACCGGTTCTTCTACCTGCTGGAGAAGATCGTGCGGCGCGAGGGGGTGGGCGACGCCCTGGCGAACGGGGTGTACCACGCGGCCCGGCAGATCGGGCGGGGCGCGGAAAAGTACGACCACAACACGATGAAGAAGTTCGAGCAGGTGCCCCTGAAGCTGAAGATGATCAACTTCCCGTACTTCCTGATGTACGCGACGGGCGAGAAGATGAACATCACCCAGATCGAGGGCTCGTACCCGCAGGTGCCCATCGCGGACAAGAAGGAGCGGGAGGAGTTCGTGAAGCGGTGGGAGGCGGCGCCGGAGCGGTTCAAGAAGTGGTACCTGGAGTGGGAGCCCCGGACCCATCCCCCGCTGGAGGCGGCCGTACACATCTGCGACTGGAACGAGACCATGCACTACATCGACGACGCGATCGGGATGTGCGCGTTCCTCTCGTCGTTCCGGGGCCAGTTCGGGGGGCAGCCGCCGTACCACATCTACAACCTGCCCAAGTTCATCGCGGCGGCCGCCGGGATCGAGCTCACGCCCCAGGAGCTCTGGAACCTGGCCCGGCGCAACCGCAACCTGATCCGGGCGATCAACGTGCGCCGGGGGCTGCGGCGGAAGGACGAGAAGCCCCCCGAGGACCACTGGCAGATCCGGGATCCGGAGAAGGAGCAGAAGGTTCTGAGCGACTACTACACGTTCAAGGGGTGGACCCAGGACGGCATCCCGACCATCGGAACCCTGGAGAAGCTGGGGCTGGCCGACGTGGCCGAGGACCTGGTGCGGCGGGGGATCCTGTCGGAGGACGACCGGGAGCCGGTGTTCCAGGACGTCTCGGCGTAGTCAGGGGTCGGAATTCAGGAGTCAGAGGAGGGGAGGACGGGCGAAAGAAGCGAGAGGGCATCTCAAAAGGGCGGCCCAGAGGGGTTGGGCCTTCCAGCCTTCTAGCTTTCTAGCCTTCCAGCCCCACCCGGAGTCAGCCATGACGGAGAAGTGCCTCATCAAGACGATCAAGGTGGATCCGGACAAGTGCATCGGGTGCCGGGCGTGCGAGCTGGCGTGCTCGGCGTTCCACGCGAAGCCGCGCTACAGCAGCGCGAACCCGGCGCGCTCTCGGATCCGCGTGGTGTTCGACGAGCTGAACGACATCTACTTTCCCATCCGCTCGGTAGCCTACACCCCGGCGGAGTGCGCGGGCCGCCACGCCTACGTGCTGCAGGGGAAAGAGTACCCCGAGTGCGCCTTTTGCGGGAACATCTGTCCGTCGCGCGACTACTTCTACGAGCCGGACTCCAAGCTCCCCCTGAAGTGCGACATGTGCGAGTCCACGCCGGAGCTGGAGGAGCCGGTGTGCGTGGCGGTGTGCCGGGTGAACGCGCTGACCTATGAGGTGCGGGAGGAAGAGGTGGCCGCGGGTGAGGAGGGGCCGGACGAGCTGGAGATCGGGCTCGAGGCCCTGGCGGACGAGTACGGGCTGGACAAGGTGCTGGACGCAGTCGCCCGGATCGCGGGCAAAGGATGAGGTGGGGCCGCCTTTGACCCGACCACACGGTAGGGACGTTTCATTGGGGGACGGGGCAAGGGACCTGCCTCCGGCCGGGCGCGAAGCCGGACATCGAGATTCGCCGCGCAGGCGCGGGTCAGGAGAGCTGGTTTCATGGCAACTCGGTGGAATCCGAACCATTTCGCGGTCCGAGCGTTAGAGGCGCTGCGCGGCGAGCTAAGGGGCCGCGCCCGGCTCTCCGGCAGGCCCCTTGCCCCTCCATGGGCTCGGCAGCAATCCGAGAGCCGCCCGGCCGCCTAGCTGCCCAGTGGGCCGAAGGCCCCGACCATTGACCGACCACCGACGACCGACGACCGACGTTACAATGGAAAACGTAGCCGACTACCGAGAGATCCGTGAGCTGATCCGCACGACCGGGGGCGAGGCGTTCCAGAACTGCTTCCAGTGCGGCATGTGCGACGTGGTGTGCCCCTGGAACCGGGTTCGGCGGTTCAGCATGCGAAAGATCGTGCGCCAGGCCGCGTTCGGCATGACCGAGATCGAGAACGAGGAGATCTGGCGGTGCACCGCCTGCGGCCGGTGCCCCCAGCGGTGCCCCCGGGACGTCAGGCAGATCGACTCCGGCATGGCCTTGCGGCGGCTTGCCACGGAGTACGGCGTGTTCCCGGAGAACGTGCGGCCCGTGCGGGCGGTGAGCGGGAACCTGAGCACCCAGGGCAACCCGTTCGGGGAGCCCCGGGAGGACCGGGCCGCCTGGGCCGAGGGCCTGGGGGTGCCTGCGTACGAAGAGGGCATGGAGCTCCTGTACTTCACGGGGTGCTACTTCGCCTACGACCGCCGCCTGCGCAAAGTGGCGGCGGCCACGGCCAAGATGCTGCAGAAGGCCGGAGTCCGGTTCGGCATCCTGGGCGAGGCCGAGACCTGCTGCGGAGAGAGCATCCGCAAGGCCGGGGACGAGGAGCTGTTCAAGAGGCTGGCCCGGCAGAACATCAAGGCGTTCATCGACCGAGGGGTGAAGCGGGTGCTGGTGAACTCACCCCACTGCTACCACACGTTCCGGAACGAGTACCCGGAGTTCATGGTGCACTTCGAGGTGGTGCACGTCAGCGAGTATCTCCTCGAGCTGGTGAGGGACGGGCGGCTGGAGCTCGGGGGCGGGTACGCCGGACGGGTGACCTACCACGACCCCTGCTATCTGGGCCGGCACAACGGCCTCTTCGATCCGCCCCGGGAGCTCCTTCGGCGGGTGCCGGGCCTGGAGCTCGTGGAGATGCCGGACACGGGCATCGACAGCCTGTGCTGCGGGGGCGGGGGCGGCCGGATCTGGATGGACACGCCCAAGGCGGAGCGGTTCTCCGAGCTGCGGGTGCGCCAGGCGCTGGACGCCGGGGCCCGGGTGCTGGTGACGGCGTGCCCCTACTGCATCGCCAACTTCGAGGACAGCCGGCTGGGGCTCGACGACGAGCAGTCCCTGGAGGTCAAGGACCTGACCGAGGTGCTGGCCGAGGCGCTGTGAGCCTCGCTTTTCCGCCTCCTGGCATTCCAGCTTTCCAGCGGCCCGCGAAGCGGGCCTTACGAGGGACATCGTGAGCAACGAAGCACTGGAGCGCGTTCAGCAGATCCAAAGGCTCCTGGGGAACCGGGAGTTCGGCGACGTGATGATCGTGGGGGGCGGCATCAGCGGGATCCAAGGCGCCCTGGACCTGGCCACGGCCGGGTTCAAGGTGTACCTGGTGGACAAGGCCCCGTCCATCGGCGGGCGCATGGCGCAGCTCGACAAGACCTTCCCCACCAACGACTGCTCCATGTGCATCGAGTCGCCCAAGTTTGTGGAGTGCCACCGGCACCCGAACATCGAGATCATCACCTACGCCGAGGTGGCCGAGGTGGAGGGCGAGGCAGGGGACTTCACCGTGACCCTGGTGAAGAAGCCCCGGTACGTGCGCGAGGACCGGTGCACCGGCTGCGGGGTGTGCGCCGAGTACTGCCCGGTGGAGTACCCGGACGAGTTCAACCAGGGCATCTCCCTGAGCAAGGCGGTGCACATCTACTTCGGCCAGGCGATCCCGCTGGTGCCGTACATCGACCAGAGCTGCCTGTACCTCAAAGAGAAGAAGTGCCGCATCTGCGTGGAGGTGTGCAAGGCCCGGGCGATCGACTTCAACCAGAGGCCCGAGAAGGTGACGATCAAGGTGGGCGCGGTGATCCTCGCACCCGGGTTCAGCCCGTACGACCCGAGGCGTAAGCCGGAGTACCGGTACGGGGAGTACCCCAACGTGGTGACCAGCCTGGACTTTGAGCGGATCATGTGCGCCACCGGCCCGAACGAGGGTGAGATCCTGCGGCCCTCGGACGGCCGCCACCCACACAAGATCGCGTGGCTCCACTGCGTGGGCTCGCGGCAGGTCACCGAGGGGGCCAACAGCTACTGCTCGGCGGTGTGCTGCACCTACACCCAGAAGCAGGTCATCCTCACCAAGGACCACGACGCCGACGCCGAGTGCACGGTGTTCCACAACGACATCCGGTCCTACGGCAAGGACTTCGAGCGGTTCTACCAGCGGGCGGCCGCCCTGCCCGGGGTGCGGTTCATCCGCAGCTACGCCACGATCGTGCGCGAGGACCCCGAGACCCACAACGTGGTGGTGCGCTACACCACCCCGGAGGGGGTTCGGGAGGAGGAGTTCGACCTGGTGGTGCTCTCGATCGGCCTGAGCGCGCCCCAGGACGCCGAGCGGCTGGCCGAGACCTTCGGGATCGACCTCAACGAGCACGGGTTCTGCCGGATCTCCCCGGCCAACCCGATGAGGACCGCCCGGCCCGGGGTGTTCGTGAGTGGCGCGTTCCAGGGCCCCCTGGACATCCCCGAGGCGGTGGTGAGCGCGAGCGGCGCGGGGAGCCAGTGCGGCGAGCTCCTGGCCAAGCGCCGGGACAAGCTCGTGAAGGAGAGGGTCTACCCGCTGGAGCGGGACGTCTCCGGCGAGGAGCCGCGGGTGGGCGTGTACGTGTGCCACTGCGGGGCGAACATCGGCCGGGTGGTGGACATCCCCGGCTCGGTGGAGTTCGCCAAGACCCTTCCGAACGTGGTGCACGCCGAGGAGAGCATCTTCATCTGCTCGACCGACGCGGCCCAGCGCCTGGCCCAGTCGATCCAGGAGCACAAGCTCAACCGCGTGGTGGTGGCGGCCTGCACCCCCCGAACCCACGAGCCCCTGTTCCGCGACACCCTGCGGGAGGCCGGGATCAACCAGTACTACTTCGAGATGGCCAACATCCGGGAGCACTGCTCGTGGGTGCACTCCCGCGAGAAGGAGGAGGCCACCCGGAAGGCCCGGGAGATCATCCGGATGGCGGTGGCCCGGGCGGCGCGCCTGGAGCCCTTAGAGGAGTTCGAGCTTCCGGTGAACAAGACCGCCCTGGTGGTGGGGGGCGGGGTGTCGGGCATGACCACGGCGCTCAGCATCGCCCAGCAGGGCTACCGGGTGCACCTGGTGGAGAAGACCCACGAGCTAGGCGGCGTGGCCCGGCGCCTCCACCACACCCTCGACGGCTTGGACGTGCAGGCGTTCGTCCAGGACCTGATCCGGAAGGTGTACCGCCACCCCCTGATCCAGGTGCATACCGGCGCCCGGATCGTGGAGGCCACGGGCTACGTGGGCAACTTCGTGACCCGGGTCGAGACCGCCGACGGCCGGACCGAGGAGATCGCCCACGGAGCAGCCGTGGTGGCGATCGGGGCCGAGGAGTACCGGCCCACCGAGTACCTCTACGGCGAGACCGACCGGGTCCTGACGAACCTGGAGCTGGAGGAGGCGATCGCCCGGGGCGAGGACCGGGTGCGGCAGGCCGAGACCGTGGTGATGATCCAGTGCGTGGGGTGCCGCAACGAGGAGCGCAACTACTGCTCGCGCGTCTGCTGCAGCCACTCGGTGAAGAACGCCTTGAAGCTCAAGGAGGAGAACCCCGACCGGGACGTGTACATCCTGTTCCGGGACATGCGCACCTACGGGTTCCGGGAGGACCGGTACCGCGAGGCGTCCCAGAAGGGCGTGCGGTTCATCCGGTACGAGCCGGAGCGGGCCCCGCGGGTGGAGCGGATCGGGGAAGGCGGCCGGGAGCGGATCCGGGTGGTGGTGTGGGACCCGGTGCTGGAGACCGATCTGGCGATCGACGCGGACCTGCTCGCGCTCGCCGCGGCGGTGGTGCCTGCCGAGGACCGCGGCCACATCGCAAAGCTGTTCAAGGCGAACCTGAGCCCGGACAAGTTCTTCCAGGAGGCCCACGTGAAGCTCCGGCCCGTGGACTTCGGGGCGGAGGGCGTGTACCTGTGCGGCATGGCCCACTACCCCAAGCACATTCCGGAGGCGATCAACCAGGCCTACGGCGCGGCAGGCCGGGCGGTGGTGCTGCTGGCGAACGACACGGTGGTGGCCTCGGGCTCGGTGTGCGACGTGGAGGAGAAGCGGTGCATCGGGTGCGGAGCCTGCGCCGAGGTGTGCGAGTACGGTGCGATCGACCTGAGGACCACGCGCCAGGGGAAGAAGGCCGTGGTGAACCCGGTGCTGTGCAAGGGCGACGGCCTGTGCAACGCGGTGTGCCCCACCGGCGCGATTTACCTGAAGCACTACCGGAACGAGGCCCTGGAGGCGCAGGTGGACGCCCTGACCGGCACGGCCGAGGGACAGGCCGGGGGCGACGAGGAGCTGCCCGAGGTGGCGTGAGGTGCTGGCGCAGGGCTCGGAGATCAAAGAGGTCTCTGGCCTCCTGGCCTTCCAGCTTTCTAGCGTCATGGTTCGCAAGTTCGTGCATTCCCGAGGGGGTGGGGCTGGGGGCCCCTCCTTCGCTGAACGGCCTCGCAGGGGCCGCCTCGGCGCGGTCCGCTGCGGCGCGTGAGAGCACGCGCCGCGGCCGCTCCCCTGGCGCCGGGCGGCCCGGTCTGCTCGGCCGTCGCGCTTCGTCGGAGCCCCCAGCCCCACCGCCGGAATGGATATACTTTTTCGTGGAACGGAACACTAGCCTTCCAGCCTTCCAGCGGGCCGAAGGCCCAAAACGGAGGAGTTCCATGAGCGCGATGCGGTTCAAGCCCAAGCTGCTCGGCTTCGTGTGCAACTGGTGAGCGTACGGGTCTGCGGACCTGGCGGGAGTTTCCCGTCTCCAATACTCGACGGACATCAAGCTGATCCGGGTGATGTGCTCCGGAAGGGTGGACATGTCGTTCCTCTTCCGGGCGTTCCTCAACGGCACCGACGGCGTGTTCATCGGCGGGTGCTACCTGGGGGAGTGCCACTACATCACCCACGGCAACTTCTACGCCCTGAACATGGTGCACCTCACCCGGCGCCTGCTGGAGCACGTGGGGCTGAACCCGGCGCGGGTGCGGATGGAGGAGCTCTCCTCGGGCGAGGGCACCCGGTTCGCCGAGCTGATGAACGAGTTCAGCCGCGAGATCCGCGAGCTGGGTCCCCTGGCCGAGGGCGAGGGCCTCGACCCGGGGGAGGTGCGGGCCAAGCTGACCGAGGTGGCTCGGATGGTGCCGTACCTGAAGCTGGCGGCCCGGGAGAAGCTGGCGCACAAGGGCACCCCGGAGGAGGCCAAGGAGAACCCCTTCACACCGGAGGAGGTGGCGGAGCTCCTGGCCCAGGCGCCCACCTACTACATCGATCCGGACAAGTGCCGGGCTTGCATGATGTGCGCCAAGCGCTGCCCGGTGGATGCGATCGCCGGCGGCAAGGGGCTGGTGCACGTGGTGGACCAGGACGCGTGCATCAAGTGCGGCACCTGCCTGGAGGCGTGCCCGCCCCGGTTCGGAGCGGTGCAGAAGGTGGTCGGCGCGCCTCCTCCGGACACGGTGCCCGACGAGCCCGTGCCCATCGTGAAGCAGAGGGCCTCTGCGTGATAACCCGGGGCAGAGAGTAGTGTAGCGTTTCCGAAATCTCGTGGTTTTCCCAGGGGGTGGGGCTGGGGGCCCCTCCTTCGCTGAACGGCCTCGCAGGGGCCGCCTCGGCGCGGTCCGCTGCGGCGCGTGAGAGCACGCGCCGCGGCCGCTCCCCTGGCGCCGGGCGGCCCGGGCTGCTCGGCCGTCGCGCTTCGTCGGAGCCCCCAGCCCCACCGAAGCAATCCGCATACGTTTTTGCGAAACGGAACATTAGAAACTAGAGAAGTCTTGGGGGGGCCTCGGCCCGGGAGCCGCCCGACCGCCGAGCTGCCGAGCCGCCTAGCCGCCCAGCGGGCCCAAGGCCCAAACCGCCGTCCGATAACCGGCACCCTCGGGTGCCCAACGAGGGAGAGAGAGCAATGCGCCAACTCAGCGACGTGGTTTTCGTGAGCGCCGTCCGCACGCCCATGGGCCGGTTCGGAGGCACCCTGAAGGACATGAAGGTGTACGACATGGCCTCGTTTCCCATCCGCGAGGCCCTCCGGCGCGCCAACGTGTCGGGCGACGAGGTGGACGACGCGATCATCGGCTCATGCCGCCAGGCGGGCAACCATGTCAACCCGGCCCGCACCGCCGCCCTGAAGGGCGGGGTGGGCCAGAACGTGCCCGGGGTCACCATCAACAAGGCCTGCCCGGCCGGCATGAAGGCTATCAGCCTGGCCACCCAGCTGATCCAGGTGGGCCAGGCCGACGTGGTGCTGTGCGGCGGCATGGAGAGCATGTCCACGATCCCGCACCTGATCAAGGGGTACCGGTGGAAGGGCTTCCGCATGGGGCCGGTGACCATCGAGGACGGCTGGAGCGACTCCCACGATCCGATCGCGGACCTGTCCATGGGGCTCACGGCCGAGAACCTGGTGGAGAAGTACGGCCTCAGCCGCAGGGAGCTCGACGAGTTCGCGGCCGACAGCCACCGCAAGGCGGCCGAGGCACAGAAGAACGGGTGGTTCGACGAGGAGATCACCCCGGTCACGGTGCCCGGCACCCGCAAGACCCCGGAGATCGTGTTCGACAAGGACGAGTCCATCCGCTACGAGGTCAGCGTCGAGCAGATGGCCAAGCTGCCCCCCGCGTTCAAGAAGGACGGCTCGGTGACCGCCGGCAACTCGTGCGGCCTGACCGACGGCGCCGCGTTCCTGGTGGCCATGACCCGGGAGAAGGCCGAGGAAAAGGGCCTGAAGCCCCTGTTCTCGGTGGTCGAGTACACCCAGACCGCGGTGGACGGCCGGTACATGGGCGAGGGGCCGGGCGTGGCGATCCCCCGGGCGCTCGAGCGCGCCGGCATGACCCTGGACGACATGGACCTGATCGAGGTGAACGAAGCGTTCGCCGCCCAGATCATCGCCAACGAGCGGATGCTGGGCTGGGACCGGTCCAAGCTCAACGTCCACGGCGGCGCCATCGCCCTGGGGCACCCCACCGGCTGCTCGGGCGCCCGGATCATCGTGACCCTGTACCATGCGCTCAAGCGCCTGGACAAGGAGCTGGGCATCGCCTCGATCTGCGGCGGCGGCGGGTCCACCATGGCCATGATCATCCGCCGGGAGTCGTAACGGCGGTCCACGGTCCTCGGTCGTGGGGGGGAGGACTCTCCGTCGCCGGAGGGTCCGGGCAGGGCAACCGTGGACCGAAGACTGCAGACCAAAGACCGAAAACCGTCGACCGTCGACCGAAGTTTTCCAAAGGAGGAAACCATGATCGACCTGACCGGAAAGGTGGCCATCGTCACGGGCGGCACCCGGGGGATCGGCGCGGAGATCGTGCGCACCCTGGCACGCCAGGGGGCGGACGTGGCCCTGAACTACCGCAAGAGCGCCGAAGAGGCGGAGAAGATGGTCAAGGAGGTGGAGGCCCTGGGCCGTAGGGGCCTGGCCGTGCAGGCCGACGTGGCGAGCTTCTCGGACGCCCAGGCCATGGTGGACAAGGTGGTGGCCGAGCTGGGCGGGCTCCACATCCTGGTCACCAACGCCGGCATGAACTGGGACGGCGTCCTGTGGAAGATGAGCGAGGAGCAGTTCGACCGGGTGATCGACGTGGACCTGAAGGGCACCTGGAACTATCTGCGGGCCGCGGCCCCGATCTTCCGGGAGCAGAAGTGGGGCCGGTTCCTCTCGATCACCTCGATCAACGGCCTGCGGGGCAAGTTCGGCCAGACCAACTACTCGGCCGCCAAGGCCGGCGTGATCGGGCTCACCAAGGCCGCGGCCAAGGACCTGGGGAAGTACGGCATCACCTGCAACTCCATCGCCCCCGGGTTCATCCTGACCGAGATGGGCGAGAGCATGCCGGCCGAGTTCCGCGAGGCGGCCATCAACGAGTCGGCGGTGAAGCGGGCCGGCAAGCCCGAGGACGTGGCCTGGCTCGTGGCCTTCCTGGCCTCGGAGTGCGGCCGCCACATCACCGGCGAGGTGATCAAGGTGGACGGAGGGCAGTACATCTAGGGGGCGTCGGTCTCCGGTCATCGGTCGCCGGTCGTCGGTCGCCCGTTTCGGGCGGGGGAGCACACATGGGGGCGAGGATACAGCGGTTCGAAGATGTCGAGGCGTGGCAGAAGGCTCGGGAGCTCAGTCGCCACGTGTATCGGGTCAGCGGAACAGGCGTTTTCGCCCGGGACCACAACCTGGTGAGCCAGATCCGCCGTGCTGCCATCTCCACGATGTCGAACATCGCCGAGGGGTTCGAACGGCGCTCGGACAAAGAGTTCCTGCATTTTTTGGGCGTCGCCCGAGGTTCGGCCGCAGAGGTGCGATCCCTCTTGTATCTCGCCCACGATGTCGGCTTGTTGGCCGATTCGGAGTTCGAAGAACTCTGCAGAGTGACTGGAGAGACCACCCGACTGATCTCCGGCCTGATGCGATACCTGAAGACCGCGAAAACCAAAGACCGAACGCCGGACCAGGAGACCGCAGACCGTCGACCGTAGACCGTAGACCGATGCATACCGAAGGGAGGAAGGAAATGTCCGACTACAAGTTCATCAAGACCTGGGATGCCGAGGGTGCCGCGTGGATCTCGATCAACCGGCCTCCCTACAACGTGCTGGACATCCCCACCATGGAGGAGCTCAACGACGCCCTGGCCACGGTGAAGGCCCGGGAGCTGGAGGTGCGGGCCCTGGTGGTCACCGCCGAGGGCGACAAGGCGTTCTCCGCCGGGGTGGACGTGGCCGACCACACCCCCGACAAGGTGGAGAGGATGGTGGAGGTGTTCCACGAGATCTTCCACCACCTGGACGCCCTGGAGATCCCCACCCTCGCCGCGGTCAAGGGCGCGGCCCTGGGCGGCGGATGCGAGCTGGCGATCTTCTGCGACATGATCGTGGCGGCCGACAACATGAAGATCGGCCAGCCCGAGGTGAAGGTGGGCGTGTTCCCGCCCCTGGCCGCGGTGGTGCTGCCCCGGCTGATCCCGGACAAGCGGGCCTTCGAGCTGATCGTGGGCGGCGAGACGATCCGGGCGGACGAGGCCCTGCGCCTGGGCCTCGTGAACAAGGTGGTTCCGCTGGACGCGTTCGACGAGGAGTTCGGCAAGTTCCTGCGGGTGTTCACCACCCTTTCCGGCCCAGTGCTCCGGGCCACCAAAAAGGCCATCCGCACCGCAAAGGGCCTGCCGTTCGCCGACGCGCTGTCCCGGGTGGAGCAGGTGTACCTCCACGACCTGATGACCACCGAGGACGCGAAAGAGGGGCTCCAAGCGTTCCTGGAGAAACGCCGGCCCGAGTGGAAGCACCGCTGACCGATTGCCGGCGGCAGGGCATGGGTTTCATCTGTCTTCTGGCCCTTGATTCGCAAACCCCTGCCCCCCGGACTGTGCGTAGGCATGCTCGAAACGTTAGGAGAAGGAGGTTGTTAGCCTTCTAGCCTCCCAGCCTCCGAGCCTTCCAGCGGTGAACGGGAAAACCCATGATCATCGACTTCCACGTCCACCTGGCCGCCCGGGAGCACCTGGAGCCGATCGCGGCCGAGTTCTGCGACAGCTTCTGGGACGGCCGGGGGGACTGGGACGCCCTTCTGCGACCCCAGGCGTTCGACGCGTACCTGGAGCGGGAGGGGGTGGACTACGCGGTGGGGCTGCCCGAGATCAGCCCCCGGGTCACCGGCGTCACCACGAACGAGTACGTGCGGGAGCGGTTCGGAGGGTGTCGCCGCCTGATCCTGTTCGCGAACCTGAACCCCTGGGTCACCCCCCGGCCCGACCAGGAGGTGCGCCGGCTGGCGGACCAGGGGTTCCGAGGGCTGAAGCTCTACCCGACGTACCAGCACTTCTACCCCAACGCCCGGGAGCTCTACCCGCTGTACGCGGCGTGCCAGGAGCTGGGCTGGCCGGTCATGGTGCACACCGGGTCCAGCGTGTTCCGGGGGGCCAAGCTGAAGTTCGGAGACCCCCTGTTTCTGGACGAGGTGGCCGTGGACTTCCCCGACCTGACGCTGCTGATGGTCCACGGCGGCCGGGGGTTCTGGTACGACCGCGCGGCGTTCCTGGCGGGGCTGCACCCGAACCTGTACCTGGAGGTCTCGGGGCTGCCTCCCAAGAAGCTGCTGGAGTACTTTCCCGACCTGGAGCGGATCCACCACAAGGTGGTGTTTGGCTCCGACTGGCCGGGCAACCCCGGGATTCGGGCGAACGTGGAGGCGATCCGGCGGCTTCCCCTGTCCGAGCCGGCCAAGCGGGCGATCCTGGGGGAGAATGCGGCCCGGATCCTCGGCCTGGAGGCCGGTCCGTGAAGCCGGCGCTGGTGGTGGTGGACATGCTGGTGGACAACCTCAAGACCCACCGGCACACGGCCGTCGCGGCCGAGGGCATGGCGATCGTGCCGGCGGTGCGGCGGGCGGCGGAGGCGTGCAGACGAGCGGGAGCGCCCGTGGTGTTTGCCAACGACTCGTTCCTGCCCGGGGACTTCCTGTTCGGGGGGCGGATGCAGCCCCACGCCCTGCGAGGCACGCCGGGGGCCGAGGTGATCCCGGAGCTGGCCCCCCGGCCGTCGGACATCCGGCTGCCCAAGCGCCGGTTCAGCGCGTTCTACAAGACCGACCTGGACCAAACCCTGCGGCTCCTGGGGATGGACACGGTGGTGGTGGCCGGCATCACCACCCCCTACTGCGTGCTGACCACGGCCCTGGACGCCCTGGCCCACGACTTCCGGGCCGTGATCCTGGAGGACGCCTCGGCCGCCCACAAACGCGAGGTCCATGAGGCCTGCCTCTCGCTCTACCGGAACAGCCCCCTGTGGCCCCTGTTCCGGGTGGAGACCGTGGACACCTTCGTGGAGGCCCTGGCCGCCGGAGCGTGGCCGGGGCACTGAACCCGACAGACGGATTTCGGGGCCCACCCTTTTCCCGTAAGGAGGAGACGAGCCATGAGCGTTCCCGAAAAGATCCAAGCGTGGCAGATGACCAAGGCCGGCGACCCCAAGGCGGGCACCCCCGGGGTGCTGGAGCGGGTGGAGCTGGACGTGCCCGAGCTCGGCGAGGGCGAGGTGCTGGTGGAGGTGGCGGGCTGCGGCGTGTGCCACACCGACCTCTCCTACTTCTACCAGGGCGTTCCCACGGTGAACCCGCCCCCCCTGGTGCTGGGCCACGAGATCAGCGGCACCGTGGTGGCCGGCCCGTCCGACTGGGTGGGTAAGGAGGTGCTGATCCCGGCCGTGATGCCCTGCGGGGAGTGCGACATCTGCAAGGCCGGCCGGGGCAACCGTTGCCTGGCCCAGAAGATGCCCGGCAACAGCCTGGGCACCTACGGCGGATACGCCAGCCACATCGTGGTGCCGTACCGGGACCTGTGCGTGATCGAGAACCGGGACAAGCCCCTGTCCCACTACGCGGTCATCGCCGACGCGGTCACCACCCCCTACCAGGCGGCGGTGCGCGGCGACCTCAAACCCGGCGACCGGGTGATCGTGATCGGGTGCGCCGGCGGGGTCGGGATCTACATGACCCAGATGGCCAAGGCGTTCGGCGCCTCGTTCGTGGTGGGCCTGGACATCGACGACGCCAAGCTGGAGCGGGCCCGGCAGTACGGGGCCGACGCCACGATCAACCCCCTCAACAAGAGCCCCAAGGAGGTGGCCGGCGAGCTCAAAGCCATCGCCAAGCAGAACGGCCTGCCCCACAACTGGGGCTGGAAGATCTTCGAGGTGTCCGGCACCAAGCCGGGCCAGGAGCTGGGGCTCGCGCTCTTGTCGTTCGTGGGCCGGATGGTGGTGGTGGGGTACACCCCGGCCAAGGTGGAGTACATGCTCTCGCGGCTCATGGCCTTCGACGCCGAGATCGTGGGCACCTGGGGCTGCCTGCCCAAGCACTACCCCGAGGTGCTGAAGCTGGTGCAGGAGGGCAAGGTGCAGGTGGAGCCGTTCATCGAGACCCGGCCCATGAGCCAGATCCAGGAGGTGTTCGAGGCGGCCCACCACCGCAAGCTGGAGAAGCGCGTGATCCTGGAGCCGGACTTCTAGAGACTAGAAACTGGAGACTGGAGACTAGAAAAAACCTTTTCCGCGAGCATGGGAGCCGCCTGGCCGCCTAGCTGCCCAGCAGGCCGAAGGCCCCGGACCGTAGACCGTAGACCGACGACCGATCCTAACCAAAGGAGGGAAGTATGAGCCTCGATTGGCTGCCCCGCGACAACGAGATGAAGGACCACGGCCTGTTCAAGGGCGAGTACTGGGGCACGGAGCCGCCGTGCACCGTGTACGAGAAGAAGCCCCTGGTCGACCCCGACGGCAATGTGGTGCCCGACCTGTACGTGGCCTGGATCACGCTGAACAACCCCAAGCAGTACAACTCGTACACCACCGAGATGGTCAAGGGCGTGATCGCCGGGTTCAAGGCCGCCTCGGGCGACCGGTCGGTGGTGGCCGTGGTGTTCACCGGCGCGGGCGACAAGGCCTTCTGCACCGGCGGGAACACCGTGGAGTACTCCCAGTACTACTCCCGCCGGCCCAACGAGTACGGCGAGTACATGGACCTGTTCAACCTGATGGTCGACTCGATCCTCGACTGCAAGAAGCCCGTGATCTGCCGGGTCAACGGCATGCGGGTGGCCGGAGGCCAGGAGATCGGCATGGCGTGCGACCTGGCGATCAGCTCGGACCTGGCGGTGTACGGCCAGGCCGGCCCCAAGCACGGCTCGGCGCCCGTGGGCGGCTCCACCGACTTCCTCCCGTGGTTCCTGACCATGGAGGACGCCATGTGGAACTGCATCTCGTGCGAGCTGTGGTCGGCCTACAAGATGAAGGCCAAGGGCCTGATCTCCAAGGTGGTGCCGGTGCTCAAGACGGCTGACGGCAAGTTCATCCGCAACCCCCAGGTGGTCACCGAGGAGTACGTGCGCGACGGCGAGATCGTGTACGGCGAGTTCAAGACCGGCGACGAGGCCAAGAAGGCCAAGGAACTCGTCAAGTCGTGCACCGTGGACTTCGAGCTCCTGGACAAGGAGGTGAATCAGATCATCTGGCGGTTCGCCAACCTGTTCCCGGGCTGCCTCCAGATGTCCATCGACATGATCCGGGCCAAGAAGAAGTTCTTCTGGGACCAGGCCAAGCTCGCGAACCGCCACTGGCTCGCGGCCAACATGATGTGCGAGGCCTTCCTGGGCTTCACCGCGTTCAGCACCCGGAAGATGACCGGCGAGGACGTGATCGACTTCCTCAAGTACCGTCAGCTGGTGGCCCAGGGGGCGCTCATGGACGAGGACGCCTTCGAGCAGGTGCTTCCCAAGCCCAAGGGCTGATCCCCTTGCCTCTTCCTCCCCTCCCAACGGGGATGACCGGGGCCCGAAGGCCCCGGTCTTTTTTGGGGGACGCTCCTCCGGGGGGCGCGGATTCCCACGCAGTGGGAATGCGCCAAATGCCACAGCCCTCCGCGCCCCCAAAAGCCAAACATCCTGATTCCAATAGGTTGAAAGATGGCACGGCGATTGCTTTCTCAGCAGGCAACGAACGGCCCCACACCCCACACGGACCGTTCGCCGAGCCTCCTATCGCGAGGCCTCTTCCCCCAGCCCCCGTTCCCCCGGGGGCTTCTTTTTTGTCTAGTGTCATGGTTCGCAAGTTCGTGCATTCCCGAGGGGGTGGGGCTGGGGGCCCCTCCTTCGCTGAACGGCCTCGCAGGGGCCGCTGCGGCGCGTGATACCAAGTTGCGTTCCAACCAAGATCCATCCGGGGGCCGGGGCAAGGGGCCTGGTTCCGGCCGTGCGTGAGTGCAGCATCCGACTCACGCTGCCCCCGACACTCAGCCCGAGTGTCCCATGAACGGTAGGAAAGCGAACGTTGGCAATACATTTCGGGTCACCGGCAGAGCGGGTATCGGCTGAGTGCCGGGGGCAGCGACTGTCGGAGCCACGCCCGGCGCTCCACCAGGCCCCTTGCCCCGCCGGTTCAGGGGTCTGATGGCTTTGAACGCAACTTGGTATCAGACCGGCGTTTCCACCGGCAGGGGGGTGAGGTCCGGCACGCGGGGCAGAAGCCCCAAGCCGACGGCCGCTTCGGCGAACCGCCGCAGTCCCTCGCGGTGCCAGGCGGTGAGGTCGTAGGAGATGGTCTGCCAGTAGGAGAGGAGGGCGCCCTCGCCCATCCACGCGGCCTCGGGGGCCTGTCGGGCCAGGGAGGGAAAGCTCCGGTAGGCCCGCTGGCGGGCCTCGATCAGGGCCCGGTACACCCGGCGCACCTCGCGGGGGCACCGGGCGAACGCGTCGCGCCGGCAGATCCACAGGGCGAACACGAACGGGGTGCCGGTGGCACGGTACCACAGCTCGCCCAGATCGTAGAGGTGGGGCCACCCTCCGGACCGGGCCTCCCGGAGGGCCCGGTCCCCGATCCAGAGCACGGCCTCGCAGTCCTCCGAGGGCTCGCAGTATCGGGGGGAGAGCCCCAGGCGCCCCTCCAGCAGCACCCGCAGCAGCCAGACCGACGTGGCAGACGCCGGGGAGAGCCCGACCCGCCGATCCCCCAGGGCATCCAGGGGCACCCGGCTGAACAGGAGCACCGAGGCCACCGTGCCGATGGACGAGATGGAGAGGTCCGGCAGGAATCCGTAGAGTTCGGGCCGGGCCAGGTACTCGGCCGACGAGGACGGGGCCAGGTCCACCTCCCCCTCCCGGAGGAGGCGGTTGAGTTCGGTGGGCACCCCCTCCACGAACTCCACGCCCGAGAGCCCCAGATCCTCCAGGGCCAGATACAGGGGCGTGCAGTTGGCGAACCCGATCCTCCCAACCCGCAGGGGCCGGCTCACGGCACCCCCCCTCGGGCTGCCGCCCGCAGCAGCGCGACCACGGTCTTGGCGTCCTTGAGCTCCCCCCGAGCCGCCCGGTCCACCGCCTCGGCGAACCCCCACCAGTGCACCTCGATCCACTCGTGGGGGCCGTGGGCGGTGGGCACCGGGTCGAGATCGCGGGCCAGGAACAGATGCACCTCCTCGTCGCAGAACCCGGGCGTGGGCAACACCGACCCCAGGCCCTCCCACCTTCCGGCCCGCAGGCCCGCCTCCTCGGCCAGCTCCCTCTCGGCCGTGCGGATCGGCTCCTCCCCGGGATCGAGCTTGCCGGCCGGCAGCTCCCACAGCCACCCCCCGGCCGCGTGCCGGAACTGGCGCAGCAGGCAGACCCGGCCGCGGTCGTCCAACGCCACCACCGCGGCCCCGCCGGGGTGGCGAACCACCTCCAGGAGCAGGGTCCGGTCGTCGGGCAGGCGCACCCGCTCGATCCCAAGATCCACCACCCGGCCCCGGTGCACGGTTCGCCGGGTGGACACCTTCTTCGGCGCTTTGTTAGAGTTCATCGGCTGTCCGTCCTCGGGGTGCTGGGAGCGCAAGCCTACCCACGCGCCCCGAAAACCGTCAAGCAAAGGCCCTGCCAGCAACTTCGGCTAGGACGCTAGGAGGCTGGGAGGCTAGGAAGCCTAAAAAACATCCATGATCTCCCAGCGTTCCAAGCATGTCCACGCCTCTTTGGGCCACCTTACGGTCTCGGGGGGCATGGGGCCTGCTGGAGCGCCGGGCGCGGCTCTAACATCCAGTTTCTAGTCTCTAGTTTCTGGTCTCTAGACGGCCCCTCGGGGGTCTGATGGAGCTTCACACTCCGATGAGCGCGTTCTCCGACCTGCGCGGGTTCGCGGCCGCCCTGGAGGCGGCCGACGAGCTCGTGAGGATCCCCGACCCCCTCTCCCCCCACCTGGAGATCCCGGCGGTGGCCGACCGGATGATGAAGACGCCGGGCGGCGGCAAGGCCCTGTGGTTCGAGCGGCCGCAGGGGTACGACATGCCGGTCCTGGTCAACGCGTTCGGAAGTCGCCGAAGGATGGCCCTGGCCCTGGGCGTGGACGACGTGGATGAGGTGGCCGACCGGATCCGAAGGTGGCTGTCGGTCGCGCCCCCCCGCAGCCTGGGCGAGGCGCTGCGACTCGCGGCGCGGCTGCCGGAGCTGAGGGGCCTACGGCCCAAGCGGATCCGGAAGGGCTCCGCCCCGTGCCAGGAGGTGGTCCATCGGGGACAGTCTGTGGACCTCACCCGCCTGCCCGTTCTGACCTGCTGGCCCGACGACGGGGGGCCGTTCGTGACGTTTCCGTGCGTGTTCACCCGAGACCCCAAGACCGGTCGGCAGAACGTGGGCATGTACCGCCTCCAGGTGTTCGACCGCAACACCACCGGCATGCACTGGCACATCCACAAGGACGCGAGCCGGCTCTACCACGCCCACCGCGAGCAGGGCCGGCCCATGCCGGTGGCCGTGGCCATCGGCACCGATCCGGTGGTGACCTACTGCGCCACGGCCCCCCTGCCGCCCGGGGTGGACGAGATCCTCCTGGCCGGCTTCATCCGGAAGCGGCCGGTGGAGATGGTGCCGTGTCTCACCGTAGACCTGGAGGTGCCGGCCACGGCCGAGATCGTGCTGGAGGGCTACGTGGATCCTGCCGAGACCCGGATCGAAGGCCCCTTCGGGGACCACACGGGGTACTACTCCCCGGCCGAGCCCTACCCCGTGTTCCACGTGACCGCCGTGACTCACCGCCGGGATCCCGTCTACTTCGCCACCGTGGTGGGGGTGCCCCCCATGGAGGACGCCTGGATGGGCTGGGCCACCGAGAGGGTGTTCGCCCCCCTGCTCTCCACCCAGTGGCCCGAGGTGCTCGACATGCACCTCCCGGTCGAGGGGGTGTTCCACAACCTCGCCCTGTTCCGGATCGAGAAGCACTTCCCCATGCAAGCCCGCCGGCTGTTCCAGGGTCTGTGGGGCACCGGCCAGATGAGCTTCACGAAGGTGTTGGTGGCCCTCGACACCGACGTGGACGTGACCGACCCGCGGGCCGCGACCCGGGCCGTGCTGGACCGGCTGCGGCTGCCCGAGGGCCTGGTGGTCACCGAGGGAGTGCTGGACGCCCTGGACCACTCCGGGATCCGCCCCCTCTGGGGAGGGAAGCTGGGAGTGGACGCCACCCGGTCCCTTCCCGGCGAACCGGGTCACGGCGAGCCGCCTCCGTCCACGGCGCCCGCCCCGGGGGAGACCGAGATCCTGGAACGGCTGCAGCATCGGTTTCCCGGGCTGGTGTCTTGCCGCATTCCGTTTTCCGACACCCGAGTTACCCTTGCCCTGTTGGTCCTGGACAAGGGCCGGCCGGGTGAGGGCAAGGAGCTGGCCTCCGCCGCGATCGAGCATCCCGGCGTGGACGTGGCGGTGGCGGTGGAGGGCAGCCCCACCGAGCCCCTCGCTCGGCTGGCGTGGCGGGCCCTGGCGAGCATCGACCCCGTGCGGGACCTCGTGGTGCGGGACGCTAAGGTAGCGGTGGACGCCACCTCCAAGGAGCCCCAGGAGGGGTACGACCGGCAGTGGCCCGCCGAGGTGAAGCACCCCCCCGAACTCGTGGCCCGGGCCGAGGAGATCCTTCGGGTCCGCGGCCTGGTGTAAGAAGGAGACAACCATGGACAGCGACACCCTCACCTGCGCCCACCCCGACGCGGAAGAGGAAGCCTGCCACACGGAGCAGGAGCACCAGAAGGAGCACCGGCGCCAGCTTCCCGAAGCCGTGGAGCGGCTGGTGGAGAGCTGCCGCACCGTGCCCCACATCGCCCACGTGGACACGGCCCTGATCCCCTCAAAGGAGGAGGTAACCGCCCTGGTTCGGCTGGCCATCCGGTTGGTGTTCCCGGGGTTCTTCGGGCACCAGGAGCTCGACTGGAACAGCCTGCCCTACCGGGTGGGCGAGGGGGCGGCCGAGCTGTTCGACCGGCTGAGCCTCCAGATCGCCCGCTCGATCCGCCACGAGTGCCGGCGCACCGAGAGCCTGTGCACCCACTGCCTGGACACCGGGCAGAAGCAGGCGATCGATTTCCTCTACCGCCTGCCGAAGGTCCGGGATCTCGTGTCGGGGGACGTGGTGGCAGCCTACCGGGGCGACCCCGCTGCCAAAAGCTACGACGAGATCGTGTTCTGCTACCCCGGCCTCTATGCCATCGCGGTATACCGACTGGCCCACGAGCTGTGGGACCTGGGGGTGCCCCTGCTGCCTCGCATGATGACCGAGCTGGCCCACGGCGAGACGGGCATCGACATCCACCCCGGGGCCCGGATCGGCCGGGAGTTCTTCATCGACCACGGCACCGGCGTGGTGATCGGAGAGACCACCGAGATCGGCGACCGGGTCACCCTCTATCAGGGGGTCACCCTCGGGGCTCTGTCGTTCCCCCGGGACGAGCGCGGGGACCTGGTCCGGGGCCGGAAGCGGCACCCCACCATCGAGGACGACGTGATCATCTACTCCGGGGCCACGATCCTGGGCGGCGACACCGTGATCGGCCGGGGGTGCGTGATCGGCGGCAACGTGTGGCTCACCGAGAGCGTGCCCCCGGGCACCAAGGTCACCATGAAGGCGCCGGAGCTGGTGTACCGCCCTGCACCGCCCAACGGCGGGGCCGGCTGAGGCGCGAGGGAGCGGATCCATGGGACCCGGCCTGAGGCTTGGGGCCGCCTTCGCGCTGGCCGCTGCCCTCGGCGCGGCCCCTGCGGCGGCCGGTCCGTGGGCCCCCCGGGGGTGGATGCGGCAGCCCCCACGGCACCGCTCGCTCCCCACCAACCCCGCGGCCGTGACCCTGGGATGGGCGCTGCACCTCTACCGCTCCACGGTGAGCCGCGTGGACGGCGACCGGTGTACCAGCTACCCCACCTGCTCGGCCTACGCGGCCGAGGCCGTCCGCAGTCAAGGGCCGTGGATGGGGCTGCTGCTCACCTTCGGCCGGCTCGTGGCCGAGGCGGACGAGGCCGGATTCGCCCCCCGGATCTGGGTGGGGGGAAAGTGGAGGGTCTACGACCCGGTGGACCAGGACCTGGCCTTCTGGAGGGGAAGCCTTGCGCCGTAGGGCCGCCGCCACCTTTCTTCTGGGGCTTCTCCTCGCCGCAACCCCGGCGATCCCCTCCCCCCCGCTGCCGGGCACTCCCTCGGGCATCCTGTCGTTCGCCGAGGAGCTCCTGCGGGCGGGCGACACCTTCCGGGCCGCCACCGAGTACCTGCGGTTCCTCCACCACTTTCCCCGGGGCGAGCAGGCCCCGGCCGCCTGGGAGGGGCTGGGCCGGGCCTACGCCCTGGCGGGGCGCTGGGACGAGGCGGCCCAGGCGTTCCAGCGGCTCCACCAGATGCGGCCCACCCGCCGCGCCCGGCGCCTGTGGGCCGGGGCCCTGTACCGGGCCGGCCGGTACGGGCAGGCCGCGCGGGTGGCCTCGGAAGGGGAGCCGGGCGATCCGGACCGGGTCCTGGCCACCCTGGCCCTGCTGCGGGCCGGTAGGCCCGGGGAGGCCCCCCTGAAGCAGGTGGTCGACGAGTACCAGGCCCTACCCCGAAAGAGCCCGGCCACGGCAGGGCTCCTGTCGGCCCTGCTGCCGGGGGCGGGCCATCTCTACACCGGCCGCCCCCGGGACGCCGGGATCGCCCTGGTGCTCAACGGCGCGTTCCTGTGGGGCACGTGGCAGGCGACCCGGACCGACCAGTGGGCGCTGGCGGGGATCCTGGGAGCCCTGGAGCTCGGCTGGTACGGGGGCACGATCTCCAGCTCCATGAACGCGGCCCACAAATGGAACCGCCGGGAGGACGAGCGGTTCTTCTCCCGCTGGGAGACGGGCGTCCTCCCCCGCTGGGACCTCGTGCTGGGGCCGGGCGGCGCCGGCCTGACGGCCACCTGGACCTGGTAACCCCCCTCCCAGTAGAATGCCGGCCCAGTCCTTTGCGTGAGAACGAGACGGAGGAGATGCGATGGCTCGGGGCGTGAACAAGGTGATCCTGATCGGGAACGTGGGCAAGGACCCGGAACTGCGGTACACCCAGAACGGCACGGCGGTGTGCAACTTCTCCCTGGCTACCACCGAGCGGGCCAAGATCCAGGGCGAGTGGCAGGACAAGACCGAGTGGCACAACATCGTGGCCTGGAGCCGGCTGGCCGAGCTGTGCAACCAGTACCTGCAGAAGGGCACCCAGGTGTACATCGAGGGCCGGCTCCAGACCCGCAAGTGGGAGGACCGGGAGGGCAACACCCGGTACCAGACCGAGATCGTGGCCCAGGACGTCCAGTTCCTCTCCCGCACCCGGCAGCAGGACGGGGCCCCCGCCGCCCGCCGGAGCCCGGCCCCGGCCGACGCCTTCTCCGGCCCCGAGGGCTTCCCCGGCCCGGACGACCCCGGCTTCGACCCCAACGACGACGTGCCGTTCTGATGGCCCGTCTGGAACACCCGCGCGCGGGAGTTCTCACGTCCACCGGGCGGTGACGGTCTTCTCGTCCAGGAACAGCCGCATGGAGGCCATGCGGGACTTGGCCATTCCCAGGAACGACTCCTTCTTGGAGCCGAGGGGAAAGAAAGCGTAGGGCTGGGGGATGGCCACGTTGATCCCGATGTTGCCCACCTGGGCCTCCCGGGTGAAGCGCCGGGCGGTGCGGCCGCTCTCGGTGAACAGGCACGCCGAGTGGCCGTAGTTGGTCCTGGTGTTGATCCACTCCAGGGCCTCGTCCAGGTCCCGGGCCCGCATCAGCACGGCCACCGGGCCGAAGGCCTCCTCCCTTGCCGTGGCCATGTCGGGGTGGCCGTTCTCCAGGATCGTGGGCCCCAGGAAGTAGCCCCCCTCGTACCCGGGCACCGAGGGGCTCCGGCCGTCGAGCACCATGGCGGCCCCCTCGCCCAGGGCCCTCTCGATCCATTGGAGCACCTTCTCCCTGCCCTGGCGGGTGCACATGGGACCGAGGTCCGTGGAAGTGTCGAGACCGTACCCCAGCCTCAGCGACGAGGCCGCCGCCACGAACTTCTCCTTGAGCTCGTCGTACCGGTCCCCGATCACCACCACGTTGTCCGAGCCGAGGCACCGCTGCCCCCCCATGCCGAAGCACGAGCGCAGGAGCCACTGGGCCACCTGGTCGTAGTCGGCGTCGGGCATCACGACCACGTGGTTCTTGCCGTTCCCGTTCAGGGACGAGCGCTTGCCGAGCCGCCCGCACAGCCGGAACAGGTCCCACCCGGCCGCGGTGGACCCGATGAACCCCACCCCCTGGATCTCGGGCTGCTCCAGGATGTGGGTGTTGATGTGCCGGCCGCCGTGGATGAGGTTGATCACCCCGGGGGGGAACCCCACCTCGGCGGCCGCCCGGGTGATGGCGTCGGCCGCCACGGGGTCCTGGCGGCTCGGGCTGACCACCACCGTGCACCCGGCGGCCAGGGCGTAAGGCACGAACGACGACCACGCGTGCATGGGGATGTTCCCGGGGGTCACGATCAGGAACGGGCCCAGGGGCTCCCACACCAGCCACTGGTCGATCCCGGTGGCGAGCTGGTCCAGGTGCTCGTTCATCTTGACCAGCCCGTAGGCGGCCGAGCACGCGGACTCCACGTTCTCGATCACCCGGCGCACCGACCCCTCGGCCTCGCCGATGGTGCGGCCGTGGTCCTGGACCAGGATCCGGGTGAGCTCGCCGAAGCGCTCCTCCAGCTTGGCCCGCAGGTCGAACAGGAGCCGGGCCCGGTCCCGCAGGCACACGTCCTTCCAGCCCTCGAAGGCCCGGGCCGCGGCCTCCACGGCCGCCCGGGCCTCCTCCGGGGTGGCCTCGGGGAACTCCGCGATCACCTCCCCCGTGGCGGGGTTCGTGGTCTGCTGGATCTTCGGGGAGCGGGACTCCACCCACTCCCCCCCGATCAGGAGTCTGAGCCTTCCGTAGTGCTTCTTCACCTCGGGCAGCAGCGTCATCGGGTCACCTCAGTCCGTCTTCCTTCTTGGCCTCGTCCTTGGTGAGCCCGCCCACCCGGGGCAGCGGGCGGCCCGAGTCGGTCACCACCAGGGCCACCACGATCTCGTCCGGC
Source organism: bacterium (assembly GCA_027021615.1). Classification (GTDB taxonomy): domain Bacteria; phylum Desulfobacterota; class Deferrisomatia; order Deferrisomatales; family Deferrisomataceae; genus Deferrisoma. The sequence continues at coordinate 2,410 of JALUTY010000078.1, read as the reverse complement.
CGGGGCGCGTCGTACACCCGAACGGGCATGGCGTCGAAGTGGCTCCGGACGAAGGCCGCGTCTTTGTAGTGGAGGGGCACGTCCAGCTCGGTGCCCGGGAAGCCCATCTTCTTGGCCGACGGGATGATGGCCTTGCCCCCGCCCACGGTCTCGCGGAAGGGCTTGCCGAGCTTGGGGTGCAGGATGGCGGCGGCGTGCTCCAGCTCGCCCTCGAACCCCACGATGGCCCCCTTGCCGTAGCTCTCCGCCCGCTCCGGCGCGATGCCCAGGGCGGCCACGGCCCTCTCCCCGAGCAGGGTTCCCAGCTCGGCCCCGGTGTCCATGAGCTCGGTCAGGTCCTCCACGTAGCGCCCTGCGAACGGGTTCCGGATCACGGCAAGGGCCGCGGCCCGGCGCGCCGGCGGCGTCACCTCCCGGCCGGCCTCCCGGCGGATCTCCTCCACGATGGTCACGATCTTCCGGATCTCCATGGCGACCTCCCTTCTCAGAAACTTCCGCTGGGACGTTAGGACGTTAGGACGTTAGGAAGCTGGGACGCTGGGAGGCAAGAAACCCCTTTCATCTTCCAGCGCTTCAAGCAGGAAACAGGACCCCAGCCTCCCAACGTCCTAACGTCCCAACCTCCCAACGTCCCAACGCCCGAACCCCTCCACCCCCTCCTCCCCCGGCCATCCCACGAACCGCCGCTCCCCCCGCAGCGACAGGATCGCCCCCCGGATGTGGCCGGCCTCCAGCATCTGCCGGGCCTCGGCCTCGCCCCGGTCCAGGGCCGCGGCCACCTCGTGGGACTCCAGCCGGCCCACCCCCACGGTGACCTCGAGCCCCTTGAGGTCCGTGGCCGGGTCCACCTCCTCGGCCGGGGCCTTGCACACGGCCGGTGAGTCCACGTTCACCTGGTTGGCCACCAGGGTGGCGCAGGCATCCGCCACGGACGCCGAGGAGGCGGCCACCACCACCGCGTCGGCCACCCCCAGGGTGAGGCTCCGGCCCCCCAGGCCGCTGGTGGCCACCCCGCCCACGCCGTCGCCCGACCCCACCTCGAACCGGGCCGCGGGCGCCGGGGCCGAGACCCGCTCGACCACCCCCACGGAGGCCCGCTCCCCCGGGGCCAGCCGCAGGGCCACGTCGCCGCCGTTGCTCACCACGGCCCAGGTCGCCCCCCGCCGCACCAGGAAGTCGGCCACGAAGTCCGCCACCGTGCCCGCCACGGCCACCAGGGGGGTCACGAACCGGTCCGGGAACCGGGCGGCAGCCTCCCACATGGCCCGGACCACCGGCGGAAGCGCCACGGGGTTGCGGATCCGCCGGGCGTCCACGCCGAGCAGCGCCCGGTGGGCCGCCAGCTCGTCCAGGATCTGGAGGGCGTACCTCCCGGCGAGCACCAGCTCCCCGGCCCGGGGCCGGCCCGCCCACCGGGCGGCGATCACCAGGCTCATGGGCCCCTTCTCCACCCGGAGCCGGCCGTCGTCCAGGCGCTCCAGGGCCGAGGGGCTCCTAGCCATCCCTCTGCGGCGCCCGCCTCAGCACCGCGTCCAGGGGCTCCATGGCCCCGGTGTGGCCCCCGATGGCCTCGAAGTCCGAGAGCCGCATGGTGTACTCCACCGGCACAACCAGGGCCGGGGTGGGCACCCAGGTGAAGGCGCCCGAGAGCACCCGGCCGGCGTCCACCATGAAGTTGATCCCGCCCCCGGGCAGCAGGAACGTGGGCGCCCCACCCACGGTGAGCCGGGCCCGGCCCTCGTGCACCGCCCGGGTGAGGCGGATCGGGTGGCGGGTCACACCGGCCCGGGCGCTCCCCCCGGTGCCCCCGCAGTAGATCACCGACACCCGGCTCGGCTCGCAGGTCTCGGAGATGGCCCGGACGGCCCGCTCGGCCGCCGGGGTCGGCCGGATCACCTCGAGCCCCTGCTCGGGCGTGACGCGGAACAGCACCGCGTTCTGCCCGGTGGTCTCGGTCACCAGGATCGTGGACCCGGGCGCCACGTCCCTGAGGCCGTCCGGGGCGAACACGTCCCGGGGGTCCGTCACCGAGGTTCCGCCCCAGCCCTGCCCGTGGTCCCCGAAGTACCGGCCCGGGGTGCTGCGCCGGAACCGGATCCGCACCCCGGAGGGGCTCAGGCCCAGGTGGCGCCCGGCCGGGTGCTCGGTCAGCACGCCGGTGAGGTGGCTGTCGAGCACGATCACCTCGTCGGCCGCCTCCCGCAGGATGGGCGCGAACAGCCCCAGGGTGGCGCTGCCGCACCCCACCCGCATCTTGCCCACGGGCACGCCGTCGATCACCGGAGCCTCCCCGAGCCGCACCTCCAGGCGCCGCCCCCCCTCCACCCGGAGCTTCACACGCCCCCGGTTCACCAGGGCGGTCATCACCCGGGCCGCCCGGAACCCGTGGGGCCCCGTGAGCACGTTCACC
>JALUTY010000077.1 GCA_027021615.1 bacterium | reverse complement strand
CCTTGTGAAATGCGGGCTTGGTGGCCCTAGCAACTGTACGGGATGCGAGAGACCTGGGCGTGGCGACCGCGCTTGCCCACGGGCTTGGGGTCCCAAAGGGACGTCGGTCTGCCACGCCCTACCGAGATAACAAAGTTAACCATTGGGGCCCTTATACAAGGGGCTGGCAATACTTTCGTTGGGATCGGTACTAAGGCATACGAAGGTATTGCCGGATGCGGGTGGGGGACTGGCTCCGGCCGGACGCGAGTGCGGCACTCTCTTCGCCGCGCCTTCGCATGCCGTTGTCAGCCCAGTGGGCCGGGACGCCGGTGGCGGAAGTTCCGGAACTTCCAAGGCGATTCAGGCTTGGTGAGGGCGCGGCGACGTGAGGGGCCCCGCCCGGCTCTCCACCAGCCCCCCACCCGCTGGTTCCCTTGTGAGCGGCGGGGATCTGGCAATACTTTCGTAGGGATTAGTAATAGAAAGGCGGAGGTTCCAGTGTGGTGGATCGGGAGTCAAGAGGAGGTGCGCCCGGCATGGTTCCGGTGGGCGGGGTGTTTTCTGCTGGCGGTTGCAGTGGGCTGCGGGCCTCCGAGATCCGGCGAGGTCACCGTGTCGGGGAAGACCGTGTTCCGTGGCATGGGGGTCGAGGAGGTGGGGATCCGGGTGTACCGGGCGGGCGAGGACGAGGACGTGGCCCGGACCCGGAGCGGTTACCACGGATCGTTCGCGGTTCGCTTGCCGCCGGGAAGGTACCGGCTCGAAGCGGTCGGCACGCTTCCGGCGGGAAGGGGGCGGCGCGAGTTGCGGGGAGAGGCGGAGGTGAAGGTCGGGGATCGCCGGGTGGACCGGGTCGTGATTCCCCTTCGGGACGGCGGTTTGGGGAATCGCCCTTGAGAAAAGTTTTCAGAAGTTCCTCATCGCGGTTTCATCCTCCTCTAATGTAGGGGAAGTATGATACAATGTTGTGTCCCCAAAGGAGGAACAGCCGTGACCACTGAGGCCCGGAGCACCATGGATCCCCGTCGCGCAGCCACATGGGCCATGCGCCTTTTGCGAAGGCAGGTACCCGACCCATCTCCGGAGCAGAAACTGTGGCTCGCCGTGATCGAGCACGCGGTGCGCGACGCCTACGCGGATCCGGCGGCCGAGCCGGCTCGCCGACAGGAGGCGCGGACGTGGCTCGAGTCGGAGTACTTCACCGACGTGGCGGTGGCCATCGGCCTCCACCCGGGTGAGGCCCGTAAGGTGATCCGCCGCTTGGCCGAGTTCTCCCAGGGGGTGGAGTGGCGGGTGGAAAGCGAAAGGGGGGAGGGTGCTCCTTCCCGGCCTGAGGCCCCCCCCGGCCGAACTCCGCTGCCTCGAGCCGCCGAAGGGGGCGGTAACCACGCTCCAGCCTGATCCCAGAGGCCCGGTGCTGCGCACCGGGCCTCGCCGTTTGTCCATCTGGTAACGTTCCCCTCTGGCATGGCCCCTGCAAAAGGGGCGAGCTCCCCCTGTCCGCCGTGGGAGAAGGGGGAGTGTACGCTCACGTGCGACAAAACCGTAGATTCTGCCTCTAAAATACTACGTTTTTGTAAATTTCTGCCAGAGGAGGTGCCATGAAACTCATCATCGCTGTCATCAAGCCGTTCAAGCTGGACGACGTTCGAGAGGCCCTGTCCGACATCGGCGTGAAAGGGCTCACCGTAACCGAGGTCAAGGGCTACGGCCGGCAGAAGGGGCACAAGGAGCACTACCGAGGGGCCGAGTACGTAGTGGACTTCGTGCCCAAGGTCCGGTTGGACATCGCTGTGGACGCCGAGCTCGTGCCCCGGGTCGTCGACGCCATCACCCGGGCGGCCCGCACGGGCAAGATCGGTGACGGAAAGATCTTCGTGACCAGCCTGGAAGAGGTGGTGCGGATCCGGACCGGCGAGTCCGGCCCCGAGGCCCTGTAGTCCTGTCCCCGAGGGAGGAATGATTCCTATGGTTTTTCGACGGCACATTCGCGCGTTGGGTCTGGTCCTGCCCCTGGTCCTCGTCGCCGCCCCCGCCCGGGCGGCCCAGGGGATCGATGCGGGGGACACGGCCTGGATCCTGGTCTCGACCGCCCTGGTTCTGTTTATGACCCTGCCGGGTCTCGCCTTGTTCTACGGGGGCCTGGTTCGCAGCAAGAACGTCCTGTCCGTGCTCATGCAGTGCTTCGCGATCAGCGGGGTGGTCTCGGTGCTGTGGCTCGTGTACGGCTACAGCCTGGCGTTCGGCCCGGATGTGGGAGGCGTGGTCGGCGGGCTGGGCAAGGCCCTGTTCGCCTCGGTGGGGCTCGGTAGCGTGAGCGGGACCATCCCGGAGACCGTGTTCGCGATGTTCCAACTCACCTTCGCCATCATCACGCCCGGCCTGGTGATCGGGGCGTTCGCCGAGCGCACCAAGTTCTCGGCGGTGCTGTGGTTCACGGTGCTGTGGGTAACGTTGGTGTACGCTCCGATCACCCACTGGGTATGGGGTGGGGGGTGGCTGGGTCAGATGGGGCTCTTGGACTTTGCGGGGGGCACCGTGGTCCACGTGACCGCCGGAGCGGCCGCCTTGGTGTGCGCCCTGGTGATCGGCCGCCGCAAGGGGTTCCCCGACACCCCCATGCCGCCCCACAACATGCCCCTGACCGTGGCCGGCGCCGGCATGCTCTGGGTGGGGTGGTACGGGTTCAACGCAGGAAGCGCCCTGGCGGCCAACGCCAACGCTGGCATGGCGCTGGTGGCCACCCACATGTCGGCCTCGGCCGGGGCGCTCACCTGGATGATATGCGAGTGGCGCAAGTTCGGAAAACCCAGCATCCTGGGGGTGGTGACCGGCATGGTGGCGGGGCTGGGCACGATCACCCCCGCCTCCGGGTTTGTGGGGCCGATGGGGGCGCTGGTGATCGGGATCTTGGCAGGGCTGATCTGCTTCAACGCCACCATGCTCGTGAAGCAGCGACTCCAAATTGACGACTCCCTCGACGTGTTCCCGGTGCACGGCGTGGGCGGCATGCTGGGTACCCTGCTCGCCGGGGTGTTCGCCTCTCCCACGCTGGGGGTGTTCAGCGGCCTCGGGTTCGCCGAGGGCATCGACTCGGTGGGTGGGCAGCTCGGGGTGCAGGCCGTGGGGGTGGTGGCCACCTTCGCCTACACCGCCGTGGCGACCCTTGTGATCCTTAAGGTCATTGACGCCACCTGCGGCCTGCGGGTGGACGAGGAGGCCGAGGTCCAGGGGCTCGACCTGGCTATGCACGAGGAGCGCGCATACGATCTGTGAGCTTCCTCCTGCCGTCGTTGAAGACCGAGAACGGCCGCCTTGGAGATCCGGGGCGGCCGCTCTCGCGCTCGGGAACGGGTGTTTTCCCTATCCATCGTCCTCGCCGCCGTTCTCATCTTCGCCCTCCCCGTAGTACTCGCACAGGGCCAGAAGTGCCCCGTCGTCGAGCTTCTCGTGGATTTTGCGGCCGAAGTTAAGCTTCTTCACGTAAGCCTCTCCGGCCTTCGACGGTTTCGTCGTCCTTTCTCGTGCCATGGTCTCCTCACGCAGGGTTGGGATGGTCCCCCCATCTTCCTGATCGGCAGCTTATCCCCAGGGCTCAAACTCCCATGGTTTGCGAAATCGGGTCGTCAGTGGAAAGATCCCCGGACCCCTGTGGGACCGGACGGAGGGGAGGCTTCGGCGTCATCCCTGAGCTCAGGGGTTTTTGACCAACGACTGACGACTAAAGGCCGAAGTTCCGAAGTTGTAGGGAGGCGTTCGGCGGATGTTTAGGAGTAAGAGGAGCCGCTGGGCGTCGTCCCACATGTGGCTGTTGTTGAAGAAGACAAAGCCCGTTCGGCCCTGCACTTGGGCAGCGAGGCGTCGGAGTTCGCCATCGGAGTACCGGTACCGGTAGCCGCCCCGACCATGGAGTCGAAAGTAGAGGGGGTCGGCCGTAACCGGATCGGCCGCGAAGGGGTCCACGGCGTGGACGAGCCCCAGAGCCCGGCAGAGATCTGCCACGAGTTCCCAGGGCCAGGCGCCCCGGGGCTCCCACGCCAGCCAAAACGGCTGGGGGCCGATCGTCTCGAAGAACCTTCGGAGGTTCTGCACGTTCTCCGAGGTGGGCCGGAACGATGCGGGGCATTGGAACAACACCGCCCGAGCCCCCAACACGACGGCGGCGGCTCGGGTCCGCTCCCAGGCCTCCCATACCTCACCGGTGGGGCGGAACCACCCGTACCGGTCGCGCCGATCCTCGGGGACGGGATGAGAGAGCCGCCGGTAGGTGGGGCTTGCTGGCGGGTGGGTGACGAGCTGCCATGCCTTCAAGGCGAACGCCGCCCCTGGCGGGGCACCCCCCCTCCACCGGCGTAGCGTGTCGGGCCGGGGAGGTTGATAGAAGGTTTTCTGCACCTCTACGGCTTGGAGCCCCTGCCAGTACCGGGCCTGGGCTACCGGAAAACCCGAGCAGCCCACCATAAGTCTGCTCACGCCGTTGGCTCCTGCCAGCCTGACGACCTCCGGGGGGAGGCCGGTTCCGTCCAGACGCTCATGCCGAGTTGCGTTCCAACCGAGAGCCGTCGGGGTCGGGGCAAGGGGGTCAATAGCTTTGAATGCAACTTGGTATCAGGGGGCAGGGGCAGATCGCTACGAGAAGACGAAAGGCCGCCCGGTCTCGGACAGCTCTTCGCCTTCTCTCAAACGGGGGAGCCTACTGCCCGATGTCCTCGTCCCCATAGTACTCGCGTTGAGCCGACAACGCCTCATCGTCCGGCTTCCCACGGATCTTCCTCGCAAAGTCCAGCTTCTTAAGGTTCTTCTTCTTGTCCGTGTTTCCCTCGTCCTGAATATCTGTAGCCTGACCTATGGGCATTCGATTTTGAAGTCGTCAAACTCTGCCGTGGCGAGCTTGCTGTTGTTGTGGGATGTGACCGCAAGCCCGATGTAGAGATTCCCAGACATAGAGACCGAACGGGACGCCGGCGAGCCGGCGTTCATGTATTGGGTGAACGCCACCCCATCCGTCGAGTAGTAAGCTGTGTAAGTGTTGCCGATCTTGACCAGCCGCAGCCAGTACGGGAACGAGATGCTCAGCGTGTCCCCGGTGGAGGTCGCGCTGGCTCCTGTCGATGCCCGTGCCTGGAGCCGGTGGTTCTTGTTCACCGGCGTTGCGATGAGGTCCACGAACTTGGCGTTTGCGTCCAAGCTGTCCCGTACCATGATCCCGCCCTTGGCCCAGCTGTTCGTCCTTTCCACAGACAGGACCTTCACGGTGACCACGAAGTCGTCGCTCGCAGAGAAACCGGTCCGGTACACGTAGTGGAACTGGTCAGACTTGTTCCAGATGTCGCTGCCCCCTCCCTCCACACTCAACTTGCCGCCGCTTTCCGACACGGAGCCGGTCTTGCCGGGGCTCCCGATGTCCTGGTCCGCCCAACCCGCTCCCAGGGAGCCGTCGTCGAAGTCGTCCGAGAAAGCCAGGGAGCACGTCACCGGCAGCACGGTGATGTCCACCGAGTCGCTGCACACGTCGTCCGTTGCGGTCACCGTGACGGTGCCTTCAGAAAGGCCTTCCACGGTGGTCGTCGTTCCCGTGGTGGGGCTCACCGATGCCACGGAGCTCGGCGCCGCGCTCCAAGTTACCGTGCCCGTGTTGTACCGAGCTTCTGCGCTCGTGGTGTCGCCCACGTAGATGGTGGCATCCGCGGAGCTGACCTCCAAGGTGCAGGGGATCGGGGTGATCGTCACGGCGGCCGTGTCGGCACATCCCGCAGTGTCCTGGGCCGTAAACGTCACCGTGCCGTCCGCCGTCGCCGTGAAAGAGACCGATGCCCCCGTGGCCGAACTCGGGCTCACCAGCGCCGGATTGTCCGGGGTCCAGGTCACGGTTCCCACGCCGCCGCTCGATGCCAAGCTGATCGTGTCTCCCACCTGCACCGTGCCAGGTGACGTGGTGATGGAGAGGCCGCAGTTCACGCTGAGGAGGGTGTCCAGGGGGCTTGGACACGTTCCGCTCGTATCCTGGGCGGTGATGACGGTGGTGCCCGCTGCCCGGCCGGTAGCTAAGCCGGTCGCGGGATCGATCGTGGCGATGCTGGGGGTGCCGCTCGACCAGCGGATCGAGACGCCCGCCGGTTGGTTCAGCACGGTGAAACTCTGGGTGCCCCCGGCCGTGATCGAGGGGTTCTGCGGGCTGATCTGCATCAGCGTGCACGGGTCCGTTACCTCCACCGTGGCCCACGCAAAGCAGTTGTTCCCATCCACCGCCTTGATCCGGGTGACGCCTTTGCTGTTCCCCGTGACCGCGCCGGAGCTGTTGACCGAAGCGATGGTGGGGTCTTCGCTTGCCCACTGGACCGTGCCGGCGGCGGCCACGGCCGCCAGCGTGGTCGTCCCCCCTTCGGGGACCTGGACGACGGACGGTGAGACCTCCAAGGTGCAGCAGGCGACGCACAGGGACTCGTTCTCCCCGCTTTGGTTCAGTGTGTAGTTGTACCAGATCTCGGGGGTCCCGTTGCCTTGATACCCTCGCTCGGCCGTTATGGCGCCGAAGATCGATGGGTTGCCAGAGAAGAGGGCCTCGCCGTCCAAGTAGATCCCGCCGTTCACGTTGATGGAGGACAGCGTCACGGCTTGTTGGGTTTGGGCCGGATCGGGGCGGATGGGGAGGTCCCCTGCCGTGAAAGTGGCCGCCGGGTCGTTGTGGTCGTAGCGTGTGTCGTACTCCGGAGGGGTCGTGACGTTCAGGTTGAACCCCCCTCCTCCCCCTTTAAAGTCCAGGGAGCCCGCGATGTAGATAATCCCCTCGGTGTAGATGTTCCTAATTTGAAAGCTCGGAAGCGAGCTCAAGGGCGTGTTGTCGATGTCCACCCCCGTGGTCGAGGGGGGCGTCGTTGTTGTTCCGAAGGTGTCGACGAAGATGAACTCTCCATCGTGGTATGTGCCGGGTAGCCCTGGCCCCGGCATGTCCAGCAGGGTCTCGAGGTCGGCCACCACATCTCCCGTGGTCGGGTTGCGAAGCTGTCCCGTGGAGAGGGTGTACCAGTACACCCCCCGGTCCTGGGCCAGGGTCTTCATGGTGTCGTAATCGAGCTCCCGAAGCATCTCGCTGATCTTCTCGTAAGAGAGGTTCCGGAAGTAGTTTCCGTAGCTCGTCCCCAAAGATGCGCCTTCCCCGCCCGAGATGAAAGGTCGGTCGATCGTGGACGGATCGCTGTTGGGGACCGGGACGCCGCTGTTTTCGATATAGTTCCCCCCTGAGCCATCGTAGTTCTTGCCCACATAGAGGTCGAAGAATCGGTCTCGGTTGCCGGTGCCTGTGTATGGACTTCCATTCAAGGGGGCGGTGGACTCTTTGAGGAGAAACTTCGGGGTCGGAGCCAGCTTCACGTCCCCTCGGACCACAACGTCTCCCCAATGGATCTTGAAGTTTCCGTGCCAGATGCCCCCGCCTCCCGAAGTGACCGCGTTGGGAAAGCAAATGGGAAGAGGCACGGTGAGGGTGAAGTACTTTTCGCACTGCCTCAGCGATCCAGAAAGGCTCGAGAGGAACGAGGAGGGCACCGGGGCACTGAGGTTCCGCCAGAAGTCGTCGCCGGAGGGATCGTTGGGGTCCCGGTAAGCAGCGAGGATCTGAACGGTCTTCCCCGAGGGGTAGGTGAGCACCCCATCGAGCAGGGTGGGGGTGGGGTTCGGTTGGAGGGGCAGCCCCAGAACCGAGCGGAAGTAGAGGGGCGGAGTGGCCGTAGCCGGAAAGGGATCCAGGTCCACCTCCTCCTGATCCAAGTAGTCGGCGTTGCCGTCCCCGTCGGTGTCGGCCAAGGCGTACACCCGCACCGCCTTGTACAGCCTGAGGGGTTGCCACTGACAGTCCTCTACCTCGAAGTACAGGGCGTCGATGTTGGATATACAGCTCACCTGCCCTGGTAGGTTGCCTACTTCGGTGGTGTAGGTGTTGTTGGGAAACACCTTGAGCTCGACGCACTCGCTTGAGACGGGGATCGTGACCGGGTCGCAGGTGCCCAGCACATCCCCTGTGGTGGGATCCAGGTACTCCGCCGTCACGGTGAGCACGTCCCCGTTCAACGCATTCCCGAGGTACAGGTCTGCCGTCGCCGTGGACGGAGCAGAGCCCGAGAGGGTTACAGTGGTTTGCGTAACGATGGCCGATGGATCGAACGAGGCGTCGCCGCCCGTGCTGGTGACCGTGAGCCGCACAGGCTGGCCGTCCTTGTTGCAGCCCGAGACCGCGATCTGGGTGGCGCCGGTGCACTGGGTCATGGTGGCGGGAGTTGCGGTGAGCTGGCAGTCCACGCACGCCTGCAACGTAAGATCCGTAGGCCCCAGGGTCGCCTTGGTCGTCCCTGACTTTTCGAGGGTCAAGGTCATTGAGGGCTGAACCTGCTTCCCTGCTTGGGGGCCGAGGGTGCAGTCTGGAGGGGTGTAGGTCACCTGGAAGTCGGGGGGAGAGGCTGTCGTGGTGATCGGCGAGGGTGTCACCGTGCCTTGGTCCGACGGGCCGTTGGGGTCACCGGTCAGGCTCGGTGTGACCTGATAGCCACCTCCCAGAGCGTAGATCGGGTTCTGGAAGCAGTCGAGGACCCGGAACGTATCCGATACGGCCGCGCTCGGACAGTCCGTATGCACGGTCGTCCCGATGTTTCCCGTGAGGCTCCCGAGGCCCTGTGGTGGCCAGGGCCGGAACGTGATCCCGTACGGAAAGCCGAGGGAGTGGCCCTGCTCGTCTGTGGCGGTGACCCCGCCGGTGAGCCAGCTGGGTAGAGAGGCCGCGTTCTGGACGAACTGCCGAAAGTAGCCGCTGAGGTCCCGGGGCGCTCCGTATGGCCCCGAGGTGGGGACCTTAACCGTGAACGTTTCACCCGTCGTGGTGAAATCGGAGGGGGTCACCGTGCCGAACGCGGAGCCCGTTCCGTCCACGGCCTCAAAGGAGAGGCCCCCAAGGGGATCCACCTCGTTGTCGCAGGCATCGTAGGCGTGGGCGGTAAAAGAGTAAGAGCCGGCGTCGGAGCAGGTCTCGTCGGAGGTGTCGACCGAGGAGCCGCCATCGGCAGGGCCGTGGGGGACGTCGGTGATCTCGACCCGTACTGGATCGCCGGGCTCAAACTTGATCGGCACAGAATCAATCAGCGTGAAGCTGGCAGGGCCGTTCGGCCGACAGTCCACAACGGCCTGGGCCGATACCGGGATTACCCTGGTTGTGCCGCTGTAGTACACGGTGGCCGAGACGTCACCATTGGTGTCGGTGGTCGCCGTGGTCGAGACGGCCGACCCGCCGCTTGTAAAGGATGCCCCGGAGCCGGAGGGCAGGCTCAAGGTCACCGTGGTGCCGGCTACGGGGTCGCCGTACTGATCTGCCACGTTGACCTTTACCGTAGAAGAGGCCGGGCACTGGGGGTTTGCGGGGGAGGCGTTCACTGTGATCCGGCCGCAGGTGTTGGCCGAGAGGTTGCGGGGGGAGACCCGGGTGGTGAAGGTGCGGCGACGGTAGCCGTCGGTAACCGTGACGTCGGTGGAGCTGGGATCGCCCGAGGCGTCGTAGGAGCCCACCGTGCCGGCCGGGTACACGAACGGGGCCGAGTACTGGGGATCCTCGTTCCGGGTTCTCAGGGTCAGCTCGATCTCGATCGTTCGTACCTGGGCCCGCTCGGTCTCGTCGAGCACGTAGGGCGGGTCCACGGCCGCCCCGGTCGTGGGGTCGCGGGGGAGCGGGTTGCCGTTGTGATCGTAGTACCGCAGCACCAGGTTCTCGACCCGGGCGGCCACGGCCTCGAACGTCGGTGTGCCGGTGTCGTCCGGGGTGACCCGATACAGTGTGTACGGAGGTCCGGAAAGGGCGAGGGGGATCGCCAGGTCGAAGGCCTCCGAGGCCTCCACCTCGCCGTCCCCGTCCGCGTCGAAGAACACCCGAACGGTTCGGCTGGCCTTCGCCACCGTGGGATCGTCACCCACCTGTTCCGTGGCCGAGCCCGAGGGCTTCGACACCGCGTAAGTCACGATCTCTGGGGCGGTGATCACCCCTTTGTCCGTCTCGCGGTAGGGGTCGTCGTACTGGAGGGTCAGGTAGTGATCGGACGCCGCCAGGATCACCTGGCCTCGGAGGGAGATCGTGGTCCCCAAGGAGGGAGCGAACGCGCCGGTCTGCTGGATGGCTTTGACCATCAGGTCCTCGGCCATCCGGGCCTCCTGCTGCAGCCGAAGCACCTCGTCCTGGGTGGAGTAGCTGCGCTGCTGGCTCACGAAGAACTGGTACAGCCCCGCCATCAGGATCAGGGCCACGGCCATCGTGACCAGGAGCTCCACCAGGGTGAAACCTCTGCGGCTCCGCATGGTGTTTCCTCCTGCAAAGGGGGCTACTCCTCGCGCCAGGACGCCCGCTCCACACTGTAGATGCTCGGCACGTAGGGAGGCCAGTAATCCTGGCTCTGGAAGTTCACGTCCCACCCGAAAAACCTCTGAGGGGGGGTGTACACGTCTCCGGTGCCCGTGCCACAGCAGCGGAACTCGGCCGTGGCCTGCTGGCTGAACCACAGATTGATCAGGCATCCGGTGATGTGGCACTCGCGTCCCGACCAGCTCTCGATGAACCGAGGGAAGTTGTGGATCCCGGCCTCCTCGCCGGAGCCGCCCGAGCGGAAGTTGAACCGGCCGGTGAACAGGGCCGCGTTAAAGGCCGAGTTCGATGCGGAGTTTTTCGTATAGGTGCCCCCGGTCTGGCCGTTGTGGCTGGGCCCCCAGTTGTTGGAGAGAAGGGTCACGGCATCGCTCACGATGGCCAACCCCCCCGGGCCGGCAGGGGCGTCCGACCCTCCGGGGCTCGCTACGTTCAGGTCGCCGTCCAGGTACACGGGGTTGTCGGTGACAACGCTGGTGCGGGTCACCAGGGTGGGGGAGGAGCCGTCCTGCCGGTCATTGGTGGTGCGGGTGCGGCCCGCCCGGGACCCGATAATCTTCACGGACTGGAGGTTGCCAGCACCGGTGCCCGAGGCGAACCCGCCGCCGGAGAGGGACCGGCTGACGTAGATGAGCAGGCTCCGGCCGTCGGCGAAGGGGTCCACGCTGCCGTCGAACGCGCCGTTGTCTGACCAGTCCAGGTAGTCCTGGTACCAGAGTTCCAGGCGCTGCAGGTCGATGACGGTGAGGTCCACCTCCTTGTTCTCCCGGGGGTCCCTGCGCTCCAGGATGGACGGGTACCAAGGGTTCATGTTCCCCCGGGTGCCGTCGTACGAGCCGGCTCCGGTATCGTCGGTGGTCACGGGGGCCTCGGGCGAGTACACGATGGTGCCCGGCTGAAGCTGGGTGAGCGCGGTGGCCACGTTGCCGTCGGCCATGGTCTTGGCCCCTGTGGGCCAAGCTGCGAAGTTCACCGGGTTCCCCAGGGCATCCACCCAGTAGTTGTACACGAGGCCGGTTACGTCCTCCTGCACCCCTCCATAAGGGGTGAAGTAGATCTTCAGGGCTCCCCCTTCGACCACGATCTTCATGCCATCCACGTTGGATTTTTTGGGATCGTCGGCTGCGGCCTCGTAGAAGCCGTCCCGGGCGAGGGTCTGGTACGAGGCGCTTGGCATCCGGTCCACTCCCACGCGAACGTGGTAGGTGCCGTTGGCGTCCACGAAGCGGGCTTCCTGGGTTTCGGCGTTGGTTGCGGTGATGCTGGTGTTGACCTCCTCGCAGTCCCCCGATGTCACCGGGATGGTGGGCGGGCTCGTCAGGTTGCGCACCCGGACCCGCACCGGCCCGGACGAGCGCGTGCCAATGGTGTTGCCTTCGAACAGGTACTTTCCGGAGTAGATCTCGCCGTGCACCGTCAGGATGTGGGGCGCGGCCGCACCGGCGTTGTCGTAGTCCCGGAACCAGATCCCGCCGCTTCCCGGCGCGAAGTAGAGGTTACCGTTCGTGTGGACCCGGCCCCACGAGTTCATGGTGGGGCCGTTGTGCCAAGAGAGGTCGTCCTCGAAAAAGATGTAGTACTGCACCAGCGGGGTCTCGAGCACCCGCACGGTCTCGGCCATGCTCTCGCTGCCCAGGGCTCCGGTGGCGCGGGCCTCCACCTGGTACTCGTAGGCGAAGTGGATGATCTGCTGGTTGTTCTCGACCGTGGTGAACAGGAACGGATCCGGCTCCGCGCCAGGGTTGTTGGGGTCGAGGGAGTTCGTGACTTTGAACTCGGTGGTAAACCCGTTGAACGGGTTGTCGTAGGGATCGCCGTCCGACGCGGACGGCTCGGTCCAGTCGACCGTCGAGCCCGGAGTGTAGGGCCGAAGCTCGTCTCGGAAGGCCGCCATTACCCTTCCCACGCCCACCTCGAGGGCTGCCTCGGCCGCGTAGAACGCCTCCTTGCTGGTGGCTTGGTTGCGCGCGAGCTGGGTGTCGAGGGTGGCGTTCAGGAGGCTGCCCGCCCCCAGCAGCGACAGGAGCGCCAGGATCACCATGGCGGCCACGAGCACGGTGCCGCGGTTCGAACATCGACGTTTAGCGGTGGGGTGGTGGCCCCCCGGGCCGTACCGAGTGTCCGGCCGGGGTTTGTCGAGGCCTCGCGGGATCATTTTCATTGCCTCCGGTGCACCAACGACTCCAGGTGCACGGTCCGGGTCTGGCCGAACCGGTCGGTCCAGGAGCACTCCACGGTGACGCGGGCGAAGTTGGTCTGGCCGTTGATCGGGATGGGTTCGACGGTCCACGTCCGAGCGATCGTGAACCCCGTCCCTTCGATCGTGACTGTGTCGGTGGCTCCGTACACCCCGTCGCCGGCCGCGCCGTCGCCGTGGTTCCCGTCATCATAGAGGACCTCGTACACCGTGCCGCCGGTGGTCGTGACGGGGGATCCGCCGTTGGACCCCGACAGGAGGCCCGGCACCGTCTTGGGGATACCGCTGCCGGGCGGATCCTCCACCGAGGTAAACGTGGGGTTGGTGCTGATCAGGTAGTCGAAGTCGAACACGCTGAACCGGTCGCCCCGCTCCGATGAGGCGTAGGACCGCATCTGCTCCATCTTCTCCTGAGCCGCCACGGTGGCCTCCGACAGGAGGTGACTGTAGGAGTTGGCCCGTACGTAGGTGATGCTCATCTTGGCGATCGCCAGCAGCCCCACGGCCAGCACCACCAACGCCACGAGGGCCTCCACCAGGGTGAACCCCCTCTCTCGGGGTCTCGCCGTCCGAGCATCCGAACGGGCCTCCATCACATCTCCTCCCAGCCCGATGTGGCCGTGTCGTACCGGTACAGCGTAACCTGGCCGGCCCGGCCCACCTCCACCGCCCGCATGCGGTCGTTGCGGACGTTCTTGTCCACGGCGGGCATCAGGTAGAAGGCCCCAGGGGTGGACAGCAGCCCGTTGGGCAGGAACACGGCGCGATCGTTCGGAAACGTCACCGCAGACGTGAGGCTGGTTCCTCCCAGGCCGGTCACGGAATTGTAATCGAGGCGCACGTTTGGGAACTCGGTCGCCAGGGCGATGGTCTTCACCAAGGTGTCCGAGGTGGACCAGGACGTGTCGTTGGTGGACTCTTCGTACACCTTGACGGTCTGGTCCGAGCCGGCTGCGAACACCACGTAATAGATGCGGTTCTTGGCGATGGCCCGCATCCGGGTCAGGTTCATCTCCGTGGCCAGGGCCTTGGCGGCTCGATTGACGCGGTATTGAGGGATGTAGGTGAGGATCCCCGGGGTCACGACGAGCCCCAGGATGCCGATCACGGCGATGGTGATCATGAGCTCCACCAGGGTGAACCCCCGGCGGCGATGAGCCTTCATGGCGCTGTTCCTCCCCGAGCCTTGGGGTGGCTTCCATCGGATACGCTGCAAGCCGTGTTCCGTTTCACGACAGGGCCCATGAACGGGTCCTCCGGGCTCGGCGGGGTCACCGCCAACACCTCGAGGGCGGTGGTTCGGCCCGCGGCCACCAGGGCGGCCCCAGCCTGGCGAAGGGGGCGCATCCCCGCGGCCCGGGCCAGTGCCCCGAGGTGGGCGGTGGGCCGGGCCTGGTGGACGGCCTCGGCCAGCTCCGGTGTGATTCGAAGAACCTCGTACACGCCGGTGCGGCCCAGGTAGCCGGTCCGGCGGCACCGGGGGCACCCGTTGCCCCGGCGCTCCAGGGTGTCGGCTGGAAGCCCCAGGGCCTGGGCATGGGAGGGTGGAAGGGGGGCCTGCCCACTACAGTGGGGACAGGGGGTGCGCACCAGGCGCTGGGCCAGCACACCGAGCAAGGTAGAGGAGAGAAGGTAGGGCTCCACCCCCATGTCGAGGAGCCGGCTCACAGCGCTCGGTGCGTCGTTGGTGTGAACCGTAGAGAGCACCAGATGTCCGGTCAGTGAGGCCTGGATCGCCATCCGGGCGGTCTCGCCGTCCCGGATCTCCCCCACCATGATCACGTCCGGGTCTTGCCGCAGGAGGGTGCGCAGGGCGGATGCGAAGGTGAGTCCGATCTGGGGCTGGACGCCCACTTGGTTGAACGCCTCCACCACGTTTTCGATGGGGTCCTCGACGGTGGAGACGTTGCGGGCGTCGGTGGCCAGCCGGCGCAGGGCCGCGTACAGGGTGGTTGTCTTGCCGGAGCCTGTGGGGCCGGTGACCAACACCAGCCCATGGGGTCGGGCCAGAAACCCCTCCATCGCTTCCAGGTCCGCTCCCTGGAGGCCTAGGTCGGGAAGGTCGTTTTCGTGGACCTGGGGATCAAAGATTCGGAGCACCACCTTCTCGCCGAACGCGACGGGCAGGGTGGACACCCGCAGCTCCACCGACCGTCCTTCGTGCTCGGTCTTGATCCGGCCGTCCTGGGGCAGGCGTTTCTCGGCGATGTCCATTCGAGCCAGGGTCTTGATTCGGGACACGATGGCGCTGTGGATCCGCCGGGAGAACCGATGAACCGTGTGCAGCACCCCGTCGATGCGCAGCCGCACCGCTGACTGCTCTCGCTTGGGCTCGATGTGGATGTCGCTGGCGCGTTGATCCAGGGCGTAACGCAGCAGATGGTCCACGGCGCGAACGATGTGGCTGTCGGTCGAGTCCAGATCGGTCTCGGGCCGCATCCGGAAGAACTGCTCCAGGTTCTGAAGGTCGTGCAGCTCCCCCAGGTCCCGCTCGGCCGCGGCCACAGAGGTCTGGAACCCGTAGATCTCCCGGATCAGATGCAGGATCTCTCGCCGGGCCGCGAGCCAGGGCTGCAGGGGCTTGCCCAACCGCTGGCGCACCGTCTCCAAGGCGGCCACGTCGAACGGATCGGCCACCGCCACTGCCACCGGATCGGCTCCGGGGTCCAACACCAGCACGGCGTGGCGCCGGGCGAACGCCCTGGGCAGAGACCGCACGATGGCTGCGGCGTCGAGCTTCAACGGGTCGATCTGAATCCTGGGAACCCGTGCCGCGTCGGCCAGCGCGGCCAGCACCTGGTCCAGGTCGAGGGGAGAGTCGGAACCGGGGGGCTTCAGCTCGAACGACAGCAGGAGCTCCACCGGGTCCGAGGCGAGGTCCGCCCCGACCCGGCGTCGGAGGGTCGCGGCTTGGATGCCGGCCCGTTCGCGTACGAACCGGGCCTGGGCCTCCGTCAGAAGGCCGCGGCGCAGACACACGCGGGCCAAGAAATCAACGTCCAGGACGCCTCGGGAGGGGACGTCGGGATCGGGCGCGCACGGATCGTGCAAGATGGGCTTTCTCCTTGTCCCAGAGGAGGGGGGTCTGCTAAGTAGGAGGCGCCATGCTACCGGCCCTTCCCCTCGGGTTCCAGTGGACAGGGGCTCCCCGGTGGGGGGCCTTCCTTCGGCGGAGCCCCCATCCCCGTCCCTTCCGGATTGTGTCGAGGAACCGTTTCAGAGGTACCAACCGGATCGGCCCGCCGGGCGAAAAACTCAAGGCGCACCAACGGAGTTGGTCGGCGACGACGAGGAAAGGAGTCAGCGGTTGAGGCGTTTGGGAGTGCTGCTGTGGACGGTGTTGGTGGCCGCAGGGCTCGGGGCCTGCGCGGCGGCGCCCGAAATCAAAGGCACGCAGGTGCGGTCCGCCCCAGCGGTCGCCGGAGTTCTGGGGCCCAAGATCCGGCCACCCGCGCCGGCAGAGCCTTTGCCCACATCCGTTGAGGCGACCCCCCCCCTTTTTCCCGGGCCCCCAAAACCCGGGCCCCCGCCAGCGTCTGCCGAGGCCCCCGCCCCGCCGGCTGAGGCCCTCCCCTCCGCCGACGGGGCGGGTCCCGGGGGGAGCACAGAGGGGGAGGAGCCGATCGCCTCCTCGCAGCCCTCCCCCAACCCGGCCACGGTCCCCGCCGAGGCCCAAGGACCGGTTGCCAAGGCGTTGGAGCCTCGCCCCCCGGTTCCGGGGAGGGTCGAGGAGGGCTCAAAGGAGCCGAAGGGTCTCCCGATCCCCAATCACCCGGCCGTGGCCTCCCTGCTCAAGGAGTTCTCAGGCCCCCGGCGCAGAACCCTGGCCTTGGCGTTCCAACGAGGGGAGCGGTATCTCCCGATGATCCGCCGGGTGCTGCGCGAGGAGGGGTTGCCCGAGGACCTGGCGTACCTGGCGTTGGTGGAGAGCCATTTCAAGCCTGACGCCCGCTCGCCGGCAGGGGCGGTGGGAATGTGGCAGTTCATCGAGTCCACGGCGCGGGCCAGCGGGCTGCGGGTGGACTGGTGGGTGGACGAGCGCCTGGATCCGGAGCTCGCAACCCGGGCGGCGGCCCGGCACCTCAAGGAGCTGTACGCCCTGTTCGATGACTGGGATCTGGCCTTGGCCGCGTACAACGCCGGACCGGGCGCGGTGGGGAGGGCATTGCGCCGGTGCAACGTGTCCGATTTTTGGGGGCTTCTGGCGGCGGGAGGGCTTCGCTCGGAAACGTGTCGATATGTACCCAAGTTCTACGCCGCGGTGTCCGTGGCGCGAAACCCAAAGGCCTACGGTCTTACGTGGGAGCGAGGCTCGGATCTTTGGGCCTACGACACGGTTCTCGTGGACTCCCCGGTGGACGTGGGCACCGTGGCGAGACTGGCGGGGGTGGACCGCCGTGTGGTCGAGGGGTTGAACCCGGCCCTGTTGCGCGGTTGTACCCCGCCGGGCTCTCCGGCCTACCCCGTGAGGGTGCCGGTGGGGAAGGGCAATCTCGTTGCCACCGCCCTTGAGCGGCTGCCGCCGGAGCGGCGGCTGGCCTTCAAGCGGTATCGGGTGGAGCCCGGTGACACCCTGTGGGGCATCGCCCGGAGGTTTGGCACCCGGGTGGCCGCGATCCGAGACCTGAACCGGGTCCGATCCGCCCGCCGAATCCGACCCGGCCAAGACCTGGTGGTCCCGGTCCCCGAGGGGAGGACGGTCAAGTCCCTCGGGCGTCGGGTCGATACCCCAGTTCGGGGGGGGGAGTATCGGGTGAAGCGCGGCGACACGTTGTGGGGCATCGCCCGGCGGTTCGGTACCACCGTGGCCCGACTGCAACGCTGGAACAGCCTGGCCAAAGGAAGCGTGCTGCGGCCCGGGCGAGTGCTCAGGGTGGAGCCGGCGGCGGTCGCTCGGGGTGAGACGGTGCATGTGGTGGAGGCCGGCGACACCCTGTGGGGCATCGCCCGCCGCTACGGTGTGGACCTGAGAACGCTTCTCCGGGTTAACGGCCTGCGGCCGAATCACGTGTTACGACCCGGCGACGAGCTCCGGGTGCCGGTCTCGGGCTCGGGTGGGTAGGAGCATGCTCTCGTTGACACAAACCTGCCCGTTCTGCTAGAAAACGCCGGACTTTTGGCCATGTGGGGTGGCCTGGGGCGAGTTCATCTCTTTCCTTTTCCCTTTCGGGGCCGGCCCGGTGAGCGGGATCGGAGCGTAACGGACCTCGTGGCCGCAGGGTCGGCCACGTTCTTGTCTTGGAGGGATAGGCGGGACGCATGCCCCAGCCCCGGCTTTCCGCGATTGCACTTGTGTGCCTGGCCACCCTGGCCACGGGAGTCTCCCGTGCCGCGACCTGGTCCGTGGACGCCTCCGTGTCGGACGAGCGCCGAACCGAGGTAACGGCAGACGGGAGCGACACCACCGAGACGGTGGACCAGTCCTACTCCATCTCCTACGAGTTTCCGATCCATCCCACCCTCGTCTTCACCCTCGACCTCGGCCTCGACGTCACCGACGAGATCAACGAACCCGATTACGACACCCGCGAGGTCCAGCCCTCCGTGGAGATGGAGCTCCAGGGGCCTTGGTGGACTCTCACGGGGAGTTGGGAAACCTCCGAGAAGTCCTCCCACGACCCCGAGGTGGAGACGACCCGGGACGATTCGTGGCAGGCCGAGCTCACGATGGAGCCTGCGGGCGAAGCCCTTCCCGACCTCAAGCTGAGCTTCCAACGAGATCTCTCCAAAGAGGGGGGGGTCACTCAGACGGTGGACACCTCACGGGAGGCCAGCCTCGATTATGTGCTGGGGGAGCTGCTCGATCTGTCGTTCGACGTCCGCAGGGACACGACCGACGACCGAATCAACGCCGACTCGGACACGGAAGATCGGGACTACAGCGTGGACATCTCGTTTGACCGGGAGATCGGCGACCGGCTCAAGCTGGAGGCCCAGTGGACCAACGAGCGCCAGCAGTCCCTGACGCTCTCGGACAACGGGGACGTGCTCCAACGTGACGACAGCCTGAAGAACAACTTTCAAGCCCAGATCACGTTCGATCCGTTGGACGACCTGGAGCTGAGCCTGGACCGGGAGATCGATTGGGACAAGGATCTCGAGCAGGCGGCACCGGTGGAGGTGACCGACACGTGGACGGGGGAGGTCTCCTACGGCCGGTCCCTTACGGACACCATCGACGTCGATCTGGACTACTCGGACGAGCGCAAGGACACCCGGGGCGCCGAGCCCGGCTCCTACTCGATCACCCGGGATTACTCGGCAGCCGTGGACTTCAGCCCCATCGAGAACATCACCCTCTCTCCCTCCTTCGACCGTAGCGACCAAATCGAGTGGTTCGCGGACCCGACCCAGGCCACCAACGATACGCTGGACGATACCTGGGAGATCCAGTTGGACAGCTCATTTTGGAACGACCAGATCGCCCTTACCCTCACCCGGACCTGGAATCAGACCACCGAGAGCGGTGAGCGAACCACCAACGAACGCAACTGGGACCTGGAGTTCACCCTGTCCTACGAAGGGGTGCCCAATCTCACCCTCACCCCGGACTACACCTATACCGAGGACGAGGATCTCCTGACCGACACGGTCGACGTGGAACGGCAATGGGAGGTGGGGATCCAGTACGAGCTTACCCTGGGGGAGGTGACAACACTGAGCCTCGATCACACGTATACCCGCACGCATACGGAGCCGGCGGAAGGAAAGTCGACGATTCGACGGGACGACGACACCGATCTGACCCTATCCTTTACGAATTTTTTCGATGGGATGGGTTTAGAACTCAGCTTGACACGTAAGGCATCGGACGAGAGTGAGGACGATCAGGGCCCCACGGTGGACTATACGTATGCGGCAGCCTACGACTGGACGCTCTTGGACCAGTACGATCTGAGCTATGAGTATCAGTTCGATAAGAAGAGCGACGCGGAGGACACTCGGAACCATCAGATCACCCTGTCGGCGGAGTTCCTGGAGGGGTTGTTGTCCGTAAACTTCGAGTGGGAGCTGGATCAACAGCTCGAAGGGGACCGGCGGGACACCCACCGGTATCTGATTGAGGTGCAGGGGCAGTTCTGATAAGGTGACGCCAGTTCCTCGGCGTGTGACGAAGGAACCCGAGGACCCCAGAGACGAGGAGGAGACATCATGCGTCGGACACTGTGGGCGGCAGGCGCGGTCGTGCTGGCCACCTTGATGGGATGCGCGGGGGTGTCGGTGAAGACCTACGTTAAGCCCCCCACCGGCCAACGCCAGTACGGAAATGTCAAGAAGGTCGCGGTGCTGCCCTTCGACAGCGTGGTGGAGGGGGCGCAGGCACCCAAAGTTGCGGGAGACCTGTTTTTGCAAGAGCTGCTGAACCGGGGCACCTTCGAGGAGGTGGAGGAGCCCCGGTACGTGAACGAGCTCATGAAAAAGCTCAAGCTGCGAAACACCGAGGGGCTCGATCGGGAAATCGTGCGCAAGATCGGTGAGGAGCTCCAGGCCCAGGCCCTGATTCTGGGGGATCTCCTGGTGTATGGCCGGGAGGAGAACTCGGAGATTGTGGAGTTCGCGCTCCAGGTCAACATGGTGGACACCGAGAGCGGAGACATACTCTGGAGCGGCCGGACCTATGTCAAGTCCAGCACAACCTTGGGCGAGATCCTCGGAGTGAACCAGGGCCCGTCTCCCAACGACGTGGCGGCCCGGGGGGTGACCCGCCTGGTCGCCCGCCTGGATACCGAGTTCCGCAAGGCCCGGGAGGCCGAGGTCCAGCGCATGCTGGAAGCGGCCAAGGCTCGGGAGCTGGCCGGGGAAGAGGGTGCGCCGGCGTCCGAAGAGGCCAAGCCGGCCGAGACCGAGATGGCCCCCGAGAAGCAGACGGAAGAGATTCTTCTCAAGGTGAAGCCGAAGTAGCCTCGGAAGTTTCGGTAAGCTGCGAGACAGCCTGTTTGTGAAAATGGAACCCGTACGGATCTGCCCTTAGTGCCAACGGTAGGGCATGGGTTTCAGGAACCGGAATTCAGCGGACAGGAGACAGGAAATCCCGAAAAGTAGTTTGGGGTTCCGGGGAGATCCTCTCGGGGCACCGAAGGGCCTTCTTCCTGTCCACCGGCTTCTGCATTCTGGCCCTTGAAACCCACGCCTCCTGGACCATGAGGTGGAGGCGAAAAGGCATGGCAATGTCTAGAACGTGTGGGAATCCGGGGGGGTTCAGGCCTCCCAGCGTCCCAGCCACCTAGCATCCTAGCGGAAGGGACGGATGCGGTGGAGCTGAGAACTCCGAAGCGCCTCCCGCTCGGTCTGGCGCTGGTGCTCCTCGCCCTGTGGGGCGGCAGCGCGACGGCCCGAGAGCTCTCCTGGCGGGTGGAGGAGGGATTCGGCGAGCACGGCCGGGGCCGCAACGAGCTGCGCGAGCCCGTGGACGTGGACCTGGATCGGGACGGTACCCTAACCGTGCTGGACCGGAAGCGGGAAGCGTTGGTGCGGTTCGCCCGATCGGGCCGGTGGCAAGGGACCTTCGGGGGAAGCCGGGGTTCCGGGGATCTGCGTCTGCGGCGCCCCCAGCGCCTGGCCCGGGGGCCGGACGGTCGGCTTTGGGTGGTGGATACCGGCAACCATCGGCTGGTGGTGGTGGACGAGGCCGGGAACGAGGCCTTCGTCCTGGGGAGTCTGGGAGGGGCCGACGGACGGTTTCGGCACCCAGCCGACGTAACGTTCGATCGCCGTGGCCGTCTTTACGTGGCGGACCCGGGCAACGAGCGGATCCAGGTGTTTCGGCCCGACGGCACGTTCCTGGCTTCGTGGGACCGTCGCACCGGGGGGCGGCGTGATCATCTGGGCAAGCCGGTGAGGGTGGCTTACACTCCGGAAGGCCGGGAGGGGGTGTGGGTGCTGAGCCGGGGATGGCGGCGTCTGGAGCGGTTCGACCTGGAGGGCGAGTGGGAGGAGACTCTCGACCTCTCGTCGTGGTTCCCCGAGGGTGCGGTTGTGGGAGACGTTGTGGTAGAGCCTACGTTCTACCGGATGTTCCTCTCAGACCGCACGAGCGGGAAGATCTGGGTTCTGAACCGGCGGGGGGAAAGGATGGCCGAGATCCTGTCGCCCGAGGGGGAGGCGTTCGAGCCCGTGGGGCTCTTCGTGTTGCGGAACTGGGACGTGTACGTGGCGGATCGGGCCGGTAGGCGCGTACTCAAGTTCAAACGGCAGTGAACCGTACGGATGGGATCGGGAGAGGGGACCATGGCACGGAAATCCCTAAAGGCTCTGCTCGTCGTGATCGGAACGATGGTGCTTTGGAGCCCTGGTGCGACCGCGGGACAGAAAAAGATGACCCCCCTCGACATCCCCATGATCGGGGACATCGAGATGCTCAAGCCCGGGGACAAGGCACCGGACTTCACTTTGGAGGACATCGAGGGCCGCCCGTTTCAGCTCTCGAAAGAGGCCCCGCAGAGAGTGCACCTGCTGGTGTTCTGGTCGATCTTCTGCGAGCCGTGCAAGGCTGAGATGCCGTTGATCGAGCGCCTGTACGAGGAGTATCGGGACAAGGGGTTCGAGGTGATCGCGGTGGCTCTGGACGGTGAACCGATGAAGAAGAGCATCGTGGGTCTTGTGAAGCAGCAGGGGTACAAGTTCCGGGTGTTCATCGACAAGCTGGCCCCGGATGAGTCCTTCGTGGTGGCTGACCCCTACGGCGTGGCGGGTACCCCGACCCTGTACCTGGTGGGGCGCGATGCCAAGATCGCCTTTGCCGAGGTGGGGCTCACGGACAAGGATGTGTTGGAGGCCGAGATCCGGAAATCTCTGGGGCGGTGACCGATGGGCCGGTGGCGCCGTTCCGTCGGATGGGTGGGCCTGGGGCTGCTCCTGGCGGCTGGGGCGCCGGCCTTTTCGGCCGAGAAAGTGCAGCCTTTCACAGGAATGACGCTGCCCGGTGAGACGTTCGACCTCCGGGACTACCTGGGTGAGGTCCCCATCCTGCTGGACTTCGGCTCCATCTACTGCTCGAGCTGCATCCAGTCCCTCCCCCGCCTGGTGAATCTGCAGAACCGTTACGGCGCCGGCAAGCTCCGGGTGGTGGGGATCAATCTGGACACCTACAATGTGGCGCGGGTGCGCCGATTCTACGGCCAGTTCAAGGACATGCTGTCGTTCCCCGTGGTGCTGGACCTGAACCTCAAGATCAGCCGCGCTTTCGGGGTGACGACGCTGCCCACCTATGTGCTGGTGGATCGTGAAGGTCGGGTCGCCCAGACCGTGGTGGGGTACAACGACGGCCGCTGGAACGAGCTGGAGGAGGCCGTACGCCGGGTGGTGGAGGAGGACGCCACCGCCGGCCAGACGGGTGCGCCGACGGAGAATGTCGTCCTTCTGACGCCGGACAACTTCACCAAGACCTACCAGGACTCCATCTCGGTGGTGGGGCTGACGGGGGGGCGCAAGGGGCCGTTCGTCCTGCGGTTGAACGGAGGAAGCGAGAGGGAGGCCAAGAACTACGGCAAGATGTTCTGGGTGCGCACCCCGCTGAGCCTGGGGTCCAACTACATCGAGATCCGATACCCGGAGGAGGACGGAGGAGAGGGGAACCTGGCGATCGTGCTGTTTCGGGAGCCGATGATGGGCGAGGGGCTCCAGTCGCCGTTCCCCGAGTTCCAGTTCCACACCCCGGACCACGAGGACCGGTGCCGCAGGTGTCACCAGATGGAGCCCGAGGGTGGGGGCGAGGTGGTGGTGATCACCACCTTTTGCCTTCGGTGCCACGGGTACCTTACCGACCAGACCTGGGTCCACGGCCCGATTCCGGTTGGAGGCTGCAGCCCTTGCCATGACTTCACGAGCAAGCCGCACAAGTACGAGCTGCTGCACCAGGGGGCTGACCTGTGCTTCACCTGTCACGACGACATCCGGGCCCAGTTCACACGAACCAATGTACACGGGCCGGTGGCCATGGGGTTTTGCACGGTGTGCCATAGCCCCCACGGCTCGCCGTTCAAGTTCCAGCTGCGGCTCCCCCAGGGGGACCTGTGCCTGTCCTGCCATGAAAACATGAAGGAGAAGATGAACCGGTTCGTGCTTCACAAACCCTTTGCGGAGGGGAACTGCTCCGGATGTCATGACCCCCATTCGTCGGACAACCCCAGGTACTTCTTGAAGGGCGTCGGAGAGGCCCTGTGCCGGCGGTGCCACGACGACGAGACCTTGGCCCGTCACAAACACCCGGTGGGTCGTCCGCCCAAGTTCCTCGTGCCGGGCATGCGGCTGGATCCGAACGGGAACCTGACCTGCTTGACCTGCCACGATCCCCACGGCTCGGACAGCGACCGGATGGCCACGGTCCCGGGGGGCTGTGCCGGATGCCACCAGATGTGAGCCCTGGTGGGCCGCGAGGCAGAAGCGAGAGACTAGAGACTAGAAACTAGAAACTAGAGAAATTCCGGGTAGCCTGGCCCGTTAGGTGGCACACGCTCCATCAGGCTCAAGGCCCCCTGGCTGCCCAGCGGGCCGAAGGCCCCAGACCGAGGACCGTTGACCGTAGACCGACGACCGAAGTTACTGGGAAGGGAATACCATGGGCGAGAAGGTTCCCACGGGCCTGGGGGTCCGGCTGATCCTCGTGTCCGCCGCCATCGTGGCCTTGGCCGCGTTGGTGGTGGGCGCGGTGGTCACGAAGCTGAGCGAGGACGAGGTGAAGGCCCGGCTTCGGGCCGAGGCTGCCGAGTTGGCTCGGATCGTGGAGGAGGTGGCCGGGGCGTCCACGACCGAGTCCGACCTGTCCCGGGTGGTGCTGCGCAACCGGCTGCGTCGAGCCGGGGCGGCCTGGGTACTCGACCGGGAGGGGCGGGTGATCGCAGCCCCCGCGGCCATGGGGGAGGCCCAGGGCCTGGGGGGGCTCGAGGTGGAGCTGCTGTCCGCCCGAAAACCTTTGGAGTCCTTAGGAGATCGGGGGCAGGGGAACCGCCTTCGGCTTGCCGACGCGGTGGGGGATTACGAGGAGGGCATCGGGTTGGCCACCCTGTTCGGAGAGCCCCGCATGGTGGCGTTCCGGGTCCTTCCGGACCGGGGGTGGGTGGTCGCCGTGGACGAGCCCTACGCCTCCTCGAGCAGCGTGGCGGCCAGCCTCAAGAAGTACGTGCTCTTGACCTGCGGGGTGCTGGGGCTCTCGATACTGCTCAGCACGGCCCTGTCCATCTCGTTCGTGATCAAGCCGTTCTACCGGGAGCGGTTGGACCTGCTGGGCCGGGTCGAGGCGGCGAACCGGAACCTCAGGAAGCTCCACGAGGTCTCGGTGGGCATGCAGCGGACGCTGGCTTTGGAGGACCGGATCCGCACCATTCTGGGGGCGGCCCATGAGGTGCTGGGGCTCGATCGGATCTTCCTGTTTCTCCCCAACCCGGAGCGCACGGTGCTCGAGTGCAAGGGGGCGTTCGGCAACCAGGACGAGCCGCCGGAAGAGATCCGCCTGCCCCTGGGGCCGGGGGGCGGAGTGATCGCCCAGGCGTTCCTACAAAAACGCACCTACCGGGTGGAGAACGCCCGGGAGCTGCCCCCCGACCTGCGGCTCCAGCCTCCTTACGACGAGATCCGGGCGTTGCGCAGCCGGAGCTTCATCGTGATCCCCATGATCGTCGAGAGCGACTGCGTGGGGGTGGTGGCCGTGGACAACCAGATCAGCAAGCGGCCGATCCCCACGGAGGTGATCGAGACCGTGGAGCTGTTCACCAGCCAAGCAGCGGTGGCGATCGAGAACGCCCGGCTGTACCAGCAGCTCAAGCTCTACGCCGACGAGCTGGAGGTCACAGACCACCTGACCCAGCTGTTCACCTTCTTCCACTTCAAGAAGCTGCTCCAGGGCGAGATCGATCGGGCCCGGCTGGCCGGCACCGCGTTGGGGCTGCTGGTGGTCCGGATCGACAACTTCGCCCAGTACAACGAGCGCTTGGGCCACAAACACGGCGACGATGTTCTGCGACGGGTGGCAGAGATCATCCGGGAGCGCAGCACGCCCAAGGACGTGATCGGTCGGTGCTTCGGCTCCACCTTCGCCGTGCTGATGCCGGGGGCCGACGCCGAGGCCACCCGCCAGCGGGCGGCCGACCTTCTAGCGGCCCTCCAGGAGGAGCCCTATCCGGGCGAGGAGGCGCTTCCGGCGGGCCAGTTGCGCTTCGCTGCGGGGTGGGCGGAGTACCGACGGACCGAGGGGACCAACGCCGAGGAGTTCTTCGCGGCCGTCAACGAGCGCACGAAGGAAGCCCAGGGGTGAGCCGGTACCGCAACCCGTTGCCCACCGTGGACGTGGTGATCCTCCGGGGGGAAGGGGTCGTGCTGGTGGAGCGTCGGAACCCGCCGTTCGGGTGGGCCCTGCCGGGGGGGTTCGTGGAGGAGGGCGAGTCGCTGGAGCAGGCTGCGGTTCGCGAGGCCCGGGAGGAGACCGGGCTGGAGGTCCGGCTCCAGGAGCAGTTCTTCACCTACTCCGATCCCGGCCGGGACCCCCGCCGCCACACGATCACCACCGTGTACCTGGCCCGGGCGGAGGGCGCCCCCCGCGGGGGCAGCGACGCCCGGCAGGCTCGGGTCTGGCCGTGGGAGGCCCTGCCCCCGCTGTGCTTCGACCACGGCCGCATCCTGGCCGACGTACGCCGGTACCTGACCACGGGAGAACGCCCCCGGCTGGAAGGCTTGTAACTTCGGTCGTCGGTCTACGGTCGCCGGTCGTCGGTCTCCTGGCCCCTCAGATTTCTCTAATTTCTAGTCTCTAGCGGAGGGGCTTCCCAGCCTTTCTAATGCATTCGCAGATAACAGCAGTGGCCGAAGGGCCGGCCCGAGCCGCAGGGGCACGGCGCGCCCAAGTCCGGCCGGGCCGGTCGCTCGGGCGGGGACTCCTCGCGCTCCGCAGCCTCCTGTTCCTCCCGTCGCCACCTCTCCTGGCGTTTCTCGATCTCCTCCGGGTCGTAGAACGCCAGCCAGTCCCGCCGGTAGTAGTCGAGGCCGGCGTTGCCGGCCCGGTCGGACAGAAGCTCGTCCACCTCCCACTCGTAGAACACCCCCTGGTACTCGGGATCGTCTCGGTGGCGGGCGGCCTCCTCGCGGCCGAAGGCCAGAAGGAGATCCCGGTGCCGGCCCGACTTGAGGTCCACCAGGATGTTGGCCGCGGTCTGCCGCAGGTACAGGGGCTCGGCCGGATCGGCCAAGATCCGGGCCGAGGTCTCGACCACCTCGGCCCGGTGCCGGGGGCCCCCCAGGGCCGCGGCCACGGTCGAGGCCAATGCCACCGACCGGGCCCCGGGGCCCGCCGTGGGGTCGTGGACCACGGCCATGAGGGGGCCGTATGCCGCCTCGCCGATCCGGCCGAACATGCTGGGCAGGTCCTCGGTGACCCAGTCGCAGTCGAACGCGTCGGCCCACCGCAGGGCGGTGAGCAGGGGGATCAGCGCCTCTTCGGTCTCCATGGCGCCTAGGATGTAGGTGGCGTGGACCACGGCCCACCACTCGGGCAGCTGCTGGGTCCATGCGCGCTTGTCGGCCACGATCTCAGCGAGCCGGGGCAGCAGCCGCCGGGAGCGGCGCAGGAACTCGTCCACCGCCTCGCGGGGAAGCCGGTCCGCTGCGGTGT
Organism: bacterium; assembly: GCA_027021615.1. GTDB lineage: Bacteria > Desulfobacterota > Deferrisomatia > Deferrisomatales > Deferrisomataceae > Deferrisoma. Next base: position 77,930 of record JALUTY010000077.1, on the reverse strand, counting down.
ACAGCAGGTCGACGAGTTCGTCGTCGGTGAGGCTTCGAAACCGGGGGGTGTCCATCGCGATGTCAGGCGGACAGCCGGCCCACGGCCTCGGCGAACCGGCCCACACCCTCCTCGATGGCGTCCTCGGACGTGGCGTACGACAGCCGCAGGTGCTGGGAGGAGCCGAACGCCTCTCCGGGCACCACCGCCACCCGAGCCTCGTCCAGCAGGAACGCGGCCAGGTCCGCGGGATATCGGATCTCCCGGTCACCCCAACGCCGACCGAGCAGGCCCGACACGTTGGGGAACACGTAGAAGGCCCCCTCCGGCCGGCGGCAGGTCACGCCCGGGATGCGGTTGAGGGCGTCCACGATCAGGTCCCGGCGCCGCGCGAACGCCCGGCGCATCTGCTCCACGCACCCCTGGTCGCCGGTCAGGGCGGCCACAGCGCCCTTCTGGGCGAAGCTCGTGGGGTTCGAGGTGGACTGGCTCTGGAGGGCCTCCATGGCCCGGATCATCTCGGCCGGCCCTGCCGCATACCCGATCCGCCAGCCGGTCATGGCGTAGGTCTTGCTCACCCCGTTTACGATCACGGTGCGGTCGCGCAGCTCCGGTGCCACCTCCAGGATGCTGGTGAACCGGTCGTCTCCGTAAATCAAGCGGTGATAGATGTCATCGCTCACCACCACCAGGTCCCGGCTGCGGATCACCTCGGCCAGCACTTCCAGGTGCTCGGCCCGGTACAAGGCCCCCGTTGGGTTGGAGGGGCTGTTGATCACCACGGCCCGGGTGCGGGGGGTGAGGGCGGCATCCAAGGAGTCGGGACGCATCCGGAACCCGTCGGCCTCCTGCGTGGGGACCACCACCGGGGCGCCCCCCGCGAGCCGGATCTGCTCGGGGTAGCTCACCCAGTAGGGCGCCGGCACGATCACCTCGTCGCCGGGATCCAGGAGCACCTGGAACAGGTTGTACAGGGTGTGCTTGGCCCCGCACGACACGGTGACCTCGCTCGGCCCGTACTCCATCCCGTAGTCCTCGGCGATCCGCCGGCACACCGCCTGCTTGAGCTCGGCGGTTCCCCCGGCCGGGGTGTACCGGGTGTCGCCCGCCTCGAGGGCTTCGACCGCGGCGCGCACCGCGTGGGCCGGGGTGCCGAAGTCGGGTTCGCCTGCGCCAAACCCGATCACGTCGATCCCCTGGGCCCGGAGCTGTTTGGCCTTGGCCGTGATGGCTAAAGTGGGCGAGGGTTTCAACATGCGAGCGCGGGAACTGAGTCTCACCGTGCACCTCCGTTGGTGGGGGAGCGCCCGTACTTGGCTTGGAGCGCCTCAATGACGACGGGGGGAGCCAGGTCCTTGATGCAGCCTCCCAGCTCGAACACCTCTTTCAGGATTCGGGAGCTCACGTAGCTGTAGTTCTCCCGGGCCGCCAGGAAGAACGTGTCTACCGAGGGGTAGATCTTCCGGTTCATCAGGGCCATCTGGAACTCATACTCGAAGTCGCTGACGGCTCGGAGTCCGCGCACCACCACCCGGTAGCCGTTGCGACGCATGTACTCCACCAGGAGCCCTTGGAATGCGTCCACCTCCACCCGGGGGTGGTCCGCGAACACCTGACCGATCAGGCCCATCCGCTCCTCCACCGAGAACAGTGTGCGCTTGTCCCGGTTCACGGCCACGAGCACGACGACCCGGTCGAACACCTCGGCCGTTCGCTGAATGATGTCCACGTGGCCGTTGGTGATGGGATCAAAGCTTCCGGGGTAGACGGCAACCGATTCGCTCACGACGTCGCCTCCTGTGGGAGAGCCCTGCTTTATACTGGAGCGCCAGGGGCCTGTAAAGGCGGCGAGGGCCTGGAGCCGCGCGTTCAGGCGAGCGGTGTGGCTACCTGGCCAGTAAACCCGGCCACAGCCCGAGCAGGCGAGGAAGCGGTTGTGGGCCAACGCCACGTGGTCGGGCACCTGCTGGAGCACCCGGTCCCGGCCGGCGGGCGCGAGGCAGCCGTTGCACACCAGGCAACGGGTCCACGGCCGAGGCGGGTGGTGAGGGGGCAGGGACTGGAGGACCTCGGCGGTCTGTCGGCGGGGATCGGAGGCGGTCACCAGCACGCACCGGACGCCCCGGGCTCGGCGATGCAGGGCACGGTCCCGAGTCACGAGGATCCGGCCGTCCCTCTGGGCCAGACCGAGGAGGGCGGGGTCGGGTAGGTCGGGCCGGAACCCGGCGTCGTACCCCAGGAGCCGAAGATCCCGGGCCACGTTGCCGAGCATGGCGTCCACCAGGAAGCTTGGGCGGGCCGCGGTCCGGAGGCCCCCACCAACGACCGGGGACCGACGACCGGAGACCGAAGCTCCTGGCAAGCTTGCGCGTCTCAAACGAAAGTTGCCTCCTGCTGGGCGTTGACAAGCGTCGTGCGAGTATGATAGCAAAAGCGCCACCGCTTGGATCCGCGTGACGGACCGGGACGGGAGAACGCCAGTGCGATGTGCCCTTCGGGCCGCTCGGAGGGAGGAGAACCGTCGTTTCGCCGCATCGTTGCGGCTTGGCGCCCCCGGTCTGCCGGCGGGCGCTTTTGTTTGTCTGGGAAAACGGCGTGCTCGTCGTGGGAGCCGTTCCATGGAGTGGTTCGAAAGGGTAGGGGCGATACGCGCCTGGTCGCGCGGGCGCAGGGCCCAGGGCGAGACCGTGGCGCTGGTGCCCACCATGGGGTACCTGCACGAAGGTCACATGGCCCTGGTGGCCCGGGCCCGGGAGTGCGCAGACCGGGTGGTGGTGTCGATCTTCGTAAACCCCACCCAGTTCGGCCCCGGCGAGGATCTCGACCGCTATCCCCGGGACCCCGAGCGGGACCGCCGGATGTGTGAGGAGGCCGGGGTGGCCGCGGTGTTCGCGCCCGCCCCGGCTGAGCTGTACCCTCCCGGGTATCAGACCTACGTGACCGTGGAGGAGGTATCGAAGCCGCTGTGCGGAGCCTCGCGGCCGGGGCACTTCCGGGGCGTGGCCACGGTGGTGCTGAAGCTGTTTCACGCCGTGGAGCCGGACGTGGCGGTGTTCGGCGAGAAGGACTACCAACAGCTCCAGGTGGTGCGGCGGATGGTCCGCGATCTGGACGTGCCGGTGCGCATCGAAGCGGTGCCCACGGTCCGGGAGCCCGACGGGCTGGCCTTGTCGAGCCGCAACACCTACCTGAGCCCGGACGAACGACGCCAGGCGCTGTCGATCTCCCAGGCCTTGGGCCGGGCCCAGGAGCTGGTTTCTTCCGGGGTCGTAGAGGCGTCGCGGGTCGCGGCCGAGGTCGAGGGGATCATCGCCGGGGCCGGCCTCCGGATCGACTATGTGGAGGTTCGACATCCGGAGACCCTGGAGACGGTTCAAACGGTCGCTCCCCGGGCGGTGGTGGCGGTGGCGGCGTTCGCGGGCGACACGCGACTCATCGACAACCGTGTGGTGACGGCGGGGGGAGACGCCGGAGGTGCAAAATGACCCGTTCCATGCTGAAGGGAAAGATCCACCGGGCCACGGTGACCGGTGCGGACCTCCACTACGAGGGCAGCGTGACGATCGATCCGGTGCTCCTGGAGGCGGCGGACATCGTGCCCTACGAGGAGGTCTGGATCTACAACATCGCCAATGGCGAGCGGTTCCAGACCTACGCCATCCCGGGCACCCGGGGGGAAGGGGAGATCCGCCTGAACGGGGCCGCGGCGCACAAGGCCTCTCCCGGGGACCTGGTCATCATCTGCGCCTACGCCCAGGTCCCCGAGGACGAGGTGGCGGCCTGGAAACCACACCTGGTGTTCGTGGACGCGGCCAACCGCATCGCCTCCCAGAAGGCGGCCTGACCGTGGCTCGTCCGGTGCGGCGGCTCTACACCGCGTCGTGGGTCCTGACCATGGACGGCCCCGCCCTTGAGGGTGGGGCCGTTCTCGTGGAGGGGCCCGTGATCCGCGCAGTCGGGAGGCCGGCCGAGGTGGCCCCCCTGGCCGCCGGGGCTGAGCGGGTGGACCTTCCCGGGTGCACGCTGCTGCCGCCGCTGGTGAACGCCCACGCCCACCTGGAGCTATGGGGCCTGGTCCCGCCCGCCGGCCCCGGCGGGTTCGCCCGGTGGGTGCTCCAGGTGGTGGCGCGGAAGAGGTCGGCCGCCCCCGGCCGCTGGGGACCCGCCGTGGCCGAGGCCGCCCGGGCGTGCGCCCAGGGGGGCCAGGGGTGCGTGGCCGACGTGGTGACCCGGCCCGAGGCGGCAACCGCCTACCCGGAGCAGTGCCTCCGGATCCTCGCGTACCCCGAGCTGATCGTGGCGTCGCCCGGCAGGGTGGAGGAGGCGTGGGCTGGAGTGGAAAGGCTGGAGGAGGGGTGCCGTCCTCACCTTTGGGGTGTTTCCCCCCACTCGCCGTACACGGTGTGCACCGAGGGGCTTCGCCGGGCCCTAGCACGTCCCCGGCTCATGGTGCACGTGGCCGAGTCGCCGGACGAGATCGAGTTCTGCCTGACCGGAAGAGGGCCGATCCGGGACGAGCTCTACGCCGCGCTGGGCATCGATCCCCCCCCCCCGCCGGGCCGCCCTCCGGTGGAGTGGCTCCATGCCATCGGTGCCCTGAGGCCGGGCACGACCCTGGTCCACGCGGTGCACCTGGGGGCCGAGCACGTGGCCCTGGTGGCCCGGGCCGGGGCCGGGGTGGTCCTGTGCCCCCGGAGCAACCGCCGTCTGTCGGGTCGACCGGCCCCTGGGCGGGAGCTCCTGGAGGCCGGTGTGCCCGTCGGTCTGGGCACCGACAGTGTGTTGTCGTCGGGCAGCCTGGACCTGTGGGCCGACGCGGCCGCGTCCGTGGAGGACTACGGGTGGACCCCCCAGGAGGCCCTGGCGGCAGCTACCCGCGGCGGGGCCCGGGTCCTCGGTTTGGGGAGGGAGGCAGGCTGTTTCGCGCCGGGCGCAAGTGCTGATATATTGGCGGTCCGCGCCTGGGGCTCGGACCCCTGGGAAGCGACGTTGGCGGATCGGCGGGCGGTGGGGATGTGGCTCGGGGGTGAGGAGGGTTCGTGGGCTGGATCGGGCGGCTCATTCGGTACGTACGGGACCGAATCCGGCGGAACTTCATCGCCGGGTTCGTCGTGATCGTGCCCCTGGGGCTTACCTTCTACGTGGTGGCGGCCATCGTGCATTGGGCCGACCGGTTCCTGGAGCTGGTACCCCAGCGGTTCCTCCCCGAGACCTACCTGGGGTTCCGGATCCCGGGGCTGGGGGTGATTCTGACCCTGTTGTTCATCCAGGTGGTGGGGTTCCTGAGCGCCAACCTTCTGGGGCACGGCGTGGTACGCACCTACGAGCGGGTGCTGGACCGGATTCCGGTGGTCCGCACCCTGTACCAGGCGGTGAAGCAGTTCCTGGAGCAGCTCATCGACGCCCGGTCCGACCGGTTCCACCGGGTGGTGCTGGTGGAGTACCCCCGCAAGGGCATCTACAGCATCGGGTTCGTCACCGGGGTTAGCCGGGGTGAGGTCCAGAGCCGCACCCCCCAGAAGGTGCTGAACGTGTTTGTGCCCACCACCCCGAACCCCACCTCGGGCTACTACCTGCTGGTACCCGAGCAGGACGCGGTGCCCCTCCAGATCAGCGTGGAGCAGGCGTTCAAGCTGATCATGAGTGCTGGCATGGTGGGGTGGGAGCCTTCGGAAACGAGGGCGCGCCCCGGGAGACGGGCCGCGCCCTCGGATTTCTAGCGCCCGGCCGCCTTTCGCTTGCTGGCCTTGAGGGGGTTGAGCGTCTTTTGGGTCTGCTCCTCCTCGATCTTGATGTGGGTGGCCATGTTGCAAAGGCCCAGGGCCCACTGCTTCTGAGGGGCGGGGTAGGCGGAGCAGTACTTACCGGTGGGCCACTCCTCGACCCGACCGCATCCCTCGCACTTCTCCACCACGGGACGGCACTGGCCGCCGGGGAAGGTGCACCCCTCGGCCCCCCAGAAGAAGCAGTCCCTGTCCCTCTTGATCGTTTGGCACGACATGGCGGTGTTCCTCCTCTACGCTCACGGCCGGCCGGGCCGGCGGATTCCCGAAAGTGCGAAACTGTACTCCGGACGCTGAGAACTTGTCAACGACCGTGGCCCGTGAGGTCGAACGGGCGCTTCGCCGCCACGAGCTGTGGGGGAAGGGGATCGTGGTGGCCGTTTCCGGAGGGGTGGACTCGGTGTGCCTGGCTCGCATTGCGGCCGAGTTGGGGCCCCGTGGGCTGGGTCGGGTGGAGATCGCCCACGTGGACCACGGCCTGCGGCCGGAGTCGGGCCGGGATGAGGCGTTCTGCCGGGATCTGGCGGGCGAGCTGGGGGTGCGGTTCCACTCGACCCGGCTGGGCCCAGCCGGTCGGACCGGAAACCTCCACGCCTGGGCCCGGCAGGAACGCCGGGCGTTCCTGGAGACGGTCCGGGTCCAGAGGGGGTTGGCCGCCGTGGCCCTGGGCCATCACGCCGACGACCAGGCCGAGACCGTTTTGTTCCGGCTGATCCGGGGTGCGGGACCCCGGGGCCTGGCGGCCATGGCCGAGTGGAGCCCTCCGTTCGTGCGCCCCTTCCTGGGGGTGTGGCGGGCCGACCTGGAGGCGTTGGCCCGGGGCCGGGGCTGGGCGTGGCGGGACGACCCGTCCAATGCGTGCCGACAGTTCGCCCGAAGCCGGATTCGCCACGAGGTGCTTCCCCTGCTCGAGCAGATCCACCCCGGGGCGAAACAGGCCCTGGTGCGGGCCGCCCGTCTGATCCGGCGGGACGAGGAGGCCCTGTCGACGCGGGCTCGCCGGGCTCTGGATCGGGCCGCGGTGATGGAGCCCGAGGGGGTGAGGCTGCGGATCTCGGACGTGGCTGCCTGGCCCGAGGCGGTCCGGTTCCGCGCGTACCTGGCCCTGTGGGAGCGGTTGGGCGGCGAACCGGCGCGGCTCAACCTGGGGCACCTTCAGGCCGTGGACGCGCTGCTCGGGCCGCCGGGGCCCTGCCGGAAGGCTCCGGTGCCGGGGCCGTTGCGGGTGTGCCGGAGCGGCGGGGACCTGTGGTTCCTGTTGGGGGATCCGGGCCCTCCACCCCCCGAGGTCCACCTGTTGGGCCCGGGTAATCGGTTGGATGTGGCGGGCTGGGGCCGGGTGGAGTGGGGGCGGGGAGGGGCCCCGGCGGCGGGAAGATGGGTCGCCGTGCCGGCGGGGCGTGGCGAGGGGGGGCTGCGCCTGCGGCCCCGACGGGCCGGGGACCGGGTGTGGCGACGGGGCCGTTGGGTCAAGGTGAAGGACGTGCTCATGGAGGCGCGCATTCCCCCCTGGCGGCGGGACCGGACCTGGGTGGTGACCGACCGCGGCGGGGCCTTTGGGCTGCTCGGGTCGGGCGTTGCGATAGGGCCCGACGAGGGCCCCTCGTGGGTCGCGTTTTGGGCCGAGGCCCCGGGGGGCGGGAACCCTCCCTCGGTTTCGAGCGGGCGGAAAGCCGTTGTTGCCTGGTGAACCGATGTGCTAAGTTTCTCTTTTTCTTCCAGACCGTTTCTCCTTTCTTCCAGCCCGAGCGGAGTCGTACCGGATGTCGATCGCTTCCCGGCCCCAGAGGCCGTTTTTCCGCAACATGGCCCTGTGGCTTCTCATCCTATTGGTGCTCCTTCTTCTGTTCCAGATGTTTCCCGGCAACCAGCCCGTGCAAAGGAGCGTGACCTACTCGGACTTCCTCGAAGCGGTGGAGGCGGGCCAGGTGAGCGAGGTGGTGCTCCAGGGCCGGGAGATCCAGGGGGTCATGACCGACCGCACCGCGTTCCGCACCTATCGGCCCGACGACCCGGACCTGGTTCGGATCCTGCGGAAGAACGGGGTGGCCATCACGGCTAAGCCCGAGAAAGAGTCGCCGTGGTACGTGACCATCCTGATCTCGTGGTTTCCCATGCTGTTGCTGATCGGGGTGTGGATCTTCTTCATGCGCCAGATGCAAGCCGGCGGCGGCAAGGCCCTGAGCTTCGGAAAGAGCCGGGCTCGTATGCTCACCCCGGACGAGACCAAGGTGACCTTCGCCGACGTGGCCGGGATCGACGAGGCCAAGGAGGAGGTGGAGGAGATCATCGAGTTTCTGAAGAACCCCAAGAAGTTCACCAAGCTGGGGGGGCGGATCCCCAAGGGGGTCCTGCTCATGGGACCGCCGGGAACCGGTAAGACCCTGCTGGCCAAAGCGATCGCGGGCGAGGCCGGGGTTCCGTTCTTCTCCATCTCCGGGTCTGACTTCGTCGAGATGTTCGTGGGCGTGGGCGCAAGCCGGGTACGCGACCTGTTCGTGCAGGCCAAGAAGCATGCCCCGTGCATCATCTTTATCGACGAGATCGACGCGGTGGGGCGGCACCGGGGAGCGGGGCTGGGCGGCGGCCACGACGAGCGCGAGCAGACCCTGAACCAGCTTCTGGTGGAGATGGACGGGTTCGAGTCGTCCGAGGGGGTGATCCTGATCGCGGCTACGAACCGACCCGACGTGCTCGACCCGGCCCTGCTGCGGCCCGGTCGGTTCGACCGACAGATCGTGATCCCCCGGCCCGACGTGCGCGGCCGCGAGGGGATCCTCAAGGTCCACGCGAAGGGCGTCCCCCTGGCCGATGACGTGAACCTGCAGACCCTCGCCCGGGGAACCCCTGGGTTCAGCGGGGCCGACCTCGAGAACCTGGTGAACGAGGCTGCCCTGGCCGCGGCCCGCCAGGGCAAGGACCGGGTCGGCATGGAGGACTTCGAGAAGGCCAAGGACAAGGTGCTGATGGGCGCTGAGCGCCGGAGCCTGGTACTCTCGGACGAGGAGCGCCGCAACACTGCCTACCATGAGGCCGGCCACGCGCTGGTGGCCATGCTGCTTCCGAACGCCGACCCGATCTACAAGGTGTCCATCATTCCCCGGGGGCGGGCCCTGGGAGTGACTCAGCAGTTGCCCATCGACGAGCGTCACACCTACACCCGGGAGTACCTGTTGGATCGGATCGCCGTGTTTCTGGGCGGTCGAGCCGCCGAGGAGCTGTCGGTGGGCCACCTGACCACCGGGGCCGGGGACGATATCGAGAAGGCCACGGAGATTGCCCGACGCATGGTGTGCAAGTGGGGCATGAGCGATCGGCTGGGCCCCCTGACGTTCGGCCGGGAGGAGGAGCAGATCTTTTTGGGCAAGGAGCTTGCGGCCCACCGGGACTACTCGGAGCGCACGGCCGAGGAGATCGACTCCGAGGTGAAGCGGATCGTCCGCGAGAACCTGGAACGGGCCCGGAGGCTCTTGGCCGACAACCGCGACCGGCTCGACGCCCTTGCCACCGCCCTTCTGGAGCGGGAGGTGCTGGTGGCCGATGAGATCCAGAAGATCCTTGGTGACGTGCCGGGGGGGGACGACCCGGAAGGGGGCGGCGGCTCCGGGCAGGAGCGCTCGGGTGCGGAGACCGAGGACACCCGGTCCGACACCCCGGGGAAGGACCCACGCCAGGTCGAGCTGTTCGGGTGAGGGCATGAGCTCTCGGCGGCGGGGCAGGGGGCTCAGAAGTCGGATTTCAGAGGACAGAAGACAGGAAATCCCGAACAAAGCGGTCCGTGGGATTGACCGCGGGAATGGATCCACTCGAGACAACGAGCAGCCTCCCCCTGTCCACTGTCCGCTGAATTCTGGCCCCTGAAACCCATGCCCCCGGACCATGACGCTGTGACGTAGGCCTGCTGGAATCGCTTAGGAGATGAAAGAGGTTTTCAAGCCTCCTAGCCTCCTAGCCTTCTAGCCTTTCAGCTTTCCAGCTTTCTAGCCTTCGAGCTTTCTAGCCTCGAAAGGGCAGAAGCCTGAACCGCGGAGCAGCAGCGTGTACCACCTTCGCGTGATGGATCTTTCCGACCCCGAGCGGGCCCGGGCCGAGCTGGAGCGGATCGGGGCGGACCCGGCCGGGGTGGCCCGGATGATCGACAAGGCCGGGTTCCTGGCGATCCGGGTGGAGGGGCTCAGGGCGCCCGCGGCCAACATCCTCAAGCAGGAGATGCTGTCCCTGGGCGCGGACGCGGCCGTGGCCCGGGGGGTGGTGAACGGCTCGACCGACCGGTCCGACGCCTTGGTCCTGGGTACCCGAAAGCAGGTGCGAAGGTTGGTCCGGAAGCTCCGGCCCCAGCCGTTCGGCCTCAAGGTCCTGGCGGCCGAGCTCCGGGACCTGCTGGCCCGGGAGGAGCCCCGGGAGTTCCGGTGGCACGGCGGGGTTCTGAGGCTGGACGGTCGGCCCCTGGTCATGGGCATCCTGAACGTGACCCCGGACTCGTTCTCGGACGGGGGGGATTACTTCGACCGGGAGGCCGCCCTGGACCGGGCCCTTCAGATGGTGGAGGAGGGGGCCGATCTGTTGGACGTGGGCGGCGAGAGCACGCGGCCGGGGGCGCCGCCGGTGCCCCTTGAGGAGGAGGAGCGCCGGGTGGTTCCGGTGATCGAGCACCTGGCCCACCGGGTGGGAGTTCCGATGTCGGTGGACACCTACAAGGCGGCCGTGGCCCGGCGGGCGGTGGGGGCAGGGGCCGCCCTGGTGAACGACGTGAGCGGCCTGCGCATGGATCCGGCCATGGCCGGGGTCGTGGCCGACCTGGGAGCGGGGCTGGTGGTGATGCACATGCGAGGCGATCCGCGCACCATGCAGTCGGACACCCGGTACTCGGACCTGGTGGGCGAGATCTTTCGGGCCCTGGAGGAGAGCGTGGACCGGGCCGTGGAGGCCGGGGTGGCCCGGGACCGGGTTTGGGTGGATCCTGGGATCGGGTTCGGTAAGAGCGCCGAGCAGAACCTGGTGCTGCTCCGGCGCCTGGCGGAGTTCCGGTCTTTGGGGTGCCCCGTGTTGGTGGGGGCCAGTCGCAAGTCGTTCATCGGCAGGACCCTGGGGATCGAGGACCCCAAGGATCGGTTGGAGGGGTCCCTGGCCGCAGCCGTGGTGGCGGTGTGGAACGGGGCCCGGATCCTGCGGGTCCACGACGTGCGGGCGACCCGGCGGGCGGCCGACCTGGCGTGGGCGGCGGGCCGGGTCACGGAGGAGTAAAGGCGTGGGAGGTCTCTTGGGCGGGGTCCGGGTGCAGGACGTGGTGGACGTCCTGCTTGTGGCCTTCGTGATCTACCGGATCTTCCTTCTGCTCAAGGGCACCCGTGCACTCCAGATCCTGGTGGGGCTGGCCATCCTGGTGGTGGCCTACGTGGCGAGCCAAGTGTTCGAGCTGTTCACGCTCCATTGGCTGCTCAACGCGTTCCTCTCGTCCATCATCCTCGTGGTGGTTGTCCTGTTTCAGAACGAGATCCGACGGGCCCTGGCCCACGTGGGCATGAACCCGTTCCTGGGTACCCGTGAGGGGGCCCAGGAGGCCGCCGTGATCGAGGAGCTGATGCGCACGGCCGTGAGCCTGGCCAACAAGCGCATCGGTGCCCTGATCGTGCTGGAGCGGGAGACCCGCCTGGACGACCACGTGGAGAAGGGGATCACGCTGGACGCCCGGGTGTCCCGGGAGCTCCTCCAGGCGATCTTCCTGCCCTACTCCCCCATCCACGACGGCGCCGTAGTGGTGCGGGGCCGTCGCATCCTGTGGGCCGGGTGCCTCCTGCCCCTGACCACCCGCTCCGACCTGGACAAGGACTTCGGAACCCGCCACCGGGCCGCCATCGGCCTGACCGAGGAGACCGACGCCGTGGTGATCGTGGTGAGCGAGGAACGGGGTGCCATCTCCCTGGCCCTGAACGGCCGGGTCACCCGGGACCTGGACGGTGCGACCCTGCGCAAGGTCCTCCTGAACCTGTTCCGGGTGGGCGAGGCCGGCCGGGCCGGCCGGGTGCGGGGCCGGCCCAAAAGGGCGGAGGCCCGGACATGACCCTGCGCTGGCAGGCCTGGCTCACCGAGAACTGGGGGCTGAAGCTCCTGTCCCTGGGGTTTGCGGTGCTTCTGTGGATGTTCGTGGTGGGGGAGAAGCGCAGCGAGATCAGCCTCACGGTGCCCCTGGAGCTCACCGGCGTCCCGGCCGACCGGGTCATCGTGAGCCCGGTGCCCGAGGCGATCCGGATCCGGGTGAACGGGCCCCGGACCCTGCTGGCCGCGATCGATCCGGACAATCTGAGGGTCACCCTGAACCTGGACGGGATCCAGCCCGGCATCAGCGCGTTCGAGATCCTGCCCTCCCGGCTGAACCTGCCCCGGGGCGTGGACGTGACCTACATCTCCCCCTCGGTGGTGACCCTCGAGGCCGACCGCAAGGTGGAAAAGGTTCTCCGGGTGAAACCTCGGATTCGGGGGGCTCCGGCCGAGGGGTTCGAGGTAGCATCGGTCGAGGTGGAGCCGGCCCAGGTGAGGGTGGAGGGGGCCGATCGGGCCCTGCGCGACCGCAAGGAGATTCCCACGGAGCCGGTGGACATCACCGGCGCCACCGGCGGGGTGGTGCAGCCGGTGGGGCTGGCGCTGCCGGATCCCACCGTGCGGCCGGTCGACGTGTCCACGGTGCGGGTGTCCGTGTCCGTGCGAGAGGTGGTGGCCGAGCGGGAGTTCCTGGGGGTGCCCGTAGCGGTTCCGCCGGGCGGCGGCCGGGTGGTCCCGCCCGAGGTCCGGGTCAAGGTGCGGGGTCCGTTGCGGATCGTGTCAAAGCTTTCGTCCGGGGATCTACGGGTGTACCCCGAGCCGGGAGGGACGGGGGTGGCCCGGGTTTTCGTGGAGGCCCCGTCCACCGTCGAGGTGGTGGAGGTGGACCCCCAGGCGGTGGAGCGGTTGGCCCCGGAACCGCCGGAGGTGCCGACCCCGGGCTCCGGGACGACGCCGGCAGAAGAAAATGCGGCCCCCTCGAGCGAGTGAAGTCCCGGGGCGCCCGAACGCCAGCGACCAGCAACCAACGACCAAGGGCCGCTTTTTTCCAGGAGGACGGGGCGATGGTGCGAAAGCTGTTCGGAACGGACGGAATTCGGGGGGTGGCCAACGTGGAGCCCATGACCAGCGAGACCATGGTCCGGGTGGGGCGGGCCGCGGCCCACGTGTTCAAGGAGCGTAAGGAGGGACGCCACCGGATCGTGATCGGCAAGGACACCCGGCTGTCGGGCTACATGCTTGAGAACGCCCTGGCCTCGGGCATCTGCTCCATGGGGGTGGACATCCTGCTGGTGGGGCCCCTGCCCACCCCGGGGATCGCGTTCATCACCTCGAGCATGCGGGCCGACGCCGGGGTGGTGATCTCCGCCTCCCACAACCCTTACCAGGACAACGGGATCAAGTTCTTTGACCGTGACGGGTTCAAGCTGCCCGACGAGGTGGAGGCCGAGATCGAGGCCCACGTGTTCAACGGTGAGCTCGACCACGTGCGGCCCACGGCGGAGGAGGTGGGCAAGGCGTTCCGGGTGGACGACGCGGTGGGCCGGTACGTGGTGTACCTGAAGAGCACCTTCCCACCCCACCTCACCCTCGAGGGAGTCCGGATCGTGGTGGACTGCGCCAACGGTGCGGCCTACCGGGTGGCGCCGGCGGTGTTCGAGGAGCTGGGCGCCGAGGTGATCCCCGCCGGGGTCCAGCCGGACGGCACCAACATCAATGCGGGCTGCGGCAGCCTCCACCCCGAGTGCGTGGCCGACGAGGTGCGGACCCGGAGGGCCCACCTGGGCATCGCCCTGGACGGCGACGCCGACCGGGTAATCGTGGTGGACGAGCACGGCAACGAGGTGGACGGCGACCACATCATGGCGATCTGCGCCCGGGACCTGGCGGAGCGGGGTCGGCTCAAGGGCGGAGCGGTCGTGGCCACGGTCATGAGCAACCTGGGGCTGGAGCGGTCCCTGGCCCAGGCGGGGCTGGACCTGGTGCGGACCCAGGTGGGCGACCGGTACGTGGTGGAGCGGATGCGCCGCGAGGGGTACAACTTCGGGGGCGAGCAGTCGGGGCACCTGATCTTTCTGGACCATGCCACCACCGGCGACGGCGTGCTGGCCGCGCTGCAGCTCCTGGGGGTGGTGGTGGGCACGGGCCGGCCCCTGTCCGAGCTGGCCCGGGTGATGGAGGCCGTGCCCCAGGTGTTGAAGAACGTGCGGGTGAGGGAGAAACGTCCGGTGGACGAGCTGTCGGCCGTACGCCGGGCGATCGAGGCCGCAAAGGAGGAGCTGGGACGGGACGGCCGGGTACTGGTTCGGTACTCGGGCACCGAGCCCAAGCTTCGGGTGATGGTGGAGGGGGACGACGAGGGCCGCATCCGCGCCCTGGCGGACGAGATCTGCGAGGCCGTGCACCGGGAGATCGGGCAGGAGGAGGCGGCATGATCCGGCTGGGGGTGAACATCGACCACGTGGCCACCGTGCGCCAGGCCCGTCGCATCCGGGAGCCGGACCCGGTGTGGGCCGTGGTGCTGGCCGAGCTGGGGGGAGCCGACCAGATCACCCTGCACCTGCGCGAGGACCGGCGGCACATCCAGGACCACGACCTGGACCGGGTGCTGGCCACGGCCAGCGTGCCCGTGAACCTGGAGATGGCGGTCACCGACGAGATGGTTGCCATCGCCGCCGACCGGCGGCCCCACTCGGCCACCCTGGTGCCGGAGCGGCGGGAGGAGCTCACGACCGAGGGGGGGCTGGACGTGGCCGGCCAGCCGAAGGCCGTGGGTCGGGCCGTCGAGGCCCTGGCAGCGGCCGGGATCCGGGTGAGCCTGTTCATCGACCCGGACCCCGGGCAGGTGGAGGCGGCCTTCCGAGCCGGGGCCCGGGCCGTGGAGCTCCACACCGGTGCCTTCTGTGAGGCCTGGGGGACGCCCGCGGCACGGCAGGAGCTCGAGCGGCTCCGGCGGGCAGCGGCCCTGGCCGCCGAGGGGGGCCTGGCCGTGCATGCGGGCCACGGCCTCAACGTGCGCAACGTACGGCCCGTGGCCCGAATCCCGGAGGTGGAGGAGCTCAACATCGGCCACGCCATCGTGGGCCGGGCCATCTTTGTGGGGCTCAAGGCGGCCGTGGCCGAGATGAAGGAGATCCTGGCCGAGGAGGCGGCCCGACGGTGATCCGGGGCGTGGGCTCCGATCTGGTGGAGGTCTCCCGGATCGCCCGGGCGCTGGAGCGCCACGGCGAGCGGTTCCTCCGAAGGGTGTTTACCCCGGCCGAGGCTTGGGGGGCCGGGGGGATCCTGCCGGCCGAGTCCCTGGCAGCCCGGTTTGCGGCTAAGGAGGCGGTGCTCAAGGCCCTGGGCAC
The DNA here is from genome assembly GCA_027021615.1 of bacterium. GTDB lineage: Bacteria > Desulfobacterota > Deferrisomatia > Deferrisomatales > Deferrisomataceae > Deferrisoma. Next base: position 62,779 of record JALUTY010000077.1, on the reverse strand, counting down.
GGGATGGGCCTGGGGAGCCCGGTGGACCGACGTGGAGGTGCTGGGGGGCCGAGGAGGTCCTCCGGCCGCGAGGCTCCACGGCGCGGCGCACCAGCGGGCGTTGGCGCTGGGGGTGCGGTGGGTGCACCTGAGCCTGACCCACGATGCGGGTCTGGCCCTGGCGTTCGCGGTGCTCGAGGGGGAGGAGGCGGACATGGGGCCTGGTTCCGCCCGTGCGTGAGTGCCGACGGGGCGGAAACTGAGACTAGAATCTTGGAGGGCCTCGGCCCGTTAGGCGGGCAAGCGCTCCACCAGGTCCCATGCTCTCTTGGGCGCGTCCCGTGTAGGAGCGACCTCCTGGTCGCGATTCCGGGCCGGAAGGTCAGGCTGGGACTTTGTCGCGGCCGGAGGCCGCTCCCACACGACGGGGACCCGAGCAGCGGGAGAGGGGCCCCTGTGGGAGCAACGTCCACGTCGCGACTTGGGCCGAAGGCTCAACAAAAAGCCTTCCAGCCTCCCAGCGTTCTAGCCTTCTAGCCTTTGAGCCGCTCACCAACGGGCCGAAGGCCCTAGGCCGACGACCGGAGGCCGACATGATCGAACTCCTTACGGCCGAGGAGATGCGGTCCCTCGATACGTGGACGATCCGGGAGGTGGGGGTGCCCGGGCCGGTTCTCATGGATACCGCAGGCCGCGGGGTGGTGCGGGCCCTGTGGCAACGATTCGCCCCACGTCTGCGCCAGGGGCCGGTGGCCGTGGTGTGCGGCCGGGGCAACAACGGGGGCGACGGGTTTGTGGTGGCCCGATGCCTCGGAAACCAAGGCGTGGACGTTACCACGTTGCTGCTGGGGAGCCGGGATCGGGTCGGGGGCGATGCGGCCGTGCACCTCAAGGCGCTCCTGGGCTCCGGGGGGTGCCTGATCGAGGTGGCGGAGGGGGGCGAGGCCGATGCCGCCCGAACCGTGGGGGAGGCCGCCCTGGTGGTGGATGCGGTGCTGGGTACCGGGCTGCGGGCCGAGGTGCAGGGGATGGCGGCCCGGGCCGCGGCATGGATGAACGAGGCGCCGGCACCGGTGGTGAGCGTGGACATCCCGTCGGGGGTCGATTCGGACACGGGAGCCGTGCAAGGGGTTGCGGTGCAGGCCTCGGCCACGGTCACGTTCGCCTGGCCGAAGCGGGGGCACTTCCTGTTCCCTGGCGCGGCCCTCCGGGGGGAACTGGTGGTGGTGGACATCGGGATTCCCCCGAACGGCGTGGACCGGGTCGGGGCCGGGTTGGTGGTCCTGGAGGCCCGGGACCTGGCCGGAAGGCTCCGGCGGCCCCCGGATGCCCACAAGGGGCGTATGGGCCACGTGTGGGTCGTCGGGGGGAGTGTGGGCAAGACCGGGGCACCGGGATTGGCTGCCCTGGGGGCGCTGCGGGTCGGTGCGGGGTTGGCCACGGTGGCCGCACCGGGGGGGCTCGGGATCGAGGCCCGGCTCCCCCTGGAGGTGATGACCCATCCGGTGGGACACGGGCGGGTGTGGCCGGAGGACGCGTGGTCGTCCGTATCGGCGGGCCGACCGGACGCTTGGGTGATGGGGCCCGGCATGGGCACGTCTTCCGGTGCCTCGGCTCTGCTTCGGGCGCTGCTGGCCGCTACGGACCGGCCCGTGGTCCTGGATGCGGACGCCTTGAATCTGCTGGCGGCCGAAGGGGTTCCGGAGCTGGGACCCGCACGGGTGCTGACCCCCCACCCGGGGGAGGCGGCTCGGCTGCTGGGCACCACCACGGCCGAGATCCAGGCCGATCGGGTGGAGGCCGTTCAGGACCTGAGCCGACGTACCGGCTCCGTCGTGGTGCTCAAGGGTGCGGCCACCCTGGTCACGGCCCCAGGTGAGCGCGTCTGGCTGGTGCCGGCCGGCAACCCCGGCATGGCCACGGCCGGAACAGGGGACGTGCTCGCCGGCGTGGTGGGGGCTCTCCTGGCCCGGGGGCTGGCCCCCTTCGCTGCGGCCCGGCTGGGAGCTTGGGTGCACGCGGTGGCCGGGGACCTGGCCGCGGCCTTCGGCACGGAGGGGCGCCTGGCCGGGGACCTGGCCTCACGGCTACCGGAGGCCATGGCCACCCTGGCGGGGGACCCGACGGAGCCATTGCCCGACGACCGGTTCTTCCCAGCCATGGGCACGACCGACATCGGGTCGCGCGTCAGGTGAGGCGACCCCCAGCTCCATCTGCCGATTTTTCCAACACGGAGATCCCCATGAGACGAGCCCATGACATCATGACCCGGGAGGTCCGGACGGTGACCCCCCAAACGTCCCTCAAGGATCTGGCCCGGCTGTTCACCGAGACCCGGGTGAGCGGCTTCCCGGTGGTGGATGCCGACGGAGCGCTCCGGGGCGTGGTGACCGAGAGCGATCTGATCCATCAGAACCAGCGCCTTCACATCCCCACCACCATCGCCCTGTTCGACGCGGTCATCTTCCTGGGCAGCTCCCGAAGGCTCGAGGAGGAGCTCCGTCGCATGGCGGCCACCACGGTGGAGGAGATCATGACACGCGACCCGGTCACGGTCCGCGAGGACACCCCCGTGGAGGAGGTGGCCCAGATCATGGCGGAGCGCCATATCCACACCCTGCCGGTGCTGGGGGACGAGGGCAATGTGGTGGGTGTGATCGGCAAGGTGGATGTGATCCGGGCCATGGGCGGAGGATGAAGGCCGAGTTCTGGTCCCAGAGGCCCGACGACACCCTCCAGCTGGGCGAGGCGATTGGCCTGGCGGCCGGGCCGGGGCTGGTGGTGGGGCTGTCCGGGGAGCTCGGTACCGGCAAGACCGTTCTGACCAAGGGGATCGCCCGGGGGCTCGGGTGTCCGAGGTGGGAGCGGGTCACGAGCCCCACCTTCACCCTGCACAACGTGTACGAGGGCCGGCTGCGCCTCCACCACCTGGACCTGTACCGCCTGGAGCGGGCCGAGGACCTGGCGGCCGCGGGGCTCGACGAGGTGTTGTATGGGGCCGACGTGTGCGTGGTAGAATGGCCTGATCTTTTTCTCACGGAATTTCCGGAAGATCGGCTCTTGATCCGTCTGTGGTGGCAGGCACCGGGGGAAACGGAACGCACCCTGGAGCTCTCGGCTTCCGGGGCATCGAGTACGGCCGTGCTCCGGGAGGTCTCGGCCCGGGCGGCGGCGCTTCTGCGGAGGGAGGTTGTCGATGGAGAGCTATGATGTGGCGGTGCTCGGAGGTGGCCCGGGCGGGTATGTGGCCGCGATTCGTGGGGGGCAGCTCGGGGCCAAGGTGTGCGTGGTGGAGGAGGCGAGCCTGGGCGGCACCTGCCTGAACCGGGGGTGCATCCCTTCCAAAGCGTTTTGTGAGAGCGCGGCCCGCGTGCTGGCCGTGCGTAACGGGGCCGAGTTCGGGGTGCGCGCCTCCCTGGAGGGGTTCGACATGGGCGCGTGTGTGGCTCGGAAGAACCGGGTGGTGGGCACCCTGGTCGGCGGGGTTCAGAAGCTCCTCCATGGCTACGGGGTGGACGTGATCCAGGGCCGGGGAACCCTGACCGCGCCCGACGCGATCCAGGTGCGCTCGCCCGACGGATCGAGCCGGGTGGTGCGGGCCCGAAACGTGATCGTGGCCACCGGGTCCCGGCCAGCCGGGCTTCCCGGCCTGACCCCCGACGGGAACCGGGTTCTCACCACCGACGCCGTGTGGGACCTGGAGGCGTTGCCCCGGCGGCTGGTGATCGTGGGAGGGGGGGTGATCGGCTGTGAGCTCGCCTATGTCTTCGCAGCGTTCGGAAGCCAGGTCACCGTTCTGGAGGCCCTGGACCGGATCCTGGCTACCGAGGAGAAGGAGGCGTCCCGCACGGTCCGCCGGAGCCTGGAGTCCCTCGGCGTGGAGATCCGTACGGGCGTGAGAGTGGCCGCCGCCGAGATCCGGGCCCAGGAGGTGGCCGTGGCCCTGGAGGACGGGGACCCGGTGCTCGGCGACTACGTCGTGGTGGCGGTGGGCCGGATCCCGGCCAGCGCCGGGATCGGCCTGGAGGACCTAGGGGTCGAGGTGGACGATCGGGGCCGGATCGTGGTGAACGACGAGATGGAGACCTCGGTGCCCGGGGTGTACGCGGTGGGCGACGTGGTCGGTCAGTACCAGCTGGCCCACGTGGCCACGAGCGAGGCCCTGGTGGCCATGCACAACAGCCTGGGCAAGAGGTACTGGATGGACTACTCCATCGTGCCCTACGCGGTGTTCACCCGGCCCGAGGTGGCCTCGGTGGGGGTCAAGGAAGCCGAGCTCAAGGAGAAGGGCGTGCCCTACAAGGTGGGGCGGTTCTCCTTCGGTGCCAGCGGCAAGGCCCTGTGTATGGGTGAGCCCGAGGGGTTCATCAAGATCCTGTCCCACGAGGACACGGGCCGGATCCTGGGGGCCACGGTCGTAGGGGCCCACGCCTCGGACATCGTGGGCGAGGTGGCCGTGGCCATGCGCATGGAGGCCTCACCGGGCGATATCGTGACCACGATTCACGTGCATCCCACGATCAGCGAGGTGGTCCTGGAGGCCAGTGAGGACACCATGGGTCTGTCGATCCACCGTATGGCGCGGCGTCGCCGGGAGTAGGCCCATGGCGCTGGTGGTCCAGAAGTACGGCGGCACCTCGGTCGGGGACCTCGACCGCATCCGCAACGTGGCCCGGCGGGTAGCGCGGTACCGGCAGGAAGGGCACGACGTGGTCGTGGTGGTCTCGGCCATGGCGGGAACCACCGACCGGCTGCTTCAGATGGCCCACGACCTGGCCGAGCTGCCCGACGAGCGGGAGTTGGACGTGCTGCTGGCCACGGGCGAGCAGGTCACCATCGCCCTGCTGGCGATCGCGCTGAACGCCATGGGCGTGTCGGCCGTGTCCATGACCGGGTTCCAGTGCCGGGTGCTCACGGACGCGTCCCACACCAAGGCTCGGATCTCCCAGGTGGAGACCGAGGGGTTGCAGACCGCCCTGGCCCAGGGCAAGGTGGTGGTGGTCGCCGGGTTTCAGGGGGTGGACCCGGCCACCGGCAGCATCACCACCCTGGGCCGCGGCGGCTCGGACACCAGCGCCGTGGCCGTGGCCGCGGCCCTGGGGGCCGACGCCTGCGAGATTTACACCGACGTGGACGGGGTGTACACCACCGACCCCAACGTGTGCGAGCGGGCCCGTAAGCTCAGGCGGATCTCCTACGACGAGATGTTGGAGCTGGCGAGCGTGGGCGCCAAGGTGCTCCAGATCCGCTCGGTGGAGTTCGCAAAAAAGTACGGGGTGCCGATTCACGTACGCTCCTCGTTCTCGGACGACGAGGGCACCTGGGTGGTGGAGGAGAGCGAAGAGATGGAGCAGGTGGTGGTGGCCGGGGTTGCCTATGACCGCAACGAGGCCAAGGTGAGCGTGCGGGGGGTCCCCGACCGGCCGGGCATCGCGGCCAAGATCTTCGGGGCCTTGGCCGAGCGCAACATCGTGGTGGACATGATCGTCCAGGACGTGGGGGAGGGGGACCGGGCCTCCATGACCTTCACCGTGCCCAAAGCCGACCTCAAACGGGCCCTGACCGTGATCGAGCCGGTGGCCGAGGAGCTGGGGGCCACCCATGTGGAGGCGGATCCGGGCATCGCCAAGGTGTCCATCGTGGGTGTGGGCATGCGCAGCCACGCCGGGGTGGCGGCCCAGATGTTCGAGGCTCTGTCCCGAGAGGGCATCAACGTGCTGATGATCTCCACCTCCGAGATCAAGGTGTCGTGCGTGATTGAGGAGAAGTACACCGAGCTCGCAGTGCGGGTGCTCCACAGCGCGTTCGGGCTCGACCAGGAGAACGGCGCGAACGCCTGAATCCAAGTTGCGTTCAAACAGAGATGATCCGGGGACCGGGGCAAGAGGCCTGATTCCGGCCGTGCGTGAGTGCAGCATCCGACGTACGCTGCATTCGGCACTCAGCCCTGGTGCTCCTTGGGCGTTGGAACAGCGAACCCTGACAAGGCACTCTCGGGATCATCGTGAAGCAGGCATCGGCTGAGTGCCGAATGCAGCGACTGGAGGAGCCACGCCCGGCGCTCCACCAAGCCCCTTGCCCCACCGTTCAGGGGTCCGATAGCGTTGAACTCAAGTTGGTATGATTCCGCGGGGCGGAAGGAACGGCTCGGAGCGGGCGGATCGCGTATCCGCCCGCACGCGTATCCGGGGACGACGGTTCCGCCCTTTGCCAGAATTCAGGTGACAGAAGTCAGAGGACGGGATCCGTTCCCTGTCTACTTCCAACTGGCTTCCGACCCGGCGGTCAAAGCCCGGGGGCCCTTTGCCCCTCTGGGGGGCCGGCAACCACCATGGAGAAAAAGAGGTTCTTCGCCTTTTGGCCTTCTAGCCCGCATTATTCATGAAGCCTTCTGCTGCAACCGCCGATTGCACGCCATCTCGGGGCGTGCTCGCGCCTCGGGGCTCGACGTACCGTCCAGTACGCCTGCGCCCCTCGGCGCTGCGCTTGCCCCGATCTGACGCACACTCGACGGTTTCGCGACGAACGCTCATGAATAATGCGGGCTAGCTTTCCAGCTTTCTAGCCTTTGAGCCCCCCAGGGGGCCCAAAGCCCGGCCCACGACCATGGACCGAAGACCGAAGACCGACGACCGAAGTCATTCGCCTTCCAGCCGAGGCTCCCAGCAAGGACGAGCATGATCCGGATCTACGATACCACTCTTCGCGACGGGACCCAGGCCGAGGATATCTCGCTCACGGTGGAGGACAAGCTGCGCATCGCCGAGAAGCTCGACGAGCTGGGCATCCACTACGTCGAGGGCGGGTGGCCCGGGTCGAACCCCAGGGACATCCAGTTCTTCCGCGAGGCCCGGCGGCTCCGGCTGTGTAACGCCAAGCTCACGGCCTTTGGAAGCACCCGCCGGCCCGGAGTAGCCCCAGAAGACGACGTGAACATCCAGGCCCTTCTGGAGGCCGAGACCCCGGTGGTCACGGTGTTCGGCAAGTCCTGGGACCTGCACGTGGACGAGGCGCTGCGGATCTCCTTGGAGGAGAACCTGGAGCTGATCGAAGGCTCGGTGGCCTACCTGAAGTCTCAGGGCCGCGAGGTCGTGTACGACGCGGAGCACTTCTTCGACGGGTACAAGGCCAACCCCTCCTACGCCCTGGATACCCTTGAGGCGGCCGTGAGGGGGGGCGCCGACGTGGTGGTGCTGTGCGACACCAACGGCGGGTCCATGCCTTGGGAGGTGGGCCGAATCGTGGACGAGGTGCGGGCCCGGTTCGCCGATACGGTGCTGGGTATCCACTGCCACAACGACGGGGAGCTGGCCGTGGCCAACAGCCTTATGGCCGTGACCGCCGGGGTGAGCCACGTCCAGGGCACGGTGAACGGGTTCGGGGAGCGGTGCGGCAACGCCAACCTGATCTCCATCATCCCCAACCTGGTGCTCAAGATGGGCCGATCGTGCGTGTCCATGGACCGGCTGCGCAACCTCCGGCAGGTGTCTCGGTTCGTGAACGAGCTGGCCAACCTCCAGCACAACAAACACCAGCCGTTCGTGGGTGACAGCGCGTTCGCCCACAAGGGTGGGGTGCACGTCTCCGCGGTGCGGCGCAATCCTCTGACCTACGAGCACATCGATCCGTCCCTGGTGGGCAACGTGCAGCGGGTTCTGGTCTCGGACCTTTCGGGCCGATCCAACGTGCTGTCCAAGGCCCAGGAGCTGGGGATCCCTCTGGAGGAGGGCAGTGAGCTGGCCCGGCGGGTGCTCGATCGGATCAAGAACCTGGAGGCTGCGGGCTACCAGTACGAGGGGGCCGAGGCCAGCTTCGAGGTGCTCTTGAAGAAGACCATGGGCCGCCACCGGAAGTTCTTCGACCTGGTGGGGTTCCGGGTGATCGACGAGAAGCGACGGGAGGACGAGGAGCCGATCGCCGAGGCCACCATTCTGGTCCGGGTGGACGGGGTGGCCGAGCACACGGCGGCCCTGGGCAACGGCCCGGTCAACGCCCTGGACGCGGCCCTGCGGAAGGCTCTGGAGAAGTTCTATCCCGTGATCCGTACCGTGCGGCTGGTGGATTTCAAGGTCCGGGTGCTCACCTCGGGCGGCGGTACCGAGTCCAAGGTGCGGGTGCTGATCGAGTCCACCGACGGCACCGACACCTGGGGCACCGTGGGGGTCAGTGAGAACATCATCCAGGCGTCGTGGCAGGCCCTGGTGGACTCGATCGAGTTCAAGCTGATGCGCGAGGAGGAGGCCGGGCGGCTCGTGCAGGCCCCCGGGCTGGGAGGTGACCCGTGATCCCCATCCGGGACACGATCCCCCACCGCCGCACCCCCTACGTCACCTACGCCATCATCGCGGTCAACGCCCTGGTGTTCCTTTACGAGCTGGGGCTCGGGCCCACCGGGCTTCAGCGGTTCTTCATGCACTTTGGCTTGGTGCCGGCTCGGTACTCAGACCCGGCGGTGCGGGTTCACTTCGGCCCCGTGGCCCAGGTGGTGCCCTTTTTCACCTCCATGTTCATCCACGGCGGGCTCCTCCACATCCTCGGCAACATGTGGACCCTGTGGATCTTCGGCGACAACGTGGAGGACTGGTTCGGCCACCTGGGGTTCGCCGTGTTCTATGTGTTCTGCGGATTGGCCTCCGGCGTGCTCCACCTGGTCTTCAACTGGGGCTCCCCGGTGCCCACGGTGGGGGCCTCGGGCGCCATCGCCGGGGTGATGGGAGCCTACTTCCTGCTCTATCCCACGGCCCGGGTGCTTACGCTGCTGCCCATCTTTTTCTTCTTCACCTTTGTGGAGCTTCCCGCGTACTTCTTTCTGGGGCTGTGGTTCCTGCTCCAGTTCCTGAGCGGCACCGCTTCGGTGGCGGCGGGCGGCGCGGGCGGGATCGCCTGGTGGGCCCACGTGGGCGGGTTCGTGGCCGGTGCCGCAACGGTGTTCGTGCTGGGAGGGGGCAAACCCCGGCGGCCTCGGGGCTCCCGCCCCACCCTGCGCTCGCCGTGGGAACGGGTGGACGAGTACTGGTGAGGGGGGAGGCGGGAGCTAGAGGCTAGAGACTAGAGACTAGAAACTAGGATCTCTGGGGGGGCTCCGCCAGTTAGGCGGGCGGGCGCTCCACCAGGCCCCCTGCCCCCTCGGCTCCGATGTCGGGGCGAACTTTCGACCAACGACCGAAGTGACCCAAATGGATGATAGCGCGCGGCTTCTGGTGGCGGACGAGGAAGGGCGGATCCTGGAGTGGCCCGGGCTCGCGCTGGCGGGGCAGTCCGGCGATCGGTGGGGAGCGGTGCCGGACGAGGAGCTGGTGCCGGTGCCGGAGGGGACCAAGGTGTTCTTCCTGCCCGGCACCCAGGCTGTGGGCTGGGACCCGGACCGAGGTCGGCCCCGGGTGCTCCGGCGGTACCGGGCCGTGGCCGCCATGCTCCAAGCCGGCTATACCCGCACCCGGCTGCCGGCCGTGGCCTACCCCCGGGGAAAGGCTCCCGAGCACGGGTGCCACCGGTACCTGCCCCTGTGGGCCTACGCGGCCGTTGGCTGGAAGGACGGCCGCATGGTGGCGGCCGCGTTCCGGGTGGATCCCATGACCCACTCCGAGACCCGCCATTACGACGACCGGCAGATCGCCCCCCGGGTCGAGGACCGGCTCCGCAGCCAGGGACGCAACCGCCTGCTTCGTCACCTGGGCCGGTGCGCCCTGGAGTACCACTGCTTTGCGGCCAAGAACCTGTTCATGGAGCGGTGGGAGGCCCCCCTCCCCACGGCGCCGTCGTGCAACGCGAGGTGCGTGGGCTGCATCAGCCTTCAGCCGGCCGACTGCTGCCCCGCGAGCCAGGAGCGGATCCGGTTCGTGCCCTCGGTGCAGGAGTTGGTGGAGGTGGCCGTGCCCCACCTGGAGCGGGTGGACCGGGGCATCGTGAGCTTCGGCCAAGGCTGCGAGGGCGAGCCCCTGACCGTGGCCCCCCGGCTCGAGGAGGCCGTGCGGGCGTTCCGGGACCGCACCGACCGGGGCACCGTGCACCTGAACACCAACGGCAGCCGGCCCGAGGCCCTCCGGGCCCTGGCCCGGGCCGGGCTGGACTCGGTGCGGATCAGCCTGAACTCGGCGGTGGCCGAGACCTACCACGCCTACTACCGGCCCCGCCGGTTCCGGTTCGGCCAGGTGCGCGAGGCGGTGGGGACAGCGGTGGATGCGGACCTGTACACGGCCCTGAACCTGCTGGTGTTCCCCGGGGTGTCCGACCTGCCCGAGGAGGTGGAGGCCCTGGAGGGCCTGATCGAGGAGACGGGGCTGCACATGGTCCACCTGCGCAACCTGTCCCTGGATCCCCGCCTGTACCTGGACCACCTGCCCCCCCGCCTCCGGCGTCGGGACGACGGGATCGGCCTACTGGGGCTCGCCCGGCGCCTGAAACAGCGGTTTCCCCGGTTGGAGCTCGGCTACTTCAACCGGCCCAGGGAGTGCTTCGACCGGCCCCTGGTGGACCAGCTCCCCTGGGCCCGGGAGGCCCTGGCCGCGGCTACGGCTCCCACCGCACCGACGCCAGGAAGGTGACGTCCGGGGCCGTGCCCACGGCCACGTCCTCACCCACGGCCAGGTCGAGCCACGCGGACGGGGTGAGCCGGAGCGACCCCCCGGTCCAGAGCTGGAGGGACCCCGCTCCCATCGGCACCAGCGGGCTCCGGTACGCCGGCGTGGCCGCATCGAGCTGCACCCGCAGCACCATCCGGTCCACCGGTGCCCACTCCGCCCCCAGGGTGCCGCCGATCCCCCACGGTCGGCGCCGCTCCGGAACCACCCGGCCGGGGGTGCCGGCCCAGGCGGCCGCGCCGGCGTACCACCCGGCCCGGAGGACGCTCACCCGTCCGGCCAGGTCCATCCGGATGCCCCCCTGCACCGATCCGGAGCCCAGCAGACCGTCCGACCGGCCCGTGGGCAGCCTGATCCACCCCCGCAGCGCCCCGGCGGCCCCGGCCGGCGCCGGAATCTCCCGGCCCGCCCACACGCGCACGTCCCCCAGCCCCCAGGCCGGGCCGTCCAGCTCCTTTTGGACCCCGCCGCCCTCCTCGTACCGGTACTCCAGGAGCCCGTGGGGAGCCTCGTCCCGTCCCCCCTGGGGGAGGTGGAAAAACCGGTGCCACCCCTCGATGAACCCGTCGAACACCCCCCCGTTGTGGGCCACCACCGGGATCTCCGCTCCCACCTCGCCCCAGCCCAGGCCCCGGGCGGCGGCCAGGCGCACAGCCTGGGTCTCCCCATCGAACCAGACCTTCTCGTCGCCGCGGTCGTCCCAGGTGAAGTGGCTCGCGGCCTCCATCGTGAGGCGCAGGCGCACGCGCCCCTCGGCCGGCAGATCGGAGGGCTGGGGGGGCAGGGGGGCGTGCAGGCCGGCCAGGGGGCTGCGGTTCACGCCGGGGAACGGTCGGGGCAGCGGTGCAGGCCGGGCCGAAGCGGCCCAGGCCAGGGCCAAGGCCGCGGCGAGCAGCCGCCGAACGAGGGTCACGTCTCCTCGCCGTTGTGGATCCGGCGCCACAGGGCGGCCAGGCGCTCGAGCTTGCGCATGACCTTGCCGTTCACGGTGCCCTCCGGGTAGGTGCCGTAGGCCGTGAGCTCGCCGGCCGGCAGCCCGGTGAGCAGCTCCATGCCCTGGTCCACGTTCTCGACGGGGTAGATGTGGAACCGGCCGGCATCCACCGCCTCGACCACCTCGGGGTCGAGCATCAGATGGGGCACGTTGGCCCTGGGAATGATCACCCCTTGGGTGCCGGTGAGCCCCTTGACCTTGCAGGTCCGGTAGAACCCCTCGATCTTCTCGTTGATCCCGCCCACGGCCTGGATCTGGCCCTGCTGGCTGACCGACCCGGTCACCGCCAGATCCTGGCGCAGGGGGATCTCGGCCAGGGCCGAGATCAGGGCGAACAGCTCGGCAGAGCTGGCGCTGTCCCCCTCGATCCCTCCGTAGGACTGCTCGAAGCACAGGCTCGCCGCGAACGAGATCGGGAACCTCCGGGCGTACCGGGACCCGAAGAATCCCTGGAGGATCAGCACCCCCTTGTTGTGGATGCGGCCGCCCAGCTCGCTCTCGCGCTCGATGTTCACCAGGCCTTCCTTGCCCAGGAAGATCTTGGCCGTCACCCGGGAGGGCTTGCCAAAGGAGTAGTCCCCCAGGTCGTACACGGACAGGCCGTTCGCCTGGCCCACAGCCATGCCCTCGGTCTCCACGATCAGGGTGCCCTCGGCGATCAGCCGACCGATCCACTCCTCCAGGTAGTTGGACCGGTACACCTTCTCCTGGATCGCTTGGTTCACGTGCTCGGCCCGCACCGTTTCCGCACCCCCCTTCCGGGCCCAGTGGTTGGCCTCGCGCACCAGGTCGGTGATCTCCAGGTAGTGGGTGGCCATGCGGGACTGGTGCTCGGCCAGCCGGAGACCGTGCTCCACCACCCGGGCCACCGCGTCCCGGTGGAACGGCAGCAGCCCTTCCTCGGCTCCATGGCTCGCCACCAGGAAGGCGTAGGCCATGCGGTTGTCCTCGTTGAGCTCCATGTCCTCGCTGAACTCGCCCTTGACCTTGAACAGCTTGAGGAAGTCCTCGTCGTAGCGCTGCAGCAGGTAGTAGACCCACGGGGTGCCCAGCAGCACCACCTTGAGCCGGGCCGGGATCGGCTCGGGCTTCAGGGTGGTCGTGGAGATCAGCCGGAACTGCTCGCCGATCTCCTCCATGCGGATCTGCTGGTCCTTGAGCACCCGCTTGAGGGCGTCGTAGGCAAAGGGGTTGAGCAGCACGTCGCGCACGTCGAGCACCAGGTACCCGCCGTTGGCCCGGTGGAACGCGCCGGGCTTGATCAGGGTGAAGTCGGTCACGAACGCGCCGAGCTGAACGTGGTGCTCAATGCGGCCCACCAGGTTGTGGTAGGTGGGGTTCGACTCGTACACCACCGGTGCGTGCTCCAGGCCCTGGTTGTTCACCAGCACGTTGACCTGGTAGCGCCGCACCCGAGCCTCGACTCCTGGCATCCGGAAGGGAAACGGCAGCCCCTGGGGCTCCTGGCTGCCCGATCGGAACTCGTCCAGGCTCTCCACCACGTCGGCCTCCACGGCCTTGAGGTGGTCCACCACCCCGGGGTGGGATTGGTACTTCTCCACCAGGGCCTCGATCTCCTGGCCCACCGCTCCCAGGGCCACCCGCTTCTCCAGGGCCTCTACCTCGGCCTTGGCCTCCCGGTCGATCGCCTTGACCCGCTCGATGGTCTCCCGCAGCTTGGCCTGGAGCACCCCCCGGGCCTCCCGAACCGCCTCCTTCTCCTCCTCGGGCAGGTTCTCGAAGTCCTCCTGGCTCACGGGAGAGCCTTCGTGGGTGTACACCAGGGCAAGGCCCTCGGCGCTTCGCTGCACCAGGAACCCCCGCTCATTGGCCAGGGCCTCCAGCTCGCGGAACGCTTGGGCCTTGCGGTCCTGGGCCCGCTTCAGGATGGTGCTCTTCTCCCGCTCGTACCCCTCGCCGGCCAGGGCCTTTGGGATCTCGGTCCGCAGGGTCTGAACCAGCCGCTCCATGTCAGCCCGGAACGCCTCGCCCATGCCGGCCGGCAGCTCGATGGCCCGGGGCCGCTCCTCGTCCCCGAAGTTGTAGACGTACACCCAGTCCCCGGGCGCCGGCCGCGACCGAGCCACCTCCTCCACCAGAGCCAGGGCCGTGCTCTTCTTGCCCGCGCCCGGCGGGCCCAGCACGAAGATGTTGTACCCGGGGCTTTCCACCTCCAGGCCGAACTCCAGCGCCCGCACGGCCCGATCCTGCCCCAGGGGCCTGCGGCGGGGAGGCAGCTCGGCCGTGGTCTCGAACGGGAACTCCCCGGGATCGACGTGTTTTCTAAGCTGCTCGGGTGCCAGGGGCTTGACCATCCGTCGGCTCCTTCGGTGGCGAAAACGGTCCGCCATTGTACCGGTTCGTTGCCGGCCGTTTCCAAGAAAAACGCCCGCCGCTGGGCGCGGCGGGCTTCAGGAGGGAGGGGGGGAAGCCCGGGGTCACTCCTTCGCGCCCCCTTCCGAGGCGCTCTCGGTTGGGGCGGTCGCCTTTTCCCGGGTGCCCTTGGCCGCCTCGAGCAGGGCGCGGGCCGCGTCGAGGTAGGTCTTGGGCATCTTGTACACCGGGCCGCCGGACCCGGCCCGCGCGTACACGGCCCCGTCCTTCTCCGCGGCCACCAGCTCCTGGACCTTGTCCCCGGTATGGGTCAGGGTGGCGGTGTAGGCCGGCTGGTCGAAGCCGTATCGGGAGGCGTCATCGGGAGATCCGATCACCTCGTCGGCCCGGGTGGTCTCGAAGGCGCGCAGCAGGGCGTCGAGCTTCTGGCGCTCGGCGTCCTGGATCTCGGCCCCGCCGCGCTTCCACTTGCCGGCGTCCTTCTCGTAGAGCAGGGTCTCGCCGTCGATGGCGAGCTCGAGCTTCTTCACCTTCCACACCTTGGTGAGCACGGGCTTGGTGCGTCGCAGCTTCTCGGGGTCTACCCGGAAGGCCTGGTACACGTCCTTGTTGATCGTGAACAGCGCGTTCCGGCCTTTGGTGCGGGCCCAGACCTGGCCGTCCACCTCGGCCATCTCCACCACCACCGGGTCGGCCTGGCCCTCCTGCTTGAGCTCCACCCGAATCCCCTTGGCCAGCTTCTCGTCGGCTTCCTTCTCGGATGGGTCCAGGAACCGGTTGATCCGGGCCCACCGGAGCTTGTCGGTGACCTTGTCGGCCTCGTCCGGGTCGGCCTCGGCCTGGAACGGCTCCTCCAGGTACCAGCGCTCGTCCTTCTTGACCAGGCGCACCACGGGCCCGTCAGCCGGTCGGACGGTCACGCCCTCGAGCCGGGTCCAGGAGAACGACTCCAGCACGTCCTTGTTGCGCAGGTCTGAGACGTCCTTGAGGAACCCGGACAGGGCGTAGTTCTGCACCACGTGCACCGGCCCGTCGCCCACCCGCACGAACCGGGCGTCTCCCACGGGATTCTTGGCGCCCACGGCCAAGATCATCTCGACCCCCTGGGTCCGGACTACGGCCTCGGGCTCCTTCAGACCGAACGGTTCCAGGTCGGCGTCGGCCGGCGCCACCTCTTTCTTGGCCTTCATGTTCTTGAGGTCTGACAGCAGGGTGCGCACCCGGCCGTCGTCGGCCCGGTCCTCCACCGGCTCGACGAGAAACCACTTGTCGTCCTCGCCCTTCTTGACCCGGGCGGTCTTGCCGCCCCGCTCGATCACCAGCTCGGTGATCTTGTCCGTGTTCAGGTTCGGGAACAGCAGCCCCTGCTTCTTCTCGGCCTCCTGCTTGGCCTCGTACCGGGGCTGGTCCACGAAGTAGAGGTAGGCGGCCAGGGCCGCGAAGATGCCGATCACGATCCAGGTGCTCTTGAAGCGCATGGCGGATCCTCTTTACGGCTGGAAAGCTGGAAAGTTAGAAGGCTGGGAGGCTAGCCCGCATTGTTCATGAGCGTTCGTCGCGAAACCGTCGAGTGTGCGTCAGATCGGGGCAAACGCAGCAACGAGGGGCGCAGGCGTACGGGACGGTACGTCGAGCCCCGAGGCGCGAGCACGCCCCGAGATGGCGTGCAGTCGGCGGTTGCAGCAGAAGGCTCCATGAATCATGCGGGCTAATGTAGCGTTCCCGAGATCTCGTGGTTTTCCCAAGGGGTGGGCTGGGGCCCCTCCTTCGCTGAACGGCCTCGCAGGGGCCGCCTCGGCGCAGTCCGCTCCGACGCGTGAGGGCACGCGCCGCGGCCGCTCCCCTGGCGCCGGGCGGATCGGCCGTCGCGCTTCGTCAGAACCCCCAGCCCCACCGGCGCAATTCGCATACTTTTCTGCGAGACGGAACACTAGTTTTTCTGCTTCTGTCTTCTGTCCCCTGAACTACAGGTTTCGACGACGCCACCAGATCCCCAAACCGGCCAGCACCAGGACCGCGGGGCCCACCACCACGCTGGCGTAAAATAGGGTGGCCGCCTGGGCTCGGCTCAGTACCAGGGGCTGGGGCTTGGTGTCCTTGGGCCGGATCGAGATCAGGTCCTCCTCCTTGGCCAGGTAGCTGACCATGTTCTGGAACAGGTC
Source organism: bacterium (assembly GCA_027021615.1). Taxonomy (GTDB): domain Bacteria; phylum Desulfobacterota; class Deferrisomatia; order Deferrisomatales; family Deferrisomataceae; genus Deferrisoma. The sequence goes on along the minus strand of JALUTY010000077.1, from coordinate 46,730 downwards.
GCCGTTGCCGGAGAAGTTGAAGTAGGTGTTGTCCGCGAAGTCCGAGTCGCCCACGATGAGCAGCTGGGACTCGGCTTTGTCGTCCCCCTTGCCCTGGGTCTTCTCGAGCAGCGCGGCCAGGGTGAGCGGGCCCCGGTAGTCCTGGGCCGGATCGAACGAGGCCTTGGGGTTCGATAGGTCGGTCTCGCCCCAGGCCTGGCTCGAGGTCCGGGCGATCGGTTGGAACCGAACCCCCTCGGGCAGGCTCTTGGCCCGGTCGATGCTCCGGGCCATCGGCAGGAACGTGGCCAGCCGGAAGTCCTGGGTGATCTCGTGACGGGGGTACTCGGTCACGATCGGTGTGGTGTAGGAGCCACCGAACAGCCGGCTCATGGTGTCGATGACCACGTCGTCCCGGAGCGCGGCGCCCCAGGTCTCGAGAAGGGGCTCCAGGCCGGTCTTCACCTGAGGGTCCAGCAGCACCATCATCTTGCCGCCGCCGTCCAGGTAGGTACGGATCGCCTTGATCTCCTTGTCAAGGAACGGCTTGGTGGGACCGGCCACCACCAGCACGTCGCAGTCCTTGGGCACCTGGCCCTCCTTCAGGAGGAGCAGCTGTTTGACCGCGAACCCTTGGTCCTCCAAGGCCTTCTTGGCCTCGAGGTAGCCGGAGCGCTGGGTGTCCTCGACGGAGTGCTCGCCATGGCCCGTGAGAAAGTAGATCGTCTTCTTTCCCTCGCGGGTCACCTTGACCAGGGCGTTCGTGAGGGCCTCCTCGCTGACCTCGGTGATCCGGTGGGTGTTGGCCCCGGCCTCGAACACCGTGGTGCCGTACTGGCGGATGCCGTACTGGTGGGCCAGGCCCGGATTCCTGTCCGGGTCCACATAGGTGACCTTGAGCCGGGGCGTCTCGTCCGCGTACCGGTCCAGCAGGTCCTTAATCTTGGCCCGCTCCTCGGAGCCGTCCGAGAAGAAGGCGGTGACCGTCACGTCCTTGTCGAGGTCCTTGAGCACCTTCAGGGTCTGGTCCGACAGGGTGTAGATCTTTTGCTCGGTGAGGTCCCACTTCTCGTTGTGCCGGATCGACAGCACGTTCACGATCACCAGAATGCCGAGGAACGCCAGCGTGATGGCTGCGGCGTTGGCGCCGTGTCGGGCGGCCCGGGTTCCCGGGGCCCGCACCAGCAGGCGGTGCTCGGCCACGAAGAAGAACAGGAGGGCTGCGCCGCCCACCATGCCCAGGATCCACAGCAGGGCCTTCTGGGTGGGGTAGTACTCGGTCACGAACAGGCTCGCCAGTACGAACAGCGCACCGACGATACCTGCCACTTTGCTCGAAACCTTCATGGTCGCCCGGGGGCGAAGCTCGGTTGCCATGGCTCACCTCCAGCGGTTCGACTCGAGAACCCGGTGGGTCAGGAACAGCCCGAAGGCCGCCACCGAGACGTAGTAGACCACGTCCTTTACCTCGACCACCCCCTTCAGGAACCCTTCGAGATGGGTGATGATCGACAGATGCTCGAACACCTTGGCGAAGTCTCCGCCCAGCTCGGCCGCCCAGCCCAGGAGCCAGAACACCAGCAGGATGCCGAAGGTGAGCACCGCCGCGATGATCTGGTTCTCGGTCAGGCTCGACGCGAACAGACCCATGGCCACGAACGCGCCGATCAGGAGCAGCATGCCGAGGTACCCCGAGAAGATCGGGCCCCAATCCATGGTGCCGTAAGCCCAGACCAGGAGCGGCATGTACACGGTGACGAGCAGCATGCCCCCCAGCAGGGCCACAGCGGCCAAGAACTTGCCGGCCACGATCTCGCCCAGCCGCACCGGCGATGTGAACAGGAGCTGGGCCGTCCGATTCCTCTTCTCCTCGGCCAGCAAACGCATCGTCACGATGGGCACCAGGAGAAGGAGCGTCACGGCCATGTTCTGGAACGTGGGCTGGAACACCATCCGGTTTATGTTCACGTGTCCGCCCATCTGGGGCATGCGCATGAGCTGGAAGCTCTGCATGCTGTACCAGGTGATGATGTTGTAGAACAGAAGCCCGCTGATCCCCAGGAACACCGTGGCCACCACCCAGGCCATGGGCGAGACCAGGTACGTCCGGAGTTCCTTACCCGCGATCGTCAGTACCCGGCTCATGCCGTTCCCTCCGCGGCGTCGAAGGCCGTGTCCACGTTGTGATCCACGTCCTCAGTGGTGAGTTTCAGGAACACCTCCTCCAGGCTCACCGCCACGCCGGTGAGCTCAAGCAGGCCGACGCCGCTCTCCACCGCCACCCGGGCCACGTCCTCACGCGTGTCCCGGTCGAGCTGGCTCTCGATGCGCACCCGGCCGTCGTCCTCGGCCTCCACGTCCAGCACCCCGTCCAGAGCCATGAGCTTCTGCACCAGGTCCGGGCTGGGCCGGGCCACCCGGATCAGGATCCTGCGGCTCGTGCCCATCTGGGTGCGCAGGTTGTCGGCCGTGTCCACCGCCACGATCCGGCCCTCGTTGATGATGATGACCCGGCCGCACACCGCCTCCACCTCCTGCATGATGTGGGTCGAGAGGATTACCGTGTGTTCCTGGGCCAGGTCCTTGATGAGCGTCCGGATCTCCAGGATCTGCACCGGGTCCAGCCCCACCGTGGGCTCGTCCAGGATCAGGACCGGTGGGTTGTGCAAAAGGGCCTGAGCCAGGCCCACCCGCTGGCGGTACCCCTTCGACAGGTTCCCGATCAGCCGCCGAGCCACGTGGTCCACGCCGCACTTCTCCATGGCCAGGCCCATGGCCCGCTTCAGGTCCACGCCCCCGAGCCCCTTGAGCCGGCCGGCGTACGACAGGTACTCCTGTACCGTGAGTTCCGGGTAGACGGGCGGCTCTTCGGGCAGGTAGCCCACGTTGCGCTTGACCTTGAGGGGCTCCTCGAAGATGTCGTGCCCGGCCACCCGCGCGGTTCCCGAGGTGGGGGGCATGAAGCAGGTGAGAATCTTCATGGCCGTGGTCTTCCCGGCGCCGTTCGGCCCCAGGAGCCCCACGATCTCACCCTGATCCACATGGAACGACACGCCGTCCAAGGCGCGCACATCCCCGTAGTACTTGGTGAGGTTCTCGGCTTGGATCATGACGTCCTCCTCAAGATGTCCACACCAAACCCGGGAAAGGAGGTATGGGCAGGTCCGCAACCCCATGCCGGCGATGGCAGAACCCCGTGGAAAAAACAACCGGCCCCTCAAGATGTCATCTCAACTTTAGGAAGGCATTAGTCGCGAATTAGAAAACCATGAGAGGTTCTCTCTGGCCCGAAGTTCCTCGGAAATATCGTCAGGCCCCTGCGGAGCCGGGCAGCGAAGAGCCTTCTCCCTGTCCACCGACTTCTGAATTCTGGCCCCTGGGACTCATGCCCCCGGATCGTGAGTAGACGCCAAAGAGGCGTCGCCAGGTTGAAACGCTTGGAGATCACGGAGGTTCTTAAGCTTCCCAGCCTCCCAGCTTCCTAGCTTCCCAGCTGACCCCACCCTTGACCCCGGTCATGGCCCTGGGCCGGCAGGTCGAGTAACCTGGGGCCGTTACCGCGACCGGGCCGTTTGGCCCGTTTCAATGCAGGAGGTATCCGATGGCCGTTTCGTTTCGCAGCGTCCTGGTCGGGGCCGTGATCGGGCTGGGGCTGGGGGGGAGCACTTTTGCGTGGGCTGCGTCCACGGTGAGTTGCCACTGCTTCCGGGATCGGAGCTACGATCCGGCCCGCCCAGCGGCGGCCGACACTTACGTGCTGGCCACCTCTCGTAACTCCCTGCTGGCGGCCGTGTTCGGGGTGTCCAAGGGAACCGTGGTGCGCTCGCTCATGACCGGGACCGCGCCCGAGACCCTTTGGGCGGCCCACGGCCTGGCTGCGGCCACGAAGCTGCGGGTCGACGACCTGCTCGCGGCCCGTGGCCGCACCGGCTCGTGGGCCCGGGCGCTGGAGCGGCTGGGGTACGACCCGACCCGAATCGGGGGAAGGGTGGGGGCGTTGGTTTCGGCCGGCAAGGACCCGGCCCCGGCCGTGGTGGACGAGACCCTTGCGACCCGAATGGGCGTGCCGCGGGAGCGGATCGCTGCCCTTCGGGCCGCAGGCGCCTCGGACGCCGAGACTGTGGCCGCTGGCCTGCTGGCCCGCCTCACGGGGAAGGATCCGGTGGGGGTTCTGGAGAGGGTGAGGGCGGGCAAGGCCACCTGGGGCTCCTTGTTCCACGACGCCGGCGTGGCACCCTCCGACATCGACGACGCGATCGTCCGCCTGTTGAGGTGATCCGTCCGCAAGGGGCGGGTTGCGGGTCGCCTTCCGACTTGCCCGGCCGACGAGCCGCGGAGACGTGGCCGTAAAGTTTTTCCGGCGAAAGTCGATAATCTTCAAGGGCGGCACCGGGGGCGGTGTCGAGCGAGCCCTAAGGCTCGCTTTTCCGACCGCGGGGGAGTTCGGGGCCCGTTCGGGGGACGGCACCGGACAAGGCCGCGATCCAAGTGAAGGTGTCCTGCAGCCAGATTCACGAAAGAGAGGTGTGGCCGTGAACATCGCGACCCGCATGAGCCTGTCGATGGGGGCGATCGTTGTGGCAGTTGTCGTAGGGGCGTTGGGAGCCCTACTGCAGGTGCGGAGCATGGAGTACGACGGCCGGGTGGTGAACCACACGGGGATCGTGCGCGGAGCCACCCAGCGCCTCGTGAAGCTGGAAATGGCGGGCCGGCCCAACGACAAGCTCATGGCCAAGCTGGATCGCCTGGTGGCCGGCCTAATCCAGGGGGACGAGGATCTGAGGCTTCCCCCGGCCACGGACTCTGCGTACCGGGAGAGGATGAGGGCGGTCCAAAAGGCCTGGAAACGGCTCCGGCGTGCCGTCCTCAAGGCGCGCTCAGACCCTTCCCTTTGGGGCCGAGTCGTGGAGGACAGCGAGAGGTACTTCGGGTTGACGAACGAGGCGGTGTTTGCGGCCGAGAGGTTCAGCAGGGGCAAGGTCACCTGGTTCCTGGTGGCGCTCTCGATCGTAACCCTCTCCATTCTGGCAGCCGTGGGGGTGGTGTGGCGGACTCTTCTCACCAAGGTGGCAACCCCGTTGCGGTACGTGGCGGAGCGGCTGCAGCGGGTGGCCGAGCGGGACGTCACGGTGACCCTCGATGTGGGGAGTGACGACGAGATTGGCGCGGTGGCCACCTCGGCCAATGCCATGATCGAGACCCTCCGGACCCTGGTGATCCAGGCCTCGGACGCGAGCCAGGGGTTGGCCTCCGTCTCGGAGGAGTTGTCGGCCACCACGAGCCACATCGCTTCCAGCACCGAAGAGATCTCGGCCCAGTCCCGTGAGGTGGCGGCCGGAGCCCAAGAGATGAGCACCACCGTTCAAGACGTGGCCCGGAATGCCCGGGCCGTGGACGAGGCCACGGAGGAAGCCCGGCGCTCCGCCACTCAGGGGGGGGAGGTGATCGCCGAGACGGTGGCGGCGATGAATGAGATCTCCCGGGTGGTGGAGCACGCGGCCTCGACCGTGCGCGCTTTGGGCGGAGAAACCGAGAAGATCGGCAACATCGTCCAGGTGATCCAAGAGATCGCAACCCAGACCAACCTGCTGGCGCTGAACGCGGCCATCGAGGCGGCCCGGGCAGGTGAGCACGGAAAAGGGTTCGGGGTGGTGGCTGCGGAGGTGAGGGAACTCGCCGGAAAAACCGTGAAGGCCACCCAGGAGATCGAGGCCACCATCACCCGGATTCAGCAGGAGAGCCGGCGGGCGGTGGGCGCCATCGACGAGGGGATGTCCACCGTCTCCCGAAGCAAGGACCTGGGTGAGAAGGCCGGCCGCTCGATCCGGGAGATCGAAGGCAAGGTGGTCGATGCCGCCGACCAGGCCCGGCAGATCGCTGAGGCGACCGAGCAGCTTTCGACCACCATCCGGGAGATGGCCGTCAACATGGACGAGATCGCCAAGGGTGTGGCCCAGACCATGGGGGCCAGCTCCGAGGTCGCGGCCACCGCCGAGACCGTGGCATCACAAGCCGAGGAGATGCGAGAGCTCACCTCCCAGTTCCGGGTCGCCTGAAGCCCGGCCGACACCGGGGCGGCCGGTGCCGGAGGGGTGAGAGCGGCTCACTCAGACAGCGCGCCCGCCCGTTCGCCTCCTTTGCCTTCATGGTGACGGAGAGGCTCACCCCAGGTCTTGGTGGGCCTTCCGGAGCTCCTCGATGATCGCGATGCCCTGGGGGCAGGCCTCCTCGCACGCCCCGCAGGCCACGCAGTTGTCCGCACGCTCGTCCGCAGGGGTGAACCGCCGGTACCGCCGCCGCACGGCCTTCCAGTCCTCGAACATGCTCGCGTCGTTTACCAGCTCGAAGATGCGAGGGATGTTCACCCCTTCCGGGCAAGGGAGGCAGTACTGGCAGTAGGTGCAAGCCACCCGCACCCGCTGGCGGTACCACTCCCGGGCCCGGCGGATCCGTCCCTCCAACTCGGGCCCCAGCGGTTCGGCCGAGCGGTCGGCCGCCCGGGCGTTGGCCACGAGCTCGGCCACCCGGCCCATGCCGCTCAACACCACCGAAACCTCGGGGTGGCTCCACACCCACCGCAGGGCCGTGGCCGCGGGGTCGGTGCCCTGCCAGATCTCCGACAAGCCCGGCCCCTCGGCCCGGGCCAGCCGGCCGCCGCGCAGGGGCTCCATCACCACGACCCCGAGCCCCTTGCGGGCGGCGTACCGGACCCCCTCGGTGCCGGCCTGGACCTCCTCGTCCATGTAGTTGTACTGCACCTGGCAGAAGTCCCAGTCGTAGGCGTCCACGATCTCGTGGAACACGGGGAGCCGGTCGTGGAACGAGAACCCCACGGACCGGATCCGGCCCTCGCGGCGCTTGCGCTCCAGGAACTCCAGCGCGCCGAGCTCCCGGAACCGCTTCCAGAACCGGCGGTTCAGGCTGTGGAGCAGGTACAGGTCGATCCGGTCGGTGCGGAGCCGGTCCAACTGCTCGCCGAAGATCCGCTCCAGGTCGGCCGGCTCGTTCACGAACCAAGGCGGCATCTTGTCGGCCAGAAGCACCCGGTCCCGCAAGCCCCCTGCCAGGACCCGGCCCAGGAACCGCTCGCTCTCGCCGCCGTGGTAGGGGTAGGCCGTGTCCAGGTAGTTCACCCCCAGCTCCAGGGCGCGACGCACCAGCGCCCCGGCCGCGGGCTCGTCGATCCGGGTCTCGTCGCCCCCCACAGTGGGCAGGCGCATGCACCCCAGCCCCAGGGCCGACACCCGTAGCCCGGTTCGTCCCAGTATTCGATGGTTCACCGTTCCTCCTCCCGTCCCGCGGGCTCGATCCGGACCGTGACGTCGGTGTGCCCCTCGTGCCAGCCCGTCACCCGGTCCGCGGTCTCTCCGATCACCACGTCGAGGCGGGCCCACGCGCCGCCGTCGGCCCACCGCACCGTTCCGTCGGCCTCGCGCACCACCTCCCGGGTCAGGACCTCGACCTTCCGGCCCCAGGGGTACTCCACCACCACCCTGTATAGCCGTCCCCGCACGATCTCCATAGGGGTCGGTCTCCGGTCGTCGGTCTCCGGTCTGCGGCCCCCATGAACCGGGCCGAGGTTCCTTGCTAAACTCCCCGGAGCCCAAAGTCAACGTTGCGGAGGACTTTCGGGCTGGAAGCCCCCTCAGGCCCCTGCGGACTAGTGGCGTGGTTCGTAAATTCGTGCATTCCCCGAGGGGGTGGGGCTGGGGGCCCCTCCTTCGCTGAACGGCCTCGCAGGGGCCGCCTCGGCGCGGTCCGCTGCGGCGCGTGAGAGCACGCGCCGCGGCCGCTCCCCTGGCGCCGGTCGGCCCGAGCTGCTCGGTCGTCGCGCTTCGTCGGAGCCCCCAGCCCCTCCCCGGAATGGATGTACGTTTTTGCGTAACAGACCGGCGGACCGAAGGCCCCAGACCGACGACCAACGACTGACGACCAACGACGGAAGTTCCATGGAAAACGAACGGCTTCCCATCGACACCCTGGCAGGCGACTTCAAAGCGGCCCTGGCCGGGGGAAGGGTCGTGATCTCGGCGCCCACCGGCACCGGCAAGTCCACCCAGGTGCCCCGGTGGGCTGCGGCCGCCGGCCGGGTGCTGGTGGTGGAGCCCCGCCGGGTCGCGTGCCGGGCCCTGGCGGAACGGGTGGCCAAGCTGGAGCGCACCCCCCTCGGCCGGGGCGTGGGGTACGTGGTGCGCGCCGAGAACCGGGCCGGGCCGCAGACCCGGATCGTGTTCGCCACGCCCGGGGTGGTGCTCCGGTGGCTCGCCTCGGGGCCGCTGGAGGGGTTCGGGGTGGTGGTGCTCGACGAGTTCCACGAGCGCAGCCTGGACCTCGATCTGCTGCTCGCCCTGCTCCTGCGCAGGGGCCGGCACCGTTTGGTGGTCATGTCGGCCACCCTGGATGCGGACCGGGTGGGGCGGCACCTGGGAGGGCGGGTGCTCCGGGCCGAAGGGCGGCGGTTCCCCGTACGCGTGCACCACGTGCCCGGCCGGGCGTTCCTGCCCGACGTCCGGGGGCTGGAGGAGCGGGTCGTCGAGGCGCTCGATCAGGCCCGGAACGACCCGGGCGACGTGCTGGTGTTCCTGCCGGGCAAGGCCGAGATCGCGTCGGCGGCCCGGGCTCTCGCGAACCGGCGGGACCTGGAGGTGCTGCCCCTCCACGGCGGCCTGTCCTTGGAGGAGCAGGGCCGGGTGTTCCGGCCGGCCGAGCGGCGGCGGGTGATCCTGGCCACCAACGTGGCCGAGACCTCGCTCACGATCCCCGGGGTGGGCGTGGTGATCGACTCGGGGCTCGTGCGCCGCACCCGGTACCACAACGGCCGGGGGTTCCTGACCCTGCTTCCGGTGGCCCGGGACGGCGCCGAGCAGCGGGCCGGCCGGGCCGGCCGCACCGCGCCGGGGGTGTGCTACCGGCTGTGGAGCCCCGAGGCGATCCTGTCGGAGACCACGCCCCCCGAGATCCACCGGGAGGCCCTGGAGCCCCTGGTCCTGGCGGCCGAGGCCTGCGGCGAGGCCCCCGAGGACCTGCCGTTCCTCGACCCGCCCAAGTCCTACGCTTTGGACGCGGCCCGCCAGGGCCTGGCCGCCCTCGGCGCCCTGAACGCCCAGGGCCGGATCACGGAGCGGGGGCGGAGGCTGTTCGGCCTGCCGCTCGACGCGCCCCTGGGCGCGATCCTGGTGGAGGCCGAGCGCCTGGGGTGCCTCGAAGACGCCGTGGACCTGGTGGCCGCCCTGGCCGTGGGCCGGCCCGTGTTCGCCGGGCCGTCCCGGGGCGATCCCCTCCGGGAGGAGGGGTGCGACGCGGTCGGCCTGGTCCGGGCCGTTCGGGAGGGGCGGGCCGGGGTGCATCCGGTGCACGGCCACGTGCTGGCCGAGGCCCGAACGATCCGGAGGGAGCTGCGCGAGGCCTTCGGCCTGCCCGGGCCCGGCCCCCGCCGCGGGGGGCCACGGGACCGCAAGGCCCTGGCCCTGGCCGTGCTGCGGGCCGATCCCCGGGCGGCCCACGTGGCCCGCCGCCGCAAGAAGGCCGTGGCCTGGGCCAACGGGCTGGGGGAGGCCCTGCTGGCCCGGGAGAGCGCCGTGGATCCGTCCGAGCACCGGTGCCTGGCCGCCCTGGAGGTGCGGGCGGTCGGGACGGGGTACCGGAAGACCCAGTTGGTCGTCTTGGCGGCCATGCCGGTGCCCCCGGCCTGGCTGGTGGAGGCCGGGGTGGGGGAGGAGCGGGCGGGGCGGATTCGGGTCGGTGAGGACCGAATCGTCTGCGAGATCGAGACCGTTCACGCCGGCCAGGTGCTGGCCCGGCGAGAGGAGGTGCCCCGGGGGGCCCTCGCCCGGGAGGCCCTGGTACGCGCCCTGGTCGAGGAACGGGTGTTCCCGGGGCTCTGGCCCCGGGTCCGGGCCGGCCTGGCCGCGATCCGCCGGGCAACCGCCCTGGCCCGGACCGGGCTCCTCCCCCCGAACCTCGCCCCCTGGGCCCCGGAGGAGGACGTTCCAGAAGAGGACGAGGCGTGGGTCACGGCCCGCCTGGCGGCCCTGGGGTTCGATTCCGGCGAAGACCTGGCCCTGCTCACCGAGGACGATCTCGTCCCGGCCGGCCTTGCTCCGCCCCTGGCCGCGTGGATGGACGGGCACTTCCCGGCGGAGGTCCGGGTGGGCGACGGGACCTACCGGGCGTTCTACGACTTCCGGCGGCGTCAGGTGGTGCTGCGGCTCGCCTCGGGGCATCGCCGGGCGCCTCCGTCCCTCACGTTTCTTCCGGCGTACCGGGGCTTCTCGGTGCGGGTGGAGCACAAGGGCCGGTCTTGGCGGCTGAGGTGAGCCGACTCCAAGGGCGGTTGACATCCGGAGGAGGCCCGACTCTACTGGAGCTTATGAACCCGGCGACGATAGAGGCGCGCAGGTGGTCGCAGGGGCGTGGGGCCTGCGATTCGGGTATCAGGGGGCAGAAGGCAGAAGTCCGGGCTGAATCCAAAAACTTCGTGGAGCGTTGGAGCACACGGGGGAAGGGGTTTTCTGCCCACTGTTTTCCGAACTCTGCCCCCTGGTACGGCCACGCCCGGCGCTCCAGCAGGCCCCACGCCCCAGAGCGCGTCTATTTATTAACCTGGCGGCAAAATAGGCGCGGCACCTCGGAGGGGGGGGACAAGGGACCTGCCTCCGGGGCCGGGCGCGAAGCCGGGCATGAGATTCGCCGCGCAGGCACGGGACCGAAGAGCTGGTTTCATGACAACTCGGTGGAATCCGAACCATTTCGCGATCCGAGCGTCGGAGGCGCTGCGCGGCGAGCTAAGGGGCCGCGCCCGGCTCTCCGGCAGGTCCCTTGCCCCTCCGAGCAGGGAGCGATAGCGCCTGTTTATCCGCCGGGTTAATAGCCACCGGAGTAATAGGAAAAACCGAACCATCCGGGAGCGATGATGCCGACCTCTTTGGATGCCGAACGACGGCGATATGCCGAGCGACTGGACCGTGCCGTGAGCCGGGTCGCGGAACGGCTCGGGCGTCTTCCAGAGGTGGAGCGGGTGATTCTGATCGGGTCCGCGGCCCGGGGTCGTCGGGATCTGTTCACCGATCTGGACCTCGTCGTGGTCATGCGAACCGACGAGCCGTTTCCCATGCGAGCAGCCAAGCTCCTGCCGCTGTTGGGGTTGGAGGTGGATTCGGACCTCCTGGTCTACACTCCCGAGGAGTTCGAGCGGATGCGAGGGGAACCGTTTTTGAGAAGCGCCCTCGAAACAGGGAGGGTTCTGTATGAGAGACAGCACTGAGGAAGGCCGTCGCTGGCTGGAGCAGGCCCAGGAGGACCTCAAGTGGGCGGACCATCTGGCCCGGGAGGGAGGTTGGCACCTCGCCTGCTTCCTTGCGCAGCAGGTTGCGGAAAAGGCCCTGAAGGCCGTGCGGTATGCGGATGGGGCCGAGATCGTTCTGGGGCACTCGGTGGAACGGTTGGGCTCCGAACTGGCCGACCGGTATCCGGAGATCCGGGGCTCCGTGAAGCGCTGGAGCGTCCTCGACGGGTTCTACATCCCCACGCGCTACCCCAACGGGCTCCCCGCCGGGATCCCCGCGCGGGTGTACGACCGGGACACGGCGCGCCGAGCCGTGGATCTGGCGCGGGAAGCGGTGGAGTGGGCGGAGAGCCGCATCGACCGGAAGCCGGGTTAAGTCTCCTTGCGGGGCCGCCGATCCGGAGTAGTCTGACAACCCGCTGTGATCCCTGATCGAGATGAAGGAGGGAAAGCCATGCCTGCGCGCATCGCCATCAACGGCTACGGACGCATCGGCCGGCTCGTGCTTCGGGCGGCCAAGAAGAAGAACGCAGACCTCGAGTTCGTGGTGATCCACGACCTGGCCCCTGTCGACGCCCTGGGGCTGGTGACCAAGTTCGACTCGATCCACGGGGCGTTCCCGGGCGAGGTCTCTTGGACCGAGGACACCATCGTGATCGACGGCAAGCCGATCCAGGTCTTAAGCGGGCCGGGTCGCCGGAGCGACGACCCCCTGGACCTGCCGTGGAAGGAGTTCGGCATCGACTACGTGGTGGAGGCCACGGGCGCCTTCCGAAAGGTGGGCCAGCTCCAAGGCCACATCCGCTCCGGAGCCCGGCGCGTGATCCTGACCGTGCCGTCCAAGGACCCCTTGGAGGCCACGATCGTCATGGGCGTGAACGACCACATCCTCCGGCCGGATCACACGATCATCTCCAACTCGTCGTGCACCACCAACTGCGCGGCGCCGGTGGCCAAGGTGCTCCTGGAGAACTTCGGCATCAAGAAGGGCTACCTCACCACGGTGCACGCGTTCACCAACGATCAGCGCCTGTTTGACTACCCCCACAAGGACTTCCGCCGGGCCCGCATGGCCACGCTGTCGATCATCCCCACCTCCACGGGCGCGGCCAAGGCCCTGGGCAGGGTGATCCCGGATCTGGACGGCAAGATCGAGGGGCTGGCGTTCCGCGTGCCGGTGCCCACCGGGTCGGTCATCGATCTGACGGTGATGCTGGAGAAGAAGGCCACGGCCGAGGAGATCAACGAGGCCATGAAGGCGGCCTGCGAGGGCGAGCTCAAGGGGGTGATGGAGTACTGCACCGACCCGATCGTGTCGGTGGACATCATCAACAACCCCCACTCGGCCATCTTCGACAGCCTGCTCACCCACGTGCGCAAGGACCGCATGGCCAAGGTGGTGGCGTGGTACGACAACGAGTGGGGGTACGCCTGCCGGGTGGTGGACCTGCTCGAGAAGGTCGCCGCCATGGATGGGCTGGCCTAACCTGGATGAGGAGATATCAACGCTGGTTGGAAGGGAAGCGCGCCTATTTTGTCGCTAGCTTGATAGGCGCTAGACTTTTTCCTGGACAAGGGCCAGGGTCTCGGGTATACGAATCAGGGTAGATAGCTCGTTTGGAGAGGTCACCGTGCAGACCGTTCGCTACTTTACCGCCGCCTATTGCTTTTATTTTGGGGGCTTCTGGTTTCGGAAGCCTGCCCGCGCGGCGGAGGTGTAGGGACGGTCCGCGACGAACTCAGATCCCGCACAGCCAACGGCCACGGGCAGGCAAAGCGCCAGCCCGTGGCCGTTTTGTTTTTGGGGCCGTGGGTTGGGGAGCCGCCCACGGCCCCTTTCGTCAGGAGGAGGTTCGATGATCGTCGTGCTCAAACCCGACACCCAGCCCGGCCCTTCGGAGCGAGCCGCCCTGCGGGCGGTGGCGGCCCGGTACCCCCACCTGGAGCTCCGGTTCCACCGGGTGCGGGGCGCGCTCCAGGACCTCCACGAGGTCTATGTGTTCGGTCCCACCCGTCAGGTGCCCACCGAGGTGTTCGAGGAGCTCCCGTTCGTGCAGAAGGTGATCCGGGTGAGCTCCAAGTACCGGATCATCGGCCGCCACGACGGCCAGGCCCCCGAGGTGGGGTTCGAGTACCAGGGGCTGACCTTCTCCCAGGACAGCTTTCACGTGTTCGCCGGTCTTTGCGCCGTGGACACCCGGGAGCACGTGGAGACCATGATGCGGGCCCTGGCGCGCCTTGGGATCACCACCACCCGGATGGGGGCCTATAAGCCCCGGACCTCCCCCTACGACTTCCAGGGGCATGGCAGGGCGTGCCTGCCCTACGTGTTCGAGCTGGCCGGCAAGTACGGCATCCGGGTCATCGCCATGGAGGTGACCCACGAGGCCCATCTGGAGGAGATCCACGACGCACTGGCCGAGGCGGGGCATCCCACGGGTGTGATGGTGCAGATCGGCACCCGCAACGCCCAGAACTTCGAGCTGCTGAAGCACGTGGGCCGCCAGCACGAGTTTCCGGTGCTGTTCAAGCGGGGCATGGGCATCACGCTGGAGGAGAGCCTGAACGCCTGCGAGTACGTGGCCACCAACGGAAACCACCGGATCGTGTTCTGCCTGCGGGGGGTCAAGACGAACCTGGGCGACCCCCACCGGAACCTGGTGGACTTCGCCCAGGTCCCCGTGGTGAAGCGCCAGACCCGGCTTCCGGTGTGCATCGACCCCTCCCACTCCGTGGGCAAGAAGGTGCCGGCTCCCGATCGTATCCTCGACATCTGGCACGCCGCCGCCCAGGGGGTGATCGCCGGGGCCAACATGGTGCTGGTGGATTTCCACCCTCGGCCGGAAAAGGCCCTGTGCGACGGCCCCCAGGCCATGCTCATGGAAGAGATGGAGGCGTTCTTCGAGGACATGCGGATCTGCCGCGAGGCGTACCGCAAAAGGCAGGCCCTTGCCGAGCGCACCGCCTCGGCTCTGGCGGCGTAAGGAGTGCCGGAGCCGCTCCGATTCGGGAGGATCTGACCTTCCCGTCACTCCGGGAGGGGGGCCGTAGGCCCCTCCTCCTCGGGGCGGTGTGCGGCTGGATAACTGTCGGAGGGGGTGTGCCGCACGCCGACGGCCCTACGTCCGATCCACGGCCCACTCCGAGGGACGGCGAGGCAAGGGGTCATCGCTTGATAGGACATTATTGTCTCGCTTTAGGCTATAAATTACATTTTGGGCCCTTCTTCGCGTCCCTCAGCCTGTAACCTCCAGGAATTCCGGGCTGTTTCTGCCCGGCCCACCTCTTGCTGTCCGTTTCGTCCGTCGGGGCCATCCCGGCCTCCTCGGAGGTTGCGCGTTCCCATGGAACTTGGAGCACTTCTCTGGACATCGTGGCGCATCGCGGCAGCGGCCACGGCTCTGGCGGCCGTAGTGGCAGTGGGGGCGGCCGCGTGGGTGGGCAGCCGCACGGCCGGCCGCCGGCTGTGGGACGTGGCGTTCACCCTCCCCCTGGCACTTCCGCCCACCGCGATTGGATTCGGGCTCCTCGTGCTCCTCGGCCGGTTCGGCCCGCTGGGCTGGCTCTGGGAGTTCCTGGGGACCCGCCTCGTGTTCACTCCCACCGCTGCCGTGGTGGCCGGAGCGGTCGTGGCCTTCCCGCTGGTGTACCGTGCCGCCCGGGCCGGGCTGGAAGGGATTCCCGTGGAACTCCGGGAGGCGGCCCGGCTTTACAGCCCCACACGGGCCCATGCCTTCGTGCGGGTGCTGCTGCCCCTGGCATGGAAACCCATCGCGGCTGGCACGGCCCTCGGCCTCGCCCGGGCCCTGGGGGAGTTCGGGGCCACGCTCATGGTGGCCGGGAGCCTCCCGGGCCGCACCCGGACGTTCCCCATGGCCGTGTACGAGGCCGTGCAGGCCGGACGTGACCAGGAGGCCCTCCTTCTCGTGGCTGTGGCCACGCTGACCGGAGGGGTCTTACTTGTTGTCGCGGACGCCGTCCTCTCGCGGGGGGGGCGATGAGGCCGGAGCTCCTACTCCTGTGCCTTCTCGCGCCGGGCCTGGCCGCGGCAACTCCCCTGACGGTGGGGGCGGCCTCGAGCCTCACCGACGTCCTCCCGACGGTGGGCCGAGAGTTCGCCTCGGCCGTCGGTGATGCTCCGCCCGCCATGAGCTTCGCCAGTTCCGGCACGGTCGGCCGGCAGGTGACCGCGGGTGCCCCCCTCGATGTCGTGGTGCTTGCGGATGCCGACCAGGCCCTTCGCCTTGCTCGGGAGGGGCTTCTCATCCGCGGATCCCTCGCGTGCGTCGCAACCAACCGGATCTCCCTCGTGGTGCCCCGAGGAACCCGGTCTGTGTCCTCGTGGGCAGACCTGGGAACCGCCGTGGTCCAAGGGGTGGCCCTGGGGGACCCGTCCCATGTGCCGGCTGGCCGGCTCGCCCGTCGGCACCTGGAGGCGCTCGGACTGTGGCAGGCGGTGGCCCCGAAGGCGGTGTTCGCGGCGAGCGCGCGCCAGGCCCTGGCCTACGCCCGCCGGGGCGAGGTGGACGCTGCGATCGTGTTTCGCACCGATGCCCGTGCCGGCGTCCCCGAGGTCCGGGTGGTGGATGCAAGCTCCCTCGGGGCCCGATACGTGGTCGGCGCGGTGGCGGGAAGCCCCCGAGAGGGGGATGCATACCGGTTCCTCTCGTTCCTCCGGGGCTCGGTGGCCCGGTCCCTTTTCGCCGAGGCGGGGTTCGGCCCCTGCCGGGAGGAGGAGCCATGATCGACGTGGAGGTTTGGTATGAACGCCGGTCCGGCCGGCGCACTTTCCGGGCGGCCATCGCGTTTCGGTGCGACGGGCCCCGCGTAGCGGTGTTCGGCCCCTCGGGCTCCGGAAAGACCCTGCTCCTGCGTAGCATCGCCGGGCTGGAGACCGGTGCTCGGTGTCGGGTGGTCGTCGACGGAGCCCCCCTTGCCCCGGCCCGGAGCCGGAGGGCCCCGCCCCTGGTGGGGATGGTGTTCCAGGGCTATGCCCTGTTCCCTCACCTGAGCGTGGCCGAGAACGTGGGCTACGCCCTGGGCCCCCGGTCCCGCTGGTCGGCCGAGGCCCGGTGTAGGGTCGAGGAACTTCTCGACGCGTTCGAACTCTCGGCGCTCGCCCATGAGCGGCCCGAGAATCTTTCGGGCGGTCAGGCCCAGCGGGTCGCCATCGCCCGCGCCCTGGCACCCAGGCCCCGGATCCTCCTTCTAGACGAGCCGTTTTCCGCCCTCGATCCGCCCCTGCGTCGCCGGGCCAGAGAGTCCCTGGCCGGGGCGGTCGCCCCCGAACGGGTGCCCACGATCCTCGTGACCCACGATCCGGCCGACGTGGAGGCCCTGGCCGACGACCTGGTGGTGCTCCGGGAGGGGACCGTGGAGAAGGTCCTCTCGTTTCGGCGCATCTGTCGGAAACGACGGGTCGCGCGTTTCGCAGCCGAGCACCTGGTCCCGGCCGTGCGCCGGGAGGCGGCACCGTGATCCGGCTGTGCGACACGACGCTCCGGGACGGGGAGCAGACCCCGGGGGTGGCGTTCCGTCCAGAGGTCAAGGAAGAACTGGCGCGGGCCCTGGCCGAGGCAGGGGTCGACGAGATCGAGGCGGGCACGGCGGCCATGGGGGGGGACGAGGCCGAAGGGATCCGCCGGGTGCTCCGGCTCGGTCTCCCGGTTCCGGTCTCTGTGTGGTGCCGCGCCCGGAAGCGTGACCTCGAGGCTGCCCGCGCCTTGGGGGCGCGGCGAGCCGGGGTGTGCGTGCCGGCGTCCGACCTCATGATCGGTACCAAACTCGGCTGGAGCCGGCCCACCGCGCTGCGTCGGATCGGGGAGCTGGGGCGCCACGCACGTCGTCTGGGGATGGAGATCGTGCTCGGCCTCGAAGACGCCTCTCGGGCCGATCGGGGGTTCCTTGCCGAGGCCGCCCGAGCCGCCGAGCGCGCGGGGGCGCTTCGGGTCCGGGTGGCCGACACGGTCGGGGTGCTCGACCCAGACGGGGCCCAAGGGCTTGTGAAGGGGCTCTCCACCACGGTCTCCGTGCCCCTGGAGTTCCATGGCCACAACGACCTCGGTATGGCAACGGCCAACGCCGTGGCGGCGGCGCGAGCCGGCGCCGGTTGGCTGAGTGTTACGGTGCTCGGGCTCGGTGAGCGGGCGGGCAACGCCGCCCTGGAGGAGGTGGCCGTGGCCCTGTGGCGCTGCCTCGGGGCGCCCACGGGCGTACGGCTCTCTCGCCTTCCCCAGCTTGCTCGTGGCGTGGCACGACGGGCGTTGCGGCCCATTCCCCCGGGCAAACCCGTGGTCGGGCGGGACGCGTTCCGCCACGAGTCGGGCATCCACGTGGACGGGCTCTTGAAATCCCCGGGGCTCTACGAGCCCTTTCCCCCCGGCCTCGTCGGGCGGCGCCACGAGATCGTCCGGGGGAAACACTCGGGCCGAAAGGCGCTGGCCTGGCTGCAGCGGGCCGGATAGCCGCCGACGCCGCGCGGCGGGGTGCCGATCCTGCTCCTCGGGGACTCGGGCACCGTACCCATAGGCATGGCCTGCTGGACCGCATGTGGGCCAACCGCTCCCTCGCCACGATTCCTCCCGCCTGATCCCGTCCCAGCCCCACCTCCTCCGGGCCTCGGTGTGGCTCCCGGGGGCCTTCTGTTTGGCCTGTTCCTTACAAACATGAATCCTTTGTTTACCTCGATGTAAACCACGGCCTACCTTTTTGTGTAGTCGCCGATAAGACACATATCGGATGGTTTTGTCCAAAACAAAAATACACAATACGTTCCAGCAGGTTAGGAAAAGAATCGAATTGTCCTCTGCCCTTGGCACACTCGTTGCTCTCTACAGGACAACACCAACCCAAAAACAGGGAGGCAGCAGAGATGCGAAAGGTGGCGATCTACGGAAAAGGCGGCATCGGCAAATCCACCACTACCCAGAACACCGTGGCGGGGCTCGCAGAGGCCGGGAAAAAGGTGATGGTGGTCGGCTGCGATCCCAAGGCCGACTCCACCCGGCTGCTCCTGGGGGGGCTCGCGCAAAAGAGCGTGCTCGACACCCTGCGGGACGAGGGCGAGGACGTGGAGCTTGAGGACGTGGCCAAGGCCGGGTTCGGCGACACGGTGTGCGTGGAGTCGGGCGGGCCCGAGCCCGGAGTGGGGTGCGCCGGCCGGGGCATCATCACCTCGATCAACCTTCTCGAGGCCCTCGGCGCGTACGAAGACGACAAGGAGCTCGATTACGTGTTCTACGACGTCTTGGGCGACGTGGTGTGCGGCGGGTTCGCCATGCCGATCCGCGAGGGCAAGGCCCAGGAGATCTACATCGTGGTCTCCGGCGAGATGATGGCCATGTACGCCGCCAACAACATCTGCAAGGGCATCCAGAAATACGCCCGGGCCGGCGGGGTGCGGCTGGGGGGGCTCATCTGCAACAGCCGCAAGGTGGACAACGAGGAGGAGATGATCCGGGCCTTTGCCGAGAAGCTGGGCACCCGGATGCTCTACTTTCTGCCCCGGGACAACGTGGTCCAGAAGGCCGAGATCCACCGAAAGACCGTGATCGACTACGCGCCCGAGCACCCCCAGGCCGGACACTACCGCAACCTCGCCCGGGCCATGGACGAGAACGACATGTTCGTGATCCCCAAGCCCCTCCCGATCCCCGAGCTGGAGAAGCTCCTGATGGACTACGGGTTGTTCGGGTAGGCCCCCAAGGAGACGCCCCATGCGACGTCCGGAGTACCACCTTCTCGTGTGCGGAAGCTTTCGCGGGACCGAGGCCAAAGGGGTCTGCCTCCAGAGGGGCTCCCGCGGCCTGGTGGCCTACCTCGAGGCCGAGGTAGCCGACCGGGGCCTCGATGCCTTGGTCTCGACGACCGGCTGTCTCAAGGCCTGCGACCGGGGGCCCGTGGTGGTCGTGTACCCCCACGGCGCCTGGTACGGCGGGGTGGACGAGGGGGCGGCCGACGAGATCCTGGACGCCCTCGAGGAGGGGCGCGCCACCGGCGCGCACCGCATCGACGAACCGTAGGAGATTCCGCATGACCGCCCTGCCTTTCGAGGCCCGCCGCGACCAGGTGCACCGCAAGGGAGACGGCACCTTCCGCCTCGCCTGCAACCGGGAGAGCCTCGCCGGCGCCGTGAGCCAGCGGGCCTGCGTGTTCTGCGGGGCCCGGGTGGTGCTCTACCCGGTGGCCGACGCCCTCCACCTGGTCCACGGGCCCGTGGGGTGCGCGGCCTACACCTGGGACATCCGAGGGGCCCTCTCGTCGGGTCCCCAGCTCCACCGCCTGAGTTTCAGCACCGATCTCAGGGAGCGCGAGGTCATTTTCGGCGGCGAGGAGAAGCTCTACCGGGCCCTCACCGAGCTGATCGGGCGGCACCGCCCGGCCGGGGCGTTCGTGTACAGCACCTGCGTGGTGGGGCTGATCGGCGACGACCTGGGGGCCGTGTGCAAGCGGGTCGCCGCCGAGCAGGGGATCCCGGTGATCCCGGTCCGGTCCGAGGGGTTCCAAGGCACCAAACGGGCCGGGTATGCGGCGGCCTGCGAGGCCCTGTTCCGCCTGGTGGGCACGGGGCCCACCGACGGGATCTCGCCGGTGAGCGTCAACATCCTTGGGGACTTCAACCTGGCCGGTGAGCTGTGGATCGTCCGGGGCTACCTGGAGCGCATGGGGGTCGAGGTGGTGGCCAACCTCACCGGCGACGGCCGCGTCGCCCACATCGCGCGGTGCCACGGTGCGGCGCTCAACCTGGTGCAGTGCTCGGGGGCCACCCTGGCCCTGGCCCGCCGCATGGAGGAGGCCTACGGCGTGCCGTTCCGGAGGGTGTCGTACTTCGGGGTGGACGACATGGCCGAGGCCCTCTACGCCGTGGGCGACCATTTCGCCGACCGGGATCCGGGCCTGCCCGGCCGGGCTCGGGAGCTCGTCCGCGAGGAACTCTCCATCCTGGAGCCCCGCCTCCGGTCGATCCGGGCCGACCTGGAGGGCCGGCGGGTAGCCATCTACGTCGGGGGCGCGTTCAAGGCCTTCTCCCTCGTCAAGGCGTTCCGGCTTCTGGGCATGCGCACGGTGATCGTGGGTTCCCAGACCGGCACCGCCGAAGACTACCGGGAACTGCACGAGATCACCGATCCCGGCACGGTGATCGTGGACGACACGAACCCCCTGGAGCTGAGCGCGCTCCTGCTGGAGCAGGGGGCGGATCTCCTCGTGGGCGGGGTCAAGGAGCGGCCCATCGCCTACAAGCTCGGCATCGGGTTCTGCGACCACAACCACGAACGCAAGCTTCCCCTGGCCGGGTTCGAGGGGATGCTCCGGTTCGCCGAGGAGGTCCACCGCACCGTCACGAGCCCGGTGTGGCGGTTCGCCCCGCGCCGGGCCGGCTCCCGGGAGGTCTGCCATGCCTGAGAGCGCCGCCCCCGCCTTCGTTTCGACCACCAACGCCTGCCACCTATGCATGCCCTTGGGCGCGTGCCTTGCCTTCAAGGGCGTCGAGGGCACCGTGCCGTTCCTCCACGGGTCCCAGGGCTGCGCCACCTATATGCGCCGGTACCTCATCAGCCACTATCGGGAGCCCGTGGCCATCGCCTCGTCGTCGCTGGGAGAGCGGCAGGCCGTGTTCGGGGGAGGCCCCAACCTGCGCCAGGGGCTGTGGAACGTGATCACGGCCATGCGGCCCCGGGTCATCGGGGTGGCCACCACCTGCCTCACCGAGACGATCGGGGAGGAGCCGGGCCCCCTGGTCGAGGCGTTTCTAGCCGAACTCGCCGGGAAGAACCCCGGCGTCACCCTCCCCCGGGTGGTGACGGTTCGGACCCCGAGCTTCGGGGGTACCCACACGGAGGGGTTCCGGCGGGCGGTGCGGGCGCTCCTCAAGGCCCTGGCCCGTCCCGGGCCGGCCGGTTCCCACCTGAACCTCCTGCCGGGCATGGCCTCCCCGGCCGACCTCCGGCACCTGAAGGACGTGGTCCGCGCCTTCGGCCTCGAGGCGGCCGTGATCCCCGACCCCTCCGACCCCCTGGACGGGCCCATCTGGGACGCCTACACCCCGGTGCCTCCCGGCGGAACCCCCCCCGAAGCGCTCCAGGCCGCGGGCCGTGCCCGGGCCACGGTGGCGTTGGGCTGCATGGCCGGCGACGCCTCGGGCCCCGGCGCCTGGCTACGCGATCGGTTCGGGGTGGAACTCCTCCCCCTCCCCCTTCCCGTGGGGCTTCGGGCATCCGACCGGTTCTTCGCGGTGCTGGAGGAGCTCTCGGGCCGCCCTACCCCGGGTTGGGTCCGTGCCCAGCGGGGCCGGCTCGTGGACGCCTACGTGGATGCCCATAAGTACCTGGCCGGGGTCCGTGCGGCCGTGGTGGCCGACGAGGACCTGGCCGTAGGCCTCTCCGGGTTTCTCGCCGAGATCGGGGTCCATGTCGCGTACGTGGCCACTGGGGATCGGTCCGGATCCCTCGAGGGTGCCGTGGATGCCGCCACGGCCGGACTCCTCCGGGAGCCGCCGGCGGTGCGGGAGGAGGTGGACTACTACACGGTCGCCGAGGAGACGCGGGACCTGGGGCTCGGCCTCGTGGTGGGCACGAGCAAGGCGTATCCCCTGGCTCGGGATTGGGGCATCCCCCTGGTGCGGGTGGGGTTCCCCATCCACGACCGGTTCGGGGCAGCCCGGCAGCGGGTCCTCGGGTACGCGGGCACCCAGGACCTCTTCGACCGTGTCGTGAACGCCCTGCTCGCCCAGCAGCAAGAAGCCTCCGCCGTGGGCTACGGCTATCTCTAAACCGCCAGAGGAGACTCCCATGAACCCCGCCCTCGATCTCAACCGCCATCCCTGCTTCCACGCGGAGAGCCACGGTCACTGCGGCCGGGTCCATCTTCCGGTGGCGCCTCGGTGCAACCTGAGGTGCGTCTACTGCAACCGCCAGTACGACTGCGTGAACGAGAGCCGGCCCGGGGTCACGAGCGCAGTGCTCTCGCCCCACCAGGCCGTCGGGTATCTGGAGCGGGTCGTGGCCGCGGAGCCCCGCATCTCTGTGGTGGGCATCGCCGGCCCGGGCGACCCGTTCGCCAACCCCGACGAGACCCTGGCGACGCTCCGGCTCGTGCGGGAGCGTTACCCCGAGATGCTCCTGTGCGTCGCCACCAACGCGCTGGGGCTGCCGCCGCTGCTCGACGAACTTCCCGCGCTAGGGGTGACCCACGTGACCGTCACGGTGAACGCTGTGGCTCCGGCCGTGGGAGCGTCGCTCTACGCCTGGGCCCGGGACGGGAAGGTGGTCTACCGGGGCCCCGACGCGGCCGCCGTCCTCCTCGAGCGCCAGCGCCTGGCCGTAACCGGCCTCAAGGCCCGTGGGATCCTCGTCAAGGTCAACTGCATCGTGGTGCCCGGGGTGAACGACCACCACGTGGTCGACGTGGCCCGCACCGTGGCCGGATGGGGCGCCGACGCCCTGAACGTGATGGGGCTGGTGCCCACGGCGGGCACCCCCCTGGCCGACGTATCCGAGCCGGTGCCCGAGTTCCTGCGGGAGCTGCGCGCCGAGGCCGAGCGGTTCCTGCCCCAGATGCGCCACTGCCGCCGGTGCCGGGCCGACGCCGTGGGGCTCTTGGAGGAGGACCGCTCCGGCGAGTTCGCGCCCTTCCTCCAAGAGGCCGCCGGAGCGCCCCCGCCCCTTCGCATCGACCGACCCCACGTGGCCGTGGCCACCCGGGAGGGCATGCTCGTGAACCAGCACCTGGGCGAGGCCCGCTCGTTCCAGGTGTGGGCCCGGGAAGGGGCCGGATTTCTGCTTGTGGAGGAGCGGCCGGCCCCTCCGCCCGGGGGCGGACCCGACCGGTGGCGACGGCTTGCCGAGGGGCTCGGTGACTGCCGCGCGGTGCTGGTGAGCGGGGTCGGGGAGGGCCCCCGGGCGATCCTCACCGAAGCTGGGGTCGTACCCCTCGAGATGGACGGGTTCATCGAGCTCGGGCTCTCCGCCGTGTTCTCGGACGTGGATCCCGCGCGGTTTCGCCGGCGCCGGGGCGGCTGCTCCCGCGGGCTCGGCTGCGGCGGCGACGGCTCCGGGTGCGGCTGAGCCCCAGCGTCCTTTCCACTCCCCACCCCAGGAGGTGACCCATGCGCATCGCGATCGCATCCACCGACGGCAAGAGCGTGGACGAGCACTTCGGCCGGGCCCGCCGGTTCTGGATCTACGACCTGGCGGTCGGCGGCCCCCGGTTCGTGGCCGCCCGACCGGTGACTCCGCTTTCCACCGGCGACCCCGGCCACCCTTTTGACGAGGGGCGGTTCGCCGGCATCGCCGAGGCGCTCGAGGACTGCCGGCGGGTGTACTGCACCCGGATCGGCGAGCGGCCGGCCGCCGAACTGGCCGCCCTCGGCATCGAAGTGGTGGCGCAGCCCGGCCCCCTTCCGGCGGCCCCCTGACCCCCGGCCTTTCCCCAACCCCGCAAAGGAGGCGACCATGGCAACCGAAACCCTGCGTCCCGAAGACGCCAAACGCGCCCTGACCGAGGCCTACCCGACCAAAGCGGCCCGTAAGCGCGCCAAGCAGATCGTGGTGAACGCCCCCCCCGACGCCGAGGGGTTTCGCCCCCCCATCCTCTCGAACACCCGCACGACGCCGGGCGTGATCACCCAGCGGGGCTGCTCCTACGCCGGGTGCAAGGGGGTGATCCTCGGCCCGGTCCGGGACATCCTCACCATCACCCACGGCCCCGTGGGATGCGGGTTCTACAGCTGGCTCACCCGCCGGAACCAGACCCGGCCACCCTCGGAGGACGCCCCCAACTACATGCCTTACGCCCTCATGACCGACATGCAGGAGAACGACATCGTGTTCGGGGGGGAGAAGAAGCTCCGGAAGGCCATCCGGGAGGCCTACGAGATCTTCCGGCCCAAGGCCATCGCCATCGCGGCCACCTGCCCGGTGGGCCTGATCGGCGACGACATCCACGCCGTGGCCCGCGACATGAAGGAGGAGCTCGGCATCAACGTGTTCGCCTTCAGCTGCGAGGGCTACAAGGGCGTGAGCCAGTCGGCCGGGCACCACATCGCCAACAACGGCATCTTCGAGCACGTGGTGGGCACCCGCGACGAGCCTCCCGGGGGGAAGTTCCGGATCAACCTGCTCGGCGAGTACAACATCGGGGGCGACGCCTTCGAGATCGAACGGATCCTGGAGCTCTGCGGCATCACGCTCGTGTCCACGTTCAGCGGCAACGCCTCGTACGACCAGTTCGCCCGGGCCCACACCGCCGACCTCAACGCCGTCATGTGCCACCGGTCGATCAACTACATGGCCGAGATGACGGAGGAGAAGTACGGTATTCCCTGGATCAAGGTGAACTTCATCGGTGCCGAGGCCACGGCCAAGTCGCTCCGCAAGATCGCCCAGTACTTCGGCGACCCGGACTTGGTCGAACGGGTGGAGCAGGTGACCGCCGACGAGATGTCCCGGGTGCGGGCGGTCATCGACGAGGTCCGACCCCGAACCGAGGGCAAAACCGCCATGCTGTTCGTCGGCGGCTCGCGGGCCCACCACTATCAGGAACTGTTCCGGGAGATCGGTATGCGCACCGTGGCAGCGGGGTACGAGTTCGGCCACCGCGACGACTACGAGGGCCGCAAAGTGCTGCCCTTCATCAAGATCGACGCGGACAGCCGAAACATCGAGGAGCTCGACGTGGAGCCCGACCCCGAGCGGTACCGGCCCCGCAAGCCCCCTGAGGAGCTGGAGGCGCTGCGGGCCCAGGGTCTAGACCTCGGGGAGTACGAGGGGCTCATGGCCGACATGGAGGAGGGAAGCCTCGTCATCGACGACATCACCCACTACGAGACTGAACGGCTGATCGAGCTCTACCGGCCCGACGTGTTCTGCGCCGGCATCAAGGAAAAGTACGTGATCCAGAAGCACGGTATCCCGATGAAGCAGCTCCACAACTATGATTACCACGGCCCCTACGCCGGGTTCCGGGGGGCGGTCCGGTTCTACCGTGAGATCGACCGCATGGCGAGCACCCGGATCTGGCGGCACGTGACCCCGCCCTGGGCCCAAGATCCCCGGCCCGAGACCCTGCGCCAGGCGTCCTGATCCCCCGTCTTTCCGGCACTCGAGGTGACTTATGCTGCTGCGACACACGCCCAAGGAACTGCGCAAACGATCTGCCCTGACCGTCAACCCGGCCAAGACCTGCCAGCCCGTGGGAGCGCTCTACGCCGCCCTCGGGGTGCACCGGTGCCTGCCCCACAGCCACGGATCCCAGGGGTGCTGCGCCTACCACCGCAGCATGCTCACTCGGCACACCAAGGAGCCCGTGATGGCGGCCACGAGCTCCTTCACCGAGGGAGCCTCGGTGTTCGGAGGCATGGCCAACCTGACCCAGGCCATCGAGAACATTTTTGCACTTTACGACCCCGACGTGGTGGCCGTGCACACCACCTGCCTTTCGGAGGTGATCGGCGACGACATCCCCCAGATCGTCAGGAACGCGGCGGATGCGGGCAAGATCCCCGAGGGGAGGACCGTGATCCACGCCAACACCCCGAGCTTCGTAGGGTCCCACATCACGGGGTTCGCCAACATGACCAGAGCCCTGGTGGAGTACTTTGCCGAGCCCGGCGCGGCCCCGACCAAACGCATCAATGTGATTCCCGGGTTCGTGGAGCCCTCAGACATGGCCGAGCTCAAGCGTCTGGCGGCCGAGATGGGCGTTGAGATCCTCCTGTTCCCCGACACCTCGGGCGTTCTCGCCGCTCCCATGACCGGCCGCCACGAGTTCTATCCGGAAGGGGGCGTGCGGGTGGAGGACCTGCGGACCGTGGGCGGCAGCCTGGCCACCCTGGCCCTCGGGGCCTGGGCCTCGGCCCCGGCCGCGGAGGCGCTGGAGAAAAAGGCCCAGGTCTCCTTCGAGGTGCTCGACACGCCCATCGGGCTTCTCGCCACCGACCGGTTCGTGGACGCCCTGCGGCGCATCGGGGGAGTGGAGGCCACGGTCTCGGTCACCCGGGAGCGAGGCCGGCTTGTGGACCTGCTGGCCGATATGTCCCAATACTTCTACGGCAAGAAGGTGGCGCTGGTCGGGGATCCCGATCCCGTCATTGCGCTCACAGAGTTCTGCCTCACCCTCGACATGAAGCCCGTGCACGTGGTCACAGGCACCCCGGGCAAACGGTTCGAGGAACGGGTGCGAGGACTCCTGGAGGAAGCCGGGGTGGAGGGCAACGTGGCCCAGGCGTCCGACATGTTTCACTTCCACCAGCTTATCAAGAACGAGCCGGTGGACCTCATCATCGGCAACACCTACTGCAAGTACATCGCCCGGGACGAGAGGACCCCTCTGGTACGCCACGGGTTTCCGGTGCTCGACCGGGTGGGCCATCAATTTTTCCCCACCGTGGGGTACCGGGGCGCCATGCGGCTCGCCGAGAAGATCCTCGACGCGTTCCTCGACCGGGCCGACCGGGAGACCGACGAGACCGCGTTCGAGCTGGTCCTGTAGCTCCCTGCCGGCGGAGCGGTCGGTGGGCATGGTGGAGCGTGCAGCTCCCCGGGTCCACGGTCGGGGGCTCTTCAGGCTCCGGCTCCCGGCCGCCCGGGGGGCGACGCCCTGGTCCTTCGGCCCCACGCCGCCGGCACCCCACCCGGCTTCCTGGCACTTCGCCGGGATGGCCCGTTCCCAGGCGAACCGTTCCTCCCTACCCCCCGAGGCGGATCAGGTTTTCCGCGGCCACCTCCAACCGGTCGCGAACCTGCGGGTCGAGCCGGCGGAGCCAGGGCCGGGGGATCGCGGCCGTGCCCCCGAGGCCACCCCCGAGACTGCCCGCGATGGCGCCCGCCGTGTCGGCGTCGCCCCCCTGGTTCACCACCCCCACCAAACACTCCTCGAACGACCTGGTCGTCCGGAGGAAGTAGAGCACGGTCCTGAGGGTGTCTGCCACGTACGGGCTCGACACCGGCCGCACGCCGGTGGCCCGAAACGCCGGGTGCCTGCGGCCCAGAGCGCGGGCCACCCGGTCGACTGCCTCAAACCCGAGTCCGAGCACCGCCGCCCGCACCATGAGAGCCACCGCGGCCGACGCCGCGTCGGAGAGGGGGTGGTTGTGTGTGATGCGAGCTTGGCGCACGGCCCGGCCTCCTGCCGCAAGGGGGCTCGACAGCGAAGCAATCCCGGCGGCCGGGGCCCGCATGGCGCCCCCGTTTCCGGCATCCCACTCCCCCGGGGGAGCCTGGAGGGTGCCCTCCACGAGGAACCGCCGGATCCCCCGGGCGCAGGTGGCGCCCACGTCCACCGGCCGCGATCGGAGCCAGGTCACGAATCCCCGGGCGATCGCCTCGAGGTCCCATCGCCCGGATTCCGCCACGGCCTCGGCCAGGGCCAGGAGCATACCGGTGTCGTCGGTAACCTGACCGGGCCGCAGCCTGAGCCACCCTCCACCCCTCAGGGTCCGGTGTACCCCGTACCGATGCCGGATCTCCACAGGGGTCATGAACTCGGTCGTGGCCCCCAGGGCGTCGCCCACTCCAAAGCCGAGCATCGCCGCCCGGGCCCGGTCGCGCACCCCGGCCGTCACCACCACCGCACCTTTGCCTCCACCTGACCGCCCAGCGCCAGCACCTCCTCTTCCCCTGCCAGCAGGCTCGTGTGCAGCAGGCGGGCGTCGAACACGATCTTGCTCGTGGGCACGGTCACCTCCAACACCCGAGTGCCGAACTCCCAGGCCCGCTCCGGGTCACGGGTGAACGACACCAGGTTGTTGAGCCACACCACGACCCGGTCACGGGCCGGGCGCGCCGTCACTTCGTGCTCGTCGAGGTCGTGGACACCCCGGTACAGCGTGAGGCCCCGCGGAGGACCTGGGTACCGGCGCCGCACCTCGTCCTGGATGAACTCGAACAGGAGGTCGAGCTGCAGGCGCAGGGCGTTCGTCCGCCCCTCGCTCCGGGCCGCCGCGGTGCGGTAGTGCAGGTACGACGGGTCGTCGGGCCCCCGAATCGGGGTCCCGTGGTGGCAGGGCGGGAGCCCGAACCGGCTCTCGGCCCAGGCCTTCAGGACGGCGGCCTCCCGGGAACTTGAGTCCGCCATCCATCCGCGCAGGTACCGGAAGTAGCTGTTCCGCAGGCTCGCGCGTCCGGATCCTTCCGGCTCGTCGCGCCACTGGTGGAGGCGGAAGGCCACGTCCATGTACTCCTGGAACCGGCGGCTCCGGTCCTGGGGATCCCGGGTGCGCCGGAGCCACGCGAACAGCCGGCGGTGGGTGCGGCGGACCCCCTGGATGTGGACCGGCCGGGGGTGGCGTTGGAACGCCACCGAGGCGAGCACCGGGGGCGGCACGTTGCAGAGGTTGAACGAGGAGAGCGGAGGGGGCACGGGAGCGCCGAGAAGGGCCCCCGGCCGGGAGGGGCCGGGGGCCAGACCCAAACCCGTTCAGAGGGAGCGGGACACCGTGAACACGAGGCGGCCGTCGGCGATGTCGGAGCCGAGAAAGTCGGCCTCGGTGGTGTTGTGGTAGCTCACGTCGAGGTCGAAGCCCTTGAAGGAGCTGGCGACGCCCAGGCGGTAGTGCACGTAGTCGAACCCATCGTCACCCTCAAGGCCTTGACCTTCCCCGGTGGTCTTGTCGCCCTCCACCCTCTGCCAGCCCACGTCACCCGAGAGCGAGAGACCCCAGGGCAGGCTGAGGTCGAGGGCCCCAGCCACGTAGTGGGCAGCCCCATCCTCCCCATAGAAGTTCGGGGAGTACGCGTAGGTGATGCCGAGAGAGGGGACGGCAGAGCCGAGGGGGGGCAGCTCGTAGCCCAGCTTGAAGGTCCCCTCGACAAAGTTGAGTTCGGGGTCGTCGTGGGACTTGGGGTAGGCGTAGTAGATCACGCCGAGATCGTAGGTCACTCCGGCTACCTCAGAGGCGAAGCCGCCGTAGAAGTCCATCTCGATGCCGCCCCCGAAGCTCACGTTGGAGGCCCAGGTTCCCGCGTACACGCCGGCCGGGGCGGCGTAATCGATGCCGCCTTGGACCGCCCAGCTGGAGTTCGTCTGGGAGACGCCGCGGAACACGTAATCCGAGGTGTAAGCAATGTTCCCCGTGAAGTTCTCGTCGGAGAGCCAACCGGTGTCCCGGGCCGAAGCCAGGGAGGCCGAGGCGGCCAGGACGGCAGCACACAAAGAGGCGACATGACGTTTCATGGTTCGTTCATCCCTTCTGGCGCGGCGAGGGTTCCGGATCAGGTTTTGGAGGGGGCCATCTCGGCGGTGGCGAGCGTGCGCTTCGCTGCAGGGGTGCCGCCCGAGGGTTCCGGGTTGACCACGCTGGGAAACAGGAACTCTGGGTAGGCGCTCAGGCCGTGCTCGGAGAGGTCGCAGCCGGTGAGCTCCTCCTCAGGGCTCAAGCGGACCCCCATCACCGCCTTTAGGATCTGGAAGAGCATGAAACTGGAGCCGAAGGCCCACACGAAGGCCACGACGATCCCGAGGACCTGCACCCCCACCACTCCCCAGGAGAACCCCGCCGAGTTGAACAGGCCCGCCGCCAGCGTGCCCCAGGCGCCGCACACGCCGTGCACCGACACCGCGCCCACGGGGTCGTCCACCCCCACCCGGTCAAAAAACACCACCGACTCGGTCACGAGAACCCCGGCCACCAGCCCGATGACGATGGCCGACAGCGGGCTGACGTTGGCGCAGCCGGCCGTGATGCCCACGAGCCCGGCCAGGCAGCCGTTCAAGGTCATGCCCACGTCGGGTTTTCCGAACCGGACCCAGGTGTAGTAGATGGTCGAGACGAGGCCGGCGGCCCCTGCCAGGGCGGTGGTCACCGCGATCAAAGCGATGGAGGTGTCGCCGGTGGTGGTGGATCCCGGGTTGAACCCGAACCAGCCGAAAAAGAGGATCAGGACGCCCAAGGCTGCCAGCGGAATAGAGTGGCCGGGGATGGCCTGGGGCTTGCCGTTCTTGTACTTGCCAATCCGCGGCCCCACCACGATGGCGCCGGCCAGGGCCGCCCAGCCGCCAACGGAGTGGACCACCGTGGAACCGGCGAAGTCGATGAACCCGAGCCCTTCGAGCCACCCGGAGCCTTTGTACAGGCTGCCCCAGGCCCAGCTACCGAACACCGGGTAGACGATGGCGGTCATGAGGGCGCTGAACACGAGGTACACGCTGAACTTCATGCGTTCCGCCACGGCGCCCGAGACGATGGTGGCTGCGGTGGCGGCGAACACGACCTGGAACATGAAGAAGGCGTAAACCCAGGGATCACCGTCCACGGCGAAGTCGCGGAGCATGAAGCCGGAGGTGCCGATCCAGCCGTTCGACAGCCCGAACATGAGGCCGAAGCCCACGAAAAAGAAGGCAAGCGCCCCCATGCCGAAGTCCATGAAGTTCTTCATCAAGATATTGCACACGTTTTTGGCCCGGGTGAAGCCGGCCTCCACCATGGCAAACCCGGCCTGCATGAAGAACACAAGGAAGGCGGCCACCAGGGTCCACACGTAATTGAGGTGGGTTTGGACCGTGTCGGCGGTGAGAGGCTTGTCGGCCGCCCAGGCGCCGCCGGCGAGGGCGAGGGCGAGAAGCCCGGCGGCGGAAAGCCTTCGGATCGCGTGTTTCATCGTCCCG
This sequence comes from bacterium, assembly GCA_027021615.1. Taxonomy (GTDB): domain Bacteria; phylum Desulfobacterota; class Deferrisomatia; order Deferrisomatales; family Deferrisomataceae; genus Deferrisoma. Next base: position 15,868 of record JALUTY010000077.1, on the reverse strand, counting down.
TCTCCTTCTGCATGGTTGGGGGTGACTGTCGCGGCGGCGACACCCGGCCCCCTTGCCAAAGCCGTGCCAACCCCCTCCCGAGTAAGGATCTGTGCCAACAACCACCAGAAATCAAAAACATTTTCGACGATCGTGGTGAAGCCGCGGGGGGGGCCTCGAAGCCTCAGTGAAACATTTTTGTCTTAAAAATACCAGTATGGAACTTTTTTGTTTGCAATGGAATTGATACGACGAAGTGGTTGTATCTGCTTGTGTTTCGTGCGTTTTTGTTGCGTTGTGGCCAGGAGTCACCCCGGAAACCCGGGGCCCTTCGGTTTGGCACGGTTCCTGTATGGATGCCGCCGAGCCCACGGAGAGAGCCGCGTTCTCACCGGCGGCGACCCGGCTCCTCCTCCCGGGGGGTCAGCAACGACCGAATGAAACGCTTCCGAACAAGGAGTGGGATGCCATGTTAAAGATCGAGGCGATCTTCAAGCCCTTCCGGCTCGACGCCGTGAAGGAGGCCCTCCAGGATCTGGGGGTGCAGGGGATGACAGTGAGCGAGGTGAGGGGCTTCGGCCGCCAGAAAGGTCACTCAGAGCTCTATCGGGGTGCGGAGTACACCGTGGACTTCGTGCCCAAGGTAAAGGTGGAGGTGGTGGTGGACGAGTCTCAGGCGGCAGCCGTGGCCGACGCGATCGTGACTGCGGCACGCACCGGCAAGATCGGGGACGGCAAGGTGTTTCTGAGCGCGGTGCACGACGCTATTCGCATCCGCACGGGCGAGCGGGGAGGGGCGGCAATCTGAGGTGGGGCGTGCTCTGGACTGGCCGGGGGAGGCTGTTCCTCCCCTGGCCGCCACATCCGGGGGAGGCAACCTGGTGCGCGGTTGAGCCGACAGCCGAGCCCGGGTGGCTGCTTGGCCCTCCCGGCAGCGCTCACCCCGCACCAATCCCACGAACCCACGAACGCGAGAAGGTCGAAGAGATGTCGAGCAACTCTTCCATCCGCGAACTGGAATGGAACGCGCTTCTGGAGATCTGTCGCCTCATTGGAGGGGCCCTGGACCTGGATCGTACGTTGAGTCTGATCTTGGCCGTCCTCTCCGAGCACCTGGGCATGACCCGGGGCACCCTGGTTCTCTACGACGAGGAGACCGGCCGTCTCGTGATTCGGGCGGCCCACGGGCTCACCCCGTCGGCCCAAGGGCGCGGGGTTTACGCACCCGGAGAGGGGATCACGGGGCAGGTGTTCTCCCGTGGGGTGCCTGTGGTGGTGCCCGACATTCGCTCGGAGCCCTTGTTTCTCAACCGGACCGGCGCCCGAAACATCGAGAAGGACAGCGTCGCATTCCTTGGGGTTCCGATTCTTCTCCAGGGCCGATCCATCGGGGTCATGACCGCCGATCGGATGTTCGGCCCCGAGGTCTCCCTCCAGCGTGACCTGGAGTTTCTGACCGTGGTCGCGGCCCTGGTTGCTCAGCTCGTGGCCCTGAACCGATCGGCCGAGCGCGAGCGCGGGCGCTTGGAGCGTCTCAATCGGGCCATGCGGGCCGAGCTCTCCGAGAGATACGGGGGGTTTTTTCTGGTGTCCCGCAGCCGCGCCATGGCCGAGGTCCAGGAGCTGGTGCGCAAGGTCGCCCCCAGCCGGGCCTCGGTGCTTCTGCTCGGAGAGTCGGGGACCGGCAAGACTCTGATCGCGCGCATTCTCCACGAGATGAGTCCCCGGGCCGACGGCCCGTTCGTAAAGCTCAACTGCGCGGCCATTCCGGACAACCTCCTCGAGGCCGAGCTCTTCGGGTACGAAAGGGGCGCTTTCACCGGAGCCGATCGGGCGAAGCCCGGCCGGGTGGAGGATGCCGACGGGGGCACCCTGTTCTTGGACGAGGTGGGCGAGACGCCTCTCATCCTCCAAGCGAAGCTCCTGCGGTTCCTCCAGGACCAGGAGTTCGAGCGGCTCGGTGCCACCCGAACCCGCAAGGTCGATGTGCGTATCGTGGCCGCCACCAACCGCGACCTCTCCACGGCCGTGGCCGAGGGAGCATTCCGGGAGGACCTCTTTTACCGCCTCAACGTGTTTCCCATCGTGGTTCCCCCCCTCCGGGCCCGGCCGGCAGACATCCCGCTGCTGGTGGACCACTTCCTCACGAAGTACGCCGCGGAGTACGGGAAGCCTTTGCGCCTCACCGGAAAGGCTCGGAGGGCGTTCCTAGAGTACCCTTGGCCTGGAAACGTCCGGGAGATGGAGAACCTGATGGAGCGCTTAGCGATCCTCAACGACGGAGGGGAGATCGATCTCCACCACCTCCCTCCCCATGTGGTGGCGGCGGGCCTGCACGAGGAACGCCGCCCCGAGGAGCTGCCCCCCCTGGAGGAGATGGAGCGCAGGGAGGTGGTAGCGGCCCTGGAGAGGAACCGCTGGATCCAGTCCCGGGCCGCCAGGGAGCTGGGGCTCACCCTCCGGCAGCTCGGGTACCGCATTCAGAAGTACGGGCTCGTGGAGCGGGTCCGGGTCAACCGATCTCGCTCCGCGGCGGCTCGAAGGTGAAAGGGTGACGCCGGCGTCCAGGCGCCGCCGTCGCCACCCCCAGGCGGCCGTTGAGGCCCGGGGCCGAAGCCCCCAAGGAGTCCGTCGCATGGGAGCAGCGTTCGCCATCCGACCGGCCACGTCGTCCGACGTGCCCGGGCTGTGTCGGTTGCTTGAACAGCTTTTTCGCCTGGAGGCCGACTTCGAGCCAGATCCGGAGCGCCAGGCCCGCGGGCTCACGATGCTCTTCGGCGCTGAGCCAGACCGAGTCCGGGTGTTCGTGGCCGAGGTGGAAAATCGGGCTGTGGGCATGGTGAGCGTCCAGGCCCTCGTGTCCACGGCCGAGGGTGGAGAGGTTGGGCTCGTGGAGGACCTCGTGGTCGACGCGGCCTTCCGAGGACAGAAAATCGGATCGGCGCTCCTTGCGCAGGTCGAGGCGTGGGCCCGAGCCAGGGGCTTGCTACGCCTCCAGCTCTTGGCCGACCGGAACAACGCTCCGGCTCTCCGGTTCTACCGGAAGCACCGTTGGTACCCCACCCAGCTCGTGGCACTGCGCCGAGCCGAGTGAGCCTCCCCCCTCTCCCTGGCCCGCCCCCTCTGGGGCCTCTTCACCCGCCGGGGCGGACCAGCTCGGGCCCCGGCTCTCCGGCAGATCCCTTGCCCCCGAGCAGGGAGGGGCGCTCCTGATCAACCGCCGGTCCCACGACGTCCGGGGCGGACCGTTGCCCGTGCACGGGGAGGGCTGGGCAACCTGCTCAAGGAGAGACGCCAGGATGCGAGCCCACGAACGGGCCGCCTGGGGCACTTCGGCGAGCGTGCGCCGTGCCACAAAGGTGTCGCCCGGGGGGGCCGGGGCCGGTGACGGCAAGGTGGCCGTGAGCCCCCTCCCGGGGGCGGCCCGCATCCGCCCCGGGAGGGAGTACGGCGGCCGCCCGGGGCTGGGGCACCGGCAGCGGCAAAGGCCCCGCCGGGGCGGGGCCTTCGTTCGAGGGCTCCGTTGTGGGCGGGAACCGGCTACTCGCCCAGGGCCTTCCGGTTCTTTTTGAGGAGCTCGCCGCCTACGGGGTAGAACCCTTGCTCCACCGCGATCTTCTGGCCGGCCTCCGACAGCTCGAACCTCAACAGCTCGGCCACCACGCCGCGGGGGGTGCCGTTGGTGTACTGGTACAGGGCCCGGGCCAAGGGGTAGCGGCCGGCCTTCACCGCCTCCCGATTCAGGGGGCTCAACGCTTCTCCCGAGGCGGTCTTGATCTTGAGGGGCTTGATGCCCTTGCGGACGTTGCCGTGCTCGTCCACCACGTACCCGATGCCCACGTAACCCACCGCCGAGGCGTCCCGGGCCACGGCCTCCAGGATCTGGGCGTTTCCGTTCATGCGGTTCATGGTCCGGGCGTAGTCCCGGTTGCCCAGCACGTGTTCCTGGAAGAACACGTAGGTGCCCGAGTTGGACTGCCGGCCGTACAGGGTCACCGGCCGGTCGGGGCCGCCCAGGGCCTTCCAGTTCTTGAGCTCCCCCCGGAACAGCCGCCCCACCTCATCCACGGTGAGGGCGTCGATGGGGTTCTGGTCGCTCACGATGACGCACAGGCCGTCCACCGCCACGGCGAACTCCACGGGCTCCACCCCGTTTTTCCGGGCCAGCTCGATCTCCTTGGGCTTGATCCGACGCGAGGCGTCCGCGATGTCGGCCCGGCCGTCGATGAGGGCTGCGATGCCGGTGCCGGAGCCGCCGCCGGTCACGGCCACGAACTGCCCGGTCTCGTCCAGGAACGCCTCGGCCCAGGCCTGGGCCAGGTTCACCAGGGTGTCGGATCCTTTGACCTGGACCATCTTGCGCCCGGCCAGGGCCGGGCCGGTAACGGCCACGGCGGTGAGGGTGAGCAGGGCTGTGAGGGTGCGCATGGGGCTCGTCTCCTTTCCTCTTCGTTCGGATTGGGTTCTCGTCCGCCTTCCACGCGGGCCATGGTACCCGGCCGATGTTACGGCCGGGTTACGGGACGATGACGGGTTCGTGAAGATCCTCGGATCCCCCGGGGGCCGGGGATGTCATCGTTTCGCAACACGGTCGTAACCTTCCCGTAACATTCCTTCGGTACACTCCCTCCCGGCGTTTCACCAAGCCCCATACCCTTGCGGATTCGGCGGCCGCAGACATCGCGTAAACGTCGGCCCGAGCGTTGCGTGGAGGGCATGGGGCCTCCCGGGCTCCGGGGAACCTGTGCAACTGTTAGTGCCGTGTTTCGAAAACTTCGTGTTGTTCTCAAGGGGTGGGGCTGGGGGCCCCTCCTTCGCTGAACGGCCTCGCAGGGGCCGCCTCGGCGCGGTCCGCTGCGGCGCGTGAGAGCACGCGCCGCGGCCGCTCCCCTGGCGCCGGGCGGCCCGGGCTGCTCGGCCGTCGCGCTTCGTCGGAGCCCCCAGTCCCACCGCCGCATCTCGCGGACGTTTTTTTCGAAACGGAACACTCGGGGACATAAGAGGTTTTCAGCCTTTCAGCCTTCTAGCCTTCGAGATCCGCATGAGAGATTCGATACCCGTGACCCGCCGCCGCTTCCGGGCGGGGGAACGCCTGATGGAAGGGGTCCTCGCCCTGTGCGGGTACACCTCGGTCCTCGTGCTGGCCGGGATCTTCGTGCTGCTCCTGTGGCAGGGCGCCCGGGCCTTCCGTGAGGTCCCGCTCTGGGAGTTCCTCACCACGGCCCGGTGGGACCCCACGAGCCCGGAGGGGGCGAGGTACGGCATCGGCTCCATGGTGGCCTCCACCTTTCTGGTCACCCTCGGGGCGATGGCGTTCACCGTGCCCCTGGGGATCGGGGTGGCCGCGTACCTGTCGGAGTTCGCGCCCGCGCGGGTTCGCGAGGTACTCAAGCCGGCCGTGGAGATGCTGGCCGCGATTCCCAGCGTGGTGGTGGGGTTCATCGGCATCGTGGTGGTGGGGCCGGCGATCGCGCGGCTGTTCGGGCTGCCCAACGGGCTCACCGCCCTGAACGGGGCCGTGCTGCTCACGGTCATGGCCCTGCCCACGGCGGTGAGCCTGTCCGAGGACGCCCTGCGGGCGGTGCCCCGGGACCACCGTCTGGCCAGCCTGGCCCTGGGGGCCAACCCCTGGGAGACCCTGGTCAAGGTCACCCTGCCCGCCGCGGCCCCCGGCATTCTGGCGGCGATGATGCTCGCCATGGGCCGGGCCATCGGCGAGACCATGACCGTGCTGATGGCCACGGGAAACGCGCCGGCGTTCCCCTCGGGGTTCCTGTCGCCGGTGCGCACCATGACGGCCACCATCGCCATCGAGCTCGGCGAGGTGCCCCACGGCACGGCCCACTACTTCGCCCTGTTCGCGGTGGGGTTCGCCCTGTTCGTGATCTCATTCGTGGTGAACTGGGTGGCCGACTGGTTCATCCGGCGGGGAAGGAGGGCCCGGTGAGAGCGAAGCGCGTCTGGTCGGCCCTGGGCCGGTCGTGGCTGGTGCTGAGCACGGTGCTGGTGGTGGCCGTACTGGTGCTCTTCCTGGTGCACATCGCCCGCCAGGGCTGGCAGGTGATGGGGTGGGAGTTCCTCACGGACCGGCCCCGCAGGGGCATGACCCAGGGGGGCATCTTCCCGGCCATCGCGGGCACGGCCCTGGTGAGCCTGCTCACCGTGGTCTTCTCGCTGCCCCTGGGGGTGGGAGCGGCCATCTATCTGACGGAGTACGCACCGGACAACCGGGCCACCCGTTGGATCCGGCTGGCCATCCGGAACCTCTCGGGTGTCCCCAGCATCGTGTACGGGCTGTTCGGTGTGGTGCTGTTCGTGGACCTGCTGGGGCTGGGCACCAGCCTCCTGTCGGCCGGGCTCACCCTGGGGCTGCTGACGCTGCCGTGGATCATCACCGCCAGCGAGGAGGCTTTGAAGAGCGTGCCCCGGGCCTACCGGGACGGCGCCCTGGCCCTGGGCGCCACCCGGTGGCAGGCCGTGCGCACGGTGGTGCTGCCGCCGGCCCTCCCCGGCATCCTCACGGGCGCGATCCTGGGGCTCAGCCGGGCCGCCGGCGAGACCGCGCCGATCCTGTTCACCGGGGTGGCGTTCTTCCTGCCGTTCGCGCCCACGAGCCTCTCGGACCAGTTCATGGCCCTGCCCTATCACCTCTACATCCTGTCCACCCAGCACCACTCCCTGGAGAAGGTCCGGCCCATCGCCTACGGCACGGCCCTGGTGCTGGTGGGGCTCGTGTTCACCCTGAACCTCACGGCGTTCGCCGTGCGAAGCCGCATGCGCCGCCGGCTCGAGACGGCCCGGTAGCGCCGCAGAGGCACCATCCATGGACGAACCGGTACGCATCGATTGCCAGAACGTCGAGGTGTGGTACGGCTCGAAGCAGGCCCTCCACGGCATCTCGATCCGGATCCCGTCGAACCGGGTCACGGCCCTGATCGGGCCGTCCGGGTGCGGCAAGAGCACGTTCCTGCGGTGCCTGAACCGGATGAACGATCTGGTGCCGGGCGCCCGCACCCGCGGCAGCATCCTGCTGGACGGGGAGGACATCCTCTCCCCTGCCACCGACGTGGTGGACCTGCGCCGCCGGGTGGGCATGGTGTTCCAGCGGTGGAACCCCTTTCCCAAGTCCGTTTTCGACAACGTGGCCTACGGGCCGCGCATCCACGGCATCCGGGACAAGGCCCGCCTGGCCGAGATCGTGGAGGACGCCCTCCGGAAGGCCTCGCTGTGGGACGAGGTGAAGGACCGGCTCCGGTCGTCCGCCCTGGAGCTCTCGGGGGGGCAGCAGCAGCGGCTGTGCATCGCCCGGGCCCTGGCCGTGGAGCCGGAGGTGCTCCTCATGGACGAGCCGGCCAGCGCCCTCGACCCCATCTCCACGGCCCGCCTCGAGGACCTGATCGGCGAGCTCAAGGAGCGCTACACCATCGTGATCGTCACCCACAACATGCAGCAGGCGGCGCGGGTCTCCGATTACACGGGCTTTTTTTACATGGGTCGGCTCGTGGAGTACGATCGAACCCAGACGATCTTCACCTCCCCCGCCCAGGAGCAGACCGAGGCCTACATCACCGGCCGGTTCGGATGATTCGGGCCACCCTCCGGAGTCGGATTATGAAACCCCACACGAGCAAAGCGTTCGAGTCGGAGCTGGAGCGGCTCCAGCAGCAGATCCTGCGCATGGGTGCGCTGGTGGAGAAGGCCATTGAGGACGCCATGGCCTCCCTGGTGGAGCGGGACGGCGAGCGGGCCCGGGGGGTGATCGCCCGGGACCACGAGATCAACCGGTACGAGGTGGAGATCGACGAGAGGTGCATCGAGCTGCTGGCCCTGCGCCAGCCCGCGGCCACGGACCTCAGGCTGATCATCACCGGGCTGAAGATCTCCACCGACCTGGAGCGGATCGGGGATCTGGCGGTGAACATGAGCGAGCGGGTCCTGGAGCTGGTGGATCAGCCGCCGCTCAAGCCCCTCATCGACCTGCCCCGGATGGCGGACGCCGCCCGCGACATGGTTCGGCGCAGCCTGGACGCGTATGTGCAGCGCGACGCCGCCGCCGCCAAGGCGGTGTGCGAGAGCGACGACGTGGTGGACCGCCTGAACGACCAGATCTTCCGGGAGCTGCTGACCTACATGATGGAGAACCCGGCCAACATCTCCCGGGCCCTGGGGCTGATCCTGATCGCCCGGTACCTGGAGCGGATCGCCGACCACGCCACCAACATCTCGGAGATGGTGATCTACCTGGTCAAGGGCAAGGACATCCGGCACACCCACGTGCCGGAAGACCCCCGCTTCTGCTGACTTGCTGCGGAGGCCGCCCCCATGCGCATCCTGGTGGTGGACGACGAAGAGGACCTGGTGGACCTGGTGGCCTACAACCTGGAGGCCGCAGGGTTCGAGACGGCCCGGGCCCTCACGGGGCACGAGGCCCTTCGGGCCGCGGCCGAGGTCCGGCCGGACCTGGTGGTGCTGGACGTCATGCTCCCCGACCTGCAAGGGTTCGAGGTCCTCCGGATCCTGCGCTCCCGGGACGCCACCCGGGAGGTGCCGGTGATCCTGCTCACGGCCCGCGGCGGCGAGCCCGACCGCCTGGCCGGGTTCGAGCTGGGGGCCGACGACTACGTGGTCAAGCCGTTCAGCCCCCGGGAATTGGTGGCCCGGGTCCGGGCCGTGCTCAAGCGGGCGGCAAGCCAGGAGGCCGGGGCCCGGCCGATTCGGCACGGCGAGCTGGAGATCGATCCGGGCGCCCGCCGGGTGTGGCTCGGCGGGCAGGAGGTGGAGCTCGCGCCCCAGGAGTACCGGCTCCTGGAGTTCCTGGCCTTCCACCCGAACCGGGTGTACTCCCGGGACGCCCTGCTCCGGCACGCTTGGGATCCGGACGTGGTGGTGGACCCCCGCACGGTGGACGTGCACGTGCGGCGCCTGCGGGCCCGGCTCGAGCCCGACCCGACCCAGCCCCGGTGGATCGAGACCGTGCGGGGCGCCGGGTACCGGTTCAACCCGAGGGGATGAGCACCGTGCCCCGCTCCCTCGCCGGCCGCCTGTTCGTCCAGTCCGCGGTGGTGTTGGCCGTGTTCGTGGCGGCCGCCGGGCTCCTGGGCGACCGGTTTCTGGCCCGGTGGGAGACCGAGCGGGTGGCCCGCGATCTGGAACGGGTGGCGTGGGCCGCGGCCGAGGGCCTCCGGATCGCTCCGGCCCAGGCCCGGGGCGCACGGGTTCGGGAGCTCTCGGACCGGACCGGCCTGCGGTTCACCGTGATCGCGGTGGACGGTCGGGTGCTGGCCGACAGCCACCGGGATCCCGCCACCATGGAAAACCACGCCGACCGGCCCGAGGTGAGCGAGGCCCTGGCCGGCCGGCCCGGGGTGGCCCGGCGCCGCAGCGCCTCGATCGGGGAGCCGCTCCTGTACGTGGCCGTGCCGGGGGTGCCGGTGGTTCGGGCGGCCCAAAGCCTGGCCTCGGTCGCGAACGTGCGGGCCGAGATGCGCCGGCGGGTTGCGCTGGCGGCGCTCGGAGGGGTGGCCGCGGCCCTGGTGCTGGCCTGGTGGTTCTCCCGGTCGCTGACCCGCCGGATCGGGGCCCTGACGCGGTTCGCGGCCCGGGCGGCCGAGGGGGACCTGGGCGCCGAGCTCGCGGTCCACGGCGCCGACGACCTGGCCGACCTGGAACGGGCGGTCCTGGCACTGCGGGACGGCCTGCGCCAGGACCTGGCCGAGATCCGGCGGGAGCACGAGCGGCTCCAGGCCTTGCTGGAGCACCTGCCCGACGGGGTGCTGGTGCTGGGCGGGGACGGCCGGGTCCGTCTGGCCAACCCCGCCGCCCGGCACATCCTCCGGCTCCGCGACGACCCCACGGCCCACACCGGTCCCGAGGTCCTTCGCCACCCGGACCTGCTCGAGGCCCTGGACCGATGGGGCCGACACCCCGACACCCCTGCAGAGCCGGTGGCCGTGGACTGGCCGGACCCTCCCTGCCGGCTGCTGGTGCGGTTCGTTCCGTTCCCGGACGAGACCGGACGGCCGGGCACCCTGGTGGTGCTCCGCGACGTGACCCGCCAGCACGAGCTGGAGCGGATGCGCACCGACTTCGTGGCGAACCTGGGCCACGAGCTGCGGACCCCTCTCACGGCCATCCGGGGGGCGGCCGAGACGCTGCGTCACACCGCCCTGGCCGACCCGGAAGCGGCCCTGCGGTTCGTCGAGGCGATCCATCGCAACGCTCTCCGGCTGGAGGCGCTGCTGCGGGACGTGTCGGACCTGGCCCGGATCGAGGCCGGGGGGGCGCCGGTTCGCCTCGCCCCCCTCGACGCCCGGGAGCCGGTGCGGCAGGTCGTGGAGATGTTCCGGGCCGAGGCCGAGAAGGCCGGGGTGAACCTGGAGGCCCGGGTGCCGGGGGCCGAGGTCCCCGCGGACCTGGACACCGAGAAGGTCGAGTCGATCCTGGTGAACCTGGTCCAGAACGGGGTGCGCTACACGCCCCGGGGGGGCCGGGTGTGGGCCGAGGTGTCCGCCGACGCCGACACCGTGACCTTTGGGGTGGAGGACACCGGCATCGGCATTCCGGACCACGAGATCCCCCGGGTGACCGAGCGGTTCTACCGGGTCGACCCCGCTCGGTCTCGGGCCACGGGCGGCACCGGCCTGGGGCTTGCCATTGTCAAGCACCTCACCGAGCTCCTGGGCGGGACGCTGCGCATCGAGAGCCGGCCCGGTCACGGCACCTGGGTCACCGTGACGCTGCCCCGCCATCCGGGCCGCACCTGAGCCCGCCCCCTCCGGAACGATCCCCCTGAGAATTCCCCTCCCCCGTCGTTGACGTCCCCCTGGACGCCGGGCATAATGTAGAACCCTGTTTGTTTGTATGGCTTTTATCCGGGGTACCGCTCTCCTCGTCCGCTGAGAACGACATCTCTCGTGGATAATCGTGTTCCAAAACTGCCGTGTTTTCGGAGCTAGTGTTCCGTTCCACAAAAAAGCATATCCATTCCGGCGGTGGGGCTGGGGGCTCCGACGAAGCGCGGCGGCCGAGCAGCTCGGGCCGCCCGGCGCGAGCGGTGCGGCCGCGGCGCGTGCTCTCACGCGCCGAGGCGGCTCCTGCGAGGCCGTTCAGCGAAGGAGGGGCCCCCAGCCCCACCCCCTCGGGAATCCACGAACTTGCGAACTATGACACTAGCCCGTTGTCCACCCGGCAGCCCCGCCTGCCGACCCACCCGGAAGGAGGAGCGTCATGAGAAACCGGTTCCGAGCCGTCTGGATCCCGCTGGCCCTGATCCTCTGGTTCCCGGTCGCCGGCTGGGCCGGGGTCACCCTGACCTACAGCAACCTGTTCCCCCCGAGTCACGTCCACAGCAAGCTGGCCGAGGCCTGGTGCAAGGAGATCGAGAAGCGTACCAACGGCGAGGTGACGTTCCAGTACTTCCCGGGCCAAACCCTCACCAAGGGGAAGCAGGCTTACGACGGAGTGGTGAGCGGCATCTCGGACGTGGCCCTCTCCCTGTTCGGGTACACCCCGGGCCGGTTCCCGGTGATGGAGGCCGTGGACCTGCCGTTCGGGTACCCCAACGCCAAGGCCGCCACCGAGGCGATCAACGAGGTGTACCGGCAGCTCCGGCCCAAGGAGCTGGACGACGTGAAGGTGCTGTACCTCCACGCCCACGGCCCCGGGCTGCTCAACAGCCGGTCCAAGGCGGTGCGCAGCCTGGAGGACCTGCGGGGGCTTAAGTTTCGGGCCACCGGGTTCGCCGCGAAGATCGTGGAGGCCCTGGGGGGGACCCCGGTGGCCATGCCCATGCCCGAGACCTACCAGGCCCTGTCCAAGGGGGTGGTGGACGGGGGCCTGTTCCCCATGGAGGCCCTGCGGGGCTGGCGCCTGGGTGAGGTGGTGAAGTACACGACCCTCAACTACTCCATGGCCTACACCTCGGGCTTCTTCGTGGTGATGAACAAAGAGAAGTGGAACGCCCTGTCCGACGAGGCCAAGAGGGTGATCGATCAGGTCAGCCAGGAGTGGATCGCCAAGACCGCCGCGGCCTGGGACCAGATCGACGAGGAGGGCAGGAAGTACTACCGGGCGAAGCAGGGCGGCCATCTGGTCGAGCTCTCGCCGGACGAGGCGGCCCGGTGGAAGAGGGCGGTGAAGCCGGTGATCGAGGAGTACGTGAAGGAGAAAGAGGCCCGGGGGCTGCCGGGCCGTAAGGCCGTGGAGATCGTGCGCACCGTGCTGAAGAAGTACCAGTGACCCCCCTTATCCGGCACTCATACCAAGCTGCCATCCATAGGATACCCAGCCGGGGGCAGGGCAAGGGACCTGCCCCCGGCCGGGCGCGAAGCCAGGCATTGAGATTCGCCGCGCAGGCACGGGGCGGGGGAGCTGGCTTCATGACAACCCGTTGGAATCCGCACCCTTTCGCAGTCCAGCCGCCGGAGGCACTGCGCGGCGAGCGAAGGGGCCGCGCCCGGCGCTCCACCAGGTCCCTTACCCCACCGTTCGGGGGGCCGATAGCTTTGAACGCAACTGGGTATGAGTGGTGGGCGCCCGGCGGCGCCCGCCCGACAGCCCCGAACCGGAGGCGATCCCCGTGGCACGAGACCTCGTCCAGAAGGTCACGGCAACGGCCAACGCGTTGAGTGCGGCGTGCCTGGCCGGGATGATGCTGCTTACCTGCACCGACGTGGTGGGCCGGGCGCTCGGCCGTCCCGTGCTGGGCGCGGTGGAGGTCACGGGGATGCTGGCCTCCGTGGCCCTGGCGTTCTCCCTGCCCCACGCCCATCGGGCCCGGGCCCACGTGGGGGTGGAGCTCGTGGTCATGCGGCTGGGGGAGCGGCCCCGGGCCACAGTGGACCTGGTCACCGGTAGCGTGGGCACCGCCCTGTTTTTCGTGATCGGGGTGCAGATGTGGGAGTACGGCACCACCATGCGGCGGGCCGGTGAGGTCTCGATGACCCTGCGGATCCCCACCTACCCCGTGATCTACCTGATCGCCGTGGCCTTCTTCCTGTTCGCCCTCGTCTACGGGCTGGACGTGGTCGCCTCCGCCCGGAAGGTGCTCGGCCGGCCCCCGGGGGATACGCCGTGAGCCCCATGGCCGTGGGGGTGGCGGGGATCCTCGTCCTGGTGGCGTGCTTCTTTACGGGCATGCCGGTGGCCTACGTGATGACCCTGATCGGGGTGGCGGGGTTCGGGTACATGGTGAACCCTGCCGCGGCCCTGAACCTGACCGCCCGCGACATCTGGGGGGTGTTCACGTCCGAGGGGCTCACCGTGATCCCCCTGTTCATCCTGATGGGGCAGATCGCCTACAACGCCGGCATCAGCCGCCGGCTCTACGACTGCGCCTACAAGGTGCTGGGGGGCGCCCGGGGAGGGCTGGCCGCGGCCACCGTGGCCGCCTGCACCGCGTTCGGCACGGTGTGCGGGTCAAGCCCGGCCACAGCCGCCACCATGGCCGTGGTGGGGTTGCCCGAGATGCGCCGCTACCGTTACGACCCGGGGTTGGCCGCGGGCAGCGTGGCCGCCGGGGGCGGGCTGGGCATGCTCATGCCTCCCTCGGTGCTCCTGATCGTGTACGGCATCCTGACCGAGCAGTCCATCGGGGCCCTGTTCGTGGCCGGGGTGGTGCCGGCCCTGTACATGACCCTGTGGTTCCTCGCGGCCATCTGGGCCTACTGCCGACGCCATCCCGACCATGCCCCGGCCGGCGAGCGCCTGCCCTGGAGGGTGCGGCTCCTGTCCCTGCTGGAGCTGTGGGAGACCCTGCTCGTGTTCGTGCTGGTGATGAGCGGGCTGTTCCTGGGGTTCTTCACGCCTACCGAGGCCGGGGCGGTGGGGGCGTTTCTGATCCTCGTGCTGGCCCTGGTTCGGCGCCAGATCTCCTGGCCCGGCATCGTGAAGTCCCTGTACGAGACCGTTCGCACCTCGTGCATGGTGCTCCTGTTGATCGCGGGCGCCACGATCTTCGGCCACTTCCTGGCCGTGACCCGGCTGCCCTTCGAGCTCGCCTCGTGGGTGGGAGGGCTGCCCCTGCCGGGGTGGCTGATCATGGCCGCGATCGTGGGCATCTACCTGGTGGCGGGGTGCTTCATCGACGCCATGGCGCTCGTGATGCTCACCATCCCGATCTTTGCCCCCATCGTCACGGACCTGGGGTATGATCTGATCTGGTTCGGGGTGATCATCGTGCTGGTGGGTCAGATGGGGGTGATCACCCCGCCCGTGGGCATCAACGTGTACGTGGTGAACGGTGTGGCCCGGGACATCCCCCTGCAGACGATCTTCCGGGGGGTGATGCCGTTCCTGATCGCCCTGGTCCTGGGCACCCTCTCCCTGATCGCCTTCCCCGGCATCATCACCTTCCTGCCCCGGCTGATGTACTGACCCGTTTGTCTCCCCCTTCTCCCGTTCGTGCCGAGTCGCGTCCGAAAGGAGGTGTTCCGGTCTGCCTCCCGGCGTCACGGTCGGGCTGGATCGGCTTCGGTGTGGTCCCTTGCCTCCCCTCGAGCCGAGAGGGAAGCGCGTCCGTTCAACCGTAGGTCTAAAGATGTAGCGTGGTATCAGAGAGCCAGGTGTCGTCCGTTGCCTGACCTCGGCGGGCCGGCGTGTGCACGACATTTTCCTGGCAAAACGTTGTGTCACAATGTTGTGGTAAAAATCGATGGAGAAGGAAAGGTAACCCATAATGGTGCTCAAAAGTGGAAAACAATTTCCCAGGCTTCGCTTGGGGTGAGGAAGATCTGGAGCAGTTTGGTCTATTTTTGGAACCGGGTTTCTGGCACCGATGTTGCAAAGCTCCCAAGAAAGGGCGAGGGGCCATGGGAGGGGCGTCAAGCCATCGATAAAATCGTTTTTGTCTTTGTGGATGAGAATGGAGAAGCAGCGGCAGGGGGTCTTTGCCGCTGCTCGCTTTTTTGAAGATGAGCACACTGGGGCCGGGGGACAACGGAGAGGTGCCATGGGTGCGGTGTGGAAGCGGAAGGTGCTGCGTCGGGTGGTGCAGGTTCCGATAGTGGCGACGTTGGCTGTGCTGTGCTGGGTCGGCGTGGGGCGCGCCGGCGTGGTGGAGGTGTCTGCCGACATCGTGGCCGACACCACCTGGACCGCGGCCAATGTGTACGACGTCACCCGGTATGTGACCGTAAAACCGGGGATCACCCTGGCCATTGAGCCGGGCACCGTCATCAAGTTTCGGGCCGGAGCCGGTCTTCGCGTGGACCAAGGGGTGCTCAAGGCCCAGGGCAACGCCAGCGAGCCCATCGTGTTCACCTCGTGGCGGGACGATGCGTACGGCGGCGACACCAACGGCGACGGTCCCAGTTCCGGCGCACCGGGTGACTGGCACAGCCTGTGGCTCCACGACATCATCGAGTCCCAGAGCGTGTTCGAGCACGTGAAGATCCGGTACGGGGGAAGCTGGGGAGGGGGTAGCCTGTACCTGTATGCCACGGACCTGACGCTCCGGTTCGTGGAGGTGACCCAGAGCGGGGGGTACGGCATCCAGGCGTACAACAGTTCCCCCGTCGTGGAGGACGTGGCGGTGGAGTCCAGCAACGGCGACGGCCTGTACTTCCAGAACGGCGCACCCACGGTGCGCCGTTCGCGCGTCGAGGGGAACGAGAATGGCGTGCGCTCGGACTCGGCCGCGGTGGGACTGGAGAACAACGAGATCGTGAACAACCGCAATTGGGGCGTGTACTTCACCTACCCGGTGAACGCCCCCCGGATGATCGGGAACACGGTGACCGGGAACCGCAGGCCCGCCCGGCTCGCCGTGTCTGCGGTGCCGTTCGAGTCGGACGGGAACGTGCTGGTACCGAACGAGCGCAACGTGTTGAGGGTGGTGGGGGGCTGGGGGCAGCCGCGGTCGGAGGATTTGGTGCTGGGGGTGTTGGGGGGA
>JALUTY010000076.1 GCA_027021615.1 bacterium | reverse complement strand
CGGCAGTTAAGCCCCTCAGCGCCGATGGTACTGCCCGGGCAACTGGGTGGGAGAGTAGGTCGCCGCCGAGCCTTTTTGACACGAGCGCCCCTGTGGAGGTCTTCCCCTCCCAGGGGCGCTCGCTTTTTGTGCCCGGTGCCGGCTCCGCCCGAAAGGGGAGGGTTCCGCGGGGAAGCCGGGTGTGGTAGCCTCCCCGTCCTTTCCGGAGCATACGGCCCGGCGGGACCCGCGGATGGGGCGGGCCGGCTGGGTTTTCTGCCTTCCTTTGGGGGCGTGAGAGGAGCGAGATGGGCTTTCGTTGTGGCATCGTGGGACTTCCCAACGTCGGAAAGTCGACGCTGTTCAATGCGCTGACCCGGGCCAGCATCGCGGCCGAGAACTATCCGTTCTGTACCATCGATCCGAACGTGGGCGTGGTACCGGTGCCGGACCCCCGGCTCGACCGGATCGCCGAGATCGTGGGACCCAAACAGGTGACGCCCACCACTATCGAGTTCGTGGACATCGCGGGTCTCGTGGCGGGTGCGAGCAAGGGCGAAGGGTTGGGCAACCAGTTCCTGGCCCATATCCGGGAGACCGATGCCGTGGCCCACGTGGTGCGGTGCTTCGAGGATCCGGACGTGGTGCACGTGTCGGGTTCGGTCGATCCTTTTCGGGACATCGACGTGATCCACACCGAGCTGGCCTTGGCCGACCTGGACACGGTGGAGCGGGCCGTGGCCCGGGTGGAGCGGCGGGCCAAGTCGGGGGACAAAGAGGCCCAGTCGAGGCTGTCGGTGTACGAGCGGCTGCGCGAGACCTTGGGTGAGGGCCGACCCGCCCGAGCCCTGGGGTTCTCGGGCGAGGAGGCCCGGTACGCGAGGGAACTCCACCTGCTGACCGCGAAGCCGGTGCTCTACGTGGCGAACGTGGACGAGGCGGGGCTCGGAGACAACGCCCACGTGGCTGCGGTGGAGGAGCGGGCGAAGGCCGAAGGGGCCGGCGTCGTGGTGGTGTGCGCAGCCATCGAGGCCGAGATCCTGGAGCTGGACCCGGCGGAGCGGGACGAGTTTCTGGCGGATCTGGGGCTCGAGGAGCCGGGGTTGAACCGGGTGATCCGGGCCGGATACCGGCTGTTGGGGCTGCATACGTTCTTCACGGCCGGGCCGAAGGAGGCCCGGGCCTGGACCGTGCGGATCGGCGCCACGGCGCCGGAGGCGGCCGGAGTGATCCACACCGATTTTGAAAAGGGGTTCATCCGGGCCGAGGTGATCTCGTACGAAGACTTCGTGGCCCACGGCGGGGAGCAGGGCGCCAAGGAGGCCGGAAAGTGGCGCCTGGAGGGCCGGGACTACGTGGTCGAGGACGGCGACGTGATCCACTTCCGGTTCAACGTGTGATACCGGTTGCCTTCCATGCCGTCCCCAACGACCAACGACCGCATTTTCCCATGAACGTGACCCGCGACATCCTGCACTACTCGGCCGAGATGGCCCGAAAGATCGGAACCCGGGCCGTGGTGGTGTACGCCGACGTGTTCTCCGGTTCCGACGCCCTGGGAGAGTTCCTGGAAGCGGAGCCGGACGTGCCCCTGGTGCTGGTGACCCGGGGCTTGCACCCCCCGCTGCCCCGGCGGGCGGGCGTGGATGTGGTGCGGGTGCCGGGCATCCGGCTGACCCGGTTGGGCCAGGTGAAGATCGCGGTGCTCCTGGGGTTCTCCCGAGGCCTGTTCCAGAAAGGGGATCGGTTGATCTGCCTCACGGGCATCGCGGGAAGCGGCGCCCTGGACACGATCGTGTTCATGGAGGTGGGAGAGGAGTTCGAGATGTTCGCGGCCACCGGCGCCGAGGAGATCTCGGCCCACGTGAGCCCGGAGGTGTTCGAGCGGGTGCTCGACCTCGCGGTGTCCCTCGGGTACGAGGGGCGGGAGGGCAAGCCCGTGGGGACGACGTTCGTGATCGGTGACACCGACGCGGTGCTGGCCCGGTCGAGCCAGATGGTGCTGAACCCGTTCCGGGGATATCCGGAGGAGGAGCGCAACATCTTGGATCCGGCGCTGGAGCCGACCATCAAGGAGTTCGCCGCGATCGACGGCGCGTTCGTGATCCGGGGCGACGGGCTCGTGGAGGCGGCGGGCGTGTACCTGAGGCCCGAATCCGCGGGCGAGCCCCTGCCGAGGGGCCTGGGCACCCGCCACAACGCTGCCGCCGGCATCACGGCCGCGACCAAGGCCGTGGCCGTCACCGTGAGCGAGTCCACCGGCACGGTCACGGTGTTCCGGGACGGGAAGATCCTGATGGAGGTGGAGAGGCCCCGCCCCATCGGCGCCTGGGGGCCCCGGGAGGATCGGCTGTTCCCCGGGCTCCGCCGGTCGGGAGGCGGAGAGTGAGACCCAAAGGCTTTTCGCTTTTCAGCCTTCTAGCCTTCTAGCTTTCCAGCCCTCCCGCCTTCAGAGGTCCGTGAACTCACCAGCCTCCTCAGGGGTGTCCACGATATGGCTGGGGGTCTCCTCGTCGGGGGCACCGGGCAGGATGAGGTGGAGGAGCACACCCACGACGCCGCTCAGTCCGATCCCCCCCAGTTTGAACGTTCCGGCTTCCAGGGTGACGCCGCCGATCCCCACGATGAGCACCACCGCCAGGATGGTGAGGTTTCGGGTGGCGCTCAGGTTGGGCCGGGCCGACACGAGGGTGCGCACGCCCACGGCCGCGATCATCCCGAACAGCAGGATCAGGATCCCCCCCATGACCGGAGCCGGCACGGTTTTCAGCAGCGCGCCCAGTTTGCCCACGAAGGCCAGCACTACGGCGGTGACGGCCGCGATGGCCATGAGGTGGGGCTTGAACACCTTGATCAACGCCAGGGCCCCGGTCACCTCGGAGTAGGTGGTGTTGGGCGGTCCCCCGAACAGGGCCGCGACCGAGGTGGCCAGCCCGTCGGAAAACATGGTCCGGTGGATGCCCGGATCGATATGATACTCCCGGCCGGCCACCTTGCCCACGGCGAAGATGTCGCCGATGTGCTCGATCATGGGCGCGATCGCCACCGGCAGCATGAACAGCATCGCCTCCCACCGGAACTCCGGGAAGGTGAACGCGGGCACGGCGAACCAGGACGCCTCCCGTACCGGAGTGAAGTCCACGTGGCCTGTGAACAGGGCTGCCAGATACCCGACAGCCGCCGCCACCAGAATGGGGATCAGGCCCAGCAGGCCCCGCCCCCAAACGGCCACGACGATGGCCGTGGTGAGGCTCAGGAGGGCCAGCGGCCAGCTCTGCTTGGACATGCCCACGGCCACCGGCGCGAGCGCCAGACCGATGTTCATGATGACCGGCCCCACCACCACGGACGGGAGGACCCGGTCGATGAACTCCACCCCCTTCCACCGGATCACCTGGGACATGGCCATGTGCACGAACCCGGCCGCAAACAGACCGCCCAGGGCCACCGGGATGCCCCACTCCTCGGCCGCGATCTGGATCGGCGCGATGAACGCAAACGAGCTGGCCAGGAACACGGGAACCTTCCGCTGGGTGACGAAGTAGAAGATCAGGGTGCCCACGCCGGCCGTGAACAGGGCCACCGAGGGGTCGAGGCCGGTGAGCAGGGGCACCAGGGTCAAGGCCCCGAACGCCACGAACAGCATCTGCGTGCCAAGGATCAGGTCGCGGAGCATCGATCTCCTCCCGAGCGAGGGTGAGGCCGTCCTACTTGGTCCCGAAGAGCCGGTCGCCCGCGTCCCCCAACCCCGGCAGGATGTACCCCCGCCCGTTGAGCCGTTCGTCCAGGCTCGCCGCGAACACCTCCACGTCGGGGTGGCTGCGCTCCAGGTTCCGGACTCCCTCCGGCGCTGCCACGAGGCAGATGGCCCGGATGTCGGTGCACCCGGTTTCCCTGAGCATGTCGATTGTGGCGATGAGGGAGTTGCCGGTGGCCAGCATGGGGTCGAGGATCACGGCGAGCCGCTGGGCCAGGTCCTGGGATAGCTTCCGGTAGTACCGCACCGGTTCCAACGTGTTTTCGTTGCGATACAGCCCTACCACGTTCACCCGTGCCGCCGGGATCAGGTCGAGCACCCCCTGGAGCATGCCGATGCCGGCTCGAAGGATGGGCACCACTGCCACCTTCTTGCCCGAGAGCTTCTCCACCTCCACGGGGCCGGCCCACCCCCCCACCGTGACCCGCTCCATCTCCAGGTTCCGGAACGCTTCATAGGTCAGCAGGTTCGTGATCTCCCTCGTGAGATCTCGGAACTTCGAGGTGCTGGTGTCCGCCCGGCGCAGGAGGCCGAGCTTGTGGCGAACCAGGGGGTGGTTGACGATGCGAAGCGGCATGGAACCCTCCTTCATGGGTCGCGGAGTGTTTGGCCGCGGCAAACTATCACAGCGGTTCCTGCCGAGCCAAGACCGGGATGGTTGCTCCAGGGGGGAGGCCCGGCGCGGCCCCGGGGGGCGATAAAGGTTCGAGTCCGGACAGACGATCAGAAGACGAGCAGGCTTTCAGCGAGCGGGGGTGTGCCGTGTGGAACTGGGTTCGCAAGTTGCTCTTTGGAAGGCCTGGGAATGCCCGGGGGGAGGACGGCCGGGCCCGGGATGGCGGCCGGAGTGCCTTCTCGGCCGCTAAGGGGCGGGCTGAGCCTGGGCAAAAGTCCCCGAGCCCCGGGGGGGACCCGGGGGAGGAGGGGGAGTTTTTGGCCCTGCTGGACGAGCCGGGTGACCCCGCGGCCCTGGACGATCTGGGGCCGGACGATCGGCTGTTCCTTTCGGGGGTGCTCCGGCTGGTGAGGGAGCGGAGGCTGGAGATTCCGGTGCTTCCCCATGCCGCCATCGAGGTGTCGCGGCTCCTCGCCCACGGCGACCCCTCCATCGGTCGGTACGTGGAGGTTCTGGAAAAGGACCCCGGGTTGAGCGTGGAGGTCCTGCGCACCGCCAACTCGGCGTTCTACGGGTTCCGTCGCCCGGCCAGGGGGTTGCGGGAGGCCGTGGTCCGGTTGGGGCTTCATCCCGTGAGGGGGCTCCTGGTGATGGCCCACCTTCGGTCACGGGTGCTACGGGGCGGGCCGTTCCAAGAGCAGGCGGGATGGCTGAACGACCTCTCCCTGGCCTTGGCCCGGGTGTTTCGAAAGCTGGCCCCCGACCTGGGGATGGACCCGGACGAGGCCTCCACCCGAGGGCTGCTGTTCCACGTGGAGCACTTTGTGATCCTGGGAGCCCTGGGTGTGATCCAGACCGTCGCACGTCGGCCCCTGAACCCGTCAAACCACGCCCTGGCCGAGGCGTTCCGTCGGTGCGGCACCGGCGTGCGGGAGCTTGCGGCGGACGCGTGGCAGCTGCCGATGCTTCGGCCCGATCCCGACCTGGACCTGCGGCTCCGGGCGGTACGGCGGGCGGTGGTCCGGTCTTGGTTGGGGCAGGCTGGAGCCGAGGTGCCCGGGGTGGACCCCGACCGCCTCTCCGAGGTGCTGGCCCAAGCGGCCCCCCCCGGCCCCTCGGGGGCGGCCGCCGGGTAGCTCCCGTCCGCGCCAGGAGTTCCCCGCAGGCCCCATGCCTCGCCCTAGGCTCTTACGCGGGAGCCAGGAGCTTGGGGGGCGCGGCTCCCGACCGAAGACCGAGGTTGCCGGATAGCCCCCATCAGCACCAAGATCTCACGAGCGACCTTAGCCGCTACCACCGCGCTCGCGCCCGTGGGGTCCCACCCGGGCGATAGCTCCACCACGTCCGCCCCCACCACCGGCCGGCCCGCGAGGCCGATCTCCCGGAGGCAGGCCTCGAGCTCCCGATAGGTGAGCCCTCCGGGCTCCGGTGTGCCGGTTCCGGGGACCACGGACGGGTCGAACACGTCGAGGTCCACGGTGAGATAGATCGGCCCATCGGTCCGGCCCAAGGCCTGCCGCACACCCTCGGGGGTGGCGGGCCACAAGGTGCGGTGGTCCCGCATCCACCGGAACTCCTCCCGGGTGCCGGAGCGGATACCGAGCTGGACGAGCCGCTCGGCCGGCACCGAGTCGAGACACCGGCGCACCGCACAGGCGTGGGATCGCGGGTCGCCCAGGTACTCCTCCCGGAGGTCGGCGTGGGCGTCGAAGTGCACCAGGACCAGACCCGGGTGGCGCCGAGCGTGGGCCCGGACCAAAGGGGGGGTGATCGAGTGCTCTCCACCCAGGGCCAGGATCCGGTGCCCCCCGGCCAGGAGCCGTTCGGCAGCCTGCTCGATCAGACCCCACGGGTCCAGGGGGGGCAGGTCCAGGTCGCCCAGGTCGGCCACCAGCGATCCGTCGAGTTCCGCGTCCAGGGCCGGGGAGTAGGTCTCGAGCACCCACGACGCCTCCCGGATGGCTGCCGGGCCGAAGCGGGCGCCCGGACGGAACGAGCAGGTGCCGTCGAACGGCAGGCCCAGAAGCGAGAAGGGCGCGCCGGGCGCGCCCTCACACTCCAGGAATCCCCTGGGTCTCAGGTTCATGACCGGAGGGCCTCCTCGAAGTACGTGGGAAGCACGAACGAGGCCGTGTGGATCTGCGGGTTGTAGTACCGGAACCCGCCGGACAGGGCAGCCACCCGTTCCGGATCGGGGCCGGCCGTCGGATCCGGCCCCTTGCTCCCGAACCCGAACGCCCAGAACCCCCCTGGGTAGGTGGGCACCGATGCGGTGTAGGGCCGGGCGATGGGGAACGAGGTACCCAGGTTGCCGAGGATGTCGCGGATGTCGGGCGCATCGAAGAAAGGCGACCCGATCTGGGCGCTCAGAACCCCATCCTCCCGCAGGGCCCGGTGGCAGTCCGCGTAGAACGACTCGCTGAACAGACCCAGCGCCGGCCCGATGGGGTCGGTGGAGTCCACGATCACAGCGTCGTACTCGGCCGTCTTACCCTTCACGAACTCGATGCCGTCGGCGTAATGGATGGTAAGCCGCGGGTCGTCCAGGGCACGGGTGAGGGCGGGGAAGTGCTCCCTGCACACCTCAACCACCTTCTCGTCCAGCTCCACCATGTCCACCCGCTCTACCGAGGGGTGGCGCAACACCTCCCGGGCGCTGCCTCCGTCGCCTCCGCCGATGATCAGGACCGAACGGGGGTTCGGGTGGGTGAACAGGGGGATGTGGATGAGCATGTCGTGGTAGATGAACTCGTCCTTATCGGTGAGCATGAAGATGCCGTCCAGGAGGAGGACCTTGCCCAATAGGGCGGTTTCCACCACGTCGATCTTCTGGTACCGGCTACGGCCGGAGTAGGGGTAGCCGGTCACGCGAACCCCCACGGCGTAGCCGTCCCGATGGACTTCCCGGAACCAAAGGTCGAAAGGCTGGTTCATCGGTTTTTCTCCCATAGCACGACGCCGGCGAACGCGGCGCCTTTGTTCTCTACCTTGTGCTCTGCCTCGGCCGTATGGATCTCCCGCACCGCGAGCCCCCGGGCCCGCATGCCCTCCTCGGCCATTCTCACCACGATCTCTTGGCTGATGTCGGCCCGGCCGTAGGCCGAGTACTCCATGATCAGCCCGGGCTTCTGCTCGTCCTCCGGCACGGCCACTGCCACCGCCGCCGAGATGATCTCCCCGGGCACCGAGCAGGTGATCGCAGCGTAGGCCACCGGCACCAGGGTGCCGGGGGGCAGGGGCACGGGGGCCGTGGGCCGGCACCCAGGGGGCAGAATGCTCGACACCTTCACCAGGTTGGTGTTGCCCACTCCGGCTCGCAGGAGGGCGGCGTCGAAGGCGTTGAGCTCCATGTACCCCTCGGCGTCGCCCGCCACAAGGAAGTAGTGGGTCGGGGTGCGAATCAGCACGGCCCCTACACCGCTACGGCCACCGGCTTGTGACGAAGGGGGCCGTCCACGTCCAGCACGCCCCGTGGTACCTCCCGGGTCTCGGTACGCTCGGCGCCGAGCTTCTCGGCCAGATAATGGTGGGCTGTCCACGGGTTGACGGAGTCGCCACAGGTGAATAGGTCCACTGCGGCATAGCCGTACTCGGGCCAGGTATGGATGGCCAGGTGGCTCTCGGAGATCACGACCACGCCGCTGACCCCGTGGGGGCTGAACCGATGGAACACGCTCTGGACGATGGTGGCCCCGCTCACCAGCGCCGCCTCCTTCATCAGCCGCTCCACCCCCTCGGGGTTGTCGAGGACCTCCGGGTCGCAACCGTAGTACTCGCCCAGGATGTGCCGGCCAAGGTTTTGGACCAACGTACTCACCTCCTCGCCCAAGACGGATCAGAAGCTCGGGGGGCTGGCCACCCACAACACCGTGACAGGCCGTTTCCCGGAGTTCTTCAGCCAGTGCCTCCGGTCGGCCGGGTAGTAGAAACAGTCGCCCTTCCGGGCCCGGTACACCCGGTCCCCCAGGTGGAGATCCACCTGCCCGGCGAGCACGAACCCAAACTCCTCTCCTTCGTGGCCCCCGATCGGCTCGGTGGACGCGCCGGGCTCCAGCTCCACCAACACCGGCTCCATGAGATGTCGGTGAGCCCGAGGGATCAGGAAGCTCAACAGGAACCCCGGCTCAGACTCCCCGGACGGCACCCGTTCCTCCCGGCGAAACACCACCGGGTCCTCGCGGTCTCCGTCCTCCCGGAAGAACTCCCCCAGCGTCAGCCCCAAGGCGTTCAGAATGTCCTCCAACGTAGCGATCGAAGGGGATGTGGCATCGTTTTCCAGCTGAGAGATGAACCCTTTGGTCAGGTCGGCCCGATTTGCCAGGTCCTCCTGAGTGAGGCCGGCCTGGAGTCGAAGTCTGCGAAGTCTCTCCCCAATCTTCAAGGCGGACCTTCCATGCGTTTAGAATGCCTAAACCTGGGGTTCGTTTACGGTTCCTAAACTCTAGGTTTATTGCGGGGCGCCTACATACCGGACTCGCCCAGCGGAGTCAAGCGTTTTTTCCGTGGCGCCAAAAATTTGACATGAGGCCCGCTGGAGACTATTAGAGTCGCCGTACCACTCTCCACGCGGCTGCGGGCCGCGCGGCCCCACGGACCCCAGGGCCCCCGGCCCTGGGGGAGGAGAATGACCATGGAGTCGGGTGATGCCCAGCCTCCGAGTCCCTTGCTCTCACTTCGCGCGTTCCTGAAGACCTCGGCAGTCGTTCTCGGGCTGCTTCCCCTCTTCGTATCTTTTTCACCCCCGGACCGGGTGCGGACGGAGCCGGCAAGGGGGCCGGGCCCTGGGCCGGAAGGGGGGCTGGTCCTGTTCCGCCCCACCTCCGCCCAAGAGCTGGCGGAGGTCCTGGATCGGGTATGGGCCGAGGTGGGGGAGGGGGGGGTGCCCAACGTGGCCCCCGCCACCCTGCCGTCGGGGCTGGACCGGTTCCCGGTGTCCCGCCGCAAACAGGTGTTCGTCCGGGCCGTGGTCCCCCACGTGGTGGCGGCGAACGAACGGATCCGAGCCCAACGCGACTCCCTGGAGGCGATCGCTCGGAACCTGGAGCGTGGCGGCCGCGCATCCGAGGTGGAACTGCTGTTTCTCCTCGACATGGCCCGGCGGTACCGGGTGAAGGTCGACCCGGCTGGGACGCGGGCCGACCCCCGGGCCGCGCTCAATGTGCTTTTGCAAAGGGTGGATGTGGTGCCGGTGCCTCTTGCCGTGGCTCAAGCGGCCCTGGAGTCGGCGTGGGGTACCTCGCGGTTCGCGGTAGAGGGTAACTCGCTGTTCGGCCAGTGGGTGTTCCGCGCTGGCGCCGGTATGGCGCCACGCAACCGCCCGCCCGGGGCCCGGTACGCCGTGGCGGCGTTCCCGGGCCTGGCCGAGGCCGTGGACGGATACCTTCGGAACCTGAACGCCCTGTGGGCCTACGAGGAGTTCCGCCGGTTGCGGGCCAGGGCCCGGGCCGAAGGCCGCCGGCCGGACCCGCGGGAGCTGGCGTGGGGGCTTTTGCCCTACTCGGTGCGGAGGGAGGCGTATGTGCAGGAGGTGCTGGATGTGATGCGCCAGAACCGCCTGGATCGGTATCAGGGGGTGCGGCTCGTTCGCCTGGTTCCGGAACGGATCGAGGCGGTTCTGGGCGGAACCCGCCTGGCCTCCGGCCGGGAAACAGCGGCTCCGGACGTATGACCCCAACGCGGCTGGGCTGGGCCGGCCGGTGTGTCGGGGCGGTGCTAGGGCTGCTGCTGGCGTTGGGGGCCCCGGCTCGGGTGCGGGCGGCCGCGTCGGAGCCGGTGCGTATTCTCCTGTATCACCGGGTTGGCGACAGCCGCTATCCCTCGACCAACGTGTCGGTAGAGGCGTTTCGGGACCAGATGGCGTGGCTGCGGAAGGCCGGCTACACCGTGGTGTCGACCCGTGCCTTGGAGGATCACCTGCTCGAAGGCCGCGATCTGCCTCCGCGGCCGGTGGTGATCCAGTTCGACGATGGGTACCGTAGCGTGCTGGAGAACGCTTGGCCGGTGCTCCAGGAGTTTGGATACCCCGCCACCGTGTTCCTCCCCACCCTTGCGCTGGATCGGGGGTACTCGGACTTCGTCACATGGGACGAGGTGGAGAGCTGGGCCCGGGAGGGCATGGAGTTCGGGGTCCACGGCCACGCCCACCAGCGCCTCGGCCGCGCCGAGCCGGGGGAGTCGGCCGGGGAGTACGCCCGCCGGGTGCGCGAAGAGTTCGCCTTGGCGGCGGAGCGGTTCCGTTCCCACGGGCTCCCGGTTCGGTGGGTGGCGTATCCCTACGGAGAGTACGGGCCCGGGGTGGTCAAGGCGTGCCGGGATCTGGGGTTCCGACTCGGGTTCACCCAGGACCCAGGGGCCGTTCCGGAGGGGGCGGACCGGCTTCTTCTCCCGCGGTTCGCGGTCGTGGGGGCGCTGGGGGACCAGGAACGCTTCCGGGAACGGCTGGGGTACGGCGCCTTGGCTCTCGCGGACCGGTGGCCCGAGCCGGGTCCGCTGGCGTCGGCCGGTGTGGACCGCTTTGGGGCCAGGATCGTGGATCCGGCCCGGTACGGCCGCGTGGTGAACCTGTTCGTGAGCGAGCTGGGCCGGGTCGAGGCCCGCTACGACCCCTCCACCGGACGGGTGGAGGCTCCGGGATCGCGGTTGAGTCGGCGTGTCAACCGGGTCCTGATCTCGGTGCGGGAGAAGGCAACGGGTCGCTTCGCCCTGGCCTCGTGGCTGCTGGTGGGGCCGGGGGACGAGTGAGGAGGGCGGCCCTCCCTCAGGCCCCTGCGGAGCCGGACAACGGGGAAGGGTAACTTTACGTTGGTCCGGGGCCTTTGCGCCGGGGGCATGGGGCCTGCTTCCGGTCGGGCGCGAGTGCAGCATCCGATCGCCTGGCCTTTGCATGCCGTTGCCCGGAGCAGCCCCTTCGGGCGAAGACAGCGGATGGCCGGGGAGTTCGGCAAAACAACAAATGTTCGGGGGGCGCGGCGAGCCAAGGAGCCGCGACCGGCGCTCCACCAGGTCCTATGCCCCCGGACCGTGGTGCTGTGACGCAGGTCTGCTTGAACCGCTAGCCCGCATGGTTCATGAAGCCTTCTGCTGCAACCGCTGATCGCACGCCGTCTCGGGGCGTGCTCGCGCCTCGGGGCCCGACGTACCGTCCCGTACGCCTGGGCCCCTCGTTGCTGCGCTTGTCCCGATCCGACGCACACTCGACGGTTTCGCGACGAACGCTCATGAATCATGCGGGCCAGGAAATGAAAGGAGCTTTTGGCCTTCTAGCCTTCCAGCCTGCTGGCTTTCTGGTGGGCGAAGGCCCCCGACCGACGACCGAAGCTACCAGGAGAAAGAACATGAGAACCGCGCTGGCGATCGTTCTCGCCGTGGGCTTGCTGACGGCCGCGGCGGCGGCCGACAGCCCCAGGGTGGCCCTGAAGACGACCAAGGGCACGATCGTGTTGGAGCTGTACCCGGACAAGGCGCCGCGTACCGTGGAGAACTTCCTGCGGTACGTCCGGGAGGGGTTCTACTCGGGTACGGTGTTCCACCGGGTGATTCCGGGGTTTGTGATCCAAGGCGGGGGGCTCACCCCGGACCTGCAGCCCAAGCCCACCCGTGCGCCGATCCCCAACGAGGCCAAGAACGGGCTTTCGAACCGTCGCGGCACCGTGGCCATGGCCCGGACCATGGTGGTGGACAGCGCGACGTCCCAGTTCTTCGTGAACCTCGCCGACAACACGTTCCTGGATCATCGGAGCGACACCCCCCAGGGGTTCGGGTACGCGGTGTTCGGCCGCGTGGTCGACGGAATGGACGTGGTCGACGCGATCGCAACGGTGCCCACGGGCACGGTCAAAGGGTTCCGGGATGTGCCCCGGGAGGCCGTAGTCATCGAGTCGGCCGAGGTCCTCCCGGTCGGCGCGGGGACGAACCCCTGAGCCCCGGGGCGCCCGGGAAAAAGGTTGCCCACCCCTTCCCCAGGAGGAACTTTTTTTCCCACCATGTAACCTGGATATCCGTATTCAGGTCCTGTCCAGGCCCACGAGGGTAGCTCGATACCCTTGTGGGCCTGCCTTTTTTCGGTCTTCTGTGGGCACACCACGCCTCCCCGAAAGTAACTTCGGTCTCCGGTGGTCGGTCTGAGGCCTTCGGCCCGCCAGGCAGCTAGCCCGCACTATTCATGAAGCCTTCTACTGCAACCGCCGATCGCACGCCATCTCGGGGCGTGCTCGCGCCTCAGGGCTCGACGTACCGTCCAGTACGCCTGCACCCCTCGTGCGCTCGTGCTTGCCCCGATCTGCCGCACACTCGACGGTTTCGCGACGAACGCTCATGAACAGTGCGGGCTGGGCGGCCCCTGAATCGCGCCAAGGCTTGGGGGCATGGGGGCTGCCGGGGCGCCGAGCGCGGCTCCTTGGCTCGCCACGCCCCCAAACGTCTGCATTTTTCTCGAACCCCACGGCCATCCGCTGTCTTTGCCGAGTCGCTTGCCCAGACAACGGCATGCGAAGGCGCGGCGCTCGGATGCTGCACTCGCGGCCTGCCGGAAGCAGGCCCCGTGCCCGTGGGCGGCAACGCCCCGGACCAACGAGCGTTACCCTTCCCCGTGGTCCGGCCCCGCAGAGGCCTGACGACGTTTCCCACAAGCTTCGGCCGAGAGGGCCGGGAGGCTGCAAGGCAAGAAGACTCCTTAGTGCCCGGTCGGTTGCGGCCGATGGCTCAGGCCTGCTGGCGAGCCAGCTCACCCTTCCCTTCGAGCGCCTGATCCGGGGGTGGGGCCCCTGCTAGGCTCCGGGTGCCCGCGCCGGACGAGCCGCCTGCCGGACCCGGGGCTCCCCTCTCGGGCCCGACACGGGAACGCAAGCCGCTGCCTGGCACACCACTTGCTTGCTCACGTCCCCGTTCCTGTGTTTCTCCGTTCCTCCCTCCCAACCGACGAAACGATACTGATGAACCCTTGCTGCATTCTGGTGATCGAGTCGGACGGCCTCACCGCCGACCATCTGCGAGCCCTGGCCCGGGAGGATGGGTTTCAGGTGCACCACGCCGCCAACGGCGCTGAGGGGATCGGTCTGCTGGCGTCCTTGCGACCCGAGGCCGTGTTCGTCGACATGAACCTCCCCGACATGGACGGCCGGAAGGTGCTCTCCGAGATCCGTACCCACGGGTTTGGGAGCCTGGTCCTCATGCTGCTGAACCGCCGGGACGTAAACGCGGTGGTGGACTGCATGAAGCTCGG
This sequence comes from bacterium, assembly GCA_027021615.1. Taxonomy (GTDB): domain Bacteria; phylum Desulfobacterota; class Deferrisomatia; order Deferrisomatales; family Deferrisomataceae; genus Deferrisoma. The sequence goes on along the minus strand of JALUTY010000076.1, from coordinate 17,918 downwards.
TGCCTTTGCGGTGCTCGAAAAACCCTGTGACCCCGACGAGCTCGACGCCACCCTGCACCGCCTGCGAGACCGGATCCGGCTCGAGGAGGAGGTTCAGACGCTCCGTAGCCGGGTGGAGGAGGGGTCGCCCTACCAGCTCCTGTTCGGACACAGCCGCCGCATGCGCGAGGTCCAGGCCATTGTGGACCAGATCGCAGACACGGACATCACGGTTCTGATCCGCGGGGAGAGCGGCACGGGTAAGGATCTCCTGGCTCGGGCGATCTACGAGGGATCGGCTAGGGCCAAGAGGACGTTCGTCAAGGTCAACTGCGCTGCCCTTCCGCGCAATCTCCTGGAGAGCGAGCTGTTCGGGTACGAGGAGGGGGCGTTCACCGGGGCCCACCGCACCAAGAAGGGCAAGTTCGAGTATGCCGATCAAGGCACCATATTTCTGGACGAGATCACCGAGATGCACGTGGACTTGCAAGCGAAGCTGCTCCACGTGCTCCAGGACAAAGAGATCTCCCGGTTGGGTGGAAAAGAGCCGATCCCGGTGGACGTGCGGATCATCGCGGCAACAAACCGTGAGATCGAGGAGGAGGTCCGTCAGAAACGATTTCGTATGGACCTGTTCTACCGGCTCAACGTGGTGAACATCGTGCTGCCGCCCCTAAGGGAGAGGGCCGAGGAGGTCCCTTTTTTGGCCGAGCAGCTCTGTCGGAAGTTCGCTCGGCAGTACGGACGGCCCGACGCGGAGATTCCCCGGGACCTCCTCAAGGAGATGGAGACGTACCCCTGGCCGGGGAACGTGCGCGAGCTGGAGAACTACGTGAAGCGCGTCGTGATCGTGGGCGATGTGGACGGTGTCCGGCGGGAGATGCTTTATCACCGTAGAGCCCACCAGCAGCACGCAATCGACTCACAACAGGAGGAAATCCCAGATTTTTCCGAGTTCCAGGGCAAGACCCTCAGGGATGTGTCCCGGGAGGCGGCCCGAGAGGCGGAGCGGCGGGTGCTCCGTCGGGTGCTCGACCACACCCGTTGGAACCGGAAGAAAGCGGCGCAGCTTCTGGACATCAGCTACAAGGCGCTCTTGTACAAGATCCGGGAGACCGGATTGGAGTAGGGGCCGTCCGGCTGTTCCTGGGGATGTCCAAGGGAGAGCGAGGTCCGGCGACACACGGTTCTCGGCCAGCGACAGGCAACCGAGGCTGGCGGAAGCATCGTCAGGTCCCTGCGGGGCCCTACAACGTGCGGCGTAACAGGACGCCCTCCCGCGGGGGCGGGGGGCCTGTTTCCGGCCGTGCGTGAGTGCAGCATTCGACTTGCGCCGCATCCGTCACCCAGCCCGGGGGACGAAGCGTTTCAGCGGATCTGATGGCGAGGCGGCCCGGAAGCGAAGCCGACCGGGGACGCGGTGGCTGAGTGCCGGATGCAGCGACTGTCGGAGCCACGCCCGGCGCTCCAACAGACCCGCCCCCGGGTTGGCGGGAGCCACTTGCCCTGGGGGTCAGGAGACCGAAGACCGTCGACCGTCGACCGAAGTTACAGGGAAGGAGGCTTCCATGATGCAGCGGATCGGGGTGTTCCTCGCGGCACTGGTACTCACGGCGGGCGTCGCCCTCGGGGCCGGCAACGGGGTGGCGAAGCGGCCGGCCTACCGCATCGGGGTGGAGGATGTCCTGGACATCCAGGTGTGGAAAAACCCCGAGGTGTCTCGCCAGGTTTGGGTGCGGCCCGATGGGCGGATCACGCTCCCGCTGGTGGGCGAGATCTTCGTGGAGGGGATGACCCTGACCCAGCTGACCGACGAGGTGACGACCCGCCTCAAGGAGTACTTCACGGACCCGGTTGTGACGGTGAGCCTGGTGGAGATCAACAGCTACACGGTGTACTTGCTGGGCCGGGTGAACAGCCCCGGCGCCATGAAGCTCCGGAGCCCCAAGACGTTTTTGCAGGTCTTGTCGATGGCCGGGGGGTTTCAGGAGTTCGCGGACACGGACAGCGTGATGCTGTTGCGGTGGGAAGGGGGCAAAGAGAAGCGCATTCCCGTGGACGCCGAGTCGATCCTGAAGCGGGGGGAGGGCGATTTCGTGCTTCGGCCCGGTGACGTGATCGTGGTGCCATGAGACGTGCGACGGGGATCGCGGTGGCCCTTGCTCTGGCCGCGGCCCTCCCGGCCCGGGGTGCCGACGGCTCAGCACCCACGCCCGACCCGTTCGAGCGCCAGCTTACCCGGTACCGGGAGTTCCTGGACTACGGGGGGTACGAGGCCTCTGTGGAGGGGCTGTTGCCCAAGGGGTTCGTGTCCCGTTGGAAGCTCTCGGCCGGGCTGGGGGCGACCTACACGGACAACCTGGATCAGGACGCCCGCCGGGAGGAGGCGTGGTGGGCCCACGGGTCTTTGGGGGTGGGTTGGGTCCGGCGCACACCCCGGCTGCTGGGCACGGCGGACTACCGGTTCCGCACGGGGCTTTACGAGAGCACGGCGATCGAGCAGCGAAACACCACCCGCCAGTCCTTGGTGGGGGGGCTACGATGGCAGGCTTCCCCCCGCCTCACCACGTTCGTCAGCGGCCATGCCACGCAGAACCTCGAAGAACCCATCGGTGGGGGGCTCTCCGGGGTAGCGGCCGGGTACCGGAACCGTTCCGACGAGTACTCGCTTTCCGGCGGGTACACCTGGAGGCTCGCGGCCTCCGTGGTGCAGGATGCCTCGTATGGGTTCTCGTACCGAAACTATGTGTCGGACGCGGCGACGGGTGAGGACACTCGATCCCACCAGGCCTCCGCAGGTCTCGCCTGGGGGAGGGGCCGAGCGGGGCGGTGGCGCCTGAGGTACGGCTATGCCAGACAGGAAGAGGTGAGCTCCGGGGGCGGCCGCCAGAACCACACGGGCTCGGTGGGGTGGAGCCGGACGTTCCTGCCCCTGGCCGATCCCAGACCGACGACCGTCGGGCTCGACTACTCCGTGGACCGGGGGTTGCCTTACGACGGCAACCGATACTGGAACCACTCATGGAGCATAAGCATCGGTCGGTCCTGGTCGCCCCGGACGAGCACCTCGGCGCGGGTGGGGTATCAGTGGGTGGTGCCGGAAGACGGCAAGCCGGAGCGTTCCGTGACGTGGGGGGTTGACGCCGGCCACCGGTTCACCGAGTACACCAAGGTCTCGTTGGGGGCATCGGAGGGGTGGTCGTATCAGCCCGCCACGTCCCGTACCTCGTTCACCCGTCTTACGAAGACCCGGAGGGTGAACGGTTCGATCTCCACCCGGTGGGGACGCAGCCTCACCTCCCGGCTTTCTGCCTCGGTGGTGGATGCACGGGTCCAGGGCGGAGAAGGCGTGCACGAGGACGACTACTGGGAGACCACGGCCTTGGCCGAGGTGTCGGCCAAGATGGGGCGTGACGGGTTTTGGGGAACCGGGTACCGGTTCTCCCGGCGGATGGCGGACCGCCTGGACGATCGGTTCCAGCGCCATCGTTGGAACGGGTTCATGCGGTGGAGCCTGGGACGGGTCTGGGACGCGCGGGTGACCCTGATCCACGACCGGCGAACCTACGACGCCGTCCCGGACAGGGACTACCACGAGAACCGGATCACCGCAAGCCTGAACGCGGCCTGGTGAGGCCGGTCGGTGACGAAGACGAGGGAACCTATGAGCAAGATCCTGAAGGCCCTGGAGAAGGCAGGAAAGGAAGGAGCCCTGGAGGTGGCGGTGGACCGCAGCCCCGCCGATCCGGCGGCCCCGGCGGACCCGGCCCCGGTTCCCGGCCGTCCGCGCCGACGCCACAGGACCGGCGTGGTGGTCACCCAGGCTCCGGATCCCGAGACCCTTCGGGGTGTGGACCCCCACGTGGTGGTGCTCCACAAGCCCATGTCCGTGATCTCCGAGCAGTACCGTGGAATGCGCAGCCGGGTCGAGCGGGCCAACGCGGACGGACGGATCCAGACCCTGGTCATCACCAGCGCGTTCAAAGGGGAGGGCAAGAGCGTGACGGCCACCAACCTGGCCGCCGTGTTCGCCCAGGACCCCACCAAAGCCGTGCTTCTGGTGGACGCGGATCTGCGCCGGCCCCGGATCCACAAGTTGCTGGGGATCGAGGGCACTCCGGGCCTGGGGGACCTGCTCCGCGGTCGGGCTACCCTGGACGAGGTTCTCAAAACCACGCCATTCTACGGTCTTTCGGTGGTCACGGCCGGGACCGTGGAGGGGCACCCGGCGGAGCTGCTCGCGAGTCCCGAGTTCGATGACTTCATCGCCCGGGCGCGCTCCCAGTTCGATTACATCGTGCTGGACACCCCGCCGCTGCACCCGATCAGCGACGTGAACTTCCTGGCCGACGCGGTGGACGGCATCGTGCTCGTGGTCCGGGCCCACAAGACCCATCGGGGGCTGGTGCGGCAGGCGGCCGAGGCGATTCCCAAGGAAAAGCTTCTGGGTACGGTGCTGAACCGCGCGGAGAGCCTGCGAAGCGGGTACGGCTACGGGTACGGCGGGGCCGGGTACTACTACTACAAGTACTACTGATGCCGACTACTGATGCCGAGTCGCGCTCGGCGCTCCACCAGACCCCCACCCCCTACTCCCCAAGGGGAAGGGGGCACGGGCCCGACAACACTTTCGTTGGAATTACAAAATAGGCGCGTTACCTCGGAGCGAGGGGCAAGGGGCAAGGGACCTGCCTCCGACTGGGCGCGAAGCCGGGCATTGAGATTCGCCGCGCAGGCACGGGACCGAAGAGCTGGTTTCATGACAACTCGGCGGAATCCAAACCCTTTCGCGGTCCGAGCGTCAGAGGCGCTGCGCGGCGAGCCAAGGGGCCGCGCCCGGCTCTCCGGCAGGTCCCTTGCCCCTCCGAGCAGGGAGCGATAGCGCCTGTTTATCCGTCGGGGTTGATCGTATGAGTCGGTACGCCGGGGGGATTGAGGAGATTTCGGGAATGCAGGAGGCCAAGGCATGCGCCGCGCTCTAACGGTGCGCCACGTGACGCTGTTCGTGGTGGAGGACGCGCTCATCCTCGGAGCCGTGCTCGCTGCCATGGGCCTTCGGTTCGGAGGGGACGTCCGTTTCCTCCTGGGCGACCCGCTGGAGTGGATGCGGATCGGGCTCGTCGTCCTCGTGACCCAGGTCTGCTTCTACTACCACGACCTGTACGAGCTCAAGGTTCTGAACAGCCGCCGGGAGCTCATGATCCGTCTCCTCCAGGCGCTGGGTGTCGCGAGCATCCTGTTGGCGTTCGCCTACTACGTGTACCCCGACCTGATCCTGGGGCGGGGGATCTTCGTCCTGTTCGTGGCGATCGTGATCGGGGTGGTGGTGCTGTGGCGGCTGGGGTATACCGCGGTGCTCTCGACCCGGGGGCTTTCGGTGGGCATCCTGCTCGTGGGGGCGGGGGACCTGGCGCGGAAGGTGTACCGGGAGACCCAGGCGCGGAAGACCCTGGGTTTCCACGTGGTCGGGTGCCTGGCGGCCGACCGTGTGGAGGTGGCAGAGCGCCCAGGCCTGCCGCCGGTCCTGGGAGGGTACGAGGACCTGCTGGAGGTGGCCGCCCGAGCCGACGTGGATCGGGTGGTGGTGGCCATCGGGGAGCGGCGGGGCAAGTTTCCCGTGCGTGGGCTCCTGGAGCTGAGGCTGTCCGGAAAGCCCGTGCTGGACGGGGCGGCGTTCTACGAAGAGCTCACCGGCAAGATGCTGGTGGAGCACCTGCGGCCGAGCCAGCTCATCTTTTCCGAGGGGTTCTCCAAGCACCCGGTCACCCTGGCCATCAAGCGGCTCGTGGACTTCACGGCAAGCCTGTTGGGGATCGTGGTCTCCGCCCCGATTTGGGCGGTCATCCCGCTGGCCATCAAGCTCGACTCGCCGGGGCCGGTGTTCTTCCGGCAGGAGCGGGTGGGTGAGAGGGGACGGCGGTTTGAGGTGCTCAAGTTCCGGTCCATGCGATCGGACGCCGAGAAGCACACCGGGCCGGTGTGGGCCCGGGACAACGACGACCGGGTGACGCGGGTGGGACGGTTCATCCGGAAGACCCGGATCGACGAGATCCCCCAGCTCATCAACGTGCTCAAAGGGGAGATGAGCTTCGTGGGCCCCCGGCCGGAGCGGCCGTTCTTCGTGGAGCAGCTGGCCCGGGAGATCCCCTACTATGTCCAGCGACACACCGTGAAGCCGGGGGTGACGGGGTTGGCCCAGGTAAAGTACAGTTACGGCTCCACCAAGGAAGACGCCTTGGAGAAGCTGCGGTATGACCTGTACTACATCAAGCGGATGGGGTTCTGGATGGACGTGTCCATCATTTTCGAGACCGTGAAGGTCGTGCTGTTCGGCAAGGGCGCCAAGTAGCCGCGCGGGGTGACGCCGCATGTACACGGAGTTTTACGGGTTGTCGGGCCGGCCGTTCTCCCTGACCCCGGATCCGGACTTCCTGTACCTGAGCAAGAACCACCGGGAGGCCCTGGCCCACCTCACTTACGGGGTGGAATCGAGGACCGGGTTCGTCATGGTCACGGGGGAGGTGGGGGCCGGCAAGACCACCCTGCTGCGGACCCTGGTTCGGAACCTGGGGGACTCCCTGGTGCTGAGCCAGGTCACGAACACCCGGGTGTCGTACAAGGAGCTCCTGGAGCTCATCCTTGAGGACTTCGGCCTGAACCCCAGGGGGCTGTCGAAGACCGCCCTCCTGAGCACCCTGAACGAGTTCCTGATCGAGCGCTACCGCGAGGGCCGCAACTGTGTGGTGATCGTGGACGAGGCGCAGAACCTGGCGGTGTCCACCCTCGAGGGCCTGCGCATGCTCTCGAACCTGGAGACGGAGAAGACCAAGCTCCTCCACCTGGTGCTGTCCGGCCAGCCCGGCTTGAGGGACCTCATCGACAGCCCGGAGCTCGAGCAGCTCCGCCAGCGGATCACGGTGCGTTACCACCTGGGCCCGTTGAGCGCCGGCGAGGTGGGGGAGTACGTCCGGCATCGGTTGAGCCGGGTGTTGACCGACCCCGAGCGGGCTCCGGTGTTTCCCGATGAGGTGGTCCCGATCATCCACGAAGCCACGGGGGGGATTCCCCGGTTGGTGAACGTGCTGTGCGATGCGGCCCTGCTCCATGGCTACGTGGAGGAGACCCGGGAACTGGGGCCGGGGCTGGTGCGGGAGGTAGCGGAGCAGGTCCGGAGGGACCAGGAAGGTCGGAGCGAAAACGCCGCCCCGGCCGAGGAGGAACAGGCCCTCAAACGTCGGGTGGACGAGCTGGAGGCCCGGCTGACCGCCGTGGCCTCGGGCCTGGCCCAGGGGGCTCCGGCCGGAGGATCGGAGCGGGCGGCCCTGAGGCGGCTCCGCCAGAAGCAGGCCGCACTGGCCTCGCTGGAGAAGGAGCTGCGCAAGCGGCTGGCCGAGGTGGAGCGCCGGGAGGCCGAGTTCAACGAGCGGCTGGTCAAGCTCAAGGAGCAGTGGAAACGGCGGATGCGGCTGCTCGAGGAGGCCCGACGGGGCCTCCTGGGGGGGGAGTGGGAGTTCCCTGCGCCCAAGGTGTTCGTGTTCGATCCCGACCCCCGGGTGCGCAACGCCGCCTGCGAGTGGCTCGAGGGGGCCGGGATCGCGTACGACGAGGCCGAGAGCACGGAGACCCTGGAGGAGTGCCTGGCCGAGGCCGGGGCGGCGGGGTGGTTCACCATGGTTGTGGTCGGAAGCGGTCCCGACGACCTGGAGAACGTCCGGACGGTCCGGGATCTCGTGGAGGCGTTCCCCCACGTGCCCCTGATCTACCTGAGCGACGTGGACCTGTCCCCGGTCCGGCGCCGCATCCTGGAGGGGGGCGCCAGCTCGTTTCTGGAAAAGCCCCCGGCCAACGGGTTGTCGTTCGCGGCCCACCGGGAGGCCATGGAGCACCTCCGGGAGGACCTGCTCCGGGTGGTGGAGTTCCTGTACCGGCAGCATCGGGCCGTGTTCGAGACCTTCCGGCCGGCCGGCCGCGGGCCGACCGGCGACGCCGAGGAGGAGGCCTCCCGTCTCGGGGACGAAGAGGGTGCGGCGGCCGAGGGGTAGCGGGAGTCGTCGACAGTTCTGACCCAACGAACCGGGATCACTGCCATGCGAAAGAAGCTCGGGCAACTCCTGATCGAGTTCAGGATCATCACCAGCGAGCAGCTGGCGGAGGCCGTGGCCGACCAGCGGCGCACCGGGGAGCGGCTGGGCTCGATCCTGATCAAGAAGGGGTACGTGACCGAGGAGGACCTGGAGTACCTCCTGTCGCGCCAGTTGGCGGTGCCGGCCATCAACCTGGCCAAGTACCAGATTCCCCGGGAGTTGGTGAGCCTGGTGTCCGAGCGGTTCATGAAGAAGAACTACGTGGTGCCGGTGGAGCGGGACGACAAGACGCTCACCGTGGCCATGGCCAACCCCCAGGACTACCGGGTGATCGACGAGCTGCGGTTCATGACGGGGCTGCGGATCGCGCCGGTGGTCTCATCGATGTACGGCATCAAGCAGAAGCTGCGGCAGCTGTTCCCCAAGTCCGAGAAGTGGGAGGACGCCCTCGACCTGAAGGCCCAGAGGGAGCTGGAGATCATCACCCCCCAGGAGGAGCAGCAGAGCCGCGAGGAGAACCTGGAGGACGCCCTGGAGTCGGCCTCAGAGGCGCCGATCGTCAAGATCGTGAACTCGATCCTGCTGGCGGCCCTGGACAAGAAGGCCACCCACGTCCACATCGTGCCCGAGGAGACCGCGGTCCTGGTGAAACTCCGGGTGAACAATCACCTGGAGACCCTGGTCACGCCGCCCCGGGAGTACGCCCAGAACCTGGTCAACCGGCTCAAGATCCTGAGCGGCATGGACATCCTGCAGCGCCGGCTGCCCCAGGAGGGGTACTTCCGGGTCCGCAGCGAAGACCAGTTCTTCGATGTGGACGTGGCCACGTTCCCGGTGCGCAACGGCGAGCAGGTGGTTCTCACCTTCCAGCAGCCGTTCTCCAAGGAGGAGCTCCGCCTCGAGAACCTGGGCATGACCCCCGAGATGCTCGAGGCGTACCGAAGGGTGATCGCGGCGGAGCGGGGGCTGGTGCTGGTGGTGGGTCCCCCGGATAGCGGAAAGACCTCCACCATCTACGCGAGCCTGAACGCCCTGAAGAGCCCCAACCGGGTGACCTTCACCTACGAGAACCCCATCAAAAACCGGCTGGCCGACATCAACCAGGCCGAGCCCAACGAGCGGGCCGGGCTGAGCTTCGCCCAGGGCCTGCGCGCCCTGGTGAAGCAGGATATCGACTACCTTATGGTGGGCGAGGTCCCCAGCACCGAGGTGTTCTCCACCGTGGTGGAGGCCGCCCTGGGCCGCACGCTGGTGTTCGCCCGGATGGTGTTCAACAACACCCTGGGGGTGATCCCCCACGTGCTCGAGCAGGGGGTGGCGCCGTTCATGCTGTACTCGGCCCTGTCCGCGGTGATGGGCCAGCGGCTGGTCCGGCGGCTGTGCCCCGAGTGCCTCGAGTCGTTCGAGCCCCCCAGCCCGGTGCGGGAGGAGCTGCGGCAGGCCACGGGCCGGGACAACCCCCGCCTGTACCGGGCGGTGGGGTGCCGGGCCTGCGGCGGCACGGGGTACCGCGGCCGGATCGGTGTGTTCGAGCTGCTGGTGCCCGATGATCCCATGCGACAGCTCATCCTGGCCAACGCCCCGGCCGAGGAGATCGCCCAGGCCGCCCGGGACAAGGGCTTCCGGACCCTGATCGAGGACGGCCTCACCAAGGCCGTGGACGGCATGACCACTTACGAGGAGGTGAGGGGGATCAAGTAAACGGGGACGGCTCCGCCGGACCTCTCCCTCCCAACGATCGTGCGAGCGCCTCCATCCATCCGCTGGGTTGATAAGAGAGAGCTAGGGACTTGGAGCCTTCCAGCCTTCCAGCCTTCCAGCCTTCCAGCTCCACGTCCACGGTGAACGCGTTCACCGTGGACGTGGAGGATTTCTTCCACGTGTCCGCGTTCGAAGCGGTGTGCCCGCCCGATACCTGGGACCGGTGGGAGCTGCGGGTCGAGCGCAACACCGAGCGGATGCTGGCCCTGCTGGACGAGCACCGGGTTCGGGCCACGTTCTTCGTGCTGGGGTGGGTGGCGGAGCGGTGCCCCGGGCTGGTGCGCCGCATCCACGGGGCCGGCCACGAGGTGGCGTGCCACGGCCACGGCCACCGACGCGTGAACACCCTGGACCGGGAGGCGTTCCGGCAGGACGTGCGGCGGGCCAAGGCCCTTCTCGAAGACCTCGTCGGCGAGGCCGTGCTCGGATACCGGGCGCCGAGCTACTCGATCGGGCCCACCAGCCTGTGGGCGTTCGACGAGCTGGTGGAGGCGGGGTTCGCGTACGACTCCAGCGTGTTCCCGGTGCGCCACGACCTGTACGGGCTTGCGGAATGGCCCCGGTTCCCCTTCCGGCTGGAGCGTCTCGACGGCGAGGGCGCGGGCAACTGGGTGCCGGCGGGAAGCCGGGGCCCGAACGATGCTCCCTCCCTCCTCGAGGTCCCGATCACTCCCGTTCGGCTGTGGGGCCGAAACTGGCCGGCTGCCGGCGGCGGGTACTTCCGGCTCCTGCCCTACCCGGTGACCCGTTGGGCCCTGAGGCGGATCCGCGAGCGGGACGGCCGGCCGTTCGTGTTCTACGTGCACCCGTGGGAGATCGACCCCGCCCAGCCCCGGATCGAGGGCGCCGGCCTCAAGAGTCGGTTCCGTCACTACCTGAACCTCCACCGGACCGAACCCCGCCTGCGGCGCCTGTTGAGCGAGTTCCCCTTCGGCCCGATCCGGGACGTGGTGCCCGGTCTGGCCCCCCCGTCTCCGTGAGCTTCGCCCCGGCCGGCTTGCCCTTTGGCCCCCCGGGGGTACCCTAGGGGCTTTCTCCCCGAGCCCGAGAAGGAAGGAGCCGGGATGCCCCTGCCGTTCCTGGAGAGTTCCGCGTATCTGGAAGAGCAGTACCGCCGGTACCGTTCCGACCCGGCCGCGGTCACGCCCGAGTGGCGGGCGTTCTTCGAGGGGTTCGAGCTCGGGGCGGCGGGCCCCGCGCCGGAGGCGACGGACCTCGTGTGCCGGGTGCTGGCCCTGGTGGAGCGCTACCGAACCTTGGGGCACCTGCTGGCGTGCCTGGACCCCCTGGCCCCGTGCCCCACGGAGCACCCCCTCCTGACCCCCTCGGCCGTGGGGCTGGCCTCCGGCGACCTGGACCGGCCGGTTCGGGTGCCAGGGTTCGCCGACGCTCCGGTCCCGGTGGCCGAGGTGGTGGCCCGGCTGCGGGCGATCTACTGCGGTCCGGTGGGGTACGAGCTCGCCCAGGTGTCGGACCCGGCCGAGAAGGAGTGGCTCCGGGCCCGGGTCGAGGGGCCCAGGCCCCCCCTGGCCCCGGCCGAACGGCGGCACGTGCTGGACCTGCTCACCCGGGCCCAGGCCTTCGAGGAGTTCCTCCAGAAGCGCTACCCGGGCCAGACCCGGTTCAGCCTGGAGGGGGCCGAGAGCCTCCTGCCCCTGCTGGCCGCCGCGGTCCTGCGCCTGGGGGCCCGGGGGGTGCGCCACGTGGTGCTGGGCCTGGCCCACCGAGGCCGGCTGAACGTACAGGTGAACCTGCTCGGCCGGGAGCTGCGCGACGTGTTCTGCGCCTTCGAGGCCAGCTACGACCCCCAGGCCGTGCCCGGGGGGGGAGACGTGAAGTACCACGAGGGGTTCCGGGGCCGGGTGCGGTACGGAGACCGGGAGGTGCGGGTCACGGTGCCGGAGAACCCCAGCCATTTGGAGGCGGTGAACCCGGTGGTCGAGGGGATCGTGCGGGCCCTCCAGGACCGGGAGGGCGGCCCGTCGGCCACGGCCGCCGTGCTGGTGCACGGGGATGCGGCGTTCGCGGGCCAGGGGGTCGTGGCCGAGACCCTGAACCTCTCGCGCCTGGAGGGGTACGCCACGGGCGGCACCCTGCACGTGGTGCTCAACAACCAGATCGGATACACCACCCTGCCCGAGGCGGCCCGGTCCACCCGCTACGCCACCGACATCGCCAAGATGCTCGAGGCCCCCGTGTTCCACGTGCACGCCGAGCACCCCGAGGCGGCGGTGCGGGTGGCCCGGATCGCGGCCGACTACCGGGCCGCGTTCGGAAAGGACGTGGTGATCGACCTGGTGGGGTACCGCCGCCACGGCCACAACGAGGGGGACGAGCCGTACTTCACCCAGCCCCTGATGTACCGGCGGATCCGGGACCGGCCGCCCGTGGCCCGCCTGTACGCGCAGGAGCTGGTGGGGGTCGGGGTGGTCCCTGCGGAGGAGCCCGAAGCCGCGCGCCGGGCGTTCGACGAGGTCCTGGACGAGGCCCACCGCTCCGCCCGGTCGGAGCCGTGTCGGTGGACCGTGCCCGAGCCCTGGGAGGGGTGGGAGGGGATCGGCAGCCGGTACACCCCCGACCCGGTGGAGACCGGGGTGAACGAGGAGGTCCTCCGGGACCTGGGCCGGCGGCTCTGGACCGCGCCCGAGGGGTTCCGGCTCCACCCCATCCTGGCCCGGATCCTGGACCGGCGACGTAAGGCCCTGGAGGAGGGCCGCACGGACTGGGCCGGGGCCGAGGCCCTGGCGTTCGCCTCGCTCCTGACCGAGGGGGTGCCCGTGCGGCTGAGCGGCGAGGACAGCCGGCGGGGCACCTTCAGCCAACGCCATGCCGTGTGGTTCGACCGCGAGACCGGCCATCCGTACTGCCCGCTGGGGCACCTGGCCGAAGGCCAGGCCCCGTTCCGGGCGTTCGACAGCCCCCTGAGCGAGGCCGGGGTGCTGGGGTTCGAGTACGGCTACTCCCTGGTCCAGCCCCGCAGCCTGGTGATCTGGGAGGCCCAGTACGGCGACTTCGCCAACGGCGCCCAGGTGATCGTCGACCAGTTCGTGGCGAGCGCCGAGGCCAAGTGGCGCCGCCGGAGCGGCCTGGTGCTCCTCCTGCCCCACGGCTACGAGGGGCAGGGGCCCGACCACTCCACGGCCCGGCCCGAGCGGTTCCTCCAGCTGGCGGCCGAGGACAACCTGCTCCTGGTCCAGCCCACCACCCCGGCCCAGTACTTCCACGCCCTGCGGCGCCAGGTGAAGGCCCCCTACCGCAAGCCGCTGATCGTGCTGACCCCCAAGAGCCTCCTGCGCCACCCCGACGTCGTATCTCCACTGGGGGACCTGGCTGACGGGGGTTTCCAGCCCGTTCTGGACGATCCGGGCGTGGAGGCCCCCCAACGGGTGCGAAGGGTGTGTCTGTGCACCGGCAAGGTGTACTACGAGCTGGCCGCGGCCCGGGCCAAGGCCGCGGACCCGGGGGTGGCCTTGGTTCGGCTGGAGCAGGTCTATCCGTTCCCGGCGCAGGAGCTGGCAGACGTGTTGGAGCGTTACCCGCGATCGGCCGAGCGGGTCTGGGTGCAGGAGGAGCCCCGGAATCAGGGGGCCTGGGGGTTCGTAGGGCCGGTGCTGGCGGAGCTGTGGGGTGCGCCGCCCGTGTACGTGGGAAGGCCCCCGGCCGCGAGTCCGGCCACCGGGTTTTCGTTCATCCACCGGGAGGAGCAGAAACGGCTGGTGGAGGAGGCCCTGACCGTCGGACGGGAACCGGTCCCTGCCGGCCGCCCGGCCGCCTGATACCAAGTTGCCATCCATAGGATACCCAGCCGGGGCGGGGCTCTGCGGTTCAGGCGCCAGGAGTCAGTGGACAGAAGACAGCGACAAACCGCGCACCCGGGCCTCCTGTCCGCTGAATTCCGAGTTCTGGCCCCTGATACGGCCGCGCCCGGCGCTCCGCCAGGTCCCTTGCCCCCACCGTTCAGGGGTCCGATAGCTTTGAACGCAACTGGGTATGACAGCCCAGCGAGGGAGACACCCATGCCGATCGAAGTCCGAATCCCCGAGGTGGGGGAGTCCGTGCAGGAGGCCGTGCTGGCCGAGTGGTTCAAGGCCGACGGCGACCGGGTGGAGAAGGACGAGCCCCTGTTCCTGCTGGAGACCGACAAGATCACGCTGGAGGTGGTGGCCGAGGGGGCAGGGGTGCTGCGCATCCTGGTCGCCGCCGGAGCGGCCGTGACCGTGGGCCAGGTGGTGGGCCGGATCGAGGAGGCAGCCGGGGCCGCCCGGGCGGAAGGCCCGGCGCCGGAGCCCCGGGGGCCGGCCGACGAAGCGGCCCCCCCTCCGCCTCCCCCGGAGCCGCCGAAACCGCCGCCCCCCCCGCGGCCCGGGCCCCCTGCCCGTGAGCCCGAGGGAGAGCTCTCGCCGGCCGTTCGTCGGCTGGTGGCCCAGCACGGGCTGGACCCGGGCGAGATCCGGGCCACCGGCCCGGGGGGCCGGATCACCAAGGCGGACGTCCTGGCCCACCTGGAGGGGCAGCCGGCCGCCGGGCCAGAGGCCAGGGCCACGGCCACGGCCCCGGAAGGACCGGCCGGGGGCGAGCGCCGGGAGCGGTTGAGCCCGATCCGCCGCCGCATCGCCCAGCGCCTGGTCGAGGCCAAGCAGGTCACGGCCATGCTCACCACCTTCAACGAGGTGGACATGGGGCGGGTCATGGAGCTCCGGGCCCGGTACAAGCAGGCGTTCCGCGAGAAGTACGGCGTGGGGCTCGGCATCACCTCGTTCTTCGTCAAAGCCCTGGCCGAGGCCGTGGCCGAGTTCCCCCAGCTCAACGCCTTCATCGACGGCGACGAGATCGTGTACCACGACCACTGCCACGTGGGCGTGGCCGTGGGGTCCCCCAGGGGCCTGGTGGTGCCGGTGGTGCGCCACGTGGAGCGGCTCACCCTGGCCGAGATCGAGGGGGCCGTGGCCAGGTTGGTGGAGAAGATCCGCACGAACCGGCTGGAGCTGTCCGACCTGGAGGGCGGCACGATCTCGGTCACCAACGGGGGGGTGTTCGGCTCGCTCCTGTCCACCCCGATCCTCAACCCCCCCCAGAGCGCGATCCTGGGCCTCCACAAGGTGGAGCAGCGGCCGGTGGTGGTGGACGGACAGATCGTAGCCCGGCCCATGATGTACGTGGCCCTGACCTACGACCACCGCATCGTGGACGGCCGGGAGGCCGTGCAGTTCCTGGTCCGGGTGAAGGAGCGGTTGGAGGACCCGGCCCGGCTGCTCCTGGGGGTGTGACATGGCGGGATACGACCTGGTGGTGATCGGCGCGGGCCCGGGCGGGTACACCGCGGCCGCCCGGGCCGCGGAGCTGGGGCTCCGCACCGCGTGCGTGGAGCGGGAGGAGCGGCCGGGCGGGGTGTGCCTGCGGGTGGGGTGCATTCCGTCGAAGGCCCTCTTGG
Source organism: bacterium (assembly GCA_027021615.1). GTDB lineage: Bacteria > Desulfobacterota > Deferrisomatia > Deferrisomatales > Deferrisomataceae > Deferrisoma. The sequence goes on along the minus strand of JALUTY010000076.1, from coordinate 2,663 downwards.
ACTCGAGCCTGCGGTTCGCCGAGCTCCGGGCGGGTCTCGGCGCGCACGGGATCGGGGTCGAGGCCGTGACCTTGGACCTGCCCGCGATGATGGCCCGGAAGGACGCCGTGGTCGACCGGCTCACCGACGGGGTCCGCAGGCTCCTGGAGCGGGCCGGGGTCGATCTGATCCGGGGAACCGCCCGCCTCGCCGGCCCCGGCCGGGTGAAGGTGACGCCTTCGGATGGCGGAGAGGCGGCCGTGCTGGAGACCCGGGCCGTGCTCCTGGCCACGGGCAGCGAGCCCGTGCCCATCCCTGCCGCGCCGGTGGACGGCGACCGGATCGTGGACTCCACCGGAGCCCTGGCCCTGACCGAGGTGCCGGAGCACCTGGTGGTGGTGGGCGGCGGGTTCATCGGCCTGGAGCTGGGCTCGGTGTGGGCCCGGCTAGGCAGCCGGGTCACGGTGGTGGAGCTCCTGCCGACGGTGGCCTCGGGGCTCGACGGCCAGGCGGCCCGGGCCTTGGAGCGAAGCCTCCGGAAGCAGGGCCTGGAGATCCGGACCCGCACCCGGGTCTTGGCCACCCGGGCCGAGGGGGAGCGGGTATGGGTCGAGGTCCAGGCCGAGGGAAAGGAGCCCGACACCCTGGGGTGCGACCGGGTGCTGGTGGCCGTGGGTCGCCGGCCGCTCCTGCGAGATCTGGGGCTGGAAACCGTGGGGGTCGACCCGGACCCCTCCACCGGCCGGATCTCGGTGGACGAGGCGTTCCGGACCCGGGCCCAGGGGGTGCTGGCCGTGGGCGACCTGGTGGACGGGCCGATGCTCGCCCACAAGGCGGCCATGGAGGGGATCGCGGCGGTGGAGAACCTGGCCGGGATCCCCGCCAGGGTGAACCCTGCGGCCATCCCGGCCGTGGCCTACACCCACCCCGAGGCGGCCGGCGTCGGGCCCACCGAAGAGGATCTGAAGCGCGCGGGAACCCGGTACCGAAAAGGGGTGTTCTCGTTCGGGGCATCGGGCCGGGCTCTGTGCAGCGGTGAGGCCGAGGGGTTCGTGAAGGTGCTGGTGGACGAGGCCACCGACCGGGTCCTGGCCGCGCACATGCTGGGGCCCCGGGTGTCGGACCTGATCGCCGAGGCGGTGCTGGCCGTGGAGATGGCCGCGAGCGCCGAAGACCTGGCCCGCACCGCCCACGCCCACCCCACCTTTGCCGAGGCCTTGTGGGAGGCGTGCCGGATGGCCACGGGGGATTGACGGCGGTCGGCGGTCGTCGGTCGGGGCGGATCCCGAGCCGGGGCAAAAGATAGAAACTAGAGACTAGAGACTAGGTCGGCTTTCAAGCCTTCTAGCCTCCCAGCCTCCTAGCCTACCAGCGGGCCGAAGGCCCAAAATTACTTGGAGCCCCATGCGCATCTTCCTCACCGGCCCCACGGGATTCATCGGAAGCCGCCTCGTGCCGTTCCTTCGCGAGGCGGGCCACCAGGCCGTGATCCTGGTCCGGCCCCTCGAGCGGGTCGGCGGGATCCCCGAGGCCGATCAGGTGGTCACCGGAAACCCGGTGGAGTGGGGGCCGTGGTGGAAGCCGGTGGCAGAGTGCGATGCGGCCGTGAACCTGGCCGGTGAGTCGATCCTGGGCAAGTGGACCCCGGAGAAGAAGCTGGCCATCCGGGAGAGCCGGATCCGAACGACCCGAAACCTGGTGGACGCGATCCCAATGGGCCGGGTCTTCACTCTTGTGAGCACCTCTGCTGTCGGCATCTACGGGGATGCTGGAGACCGAGTCCTCGATGAGGATGCTCCCCTCGGGCAGGACTTCCTGGCCAGGGTGGCCCAGGACTGGGAGGCCGAGGCCTGGCAGGCCAGGGACCGGGGGGCGCGCGTGGTGATCACCCGGTTCGGCGTGGTGCTGGGGCCGGGCGGGGGGCCGTTGACCCGGTTGGCCAAGATGACCAAGCGGTTCCTGGGCGGGCCCGTGGGCGCGGGCCGGCAGTGGATCTCGTGGATCCACCGGGAGGACCTGTGCCGGGCGATCCGGTTTCTGCTGGAGCGGCCGGATCTGGAAGGGGTGTTCAACCTGTGCTCGCCCAACCCGGTGCGCCAGATCGACCTCGCCCGCACGCTGGGCCGGGTGCTCGGCCGGCCGGCGTTCACCCCGGCGCCCGCGTTCGCCGTGCGCTTGGCCCTGGGCGAGTTCGCTTCCACGATCGTGGCGAGCCAGCGGATGGTGCCCAAACGGCTGTTGGAGGCAGGGTTTGAGTTCCTCTTCCCAGGCCTGGAGGATGCCCTGCGAGATATTCTCAAAAATAAACAGATTGAAATGTGAAGACGCGGAGTCATGTCTTACCCCAGGGAAAGCTGAGTGTCCGGAGCTCCGAGGCTTCGCCGGAGAGGGACTGACCGCCTGGGCACCGGAAAGGGCGGTGGTGGACCGGCGGTCCCCTGTGCCCATTGACTCCTACCCTGGTTTGGCGTACCAAAGGTTCTTGCTTTGGCAAGGGAGGTAGCCTCGATGTGTGAGTCCAACGCCTTCCTGGTACGGGGGGACGAGGAGGAGCTGGTCCTCGAGGAGGTGACGTTCATGGAGCCCGTGGAGGGCGGGTACCGGCTCCGGAACCTGTTCGGCGAGGAGACGGTGGTCACCGGCCGGCTCCAGGAGGTCAATCTCATCAAGCACAAGATCGTGTT
>JALUTY010000075.1 GCA_027021615.1 bacterium | reverse complement strand
GCGCGTCGCCTGTCCGAATACTCGGACAGGCTCCTAGTACGACTGTGTTATAAATACTGGACTGCCTCGACTGCTTGGACTGTCCTGGGCCCGTCCACAGCACGGACACACGAGCAGGGTGCGGGCGATCACGCGGGCCAGGCGAAACCGGCATGTGGCGATTGAGGTCGGCTCATGGCGCTGCATCGGCCCGAGCCCCGCGCGGGCGGAAGTTTTTGGGTAGGGCAGGTGTTTTGAATCGTATAGCGTTTTTTTTACTGCCCCGGAGCCGCTCCAGCATCAAGAATCCGTAGGCCGCGATGCACAGGCTCGCATGATGATGAAACCCCCGCCAGTTGCGCCCCTCGTAGTGCCCCAGCCCGAGCTCCTGTTTCAACTCCTGGTAGTCACGCTCAATGTGCCAGCGCGCCATCACCGTAGCGGCCATCGCCTGCCAGGTCGTCTGCGCAGGCAAGTTGCTGAACCAATAATGGGCGGGGGCCTCGGCCCCCGCCGGCCACTCGATGATCAGCCACTCTTCCTCCCGGGGCCGGTCCCGGTGGGCAGGACGCACCCGCACCCGGGCAAAGCGCGAACGCAAGGGGCCCGACCGGCCTGCCCGCCAGGTCACCGTCCGCCAGGCCTGCCCGGGCAGGGCCCGGGCCACCTCGGCCACGGAGATCGGTCGATGGCGGGCATCGCGCTCAAGCCGCTTGCGCGGCCGGCCCCGGCCAGAGCCCCCCCGCCGGCTCAACGGCTGATGATCCCCCCACCACACGGTCGTGGCCGGGCGCACCCCCACCGCATAGGTCAGGCCCTGTCCCGCCAGCCGTTCCCGCCAGGCCGTCTCGTCCCCATAGGCCGCATCCGCCAGCACCACACCACGCGGATACCCCGCCGCCAGGGCCGCCTCAATCTGCTGCATCGCCAGCTCCGGCTTGGTCCGAAAAACCACTTCCTCCGGCACCCCCGCCTTGCGCCGGCGCTCGGCATCCTCGGCCCACTCTTGTGGCAAATACAACTGATACCCCACCGGCAGACTGCCCTGCTCACTCGCTATCGACAGCGAGACCGCCACCTGACAGTTGTCCCGCTTGCCCGTCTGGCCACAGTATTGGCGCGCCACCCCCACCGAGTGCCGCCCCCTCTTCGGAAACCCGGTATCGTCCACGATCCAATACACCGCCTCGCCGCCCTCCACCAGCTTCGGCAACACCCGCCCGGCCACCGCCAACAACAGCGCCTCGTCACTCCAGGGCGCCTCCGCCACCAGGTGGTGCATCGACTGGTGCGCCGAACGCACATTATGCGGCTGCACCCGCGCCGCCATCGGCTCCACGCTCTTGCGACCCCCAGGCAGCAGCAAACCCTTCAAATACCACCGCGCCGGCTGTGCCCGATCCGCATGCCTCAAAGCCCCCGCGATCTCCTCACAGTAACGCTCAAAACGCCGTTCCAGGCTCATCCCCATGGCTCACCTCAACCAATGCTTGAAGTGATCGCCATAATAGCTTATTTTTTAACACAGTCGTACTAGGGAACCCCGGACGAATTCCGAGGTTCCACAGCCTCGCGCCGCCCATCCCCGGGGTGGCCCACCACCCGGACGGGCCCTTGGCGGCCTTGGCGTCTTGGCGGTTCAATTCATCCCTGCGAGCGCCCAGGACGCTGTCCGGGTATTCGGACGGGCCTCCCCGCACACCTGTGG
>JALUTY010000074.1 GCA_027021615.1 bacterium | reverse complement strand
CGTCGGCCGAGGCCTGGCCGTTCTCGCCCGAGAGCTCCACCCACTCGCTGCCGTCGGCCCGGAACTCGAACGTGCCCAGCAGGTTCCACCGCCCCCCGTCCCGGCGCTGGTTCACGAGCGTCTCGGACTCGCCGCCGGCGTGGCGCACCCGCACCGGCACCCGCATGCTCCGCCCCCTGCCCTCGGCCCACCACAGGAACACCCGGTAGCGGCCGGCGGCCGGAAGCCGGGGCGTCCACCGGTACCGCTCCCCCCGGTACCCCACGCAGTACAGGCTTCCGCTCCCGTATCCGCCGGGCATCGCCGAGGGCCGCCAGAGCCCCACGAACGAGGTGCCCGCGCCGCCGTCGTCCACCACGACCTCGCCCCCGGCCGGCGGGCCCGGCACGGGCGTCGGGACCGGGTCGGAAGCCGGCTCGTCCCCCCCGGAGCACACCGGGTCGAACGGCTCACTGGCCCCCAGCGGCGTGGCAAAGTCCACGGTCCAGTACACCCCGTACGGCCCGCCCCGCGCCACCCCCACCCCCACGTCGCGGTAGGGCCCGAGGATGTTCGCCCGGTGCCCCGGGGAGGCCATCCAGGCGTTCACCACCGCGGACGGCGAACGGTAGCCGGCCGCGATGTTCTCGGCGCCCGCCCTCAACCCGTAGCCCCCGGTGCGGATCCTCTGCCAGAACACGGAACCGTCCGATCCGGTGTGGCTGAAAAACCCGTTTGCGGCCATGTCCCGGCTGTGGCCGCGGGCCGCACCGGTCAGCCGGACCTCTGCCTGGAGCGGACCCAGCCCCGCGGCCTGCCGGGCCTCGTTGATCAACCGTACCACCTCGGCCTCGTCCGCCGTGGGGCAGGCCCCGGACGCCGCCGCGGCCCACACCGCCACCAGGCACCATGCCCCCAACCACCGCACCCACCGCGCCATCGCAGATTCCTCCTCAGGTCTCGGACCGGGTTCGATCCGTCCAACGGATGCAAGCCCGGGGCCGCACCGGAGCCCGTGCCCGCCGGGGCCCGCGCCGGGGGTCCGGCCCCCTGCCCGGCACGAAACCGGTACCCGGTCCCCCCTTGGGGAACCCGGGACGAAACCGGCGGCCGCCGGACCGCGCCGGTACCGGGCGAGAGGGGTGTGAGCCCTCAATCGGGAAAGACGTTGGGACGTTGGGACGTTGGGACTCTGGGACGTTGGGACGGTCGCCCCAACGATTCACGATTCACGGCAGTTCCCACGACGAACGGCCGTTTCGTCTCTCAGCCTTCTGGCGGGCCGAGGCCCGAGGTCACCGGGATGCGGCCCGGGGGTTCCGCCCGGGCGGGGGCGAGGCTATATTGAAAAAACGGGGACGTTCCCCCGCGGCCCGTTTTCTCCCTCCTTTCCGGGCCGCGGGTTGGCGACCTCGGGCTCTCCTCCTGGCCCGGGGCGTCTTTTTTGGATCAGAGCTCCCCCATGCGGGCCGCGGCGGCCTGGCCTTCGGTCATACGGTCCGCGTACCGGGGATCGGTGCAGGGCTTGGCCCGGCCCACCAGCACGTCCTGGTCGATCACCTGGCTGTTGTCCGGCAGCCCTGCACGGGCCCAGTCGAACACGTAGGGGTCCCCCTTGCGGGAGCGCAGGCCGGTGGCGTAGCTCACCGCGACCATGCGGTGGGTGACCACCCGCCCCTGATGAAGCCCCGGGTATCTCCCCCGCAGAAGCCCCAGCAGGGCCCGCAGCGCCTCGTACTGGGCGGGCCGGATGCCCCCGCCCGCTGGCCGGCCGGGGCTGGTGTCGGCGTACACCTCCACGTTGATCGCGTTGAAGTCCACCTCGTAGCGCCCCTCCCACAGACTCTGGCCGCACCCGAACGCCCGGTACCGGTCCGGCACGATCTCGTAAACCGTGCCGTCGGGGCCCACCAGGTAGTTGGTCAGGCGCTTGCGTCGGATGTAGGAGGCCACGTTGGGCAGCGGAGCGCCCCGGTGCTCGGTGGTGTGGATCACCACCAGGTCGGGCTTGCGGGGCTCGAGCTGACGCCGCCACGCCCGGCCGCGAAGCCGGCGGCGGATCACCGCCGAGAAGTCGTCCGGCGTGGGGGTCCGCCGGAGACCCGAGACCTTAGTCACCCGGTACCTCTTGGACAGCCGAAGGGGCGGGGCCGGCTCCTCGGGGCGCCCCTTCAGCAGGCTCCGGGGCACCAGGATCCGGGCGCCCCGGGGCAGACGCCGGGGGTCGGTGATGCCGTTGAGCCGCTGCAGGTTGCGCACCGCCACGGCCGGCCCGCCCTCGGTGGTGTCCACCCGGCGGCGGACCAGGCGCCAAAGGGTGGGGGTGTCGGGCCCGAGCCGCAGCGGCTCGAGCCGCGGGTCGGCCAGCAGCGGCGACAGCAGCGCCCGGGGCACGAACACCCGGGACCCCGGGACCAGACGGGGCGCCACCTTCTTGAGCACCCCCGCGGTCTCGGCCTGGCCGGTCAGGTCCAGGGCCAGGCGCGCGTGGCTGTCGCCGGGAAGCACGGTCAGGCCCACCATGGGGAGGTCGGCCGGGGACGACAGCGTCTCGCACACCCCGGCCTCGGCCCGCAGCCGCTGCCGGATCGCCTCCAGGCTCTCCGCCTCGGCCACGGCCACGGCCGCGAGGCAAGCCAGCACCGCTGCCACCCACCTCCTCATTCGGGCTCCTCCTCGGGCCTCCACAGCACCCGGCCCAGGCCCGGCTCGTCCTCCCCGTCGTGGATGCGACCCGGCGGCCGCCCCTCCCACCGGTTGCGGCGGGCGTCCACCTCGGCCGGCCCGCTCAGGTGGATCGCGTCCCGTCCGGCCCGACCGAAGCGGTTCCCCCGCAGCACGACCCGGGCCCCGTCCACCCCCACCAGGTCCAGGCCGGCTCCCTCCAGCTCCGACCCTTCGACCCGGGCCTCCACCCGGGAGAACGAGAGCGCGTCCTGGGCCACGTCCCGGATCTCGCAGCCCCGCACCCGGACCACTCCCTCCGGGTCCTTGAACCGGGCCCCGTCCCGGGCGGCCTCGAACCGACAGCCCTCGACCACCACCCGGCCCTCCTTGGCCAGGAAGTTCCCCAACGCCTGCCCGACCATCCGGTTGTTCCGGAACTCCAGATCGGCCCGAAACGCGTGGACCCCGAACCAGTTTTCCCCGAACCAGCTCCCGATCACCCGCACCCGCGAGTCCCGGAACCGCAGCGCCTGTTTGTTGCGCCAGAACGCGCTGGACCGGATCTCGGCCTGGGGGCTCTCCTGGAACTGGACGGCCCGCAGGTTGTCGGTGAACAGACACGAGTCCACGGTCATGGCCGAGAAGTGGGCGTGCAGGGCCTGCACCCCATGGCGGAACACCGTGAACCGGAACCGGTTGTCCGGGTCCTCGGACGCCACCAGGCTCACCTTGCCCCAGTCTCCTGGCCGGGGCTCGGGCTCGGCCGACTCGAACACCACCGGCGCGGCCAGGGTGCCCAGGCTGCGGATGCCCCCAAGCACCAGGATCTCTCCCTCTCCCAGGCCGTCGGCGTTGGTGTCGATGCGGCGGAACCGCACGTGGGTGCCCGGGGCCAGAGTCAGCACGGCCTCGGGCACCACCGTCACCCGCCCGGCCACCACCACCTCGCCCCGCCAGGTCTCGTCTCGACCCACGGTGTACTCCCCCACGTACTCCACCCGAGGGCCCCGGGCCGGAGGCACCGGGACCAGCGCCACCTCCGGCTCCGCCGACGGCACCCGGAGCCGCTCCGCATCGTCCGCTGCGACCTCGACCGGCCCGCCGACCACCTGCCCCCCCGCCTCGAGCACGCCCACCCCCGCGACCCGGATCCGGGTGTCGGCCGCCTCGATCCGGGACCCCGGCCCGGCCACCAGGCCGAACGCACCGCCCTCCACCGCGACGTCCTCCAGCATGGCCCGGGCCTCCACGGCCAACAGCCCCTCCCGGGCGTTGCGGATCCGCACACTCCGCAGGCGCACCCGGCTACCCGGCGCCGCGACCAGGCCGCCCCACCCCTCCCCGTCGAACACCACCGGCGCGTCGGGCGTGCCCTCGACCACGAGCCGCCCCCCCACGGCCAGCTCGGTGCCCGGGTGCCAGAACACCGGGTCGGTCTTGGTGCTCAGGGCCTCGGCGAACCGCACGCGCGTGCCCGACCGGATCACCAGCTCGGCCCCGGGGGGTACCCACACATCGGCCGTCACCTCGACCGTGCCCGACCACTCGGTCCGGCCTGCCACCACCCCCTCCACCCCGGCCCGGGCCGCCGAAGCGACCAGGCCGGCTAGGACGACGAGAAAGAGGCGCAGTCGGCGCACGTGCCGCGGTACAGCACCATGGGGGTGACCTCGGCGAACCGGCCGCGGACGGTGGCGGGTACCGGCACCGGGCCTCCGGTTTCCGGGAACACGTCTTCGATCCGCTGGCACCGCCGGCACACCGCGTGGTGGTGGGGCCGCGTCTCCGGGTCGTAGTGCCGTCGGCCGCCGGTCAGGTACATGGACCGGACCGCGTCGATCCTTTCCAGGGTCTCGAGGGTGTTGTAGACGGTGGCCAGGGAGATGGTGGGGAACGAACGGGTCACCGCCCGATGGATCTGCTCCGCCGAAGGGTGGGATGAGTTTCCCTCCAGGCACCGGATCACCGCCAGCCGCTGCGGCGTGACCTTCAATCCCGTTTCCTTCAGCCTCCGGACGACGTCCTCCAGATACCTTCCACCGGCCATGCGGCCCCCTTTCTGGAAACAAAAACAAACACAACGAATCAACACGGCGACAAAACAGGCGCGTCACCACGGAGGGAGGGGCGAGGGACCTGCCTCCGGCCGGGCGCGAAGCCGGGCATGAGATTCGCCGCGCAGGCACAGGAGAAGCGAGCTGGTTTCATGCCAGCTTGGTGCAACTCGGACCATTTCGCGGTCCGAGCGCCAGGAGCGCTGCGCGGCGATCCAAGGGGCCGCACCCGGCCCTCCGGCAGGTCCCTCGCCCCTCCGAACAGCGGGCGGCAGCTCCTGTTTAACCCTAACGGCCGTCGCCGCCCCCCACATAGTGCAATCCGCACCGGCGCGTCAAGGCGGGCCGGCCGGATCCCGGCGGACCAGGGCCCGGAGCCGGGCCAGGGCCTCGGGCTCGGCCGGGGTGCCCCGGGCCGCCACCCACCCCCGGAAGGCCTGCTCGGCCGAGGCGACCCGCTCCTCGTGCCCGGCCAGCACTCCCTTCCACCGATCCACGAACCCGTTTAGGGCGGTGGCCAGGGCCACCCCCTGGTCGGTGGCCCGCAGGTGGATCCGGCCGGGCAGGATGCCCCGCTCCACAAACCCAGCAACCCTCTGAAGCCGAAACAGGGGCCCGGCCACCTTGTGCGAGGCCAGCACACCCAGGATCAGCAGCCCCACAGCCCCTGCCAGCAGCACCGACACGGCGCAAAACACCACGGCCGGTCCGATCATGGGCAGCAGGGACCGCAGGGTGTGGTGGGCCTCCCCGTACTCCGGGCCCAGGGGTCGATCCAGGACCCACCGCAGCACCCACATCCCCAGCGCCGAGGACACCAGGGACACCAGGGCCGCTTGGACCACGAACCCGACCGAGTGGGACCGCTCGACCGTGGGGGGCTGAGACGCCATGGCTCTCTCTCCGATGTCGGACGTCACATCCTGGGGTGACACGACTTGCACAAAGGCGCGAGCCCGTCTCGAGGGTCATCGGGGCGGAGCCGCAGGAAGTAGGTGAGGTACCGGCTCGACACCCCCTCCACGGGCCTTTGGCGAGTGTACAGCTTCTGAGGTGAGAACCGGGGAATGTGGGGGTTGTGGCAGGTGCCGCAGGTCATGAGCTCGTCCCGCTCCCCTTCGGTGAGCTGGAGCGGGAGCTCCTCGGGCAGGTCCTTCAGCCCTAGCTTCCGATAGGGGTCCACGTCCACGGGGTGGGAGCGGCCGATCTCCCCGTCGGGGTGACACCCCTTGCAGATCTCACCCACCGGTCGCACGAAGATGTGGGGGTCGAGCAGCCAGTCCTCCCCGTCCCGTTCCATACGGTGGCACCCTCCGCAGGCCGACTCTGCGTCCATGTAGGCATGGGGGTTTTCGGGCAAGCGGGCCGGCGACGCCAGGGCCCACGCCGATGCCGCAACCACCAGTGGGAGGGCCCACCCCCCCCGGCGCAGCCTCATCGCACCCCCTCGTCCACCCGAACGCGGCCCAGGCACCGCTGGAGCCGGGCCAAGGCGGAGCGCACCGCCTCGGGGTCGGGCTCGGGCGCATCCAGCTCGGCCCCCAGGCCACGCCACGCGGAGCTCATCTCCTGGTCCCAGGCCTCCAGGGTCCGGGCACCCCGCTCGAACCCCTCGGCCAGCAGCCGGATCTCCCGATCGCCCAACCCAGGCCGCGGCGTCCCCGGTCGCTCGGCGCGGTCCTCAAGCCACGCGGCCACGGCCGACAGGTCCCGGCGCAGGCGGCGGAACCACACCACCCCCCAGAGCCCCAAGAACACCAACGCTCCGGCCCCGCCCACGGCCGCCGCGTCCAGGGTGGCCGGCCCCACCAGCTCCCAGGTGCTCACGATCCGGCTGTGGGGCCGGTAGGACTCGAACCGAAGGGCCTCGTCCGCCTCCCGGTACACGTGGACGCCGGCCACGGCCAGAAATAGCAGCAGCGCGACCACGGGCGCCAGGCTCCACCGGAGCTGGAACCCCTGCTTGACCAGGAACGTACGGCGGCGGAACGGCACTCGTTGGCTCATCGCACCCCCTCCCCGGGGCGTGTGGGATCTGGTGGTCTGTTTCGGCAGCTGGGCCCTCGCACTTGAACGGCTTGCATCGCCACGCCAAACGGGTACACTGGCTTTTCACAAGCGGACGAACTCAGGCCCCGGGCCCCCACCACAGAAAGGAAGGCACCATGCTCGACCGACTGCTCAACGAACTGCGCAGCGAGGACAAACTGCAGATTCAGAAAGGGCTGGAGGGCCTGTCCGAGCTCTTTCCCCAGCTGGAAGGCCCGTCGTTCGAGGAGGCGGTCCAGGCGGTGTCAGCCCTGTTCTACATCGACCCCATGGATCATCCTGAGCTGATCCCCGTGCTGGAGCAGGCCGAGGAGGTGCTGGCCGAGCAACGCACCCGGATCATCCCGGTGCTCCTGGAGATGCTCGCGGAGTCCGACCTGAAGACCCACTTCCACCTAGCGGCCGTGCTGGGTCGCATGGGGTACGCGGCCGTGGACCCGCTGCTCCAGGCCTACCACACGGCCGAGCGGGACGACGACCGGGTGTTCCTGCTGTACGCCTTCGGCAAGATCCGGGACCCCGAGGTGGTGAGGGCCCTGCCCGTGCTGTTCGAGGCCATGGAGGACCCCAACCCAGAGGTACGCGACACCGCGTCTCGGGCGGTGGGCAAGATCTGCGAGTACGTGAAGCCCGACCGGGTGGACCAGGCGCTGCGCAAGGAGATGTTCGACCGGCTCATGGCCCGGCTGTCGGACCGGTACGCCGGGGTGCGCAGCAAGGCGGTGCGGAGCCTGGGGAAGATGGCCCGGTTCGGCTACCTGGAGCCCGAGCAGAAGGAGCAGCTCGCCTCCATGCTGGCCCGGATCCTCGGCGAGGACGACGCCGAGAACTGGGACGTGGCCTACGTGGTCCGGGCCGAGGCCGCCAAGGCCAAGCAGTTCGTGGGCTAGGGGCCCTCACGGCCCCTTCCCCAGCACCCGCCAGCCCGATGGGGTCTGCTCCACGCGGTACCCCTCGCCCTTGAGGTAGGCGGCCATCTCGAACAGGGCCCGGTTCCGGCGGGTCTCGCCGTCCACGATCCGGGCCACGGCCGGGGCCACCCGGCCGTGGCCCGGCGCCTCCTGCCGGAGCCAGGTGAACGCGGCCCAGGCCGTGCGAAGTCCCCTGGACCGGGCCAGCCGGTCGGCCACGGCCTCTACCACCCCCTCCCGGCCCCGCGCCGCCTCCAGGGCCTGCAGCACCAGGAACTCCGGGGCGCCGGGGTCCTGCAGCAGGTCGGCCAGATCCTCGTCCCCCAGCCGGTCCCAGGCCCTCAGCGCCCCCAGGGCGGCCGCCCGCTCCGCCGGCGAGCCCCGGCGCAGGGCGGTCCGCGCCGTGGCCACCAGGTCGGGCCGCAGGTCCCTGACCCCCAAGCGGCCCAGGTTCCGCAGGGCCTGGGCGCGTACGCCCGGGTCCCCGAAGCCGAGCGCGGCCTCCAGGTAGTACAGGTGGGTGGGGCGGGTCCAGCGTTCCACCGCCGCCAGGGCCTCGCACCGAACCCCGGGGTCGGGGTCCTCGGCCACCCGCTTCAAGACGGTCCGCTCCAGGGGCCGTTCCCCCAGCTCCCCCACCACCCGCACGGCCGCACGGCGCACCCGGGGCGACGGATCCTCCAGGCTCCGGGCCAGCAGGAGCCGGGCCTCGGACTCCAGCGGCCCGGCCCACAGCCGGCCCAGCGCCAGCAGCGCCCGGGCTCGCACCGCGGGCGCGGGGGTGGTGTCCCCCACCAGGTCGGCCAGCGCCGCCGGGTCCCGGGCCACGGCCTCGACCCGGGCGGCCGCGGCAGCAGCCCCCCGGACCTGGGCTCGGCTCCCCGGCCCGGCGAGCGTCAGGACGGCCGCGACGGCCACGGCGCAGGCTCGGCTCCCCATGGTCACATGCTCGGGAAGAACACGAACGGATAGGTGACCGTGACCGCACGGTCCGCCACGGCCGGAAGGGTCCAACGGCGGATTCGGGCGAGCAGGGCCTTCTCCAGCTCGGGATCCCCCAGGGTGGACTCCACCACCTCCAGGGCCTGGATCCTGCCGTCCGGCCCCACGGTCATGCGCACCGTGAACTTGCCCTCCAGGTCGGGGTTGCGGCGCAGGGCCCGGTTGTACAGGTACCGCAGCCCACCCAGGTAGGCGCCCACGGCCCGGTGGAGCTCGGCCAGCACCTCGCGCATCGTGACCTCGTCCCACCCCTCCTCCCGGGGCGCCTCCACGGCCTCCTCGGCCGGGCCCTCCAGCTCCGCCGGTTCCGGGGCCGCCGCCACCCGGCTCGCGGCCTCGTCCACCCCGGTGGCCACCGCGGGCCCGCCCGAGCCCCCGCCCCCGCCGCCCCCCGCGAGCGGGGCGGCCTCGAGCCCCTGGACCTTCTCCAGCACCCGGTCCAGGTCCGCGGCCGCTCCGCCGCCCTGGAGCACCGAGGCCCGGCGGCGGGACACCGAGGCCCGGCCCCGGCCGCTCAGGAGCCCCAGGAGGCCCTTGTCGGCCACCCTCTTGCGGATCTGCTCGCGGCTGGGCCCGGCGGGCCGCTCCGCCGGGCCGGCCGGCCGCTCCCCGGCCGGGGCTTGCGCCCGGGGCTCGGGCTTGGCTTCCGGTTTCGGCTCACGTTCCGGCTCCGGCTTGGGCTGGGGCGCGGGTTCGGCGGGCTTCTTCTTCGCCTCGGTCGCGGGCGTCCTCCGGGCCTCCTCGGCCCGGCGTCGGGCCAGAAGCTCCTGCTGGATCCGGGTGCGTTCCTGGGGGGCCTCGTAGATCAGCTTCGCGAACCGCCGGCTCACCGCCTCGGGCTTGGGGGCGGGGGGCACGGGCACCGTGCCCAGGCGCAGGCACAGGAGGGCCAGCACGCCGTACAGGGCCCACGAGAACAGGGCGAACGGCCACTCCTCCCGGCTCAGCAGGCCCCGGCGGAACCGGCGGGGCACCCCGCCCAACCGGGCCACCGGCTCCAGCAGGGGCGGAGGCCCGAACGAGAACTCGATGCGGAGGCCCCGGGCCACCACCGCGCCCTCCATGGCCGGGGTCAGGCCGAACCATTGGCGGCGGCGCCCCCCCTGCAGGAGCCCCAGGGCCTCCAGGTCCTCCACGGCCAGCACCGACCGGCCCGTACGGATCTCGCCGGTCATGCCGGGCCGTACCACCAGCCGCGGGCCCGGCAGGAACAGGTCTTCCCAACGGTCCACCCCCGGCACGGGGTATGCGAACTCAATCCCCACGCTGGGCCCCCACCGGACCCGGCCGGTGGGGGCGACCACCAGCCCCACCCGGCGGTCGCCCCGCCAGAACCGCACCCACAGCACCCGGCGGGCTGCGGGGGCACCCGGCTTCGGCTTGGCCAGCCCCATCTACTCCTCCTGAAACACGGCCAGCGACTGGTTCACGTACCCGGCCTGGCCCGCCGTGTAGATGACCTTCTTGAGCAGCCGGAACGGGATCTCCCGGTCGCCCTGGAGCACGATCTCACCGGTGAACACCACCGACGGGTTCTTCGCCGCGACCTCCTTGACCCTCGCGGCCCGCTCCTCCAGGGCCCGCAGCAGCGGGGGGATCGCCATCTCGTCCGAGGCCAGGTAGGGCGTCACGTCCTCCACCAGCAGCTCGCCGTCCAGGTACAGGGCCCGGTCGTTGAACCCCACGCTCACAGCCCGGGCCACCTCGAGGGTGGCCGTGGAGGTGGGCAGCCGGATCGCCTCGGCGATGTTGATCAGGTGGCCCTCGGTGGAGTAGCTCTTCAGGAGGAACACCAACAGGATCGTGAACACGTCGATCATCGACGTGATCTGCAGGGTCATCTCCCGGGGCCTGCGCCGGAAGTGCTTCTTGCGCTTGGTGGGCGAGAACGGCACGGCTCACTCCTCGGCCGGGGCCTGGACCCGGTCGGCCAGGGACACGTGCGGGAAGTGGGGCCGGGCCCGGTCCATGGCGTGCACAACGTCCTCGTAGCGCACCGCGTCCTCCACCAGCAGCACCAGGGCCTCCTGGCTCGGGAACGACCTCTTCACCCGGGCCAGGGCCGCGGCCAGGGCCTCGAAGTCGTACCCCCCCTCGGTCGTCAGGGGCACCCGCTCCAGCGTCTCGTCCCCCGACGCCACCACGAACCCCTCGTCGGTCATGGCCACCGTGACCGACCGGGCCAGCTCCTCGGGGGTCGGCTCCTCCAGGTACCGGACCTCGTCGGCGCTGGGCAGGCTCATGGAGATGGCGGCCACCTTCTGGAACACCGCGGTCTGGAGCAGCATGGGCACGAGCACCACGAGCAGGCTCATCACCGGGATCAGCTTGAGCTCCACGTCCGCGTGCACCCGGTGGCGCCGCTTGCTGGGCCGCAGGCCGGGCACCCGCTACCCCTCCCTCCGGGAGGTGGTCAGGAGGTTGATCAGCTTCACCGAGTACTCGTCGATCTCGTCCACGATCTTCGCCGCCTTCGACTGGAGGAACGCGTAGAACACCATGCACGGGATCGCCACCAGCAGCCCGTAGGCCGTTGTGTTCATCGCCATGGAGATGCCCCGGGCCAGCATGGCCGCCTTCTGGGACGGGTCGGCCCCGGCCACGCCCTGGAACGCCTGCATCAGGCCCAGGATCGTGCCCAGAAGCCCCAGAAGGGTTGCCACGTTCGCGATCATCGACAGGTAGTGGATGCGCTTCTCGATCTTGGGGATCACGGCCAGGGCCTCCTCGTCCACGGCGTTCTGCACCGCCCGCTCCGTTCCCCCGGAGCCCAAGGCGGCCTCGATGCCGGCCCGCAGGATCCGGGGCAGGGGCGCGTCCCCGCACAGGTCGCGGGCCGCCTCCAGATCTCCGGCCTCGATCAGGCGCCTCAGCTCGCCGTAGAACTTCCGGCCGTCCACATTGAACCGCACCAGAAGCCGGTACAGGCGTTCCAGGATCACCGCCACCCCGAACCCCAGGGCGCCGGTGATGGCGTACATGAACACCCCTCCCTCCTGAAACGCCCTGGCCAAACCTTCCCACATGCGCGTACCTCCGTAGTTTGTATCGTTCGTCGTTCGTCGTTGGTCGAGGGCCGTTGGGACGCTGGGACGTTAGGACGTTGGGACGAGGGGGGCAGCAACGCCGTCCGCACGCCTCCCCGTCACCCATGGCCCGCTACGCGGGCCGCTGGGAAGCCAGAAAGCCTCCTAGCCTCCTAGCGTTCCAGCCTTCCACCCGACGCGAAGCGTCGATACCCGTCACGCGTTACCCCGTCACCGCGTCACGGCCTTTCCGCCTCCTAGCCTTCCAACGTCCCAACGTCCTAGCGTCCTAACGTCCCAACGTTCCCCCCCGCCTCCCCCTGCGGGAGCAAGGGCTCCAGGATCTCGGGCCGGAAGTCCCGGGTGCGGGGGCCCAGGTCCAGGGGGGTGGGCCGTCGGGGGATCACGTAGAACACCCCGGGCCGCTCCACCTCGCCCCGGATCTCGACCTCTTTCATCCGGATCTCGGCCGGCGGCTTCGGCCGTTCCGCCGCCGGCACGGCCCCTCCAACGCCCAGGAGCGCCACGGCGACGAGAAGCGCGAGGAATGGCCGGAGGTCGTGAATCGTAAATCGGGAATCGGGAATCGTTCGACCGCCGCGGGTCGTTCTTCGTTGGTCGTCCGTGGTGGGCGTTGCACGACTTACGACCTGCGACCTGCGACCTGCCAAGCGGCTCCCACCCCGCTGCTCCGCGCCCCAACCCGGTAGTTCTTTCATCTCTCCCTTGCCCTTCGTTTTGCGGCCTTGCGCCACCGGGCCACCTCCCGGTCGTCCGGGGACAGATCCAGGTACCGGTCGTACACCTGGACCGCCTCGGCCTGCCGGCCCAGGTACTTCTCGTAACAGATGCCCAGGTTTTTGAGGGCCGGCAGGTAGCCGGGCCGGGCCTCCAGCGCCTTCCGATACGCCTCGGCCGCCTCCGCATACCTGCCCTGGGACCGAAGGGCCAGGCCCAGGTCGTTCCAGGCCTCGGGCCGGCCCGGCTCCCGCCCGATCGCCTCCCGGAGCACGGCCTCGGCCTCGGCCGCCTCCCCCTGGCCCAGGAGCACCACGGCCAGGTTCACCCGGGCCGCGTACCGCCCCGGATCCAGGCGAAGCGCCTCCTCGTACGCCGAGCGGGCCTCGGCGCCGAGCCCCTGCTCCCTGGCCACGTCCCCCCGCAGGCCCCACGCCTCCGGATCCCGGGGCCACCGTTCCACGGCCGCCTGCGCGGCCTCGGCCGCCCCAGCCAGGTCCCCCCGGAGGAGCCGGGCCCGGCCCAAGGGCACCCACCACCGATCCCCTTCCTCGGCCCCCACCGCCGTCTCCAGCAGCCGGGACGCCTCGTCCGCCCGTCCCGCCCGCAGGGCCAGCCACCCGGCCCACCCCGCGGCCACGGCCCCCCGCCCGGTCAGACCCTGCCAGCTCTCCGCCTCGCGGCCCAGCCGGGCCGAGAGCCGGGCATAGGCCTCCACGGCCCCGGCATCCCCGGGAAGCCGGTCCATCACCCCGGCCCAGGCCTCCCGGGCTCCGGCCAGGTCGCTTGTGGCCTCCCGGGCCCGGGCCTCCAGCCGCCAGGCCTCGGCCAGGTCCGGGGCCTGGGTCCGGGCCCTTTGGGCGGCCTCGATGGCCCTCCCGTACTCGCCCCGCTCGAACGCGGCCCGGGCCCGGGCCACCCACTGGGCGGGGCCCAGCTGGCCCGCGGCCTCCCCCAGGACCGGGGCCTTCCTCGTCGGCGCGGGGGTGGGCGCGGGCCGCGGGCCGGCGCAGGCGGCCAGCAGGCCCGCCAGGAGCCACGACACGAGCCGGGCGGGCCTCATCGCTCCGCCTCCGGCGCCGGGGGCAAGGCCGGCGGGTCCACCGCGGTCACGGCCAGCTCGGGCCTCCGGTACGCCCAGGGCGCCAGCGCCTCCAGCCGGACGAACATCCGCTCCACCCACGGCGTGACCGTCCCGGCCCGTCGGGCCACGGCCACGCCCTTCTGGTAGAACCCCACCGCGCGCTCCTCCAGGGGAAACGCCCGCTCCTCCAGGAGGAAGTCGTACTCCTCCAGCTCCTCCGGGCTCAGCCCCTCGGGCCGCTCCGACTCCAGCAGGGCCTGCTTCAGGTGCTCGAACGCCTTCCCGGCCCGGTACAGGGCCTCGGTCACCACGTCGGCGAACGGCACCCCTGCCGCCCGGGTGAGCCAGGCCAGGGCCTCCTCCAGCAGGGTCTCCTTCTCGGCCAGCCGGATCTCCAGATCGCCCCGCAGCTCCACGGCCCGAAACCGTTCCAGCCGGCGACGAGCCAGGGCCAGGGCGGCCCGGGCCCGGTGGTAGGCGCCGGGGCCCCCGGCCGGGGTCTCCCAGGCGGCCCGATAGGCCGGCTCGGGGTCGCCGCCGCCGGCCTCCAGGGCCTCGGCCCGGCCTACCCACGCCTCCGCCACTCGGGGGTCGTGCGGGAACCGGCGTGCGAACTCGGCGTACCGGTCGGCCGCCCGGTCCCACCTCCCGGCCTTGGCCCAGGCCCGGGCCGCCCCGAACAGGGCGTCCGCGGCCTCGGCCGGTTCCGACGAGCCCCAGAGCAGGGCCTCGCGGTCCTGGGCCACCCGGACCCAGTCCCCCTGGCCTTCGTGGATGCGGCTGGCCAGCAGCAGAGCGGCCCGGGCGTGGTCCGAGCCCGGGTAGGTCCGGGCCAGGCGCTCGTACAGCTCGGCCGCCTCCCGATCCCGACCCGCCTTCCGGAGGTCCTCGGCCGCCCGGTACAGCGCGATGCGCGAGGCCTCGGCCGCAGGGAACTCCTCCACCAGCCGCAGGAAGTGCCGGTTCGCCTCGTCGATCCGGCCCGCGGCCTCGGCCGCCTCCCCCTGCTTGAACACGCTGAACACCACCAGCTCCCGGGCCCGGCTGCGCTCGTCCTGATCGGCCGCCGCCGCCAGGGCCTTGCGGGCGGCGGCCTCGGCCTCGGCGTAGCGATCGAGCCGAAACAGGCACGTGGCGGTCCGGCCCCAGGAGCGGGCGGCCCGGGCGGAGGCGGGGTGGCCGGCCCGGAGCCGCTCGTACACCGCCGCGGCCGCCTCCAGGCGGCCCGCGGCCAGCAGCCGGTCCCCCTGGGCCAGGAGCACCTCCGGGACCCGAGGCGAGGTCGGGTTCCACCGCACGAAGTCCGCGTGGCTCTCGATCCACTCGTCCAGCACGGAGGGATCCTCCTCGACCAGCCGGCCCAGCACCTCGATCCGCCGCAGCGCCGCGTCCTCCCGGCGGTTCCGCCGGTCCTCCCGCTCCGCCACCCGCCGGTAGGCGTCGGCCGCCTCCCGGAACCGCTGGGCCTCCCGGAGGGCGTCGGCGTACCGGTAGGCCATCTCGTAGCCGGCCTCGGAGCCGTCCCCGAACCAGTCCAGGTACGCCCGGTACAGGGCCAGGGCCCGGCCCGGCTCGCCCTGCCCCCGCTGCGCCCGGCCGTGGCGGTACAGGGCGGCCAGCCGAAGCCCCTCCTCCACCATGGCGTCGCGCTCGGCGGCCAGGTCCGTGCCGGCGTGGGCGCGGTCCCAGGCCGACCCCGGCCCGTAGCGCCGCACCCAGCTCTCCCGGCGCGTCATCGCGGCCTCCACGTCCCGCCGGATTCGGTAAGCGGCCAGGATGCCCCGCTCCATCTCCAGGCACAGGGCCGAGGTCGGGTACGCCTCCACCCCGGCCGCGTAGGTGGCCACGGCCTCGTCGTAGCGGCTGGCGTCCAGGAACAGGTCGCCGAGCTTGCGGTACAGGTCCGGGCCCCGGTCGGCCACCTCCGGGTGGTCGGCCAGGTACCGCTCGAGGGCGGGAAGCCCCCCCCACTCGAGCAGGGTCTTGCTGAGCACCTCCAGGGTCTCCCGCCTGAGGTCCTCCCGGGAGGGATCTGCGTCGGCCAGCACCCGGTGGAACGCCTCCACCGCCTCGGGGTACCGCTCCAGGTTGAAGAAGCACCAGCCCAGCTTGTACAGGGCCGCGGCCCGGTAGGCCTCCTTGCCCTCCTCGACCACGGCCCGGTAGTGGGCCGCGGCCTCCTCGAGGCGGCCGTCGTCGAAGGCCACCTCGCCCAGCCGCATGTGGATCTCGTCCCGGTACGGAGCGTCCGGGTCCCGGCGCAGGACCTCGCGGTAGGCCTCGGCGGCCCGACGGACCTCGCCCCGTTCGCCGTACACGTACCCCAGGTTGTAGAAGGCGGTCAGGGCCTGGGGGCTGTCGGGGTACCTCCGCACCAGGCGCTCGTAGTACCCCACGGTGTTCACGTACCGGTCGCGGGGGGGGATGTCGGCCTCGCCCTCGTAGGCCCGGCGCAGGGCCTCGGTCTCCCGCTCGAACGCGAGCTCCGCCAGCCGCAGCAAGATCTCCGGCTTGCGGTCCTCGGGCGTGCCGGGCCGGCGCAGCAGGTCTTCGTACCGGGCGACCAGGTCGTCGCCCGGCTCGGGGGGCGCGGCCCCGCCCCTGCGCAGGGCTTCGAGCCGGGCCCGGGCCTGGCGGGTGGCCTCCGACAGGGTCCGGGCACGGGGTGCGGCCTCCTGTCGGCCGGGGGGAGCCGGCCGCTGCCGCGGAGCCGGAGGGGCACCGGCACAGCCCGAGACGAGGAGCGCGGCCCACAGGAGCGCCCATCGTCTCACGGCCGGCCCTCCCGCAGCAGGTGCAGGGCCTGGGTCTCGTCCAGGGCGTAGAGGTCCGCGCGTCTGCGCCAACGCGAGGCCTCGGCCACCAGGCGCTCCCGCGTCGCCCTGCGCCCCTGGGCCTGGGCCTCGGCGCGCAGGGCCTCGATCTTCCCCCGAACCACCTCGATCCGCCCCCTCAGCCCCCGCAGAGCCTGCCGGGCCCGGCCCACCCGGGCCGCGGCCTCTTCGAGGGCCTCCCGCACCCCCTCCACCGACGACGCCACCGTGGCGAGCCCCTCCCGCTCCTGGGCGATCCGGGCGGCCAGCTCCTTCTGCCGGGCCGACACCCGCTGGCGCAGCCCCTCCAGGAACGCAGCCCGGGCCCGCGCCAGGCGCTGCCGCACCGCCAGCAGCCGGTCCCGCAGGCCCTGGGCCGCCCCGGGCGAGGCGGCCTCCAGGGCCTCGGCCGCGCCGTAGAGCCGGTCCGCCTCCCGGTCGAGCCCCCGGTGCCGGGCCGACAGGGCCGACACCCTGGGCCGGGTCTGCCGGGGCACCAGTACGTCCAGGGGCACCGTGTCCAGGTACGCACCCACCCCCTCGGACATCCGCCCCAGCTCCGCCCCCAGGGCCGCCAGCCCCGCCTCCGCCCGGTCCACCCTGCCGGCCCGCCGGGCCAGGGCCCCCTCGCGAGCCACCAGGGCCGCCGACACCGCCTCGAGGCGCGCGTCGAGGGTGTCGAGGCGCCTCGCCACCGGACGGATCCGGTCGAGCTCCCGGCGCCACACGGCCGCCACCTCGGGCCGGTCGGCCCGGGCCTCGAGCGCGGCCGCCGCGGCCCGGGCCCGATCCCGGGCCCTGCCGTACCACCGGGCCGCCTCGGCCGGCACCCCCGCCGCCTCGTAGGCCCGCCCCTCGGCCCAGAGGTACAACGGCTCCCTGCCGGGATCCCGCTCGGCCGC
Source organism: bacterium (assembly GCA_027021615.1). GTDB lineage: Bacteria > Desulfobacterota > Deferrisomatia > Deferrisomatales > Deferrisomataceae > Deferrisoma. The sequence goes on along the minus strand of JALUTY010000074.1, from coordinate 15,499 downwards.
CAGGCCGAACGCGGCCAGGGCCGCGGCCGCGGCCCCCAGCTCCAGGTCGCACCACCCCATCCCCTCTAGGGCTTCCGGGTACCAGGGGCTGTCGGGCCCGACCCGGTCGAACTGGGCCCGGGCCGTGGCCAAGGCCCGTCTGCGGGCCTGGGGGGTCAGGTCCGACAGCCCGGTGGCCACCTGGTAGAGCACCCGGCCCCGGGTCAGCCGGATCCGGTCGGCCAGGGGTGGGGGGGCCGCCTCGATGGCCTCGGCCAGCAGGTCGAGCGCCTCGGCGTGGCGGTCCTGCTCGAACCGGATCTGGGCCAGGGTGTGGAGCGCGTAGGGCAGGAACGTCCCCCCGTCCACCCGGGCCAGGGCCTCGGCCGCCTCCTGCTGCCGGCCCAGCATCCGGTAGCTCTGGCCCACCCGGTACCACAGGCCGGCCGGGTCGGTGAGCCGGCCGGGCCGGGCCGCCTCGTAGCTTGCGATCACCCGGTCGTACCGGGCCCGGCCGAACTCCCGCTTCACCAGCTCCTCCAGGGCCGGGCCGGAGAACGCCCCGTCCGACACGGACAGCTCGGCCCACAGCCCGAACGCGGCGGGCCGGAACCCGGCCCGGTCCAGGGCCACGGCCCGGAAGTACCGCTCGGCCCGGGTCGGCTGGGGGACCCGAGCAAGCAGATCCACGGCGTCGGCCCCATCGCCGGTCAGGGCCCGGACCACGCCGGCCTCCCCCCACACCCCGGCCCGCGCGGGCCCGGCGGACGCCAGGAGCACGGCGGCCGCCAGGGTCACTCGACCCGCCACTCCACTTCCCCTTCCCCTGCCGCGGCCACCCAGGCCGAGGGCCGGGCCGCCGGCGCCTCCAGGCGTGCCGCACCGTCGGGCTCCCCGCCCGCCGCCCCGATCCACACCTCGTGCTCCCCGGCGGCCACCCACACCCGGGCCACCTCAACCGCGAGCCCCTTCTCCAGCAGCTCCCACTCCTCGGGCAGGAGCCGCCGCACCGCCACCCGGGCGCCGTCCACCCGCACCTCCACGGGCCGGTCCTTCCACGCCGGGTCCGGCCTTTCCACGAACACGAACGCCTGGGCCATGCCGGCCCATGCCACCTCCCGGGCCACGGCCTCCAGGTCCTTGCGGATCGCCTCCACCTCCCGGGCGATCTCCTCCAGCCGGGCGTCGTAGTCGTCCACGGGGTCGGCCGCCCGCGCCGCGCCGGCCCCCAGGAGCAGCACCGCTGCAACCGCCAGGGTCCAAAACCGTCTCACGGAGCCTCCCGGTCAGTTCGGTCGTCAGTCATCGGTCGTCGGTCCGGGGCCCTCTGCCCACTGGAAACCGCCCGCCTCGCGGCCTACCGGTCACGCTCCCACACCCGCCAGGCGGCCTGGACCGGCCGGAGCGACGTCTTCCGCACGCCCAGGAACCGGACCGTTCCCTCCAGGGGATCCCCCGGGTTCTCCAGCAGGTACGCGCGCGCCGTGGCGCCCCCGCCTCCCAGATCGCTGAAACAGGTAACCCACGCGCGCAGCCCGGACGGGTCCCGCCACCCGGCCACCGCCGAGGCCGAGCCCCCCACCCCCCCGTCGAACAGCAGCCGAACGCCGGCCACGGCTTCGGGATCGAACAGGGGATCCGGCCTCGCCGGTCCCGTGCGCCGCCGGCCGTCGGTCACCCACAGGTCCAGATCCACCGAGGCCCCCTCCCACGAGAGAACCAGGGCCCACCGGGGCGGCTCGCCCTGGCCGGCCGGCAGCGCCACCTCAGGCCCCCCACGGCGACGGCCCTCGGCATCGCTGGCCTCCAGCCGGGCCTGCCGGGCGAAGGGGAACAGGAGCACCGGCACCTCCGTCGCGGCCGGGGCCACCGGGTACGGGATGCCCCCAGCCCACACCACCGGATCGCTGACCCCGTCGGGTATCTCCACCCGGAGCGTGGCCCACCAGTCCTCCCGCGCCTCCACCCGGACCCTCAGGGCGTCCCAGCGGGGTCCGGCCGGTCCCACCCACCGGGTCCACACCCCATCCGCCGTGGCCGCGGCCAGGCCGCCCCCCCCCACCGGCACCGGCAGGGCCCACAAGGGCTCGGCCGGCCGGTACCGCCACACCTGCCCGTCCGCTTCGGCCCAGACCGCCCCCGCCGGCCGTCCCAGGGCCCATACCCGGCCCGCGTGGGGTACCCCCGGCCCAGGCTCGAGCACCGTCACCGGACCGGGCCGGGCCCGAGCCTCGGCAGGAGGGCGCCACGGGTACACCCGCACCTCCGCCGCCGCCCCCTCCCCTGCCGAGGCCACCGCGAACCGCCGCGGCTCCACCCCCAACGCCCGCGCCGTCCCCAATGCCAGGGCCTCGGCCCACATCCGGCCCAGCTCCCGGTTCACCGGCCGGGGCCCCACCGGGTCGGTCCGGCCCACGAACAACAGCCCCCCGCCCGAGGTCAGCGCCGCAGTTGCCCGCTCCAGCAGCTCCGGCGACGGATCCCCCCCGTCCAGGGCCTGCCCCGTGACCACCATGATCGGCCGGGCCGGCGGCGGGGGCGGGGCCACCACCCGAAACGCCGCCCCCTCGGCGACCGCGGCCCAGGCAAACCACGCCGCAACCGTGGCTGCCCACACCCGGCGGCAGAGGGTCCCGGAGACCGGCTGGGCTCGAAACGTCTTCTCCATCCTCTTGTCTCTCGGCAGAAACCGTATATCCTGCCTTTGTCCGCCGCCCCGAACCACCACAACCGGCTTCCCCCTCGTGGAACCGAGCCGGACGCATCGGAGCCGATCCCGGAGGTGTGCCCATGGCGACCCGCTTGCCCGAATGGATTGACGAGGCCCGCCTCTCCCCCCGGTGGAGGGATGTTCGGACCGTGCTGGGCCGTGGGCCGGAGGGGGAGAACCTGGGGAAAACGCTCGACTTGTCGGAGGGCGGGGCCGCGATCCGGTTCGAACGCCCCCCTATCCCCGGCAGCGGCCTGCTGTGGCGGTTCTCCGTGGTGTTCGAGCACGGGGTGCGCACCCTCTCGGGCCGGGTGGTGTACGTGGGGCCCGACGGCCGGGTCGGGGTCCGGTGGGAGGCCCTTTCGAAGGGGGACGCCGCCTTCCTGCGCGACCGCTACTCCTCCGGGACCCGCGGTAGGGTCACGTAAAACCGGCTTCCCCCCTCTGGGCCATCCTCCACCCAGATGCGGCCCCCGTACCGGGTCACGATCCGGTGAACCACGGCCAGGCCCACCCCACACCCTCCGCTGGGGCCTTTGACGAAGAGGTCGAACACCCGCTCCCGGTCCTCAGGAGCCACGCCGCGGCCGTTGTCAGCCACACACATCACGTGAAACCCGTTCTCGTCCCCCTCTCCCCTTACCTCCACCTTCGGGGTCACGCCGGGCCGGGCGTACCGGATGGCGTTCTCGATCAGGTTCCGGAACACCCTGCCCACCTCGGCCGATCGCCCCCAGACCCGGGGCGGCACCTGGTGGTACCGAATCCGCGCCCCAGAGCGCTCGATCGGTTCTGCCAGCTCGGCCTCCACCGTCCGAAACATCGGCTCCATTGCAACCGGTCCCAGGGGGCTGCTCTCCCGCCCCAGCGAGCTGTACTCCAGCATGCCCTCCACCAAGCCCCGCAGCCCGTCCGCCGAACGCCGGAGGATCGACAGCATCTCCTGTAAGCGCTCTGGCTCCTCCTTGCCCAGCCGCTCCGACACGAGCTGGGCGTACCCCAGCACGGCGGTCAGGGGGGTACGCATGTCGTGGCCCAGCACCCGGAGGATCTGGTCCACCCGTTCCCGGGTCTCCTGCTCCCGCCGGGCCCGGGGGGTGGCGTTGTGCACCTGCACCAGCACGGCCGGCCCACCACGGTGTAAGATCATCTGGAGCCCCAGGTCCAACGCAAGGGTCCGTCCCCCCCGCCCCCGGCCCTCCACCTCGACCCGGGGAAGCACCCGGGGCCGCTCTGCCAAGAGGCCCAATGCCTCCCGGAACCGCTCCCGGGACCGGGGAGCCAACAGGGCCTCGAACCCTAGCCCCATCGTCTCGGCCGGGGACAGCCCGAACAGCTCCCGGAACGACGGGTTGGCGAACACCACCTCACCGTCGCGCAGGAGGGCGATCCCGTCCAAAGCGCCCTCCAAGAGCGACTGGTACAGCTCGCGGAGTACCTCGGGGGCGTCGGGCCCGCACCACGCCCGGCTCCACACCGACGCCCACAGGGCCACTTCCTCGGCCCAGGCCACCGCGTCCGGGCACGGCACGGTCGGCGAACGGCTCGCGAGCACCAGCATGCCCCGCCGAGCCCCGATGTGGAGGGGGGCCGCCAGCTCCCAAAGCTTCCCCTCGCCCCGGAACAGCCGCGATACCGGCAGCTCGGGTGCATCGTTTTCCGGGTCGTGGCGCACCACGGTGGTCCCTTGCTCCACCACCGGAGCCAGAGGATGGCCGGTCAGGTGGAAAGTGTACCCGGCCATCTCCTCTTCGGGCCTCTCGGCCCAAGAGGCGCCCACCCAGTACTCGCCGGGCTCGGTCAAGGGGAGCACGATCGACAAACGGTAGAACTCGATCCGTTCGGCGCAGGCCCAGGCCAGCGCCTCGGCCCCCTCCTCCAGGGTTGACGCCTCGGCCAACCGCAGTGCCAAACGTGAAAAGGTGGCTCGGTCCTCCGGGGTATCCATGGGTTCTCCGGGTGGTGGCGGAGCCGCTGCAGGGGCGGATCTGCCATTGGGGTCTCAAAAATTGAAAGTTTACCCCCTCCCTCCGCACGGGGCTACCTATCGGCGCACCGTAACCCGTTCTTTACGTCACCCGTCGCCCATGGCCCGCTACGCGGGCCGCTGGAAAGCTAGAAAGCTGGGAAGCTGGGGAGCCAGAAAGCCTCCTAGCCTCCTAGCGTCCCAGCCGACGCGAAGCGTCGACACCCGTCACCGGTCATTTCCCTTGCCGGTTCTCCCTGGTTTCCCGTATCATTCCGGCTCCGTCGTCCCCGGGGCAGGCCGCCGGACACCCGACGGCTCTTACGATCCCGACGGAGGGGGAGCGCCCATGACCGAGGCCGAAGACAGCCTGCTGCCCGCCACGCGCTGCCGTGTCTCGGAGTGGCCGCGCCCGAGCCCCGGCAACCTCTCCAGACCGACCTCGTCTCCTCCCGCTTGCCTAGAGGGCCCTCATGACGGTTGAAGCCGTGCTCACCCTGGTGGTGGTGGCCGCCATGGTGGTGTGCCTTGCCTTCGACCTGCTTCCGCCCGACGTGGTCACCTTCTCGGCCCTCGGCACCTTGCTCCTGGCCGGCGTGCTCGACCCCTCCGAGGCCCTGGCCGGCTTCTCCAACAGCGCCATGATCACCGTGGCGGTGCTGTTTATCGTGGCTTATGCGGCCCAGTCGGCCGGCGTGCTGGAGTACGTGGCCGCCAAGGTCATGGGCGACGGCAGGGGCATGCGCCGTGCGCTGGCGCGCATGATCCTCTCGGTCACCTCGTTCTCGGCCTTCCTCAACAACACCCCGATCGTGGCGATGTTCCTGCCGGCCGTGCGCGACTGGGCCCACCGTAAGGGGTTCCCCCCATCGAAGTTCCTGATCTCCCTGTCGTACGCCTCAATCTTGGGAGGGCTGTGCACTCTGATCGGCACCTCCACCAACCTCCTGATCAACGGCATGTACCAGGAGACGGTAGGACGCTCCCTCTCGATGTTCGAACTGGCGTGGGTGGGGGTGCCCTGCGCCCTGCTCGCCATCGTGTATCTCCTGACCTTGGGGCCGCGGCTCGTGCCCGACCGTAGCGACCCGGAAGAGTCCCTGTTTGGGCCCGGCCGGGAGTACCTGTTCGAGATGCGGCTCACCCCGGGAAGCCCTCTGCGGGGAAAGACGGTCGAGACCGCCGGCCTGCGGCGGCTGGGCAGCGTGTTCCTGGCCGAGATCCTGCGCGGTCCGACCTCGATCGCGCCGGTCAAGCCCACCGACGTGCTGGAGGAGGGGGACCGGCTGATCTTCGCTGGCGCAGCCGAGGGCGCCGTGGTCCTCCACCGGATCCCGGGCCTCGTGCCGTCGGGGGGCCACGACCTGTACCACGAGATCCGTCGCCGCGGCGAAGGCAAGGTGCTCGAGGCGGTGGTGTCCCGGTCCTCGCCGCTGCTCGGAAGGACCATCAAAGAGGGCAACTTCCGGGGCCGCTACGACGCCGTGGTGCTGGCCGTGCACCGGCATGGCGGGCGCGTGCGCGGGAAGCTGGGTGCGCTCAAGCTCCGGCCCGGCGACACCCTGCTCCTGCTGAGCGGCCCCGATTTTCTGAAGCGCTGGGGCCGCTCCCGCGAGTTCTACCTGGTCTCCACGGTCTCCGAGATGCCCCGCCTCGACCGGCGGAAGACCTGGCTCGCCGCCATCGCCTTGGGCGGCATGGTGCTTCTGTCGGCATCGGGAGCCTTGAGCGTGCTCAAGTCCGCCGTGCTCGCGGCCGTATTCCTCATTGTCACCCGCTGCGTCACCGCCGTGGAGGCCCGCCGATCCCTCGAGATCAACGTGCTGGTCGTCATCGCCAGCTCCCTCGGCATCGGCTACGCCCTCGAAAAGACCGGGGCGGCGGCCTCCATCGCCTCGATCATGCTGCAGGCGGTCCAGGGGCTGGGCCCCCGTGTCCTCCTGGGAGCGGTGTTCGTGTTCGCGTCGGGGCTCACGGGGTTCATCACGAACAACGCCGCCGCGGCCCTGGCGTTCCCGGTGGCCCTGTCGGCCGCGAAGAGCGCGGGGCTCGACCCCCACCCGTTCGTCATCGCCGTGGCCGTGGCAGCCTCGGCCAGCTTCGCGAGCCCGGTGGCGTATCAGACCAACATGATGGTGTACGGCCCGGGCGGGTACCGGTTCACCGACTTCGTCCGGGTGGGGCTCCCCCTGCACCTGCTCTACTTGGTAGGATCCGTGCTTCTCATTCCCATGATCTGGAGCTTTTGATGTCCGCGAAACCGACCCACATCCGGTGGCACGAGCGGCTCGTGTCGCGGGCCGACTACCACCGGAGAAACCGACACCCCTCCATGGTGCTCTGGTTCACCGGTCTGTCCGGCTCGGGCAAGTCCACCATCTCCCACGCCGTCGAGCGGCAGCTGTTCGACCGGGGCTGGTACACCTACCTGCTCGACGGGGACAACGTCCGTCACGGCCTGAACCGGGACCTGGGCTTCTCCGCGGCGGACCGCAAGGAGAACATCCGGCGGGTCGGCGAGGTGGCCAAGCTGTTCGTGGACGCCGGGCTGCTGGTGCTCACCGCTTTCATCTCGCCGTTCCGGGACGACCGGGAGCGGGTGCGGGCCCTGTTCCGACCGGGGGAGTTCGTGGAGATCCATGTGAAGTGCGACCTGGCCACATGTGAGCGGCGCGACCCCAAGGGGCTGTACCGCAAGGCCCGGGCCGGAGAGATCCCGGACTTCACCGGCATCTCCAGCCCCTACGAGGAGCCCGACAGCCCCGATCTCGTCCTCGACACGGCCCGCTGGAGCGTGGATGAGTGCGTCTCGCACGTGGTGCGGTACGTGGAGACCCGGAAGCAGGACTGGTTTCAGCCCCTCACGGAGAGACGGGAGGCACGATGACGGAGATCCTGGTCAACCGATACGCCCATCTTCGCAAGCTGGAGAACACCTCCGTGCACATCCTGCGGGAGGCGTACGCCAACTTCAAAAACCTGTGCATGCTGTGGTCCATCGGCAAGGACAGCACAGTGCTGCTGTGGCTGGCCCGCAAGGCGTTCTACGGCCACGTACCGTTCCCGCTCGTGCACATCGACACCCACTACAAGATCCCCGAGATGATCGAGTACCGGGACCGGCTCACCCGGGAGTGGCACCTGACCATGATCTACGGGGAGAACCGGGAGGCCCTCGAGGCGAAGCAGACCTTCCCCGACGGCAACGTCGATCGGATCACGTGCTGCCGGAACCTCAAGACCCTGGCGCTCCGGAACACCCTGGCCGGCACCTGGCCTCGATACCGGTTCAACCACGAGACCGGGCGGTACGAGAAGGACAGGAACACCGAGCCGTTCACCGGGGTGATCGTGGGGGTGCGCGCCGACGAGGAGGGCTCGCGGTCCAAGGAGCGGTACTTCTCCCCCCGCGACCGGGCCTCGAGCTGGGACATCGGTGACCAGCCCCCCGAGTTCTGGAACTACTACAAGGTGGACTTCGCACCCGGCACCCACGTGCGCATCCATCCGCTGCTCGACTGGACCGAGCTCAACATCTGGGAGTACATCAAGCTCGAGAACATCCCCACCGTGTCCCTCTACTACGACCAGGGCGAGGGGAAGCGCTACCGCTCCCTTGGGTGCTGGCCGTGCACGTTCCCCATCGAGTCCGACGCCGGCACCGTGGACGAGATCATCGATGAGCTGCGCAGCGGCCGTCTCAAGAACGTGGCCGAGCGGGCCGGCCGAGCCCAGGACAAGGACGACGGCGGCGGCCTCGAGACCCTGCGGCGAGAAGGGTATATGTAGGAACTGCGGTGACGGGTGTCGACGCTTCGCGTCGGCTGGGACGCTGGGACGCTAGGAGGCTAGGAGGCATTTCGGCGTCCCAACGTCCCAACGTCCGAACGTCCCAACGTCCCAGCGTCCCAACGTCCTAACGTCCCAACGTCTAACGTCCCAACGGTCCCCGACCAAACGGCAGTCGCACAACGAAACAGGTGACGAACGAGATGACCCAGACGGAGCAGATGAACATCGTGATCGTGGGCCACGTGGACCACGGCAAATCCACCATCATCGGCCGGCTACTGGCCGACACCGGCAGCCTGCCCGAGGGCAAGCTGGAGCAGATCCGCGACCTGTGCGAACGGACCTCCAGGCCGTTCGAGTACGCCTTCCTTCTCGACGCCCTCAAGGACGAGCAGTCCCAGGGCATCACGATCGACGCGGCCCGGGTGTTCTTCAAGACGGCCAAGCGCCATTACATCATCATCGACGCCCCGGGCCACATCGAGTTCCTGAAGAACATGATCACCGGTGCGTCCCGAGCCGAGGCCGCACTCCTGGTGATCGACGCGAACGAGGGCGTGCGGGAGAACTCCCGGCGCCACGGCTACATGCTCTCCATGCTCGGCATCCAGCAGGTGGCTGTCCTGGTGAACAAGATGGACCTGGTGGAGTACAGCCAGGAGGCCTTCGAGCGGATCCGCGAGGAGTACCGATCGTTCCTGGGCACCATCGGCATGGAGGCCAGCGCCTACATCCCGGTCAGCGGGTTCGCCGGCGACAACGTGGCCGACCGGGGGGAACGGACGGGCTGGTACCGGGGCCCCACCGTGCTCGACGCCCTGGACGCCTTCCAGGCCCGGGCCGACCACGACCACCTCCCTTTCCGGATGCCGGTGCAGGACGTGTACAAGTTCACCCGGTTCGGGGACAACCGCCGGATCATCGCCGGCACCGTGGCGTCAGGGACCCTCCGGGTGGGTGATCGGGTGGTGTTCTACCCCTCGGGCAAGAGCACCGTGGTCAAGTCGTTCGAGCAGTTCCCTCCGCCCGAGCCCCCCGAGGACGCACTGCGCAGCGCGACCCAGGGGGAGCCGGCCGGGTTTACCATGACCGAGCAGATCTACGTGACGCGGGGCGACCTGGCGGTCCGGGCCGACGAGCCGCCGCCCCACGTGTCCACCCGGTTCCGGTCGAGCCTGTTCTGGCTCGGCCGCCAACCCATGACACCGGGCAGGGATTACGTGCTGCGGATCGGCACCGCCAAGGTGCCCGCCCGGCTCGAGTCGGTCCACCGGCTGATCGACGCCTCCACCCTCGAGGCCACCGACGACGCCAAGGCCGTGGGTCGCCACGACGTGGCCGAATGCGTGATCGTCTGCGACCAGCCGCTGGCCTTCGACCTGAGCCGCGACCTGCCGGACACCGGCCGGTTCGTCATCATCGACAACTATGAGATCAGCGGGGGCGGCATCATCCAGGAGGCCCTGCCGGACGACCAGTCCTGGGTCCGCGACAAGGTGGTGGTCCGCAACATCAAGTGGACCCGCAGCGCCATCCCGCGGGAGGACCGGGCTGCCCGGTACAGCCAGGAGCCCGCCCTGGTCCTCGTGACCGGCGCCCGGGAGTCCCACAAGAAAGACCTGGCCAAGGCCCTGGAGGCCGAGCTGTTCGCCCGGGGCCGCTTCGTGTACTACCTGGGGCTCGGGAGCCTCGTCTACGGACTGGACGCCGACATCAAAGCCCCCGGCATCAACAGCCTGGCCGACCACCGCGAGGAGCACCTGCGTCGGTTCGCCGAGGTGGCGCACCTGTTCCTCGACGCGGGCACCATCCTGGTGGCCAGCGCCATCGATCTGACCCACACCGACCTCGACCTGATCCAGACCGTGGTGCAGCAGCACCGCACCCTCGTGGTGTGGGCCGGCGACGAGGTCCGCACCGACATCCCGTTCGACATCAAGTCGGACCCTGCCGAGCCCCTGGACCACGCGGTACGCCGCATCACGGCGGCGCTCCAGGAGCGGGGGGTGATCTTCAGGGGGTGAGGAGCGGGGGCCAAATTGCCGTGAATCGTGGATCGTAAGTGGATCGTAAATCGTTGGTCGGGGACCGTTGGGACGTTAGACGTTAGACGTTAGACGTTGGGACGTTAGACGTTAGGACGTTGGGACGTTCCGTTCGCACGTCCGCACGTCCGAGCGTCCGCACGGGGCCCCGTCACCGATCACCGATCACGCGTCACCGCCTTTCCCACTCGTCACGGCCTTTCGGAGGCATCCCATGGACAACCCGAACCCCACCATCCGACTCCTGCTCGAACTCGCCGAAGCCGCGGCCGCCGAGATCCTCCGGATCTACCAGGGCGACATCCAGGTGGAGGAGAAGGGTGACCGATCCCCCCTCACCGAGGCGGACCGGGCGGCCCACCGGGTGATCGCCGAGGGCCTCGCACGCGCCTTCCCGGACGTGCCGGTGCTGTCCGAAGAGGGCCGGAAGATCCCCTACGCGACCCGCAGGGCCTGGTCCAGGTTCTGGCTCGTCGACCCGCTGGACGGCACCAAGGAGTTCATCAAACGAAACGGGGAGTTCACCGTGAATATCGCCCTGGTGGAGGGGAGCCGGCCCGTGCTCGGCGTCATCCACGTGCCGGTGCAGGAGCGGGTGTACTGGGGCGACGTCACCAACGGCGCCTGGACCCGTCAGGCGGACGGCGAATCCCGGCCCATCCGGGCCCGCCGGCCCGACCCGGCCCGGGGGCTGGTGGTGGTCCGGAGCCGGTCCCACCCCTCCCCCGAGACCGAGGCGTATCTGAGGAGTCTGCCGGTGGCCGAGAGCATCGCGGCCGGCAGCTCGCTCAAGCTCTGCGCCGTGGCCGAGGGGCGGGCCGACCTCTACCCTCGGCTGGGCCCCACCATGGAGTGGGACACCGCAGCCGGCCAGGCCATCGTGGAGGCCGCCGGCGGCCGGGTCGAGACCCTGGACGGCGAGCCCCTGCGCTACAACAAGCCCGACCTGCGAAACCCCTACTTCGTGGCGAAGGGGGCGTGGGCGCCAGGGGACCCCGGTGCGTGACATTCCGATCACCCGTCACGCGTCACCGGCAAACTGCCGTAGACTGCCGTGAATCGTTGGTCGGGGACCGTTGGGACGCTGGGACGTTGGGACGGTGTCGCGGGTTGTGTCCCCTCCCCATGCCGGCTCTCCTCTGGTCAAGGTTCTGGTCGTCCTGAATGGAGGCTGCCATGAAAACTCTTTCGGTGTCCGAGGCGAAAATGAAGCTAAACGCCCCCGTGGACGCCGTGCGCCGTACCGACGAAGAGGTGGTTGTCACTAAGAACGGCGTGCCGGTGGCCGTTCTGGTAAGCCCCCATGAGTTCGAAAGCTGGCGGGAAACCCACGAGATCCGCCTCGATTCGGAGTTCCTCGCAGAGATCCGAAAGGGGCTCGAAGATCTCGACGGGGGATGTGCCTCGCTCTACACCCTGGACGAACTCTTGGGGAATAGCGCCGTTGACACCAGCCTCGGCCCCCCGAACGCTTCGCGTGCCGCCTGATGTGGCCGCGTCCTTCGGACCCTTCACCCGGGAATCAAGACGCGGATCAAGGAGGCCTTCCGCCACCTCCAGAAAGACCCGTTCGCCGGCAAACCACTGCGGGCCGAACTCGAAGGGCTCCGGAACTACCGTGTGGCTCGGTTCCGGATCGTCTACCGGGTAGCGGAAGAAGGGATCCTGGAGATCGTGGCGGTGGGCCCGTGGCGCACCATCTACATCGAAACGGTTCGCCTGTTGAAGGAACGAGTGGGACGGTAGCCGTCACCCATGGCCCGCTACGCGGGCCGCTGGAAAGCTAGAAGGCCTCCTAGCGTTCCAGCCTCCCAGCCGACGCGAAGCGTCGACACTTGTCACCGATCACGCGTCACGGAAGTTTCCACTCGTCACGGCCGTTTGACAGGACCACCGACGAGTTGTACCGTAACGATGTACAACTCTCTGGAGGTACCGATGCCGATCCAAACCACGTACAGCGATGCCCGGGCCCACCTGGCAAAGTACCTGGACGAGGCCGCCTCCACGCGGGAGCCGATCATCATCCGCCGCCGGAACCGCGAGGACGTGGCGCTCATCGCGGCCGACGAGCTCTCGAGCCTGCTCGAGACCGCCCACCTGCTCCGCTCGCCCCGCAATGCCGAGCGTTTACTTCGGGCTCTGATCCGGGCGCGCAAAGGGGAAGGTGCCCCCACGTCCTTGGAGGAACTGCGGCGGGAGGTCGAGGGTGCCGCCGAATGAACGGGCCGCGGTCTTCCATCCGGAGTTTCGGGAGGATCTTCGCTGGTGGGTGAGGACCCACCGGAAAACCGCCCTGCGCGTGCTCGATCTCGTGGAGGCCGTGCTGCGCGATCCCTTCCAGGGGCTGGGAAAGCCCGAACCCCTGAAATACCTCGATCCCAACGTGTGGTCCCGCCGAATCACCCAGGAACACCGTCTGGTGTACCGCGTAACAGCGGACCGTGTGGACTTTCTCCAGGCCCGATACCACTACTGACCCGGGCCGCCAAACTGCCGTGAATCGTGAGTCGTTGGTCGGGGACCGTTGGGACGTTGGGACGGTAGGACGCCGAAATGCCTTCCAGCCTCGTGAGCCCGGAGACTGGCAATTGACAGTATTTTGCAAGCACACCATACTGGGCTCGCGAAAAGGAGGCATCACATCATGAAGTCCCTAACGGTACGCAACGTTCCGGATGACGTTTACGAAGCCTTGGCGTCGTTGGCGAAACGCAACCGTCGGAGCCTCCAGCAGCAGGTCCTCGTCCTGCTCGAGCGGGTACGCACGCTGGACCGCCCCTCACCGGTCGGTGCAGCCGCCCACTGGAGGGCACGCCTCCAGGGCCGGCCCTTGGGAAATACCGTCGCGGAGGTCCGGGAGGAGCGCCGCAGGTGAGAGCCTGGGTCCTGGACACCTCGGCGATCGTGCGCTTCTACGTGCCCGACGGCCCCGTGCCGGACGGGCTGGTGGATGCGGTGGAGACGGCGTGGCGTGGCGACGGTGTCTTGCTGGTGCCCGAACTGGCACTGGCCGAAGCGCCCCAGGTTCTGCTCAGGAAGGAACGGGCCGGTCTGCTGCGCGCGGACGAGGTGGACGGGATCCTGACGGAGATCCTGGCCCTTCCCCTGGACGTGGTGGGCCACCGGGACCATGTTTTCGGAGCCGTCGAGCTGGCCCGGCAGATGGGGCTGACGGTCTACGACGCGATTTTCCTCCGCCTCGCCCTGGACCACGGTGCCGATCTCGTCACAGCCGACAAGGGTCTGGAACGCGCTTATCGCCGAGCGCTCATGCCGTGTGCCGGCCCGACTGATCCGCAGGGCGGAAAGCGCTCGTGACCCCTTTCCCTCGTGGCCCGCAACACATGGGCGGCGGCTGGGCAGCCCGGCAACTGGGCTCGATGGACCCGCAGGGGACCGTTGGGACGGTAGGACGTTGGGACGTTGAGACGCGAAGCGTCGACACCCGTCACTGGTCACCGCAGTTCCCACTTGCATCCCGGAATCCAGGGGGGCAAGATGCCCGTGTGCGAGTCGATCTCGTCCACCGGAGACACGGCCATGGAAAAGGACCATCTCGAAATCCTGCTCGAAGACATTCGGGGAAAGTTTGACCTTGTCCTGGAGGGCCACGAGGTCCTTCGCGCCGACATCGAACGGGCCCGTCAAGAGTCGCGGGAGCGCGATGAACAACTTCTGTTCATGATCGGCGCACTCAACGACAAGATTGATGGGGTGGACGCCCGGTTAAGCGCCAAGATCGATGAGGTGGACACCCGGCTCAGCGCCAAGATCGATGGGGTGGACGCCCGGCTCAGCGCCAAGATCGATGAAGTGGACACCCGGCTCAGCGCCAAGATCGATGAGGTGGACGCCCGGCTCAGTGCCAAGATCGATCGTGTGGGGTCGACCCTCCAAGAGGTGAAGGAAGACCTCGCTGCCCACCGCCGGGACACCGAAGTCCACCTTCCTCGCCCGGCGAAGGGCGCGTAACCCCCTAGGGGGTAAACTCAGCCGCCGGACCCCAGAACCGGGCTCACCGATCGCCGCGCGCACCGCAACCCGCGGGGAACGGCCCCGACCTTCCCTCCCCACCCCCGGCCCGCGCGCCCAGAGGCACAGAAAGCCCCCGGCCCAGACCAATAACCGAATAACCGCTCAACGTCCCGGCCGCCTTCCCGGCAACTAGGCAGCAACGTCCCCCCGTCGTCCCGGCCGCCTTCCCGGCAACTAGGCAGCAACGTCCCCCCGTCGTCCGAAATTCTACGACGTCACGCTCTCCGAGGCCGAGGGCCTCCAAGTGACCAAGAACCGCAAGGCCCTCCTGTGGGAGGCCAAGATCGACGGGGTGCTCTTGGTGGAAACCACCGACATGGACCTCCCGCCGGAAGAGATCATCGCCCGGTACAAGGAGCTGGCGGAGATCGAGAGGGGATGGCGATGTCTCAAGAGCACCGTGAAAGTACGGCCCGTGTACCACTGGACCGAGCGTCGGATCCGGGCCCACATCTTCGTGTGCGTGTTGGCGCTGCAAGTGGAGCGCTGGATGCGCAGCCGGCTTCGGGCCCTGGGTCTAACGGTGCCCCGAGCGCTGGCGCTTTTGCAGCGGAACAAAGTGGTCGATCTCGTGGTTGGTGCCACGTCCACACGCCTGCCGACACGGCCCACCAGGGAGCAGGCCAAGATTCTCCGCACCCTCGGCCTACCCCCGATTCCCAAGGCCCTGTGAGGAGTGGCGATGTAGTGTAAAAATCACGAGTCCGAAAAGTTTAACCCCTCAGAATCACAGCGTTCTTGTACTGCAAAGCGTCAAAGTTGGGAGACCAATAACCGAATAACCGCTCAACGTCCCGGCCGCCTTCCCGGCAACTAGGCAGCAACGTCCCCCCGTCGCAATAGTCGTCCCTGAAGAATTCCAAATCGGGCCGTGGTCAGCTCATCCGGCCTGGGTGGGACTCCAAGACCCGAACGGCCTCCAGGTCTCCAGAACCCTCTCCAGCCACGTTCTGCGCTCCGTGGAGGCCT